>DATBJJ010000110.1:0-116172 GCA_036556425.1 Vicinamibacterales bacterium
TTGAACGCGCACGGCGGGTTGTACGCCATGTTGAAGTCGAGCACGGTCGTTCCATCGTCCAGGAGATCGGAGTAGAGGAACCGCGCGGCCTCGTACGTTTCCTGCCCGCTCGAGGCATCCCGGAAGACGAAGTAGAAGCGCTTCGGGCGCGTCGTGAACGGGCGTAGACGGAGCGTCTGTCCCAACAGAGAAAACTCGACGACTCCCTCCGAGTTGTACTCGTCGACGTCGCCGAACGTGTTGAGCACCTTGATGCGTCGAGGCTGCGCATCCCTGATGAAGCGCCCCGTCACGCGCCATTGCGGCTCGATGGGGAACCACGTGAAGCCGAGGAATGTTTTCGCCAGCGGACCGTTCGGATCGCGAACGCGAATCGATCGGCGCTCGCCGCTGACGTGCACGACGAGCCGCACGTCGCCGATCAAGAGCTCGTCGGCATTCGGTCCTCTGTCGTCGCGCAGATCGATCGGCTCCGCGACGTGACGATCCTTCAGCTTCACCCGCGCGCCCGGCGCAGGCTCGAACCTCACCTGCTGGCCATTCAGGACGAACGTTCCCAACGCGGCCGGCACGGAATCCGGCAGGACGATGTCGTTCGTCTTCGCGCTGCCGGCGGTGTTCGCTCCCGGCTTCAGCGAGTGGAGCCCGGCGATGCTCACCCAATCGCGCCGATAGTCGGTCTCGTGCTTCGCGCGCCACTTCGCGGCGGCTTCAGCCGGCGATTCGGCCGGCGCGGAACGTGTCGTGTCGTTCGCGCCGCGCGAGCACGCCGCGATTCCAAGCGACGCGAGCAGAACAGCGGTGAAGAAGAGACGCCGAGTCACACGCAACATGGCGTTCACCGTGGACGGCATTCGACGATGAATCGGCCGGATGGCCGGCGGCCGGCCGCGTGGACGTCGAGACCGGCGGATCGCGCGAGCGCGCGAAACTCGCTCAACGTGCGGCTCTTGCCCCCGACCAGCACGAGCATCAGCAGCTCCGGAGACGCCGGGCCATCCTCGTCCGGCGAGACGCCGCTGACCGCGACGACGCGTCCGTTGGGGCGCGCCGCTTCCGCGCAGCGCTGAAGCAGCGTGCGCGCCTCGGCATCGGGCCAATCGCTGAGCACGCTCTTGAGGAGATAGAGATCGCCTCCCGGCGGCAGCGCGTCGAAGAAGCTCTGGCCGCTCGTCGTCACGCGATCCGCAACGCCCGCTCGCTCGAACACCTCGGACGAACGCGCGACGGCGGACGGAAGATCGACGAGGATCCCGCGCGCGGACGGGTGCGCCTTCAGCACTTCCGCGAGGAGCGATCCCGTGCCGCCGCCAACGTCGACGATCGTGCGGACGGACTCCCACTCGCCGGACGCGAGAATGTCGTGGTCGGGCGTTCCGTGTCCCGGTCCCATCAACTCGTCGAAGCTGGCCTGGACCTCGGGATGCGCCTGCAAGTCCTCCCAGAACGGCCGTCCGAAAATCTCGTGGTATGCCGGCTTCCCCGTGCGCACGGCCGTGAGAAGGCTGCCCCACGCGCGCGCCATGCGCCCGCCGATGCCGTCGAGGTCGAGGCCTCGACGCGCGGCGGAGTCGAGCAGTTGGCGCGCGGGCTCGTTCAGCGCGAACTCGCCCGGCGACGGCTCGTCGAACACGCCGTGCATCACGAGATGTCTGAGCACGCGCAGCAAATACTCGGCGTTCGATTGGGATGCTGACGCGAGATCGTCGATTCGCGTTCTGCCGGCCGCGATGTGGTCGGCAATCCGAAGTGTGGCGGCGACGTGAATGCTCCACGGCGTGGCCAGGTCCGTCAACGACCAGATGTTCACGGTCATCCCGCGATCATAGGCCGATCGACGTAGTAGAGTAGGCGCCAATTTGGAGACAGCCATGATCGCCGCCCTCCCCCGGCTCCTGGTCCTCACCGCCGCGATTGTCGCGATCGTTGCGCTGGAAGCGGGCGGCACTCGCGCGCAGCGAAAGCCCGAGCCGGACTTCGAGAAGCTTCCGTTCGCTCCGAGGCGCTTCGTCTGTTATCGCGCCTCGTTTTCACCGCCGCTCACGATCGACGGCAAACTGGACGAGCCGTCATGGAACGCCGCGCCGTGGACCGAACCGTTCGTCGACATCGAAGGCGACGACGCGCGGCGGCCTCGCTACGCCACACGGGCGAAGATGCTCTGGGACGACGACTACTTCTACATCGCGGCGGACCTTCTGGAGCCGGATCTCTGGGGGACGTTGACCGCGCGCGACTCGGTCATCTTCCAAGACAACGACTTCGAGGTCTTCATCGACCCGGATGGCGACACGCACGCGTACTTCGAGCTCGAGATCAACGCGCTCGGAACGGTCTGGGATCTCCTGCTCGTCCAGCCGTATCGCGACGGCGGTCCCGCAATCCATGCGTGGGACATCGCGGGTTTGAAGTCGGCCGTGAGCGTGCGCGGCACGCTCAATCGTCCTGTCGACAAAGACGAGGGATGGTCCGTCGAGATCGCGATGCCATGGGCGATTCTGAGAGAGGCGTCGCCGGGCCGCCGCGTGCCGCGCAACGGCGATCGCTGGCGCGTCAACTTCTCGCGCGTCCAGTGGCAGCTCGACGCGGCCGACGGCCGCTACACGAAGCGGATCGACGCCAAGACGGGCAAGCCGTTTCCCGAAGACAACTGGGTCTGGAGTCCGCAAGGCGCGGTGAACATGCACATGCCCGAGCGTTGGGGCATCGTGCAATTCTCCGACGCCGCCGCGGGCGCGCGAACTGTCGCGTTCGAGGAGGATCCCAACGAGCGCGTGAAGTGGGCGCTGCGGCGCTTGTACTATCGTCAGCGGCGCCAGCTCACAACGGCGGGACGATACGCGTCGAATCTCAGCGCGCTCGACGCGAGCGAGATTGCCGTCGAGGGTCTCGACTTTCGTCCGTCGATGCAGGCGACCGATACGTTGTACGAGATCAGCGCGCCTGGCTTCGACGGCGCGACCGTGCGCATTCGTCAGGACGGCAAGGTGTGGGTGTCGAAATGACCTACGAACGCTGGCCTTCGTTCGATGCCAGCACACGCGTCATGACGTCCGCGAGCCTGCGCCAGTAGTCGGCCTCCTCCTCCAGCTGCCGGCGGCCCGCGCGCGTCAACTCGTAGTATTTCGCGCGTCGATTGTTCTCCGACGTGCCCCACTCGGACGTGATCCATCCGCGCTGCTGCAGCCGCACGAGCGACGCGTAAATCGTGCCTTGATTGAGGAGAATCGCGTTGCCGCTGATCTGCTCGATACGGCGCGCGATGCCGTAACCATGCTGCGCGCCCATGCTGCGGAGCGTCTGCAGCACCATGAGGTCGAGCGTTCCCTGGAGCAGATCGAGCTTGTCTTTCTCGTGTGGCATTGCCACATGGTAGATCAGAGTGGCAGGGTGCAAGGGTGCCAAGGTGCAAGGGTGCCAGGGTGCAGGGTGCAAAGGTGAGGGTGCAAAGGTGAGGCACCCTGGCACCCTTTACTTAAGTATCTCCTCCCCCTCATCGACCGCCGCCTGCATCTGGCGGACGACCATGCTGAAGTACACGCCCTGCATCGCCATCAGCGCTTCGTGCGTGCCGCGCTCGACGACGCGTCCGTCCTCCATCAACAGAATGAGATCCGCGCGCCGGATCGTCGACAGACGGTGCGCGATGACGAACGTCGTGCGGCCGGCGAGGAGCGTCGCCATCGACGCTTGGATGAGCTGCTCGCTCTCCGTGTCGAGATTGCTGGTCGCTTCGTCGAGGATCAGGATCTGCGGCGACGCGAGCAGCGCTCGCGCGATCGCGAGCCGCTGGCATTGACCGCCCGATAGCTTCACCCCCCGCTCGCCGATGAACGTCTCGTACTTCTCCGGCAGACGATCGATGAACTCGTGCGCGTTCGCGCGCCTCGCCGCATCCTCGACCTCCGCGAACGTCGCGTCGCGCCGGCCGTACGCGATGTTGTCGCGGACCGATCCGTCGAACAGGAACACGTCCTGCTGCACGATCGCGAGCAGGCTGCGATACGAGCCGAGGCGGAACTCGCGAATGTCCGATCCATTCAGGAGGATCCGTCCGCGCGTCGGATCGTGAAAGCGCGCGACGAGATCCGTGACGGTCGTCTTGCCGGCGCCGCTCCTGCCGACGAGCGCGATGACGGCTCCGCCAGGAACCGTGACGTTGAACTCGCGCACGACCGGCGTTCCCTCTCGATACTCGAACTCGACTTCGTCGAAGCGAATCTCGTCGACGATTCGCGGCGCGTCGCGCGCGTCCGGCCGATCGGGCTTGTCGTCCTCCATCCCGAGCACTTCGAACACGCGCTCCATCGCCGCGAGCGATCGCTGCAGCTCCGAGAACGAGTTGACGATGTTCCAGACCGGGTTCATCAGGAGGAACGTGTACCACTGGAACGCCATGATGTCGCCGACCGACGCGCGATCGAGGACGTTGAGATACCCGCCGTACCACACGATCACGACGTTGACGGCCGCCGAGAGCAGGCCCCACGAGCTCCACACCAGCAGCTCGCGCCGGTGCGCGAAGAGCTCCTTGCGCAGCACCGTGTGGCGCCCGAGCATGTAGTCGAACAGCTCGCGCATCTCGCGTCCGAACGCGCGGACGACGCGGATGCCGGAGAACGTCTCGCCGACGCGGCCGTCGATGACCTCGGCGTCCTTCCGCACAGCCCGGTAGATCGGCCGGATGCGCCGCGTGAACGAGAAGCTCAGCACCATGACGCCGGGAATGATCGCGAGCGCCGTCAGCGCGAGCCGCCAATTCAGGAGCATCAGCACCGTCACCGCGATGATCAGCCGCACGAGCGACAGCGTCGGCGACATGACCGCCATCTGCAGCAGCCCGGTCGTCGTCTCCACGTCTCCGGTGAGCCGCGACAGGATGCCGCCGGTCTTCATGTCCCACAGCTTCGGCAGCGGCAGGTGCAGCAAGCGATCGAAGAGCGATCGACGGAGCGAGAGCATCACCTGCACGTTCAGCAGCCGCTGCCGGTAGTCCTTGATCACGCGGATGCCGTTCGACAGGACGATGATGCCGACGAAGAGCGAGCCCGTGAGATGGAGCCGGGTCAGGCGGGAGGCGCGATCGAGCGCGTCGTTCAGCAGCACTCGGTCGATGATGAACCGCATGAAGAGCGGCTCGATCATCTCGAGCGCGGCAGTGGTCATCGCCAGGAGGAACACGCCGGCGACGGCGTAGCGATGGGGCCAGAGCCATTGCAGATAGTCGCGGAGGTATTCGCGCCGCTTGCCGCGGAAGAGCGCCGCGACGCCCGTCTTCTTGGACGCTTCGTCCTCTGGCGGCTTCTTCGCCTTCTCCTCGCCGTCGTCGAGCCGCTTGTGCTTGTAATCCTGGACGAAAGTGCGATAGCGCTGATGCGATGAGCGGGGAACGTTCATTGCTTTCCGACGATCAGATTGATCCCGTTCGCCAGCTCGCGCTGCTGCGCCGCGTCGTCGGTCCGCCCGAGCCGATCGGTCAACACGCGCAGGGCGTCCTGCGTTTTCACGGCCGCGATTCGCTGCACCGTGAACTGGAGCAGGCGCGGCAGTTTCGCCGAGATCGCAAGGTCGAGCGCGCGCGGCATGTCGAACGGCACGGCCGGTTCCGCCGCGTACCACACCATGAGCGGCATGTTGTGATCGTCGGCGTCTTCGCTCCTCGACATCAAGCCGGCGAGCACTTCCCAACGGCGCGAGCGCACGGCGTCATCGGTCACCGGGATCCGCTGCAGCGCGCTCGCGACGTACAAACGCACCAACGCTGACGAGTCTTCACGCGCCAGGCGGGCGAGCTGCCCGAGCGCGCGAGCGTTGGTCTGCTTGTTCTGCGCGAGGAAGTAGACCGCCCAACTGCGGACGTATTCGCTCTCGTGCGTCAGGAGGCCGACGAGATCCTGCTCCGTCAACCCTTCCGTGACGTGGAGCGCCCACATCGCGCGCAGCTTTCGCGTCACGTCCGGGACGTCGTGGAGGATCTTCTTGAGCTGCGCGTGGACCGCTGGATTCGGCCCGCGTTCCTGCAAGAGCCGCCGCGCGTGGCGGACGTACCAATCGTTCGGATTGAGCTGCAGCTCGACGAGACGCTCCGACGGCATCCGCGCGAGGTCGACGCGGACGAAGCGATCGTGCTCGTTCGTGATCTTGAAGATGCGCCCGAGCGATTTCTGATGCACGTCCGGGTTGCTGGCGTGGCACTGATTCTTGTCGTACCAGTCGATCACGTGCACGGCGCCGTCGGGCCCGTAGCGGAAGTTGATCATCTGGCTCCACGAATCGTTCGCCATCAGGAAGTCCGCGCCGTGGGTCGCCGTATAGCCGGATCCTTTGCGCTCCAGCATGTCGACGTTCGTGCGGAATCCGTGAATGTTGTTCATGAAGATCGCGTCGCGGTATTCCTTCGGCCACGTGTTGCCGCCGAGATAGATCATCGCGCCGGCGTGCGCGTGGCCGCCTCCCGCCGAACCGGAGCGGCTGTTCGCCGCGTGCGGTCCGCGCTTGCCGACCCAGTGCACGTGATCCGCGACGGTCTTGATGTCGTCGTATACGTTTGGATTGAAATGTCGTCCCGCCTGCCGCTTGTAGCGCGCACCCTGGACGACGTGGAAGAGGTGCTCGATGACGCAGACAGTCGTGAACGCGTGGCCGTAGTCGTTGAAGTCGAGACCCCAGGGGTTGCTCGTGCCTTCGGCGAACACCTCGAAGACGCGGGTCTTCGGATGGAAGCGCCAGATTCCGGCGTTCAGCCGCTGGCGCTCGCTGTCGGGCGCGCCGGGCTTGCCGATGTTCGAGTGCGTGAAGACGCCGTGCGCTCCGTACAACCACCCGTCAGGGCCCCACGAGAAGGTGTTGAGCGTCTCGTGCGTGTCTTGATAGCCCCACCCGTCGAGCATCACCTGCGGCGGACCGGCGGGAAGATCGGTGCCTTGCTTGATCGGGATGAACAGGAGATTCGGCGCTGCGCCAACCCACACGCCGCCGAAGCCGACTTCGATTCCGCTGACGAGATTCAAGTTCTCGATGAAGATCTTCCGGCTGTCGAGACGGCCGTCGCCGTTCGTGTCCTCGAAGATGAGAATGCGATCCTTGCCTTGCCCTTCGGGAGCGCGCACGGGATACGTCCGCGCTTCCGCGACCCACAGCCTGCCGCGATCGTCGAGCGCGAACGCGATCGGGCGGATGACGTCCGGCTCCGCCGCCGCGAGCGTCACCGAGAATCCTTTCGGCAGCGTCATGGCTTTCGCGGCTTCGATTCCGGACAAGCCCGCATGCGGAATCGGATCGAACGGCGGAAGCGTCACGACGTCCGACGGCGTGATCTCGTCGGGGAAGAACGGCTTCGCGTCGTGGAAGCGGAAATGATCGAACGTGATGTGCGCCCACGGGCTCTCGCGCAGATACGTTGCGGTGGGAGCGCCCGTGTCTTCGTCGACGAGCCGCACGAAGATGTCTTTGTCGGCGTGCGAGCGCAAATCGACGGACGCGGGACGGAGCCGCCACCCGTCCGCGCCGGAGATGCTGTAGATCACCGTCTTGTCGCTCGCGAGAACGACCTCGACGCGCGTGCTCGCGAACGCGCCGCCCGACACGAGGAAGCTGGCGTACGGATGCGTGACGCGGAACGTCTTCGAGGTGAGCGTGCCCTTGCGCGCGCTGCCGCTGCCGCCGCTCGAGACCCAATACCCGCCGGAGGCATTGACGCGCTTCTGCGGATCCTCGTTCGCGATCGCGAACGCGTCGCCGCCGGCCGTCCAGTCATCCAGCGTGCCGGCCTCGAAATCGAGATTCAGCCTGCGTCCGTCGACCAAAACCGGCACGCCTTCCGATCGCACGCGCGGCTCGTCGGACACCTCGATGCGCCCTTCCATGCCCGCCAGGCGATGGCCCGGCAGCGAGCAGAAGTACGTGTCGTTCTGCGTCGCGCGAAACGTGATGCCCGTCGACGCGCCCTTTTCGAAGATCTGCTGGCTCTTGATGTCCGCCTTCTCCAACACGACGTCGTGCACCATCACCTCGGCGTTGACGATCGTGATGCGCACGGTTTCGTTCGTGCGGGCCCAGAGCGTGGGATTGCGGACGCCGTCGATGTCGCCGCCGATGCCGCGATAGCCGAGCATCGACGCTTCGAGCGCGTACTGGCGGTCCGGCGTCGCGGTCGTCTGCGCCTCGGGACGTCCGGCCACGTCGCCGCGTGTGCCGGCAAGCAGGAGGAGGATGACGAAATACGCGGCGAGCGTGACTGGGCGAGGCATGGGGGAGTGTAACCGTCCAGGGTGCCAAGGTGCCAGGGTGCAGGGGTGCCAGGGTGCAGGGTGCAAGGGTGCAGGGTGCAAGGGTGCAAGGGTGCAGGGTGCAAGGGTGCGGGCTGCACGGTAAAGTGCATTCGTGCACACGTGCAGTCGCCGCTCGATCCTGACCTGGCCGGTGCTGTTTGGCTTGGGGACCGTTCGCCGTGCGGTGGAGTCGCAGGAACGCTGGACGGATCTCTTCAACGGCCGGGATCTCTCAGGCTGGCAGACGTGGCTTGGCAAGCCGCAGCCGCAGAGCGCGGCGCCGGTGGGTCTCGACCTCGATCCCGCCGGCGTGTTCTCGGTCGCGCGCGTGGATGGCGCGCCGGCGATTCGAATCTCGGGAGAGATCTACGGCGGCCTCATCACGCGCGCGGAGTACGGGAATTACCATCTCTCATTCGAATTCAAGTGGGGAGAGAAGCGATGGCCGCCGCGCGAGACGGCGGTGCGCGACTCGGGCTGCTGCTATCACTCGATCGGTCCGCACGACGCGAGCTACGGGTTCTGGATGAAGTCGTTCGAGTTCCAGATTCAGGAAGGCGATTGCGGTGATTTCTACAGTCTCGCGGGAGTGATCGTCGACGTCGACGCCGTCGCGAAGAATCCCGGCGATCCGAAGAGCGAGTTGTTCTACACGAGAGGCGCGCCGCGCGCGATCGGAACGACCAGGCGAATCATCAAGGCGGGCGATCACGAGAAGCCGAGAGGCGCGTGGAACGTGCTGGAGCTCTACGCGGTTGGACAGACGAGCGTTCACGTCGTGAACGGCCGGACGGTCATGGTCTTGACCGGCCATCGCCATCGCGTCGACGGCCGCGAGGCACCGCTCACGCGCGGCCGGGTTCAGTTCCAGTCAGAAGCGGCGGAAATCTTCTATCGCAACATCCGCATTCGGCAGATTGACGAGATTCCAGCTACGGTGATGGTTTGAACGCCCCGTCAGCCTATCGTGAGATCAGCGGTCGCAGCGGACGGACGTAGATGTTGCGAAACGCCACGGGACCGTGATCGCCTTGCAGCATCAGCGGATTCTGCGCCGATTCGGGGATCGCGAGATGCGCGCGCGTGGGGCCGTCCACGGCGAAGTCCTTCTGCACGAGCACGCCGTTGAAGAGCACGCGCTGGAAGCGTGCCGGCTCGATCTTCTTACCGGCGGCGTCGAATCGCGGCGCGCGGAACCATGCTTGGTACGACTGCCATTCGCCGGGACGCCGTGCGGCGTTCACGAGCGGCGGTGAGCCGCCGACGCCGCGCTCGTCGATCCATTGGTGATAGATCGCGCCGGCGTCCGACGTTTTCACGCCCTCGATGGATCCCCAGCTGTCGAAGATCTGGATCTCGTAGAGCCCCTGCAGATACACGCCGGAGTTCGATCCTTTCGCGAGCATGAACTCGAGATAGAGCTCGACGTCGCCGAACGTCCGCTCCGTGCAGAAATTGGCGGTGCGGCCGGTTGGTCCGTTCAACATGACGCCGCTCGGCGCCGCGCGTCCGTTCAGCTGCGTGGGTCCGAGCAGGCGCTCGTAGCGGACGAATCGCGTCGTGTACCACTCGCTCTTCGCGCCGGCGTCGCACGCCCTCCAGCCTGACAAATCCTTGCCGTTGAGCAGCGGCTCCCAACCGTCTTCGAGCATGTACGGCGGATCGCCGTGCGCCTCGCCATCCTGGATGACCGAGTAGCGCTGCGGCTGCACGATGGCGGCGACCGCAAGGATCGTCAGGAAGATTCGCATGGCTGCTCACTATACACCGCGGGTTCGTCACCGATCGGCGAAGAAGCTCTCCGCGTCGCGGTACTGGAAGCCGAGACGCCGTGCGAAGCCGGGATCCTGCGGACCGACGCCGACGTAGATGCATCGCGCTGGATCGAGCCGATGCCGGTGGATGAAGACGACGCCGAGGCCGGGCAGCGGTTTGCGGCACCAGCACGTCGGAGGACCGGCGCCGTGCGGACAGTACTCGATCTCGATGTTTACGCCGACGAGCGTCCGCATCCGCGCGAACGTGGTCTCGACGTCCTCCACGCGGATCGTGTTCGCGGCGATCTCGGGCTGCCAGGAGAGTCCGAGAATGCGCCAGCCGTCGCGCTCGTACCGGCGCAGGATCTCCGCGCGTTCGAGAGAGACCTCCAGGTCGTCCGGCGACGCCGGCGCTCGTTGTCCGCCGCGGCTCCGCGCGAGCACGCCATCGATCCACACGATCACCGCGCGCTGGTCGAACGCCGTATCGCGCTGCCGCTCGAACGGAACGATGTCGATCCACGCGAAGCCCTCGTCGGCAACGGGAGGCTCCAGCTCGCGCTGATAGCGAAAGAGCACGGTGGGACCGAACGCCGCGATGTCGCGCTTCCGTTCGCGCTTCAGCTCCTCCGGCGTCAGCAATCGACCGTGCTTCGACACGATTCGCGACACTGCGTTGACCTGGCAGTCCTCGAGGCTCGACGCGATCCACACGCATCGCACGGGCAGCCCGCGCGCGTGGGCGACGCCGACGACCGCCGCACGCACGGCGCGCGAAGCGTAGGTGTTGTCGAGCACGAGACGCGTGGAGCCCGCCGCGAGCATGCGATCGAGCGCGGGCAGCAGATCCCGGAGGGTGCCGCCCGTTTCATCGCGGTTCAAGCGTTCGTAGCCGCGCGCGACGAGCGCGGCCGCGTACGTGCTCTTCCCCGCGCCCGGCAGACCCATGACGAGCACGACCTCGCCGTCGATCGGTTCCGCCGGAACGCTGACCTGCGATCCGGGACGAACGCCCGCGTTCGACGGAAATCGCTCCTCGAGCCGCGCGCGATCGTCCTCGGAGAGCGCGATGCTCCGCGATCGCGCGATCGATCGCACGCTCTCGATCCGCGTCGCGCCTGGCAGCGGGACGACGAGCGGCGATAACTGCATGAGCCATGCGAGGGCGATCTCGTGCGGTGTGGCGTCGTGGCGCGCGGCCAGCTCCCGAAGGAGCGGATCCGCCGCGGTGCGCCGCACGCCTTGACGCCCGCCGAGCGGCCGATGCGCCAGAAGCTGGATGCCGTTCGCGAGGCAGAGCGCGACGACGCCGTTCAGGATGTTCTCGCGCCGCCAGAGGCTCAGCTCGACTTGCACCGAGGCAATCGAGGTGATTCCTCGGGCCTCCTCGATCTGACCGACAGTGACGTTGCAGAGACCGATAGCCTCGATGGCTCCGTCACGCTGGAGTTGATCGAGCGCGCGCACGCTGGTCACCAGCGCCGTTCGTGGATCGATCGCGTGGAGCTGATAGAGCGAAAGACGATCGACGCGAAGCGCGCGGCGGCTCGCCACACATGCCGCGATCAGATGCCGGGCCCGGCCGTCGGGGACCCACGCGCCTTGCGGACGCGTCAATCCGCCTTTCGTCGCGACGACAATTCGCGATCGATCGCCGCGCCATTCGTCGAGCGCAGCGGCGATCAGCCGTTCGTTGTGGCCAATCTCGCCCTGATCCCAGCAGTATGCGTCGGCGGTGTCGAGGAAATCGATTCCGGAATCGAGGGCCGCATGCAGGACCGCGATGCCGCGCGCCTCGTCACGATCCTGCCCGGTCGAGAGCCGCATGCAGCCGAGTCCAACACGACGCCGAAAAGGACGCGGATCCGCGAGCGATCCCGACATTTACGGGAAGTGTACTCTCGCAAACGGATCCGGCGTGTGCGCGGGAGCCGCGTCAGCGGCAATCGGAATGGCCGCATTCGCAGGCGGGCGTCGCGGAGGTGCCCTTCATCTGGCAGACAGCACTACAGTACTTGCCGTACTCGCCGTTCTTTCGCACTTTGCACGCGCAGGCCGGATGCGCACACTTCTCCGCCATGGGCACACCTCCGGCGTCACGCCTGCAAATCAACCGCCACGGTCCTCCGGCGCGAGGCGCTGCGCCTCAGGTGCGCAGCATGAAAAAGATGATCACGCCGGTGACGGAGACGTAGAGCCAGATTGGAAGGAAGACCCGATTGAGCCGCCGATGCCGATCCCACGCGTGCCTGAACGCGAAGTAGAACGACGTCAGCGCCAGCGGGACGACGGTGATCGACAACACGATGTGCGTGATCAGAATCGCGAAGTAGACGATGCGGATCGCGCCGACGCCGGTGTAGCGCGTGTCGCCGTGCACGAAATGATACGTGAGGTAGCCCACGAGAAAGATCGCCGACAGCGCGAACGCCGTGACCATCAAGATCCGGTGCACGTGGATGGCGCGGCGCCGGATCGCCACATACCCCGTCACGAGGCACAACGCCGAGAGCGCGTTGCACGCGGCGTTGACGGCCGGCATGAACGAGAGGTCCGTTCCGCTCGACGGTCCGGCGTCGCGAAACAGGATGAACGCGATGAACGCGATCGCCGCGGTGGACACGATCGCGTTGAACACGAAGAACGTCCGGTCGGCTTGGGTGGTGACGCGCAGCATTGGGAGAATTATTTCATTCTTCGCAGATAGTCGACAGTCGGGAGTCGGCAGTCGGCAGTCACAGTCGGCAGTCACAGTCGACGGTCGACAGTCACAGTCGACAGTCGACAGTCGACAGTCACAGTCGACAGTCACAGTCGACAGTCCACAGTCGACAGTCACAGTCGACAGTCGGGAATCACAGTCGGGAGTCTGTAGCCTGGCATCCCTGATGCATCCTCAGGAGCGTGCCTCGTGGGAAACACTGTAGAACGCGTCGAAGATCTGCAAGTTTGGCAACGTGCGATTGAGCTATCGCGTGCAATTACAGCAATCATCGATCGGCCGGGTTTTCTAGCCGACCGTCGCATGCGCGAACATCTGTTGGACGCGGCGGACTCCGTAGTGAGTAACATCGCAGAGGGGTTTCCGCAGCCGACGGATCGTGCGTTTGCCAATTACCTGTACACCTCCAAATCATCCACCGGCGAGATCAGAGCGCGACTGAAGCTTTCGCTCGAACGGCACTACCTCAGCGAAGAAGAATTCAAACGCCCATACGCCCTCGCGGAGGAAGTCGCGCGGTTAGCGACCGGCCTAATCAAGTACCTTCTCCGAAGCAACCGACGCGGCCGCGGCTTGAACCTGCGGCCTCCGCGAGGACGGACAACACCTAAGAGCGGTGCGCTCTAGCGACTGTCGACTGTCGACTGTCGACTCCCGACCGTCGACTGCCGACTGCGACTGCCGACTGTCGACTGCTACTGTCGACTGCGACTGTCGACTCCCGACTGCCGACTGCCGACTAATCGGGTCTCCACTAGCAACCACTCTCCCCCTTGCGCCGTCCAAGTCAGGACATGACCTCCCCATCCGACCTCCGCCTGGCGCTGCGCGGGCTCCGCCGCAGCCCGCTGTTCGCCGTCGTCGCCATCCTGTCGCTTGCGCTCGGAATCGGCGCGAATACGGCCATTTTTACGCTGATCGATCAGGTCCTGCTGCGAAAGCTGCCGGTCAAGAACCCGGACGAGCTGGTGATGCTCTTCCAGCGCGGGTCGCACATGGGCAGCAACATGGGCACGCGGATGCACTCGTATCCGATCTATCAGGACTTTCAGCAAAAGGCCGAGCCGTTTGCCGACGTGCTGTGCAGGCGTCTGATGGGCGTGTCGGTCAGCATCGAGAACAAAACGGAACGCCTCGAGGCGGAAGGCGTGTCGGGAAACTACTTCACGATGCTGGGCGTCGGACCGGCGCTCGGCCGCGTGTTCAATTCGCAGGAAGACGACCAGGTCTACATGGGCCATCCGGTCGTCGTGCTCGCGTACGACTACTGGGTCAGCCGTTTCGCGCGCGATCCTTCCGTCCTCGGCAAGAAGATCCTCGTCAACGACTACCCGATGACGATCGTCGGCGTCTCGGCGGCGGGATTCGCGGGCCTCGATCCCGCGCAATCGCCGCAGATCCGCGTGCCGATTCTGATGAAGGACGCGCTGCTGCCGGAGTGGACGTGGATGCAGCCGGCGAGCCGGCGCGCGCGCTGGGTCCAGGTGTTCGCGCGGCTCAAGCCGGGATACACCGTCGAATCGGCGCAGGCGCCGCTCCAGGGACTCTTCACGCAAATCCGCGCATATGAGATGACGCTCCCCGCCGCGAAGGACTGGTCCGCGTTCTCGCGCGAGCAGTTCATGAAGGGGACGGTCCACATCGAGGCCGCGGCGATGGGCTTCTCCGGCCTGCGCAACGATTTCTCGACGGCGCTCCTCGTGCTGATGTGCATGGTGGGGCTCGTGCTGCTGATCGCGTGCGCGAACGTCGCGAATCTGCTGATCGCGCGCGGCTTCATGCGGCAGAAGGAGATCGCGGTGCGCCTGTCGCTCGGCGCGTCGCGCGGACGGCTCGTGCAGCAGCTGCTCAGCGAGAGCCTTCTGCTCTCGTTCGCCGGCGGCGCGGCGGGGCTCGCGCTCGCGTTCCTGCTGACGCGCGCGCTCATCGCCGTCGTGCCCGCGGAAGGGCAGCCGCTCCTGATTCGGCCCGAGCCGGACGCGCGCATTCTGGCGTTCACGTTCGGCCTCACGCTCGTGACCGGCGTCGTGTTCGGACTGCTGCCGGCGCTGCGCGCGAGCCGTCCGGATCCATGGACGACGTTGAAGGACACGGTCGGATCGATCGCGGGCGCGGGCGGATCGCTCTTCTTGCGCAAGGGGCTCGTGACGCTGCAGGTCGCGCTCAGCTTCCTGCTCCTCTTCGGCGCGGGGCTGTTCGTGCGGAGCCTGCAAAACCTGAAGACGACCGACACGGGGGTCGCGCTGGACAACCTCGTGGCATTCCAGCTGTCGCCCGCGTTGAGCGGCTACGATTCGCCGCGCGCAGTCAACTTCTATCAGCAGCTCTTCGAGCGGTTGAACTCCGCGCCGGGCGTGAAGTCCGCGGCGAACGCCGCCGTGCCGATCCTCTCCGGCGACGAATGGGACAACTACATGTCCGTCGAAGGCCATCGTCCGGCCGACGGCGAGAACATGCAGGCGTTCATGAACGCACTCTCGCCCGGCTACTTCAAGACGATGCAGATTCCGATCTTGGAGGGGCGGGACTTCGTCCGCGCGGACTACAAGGAGAACTCGAGAGTCGCGATCGTCAACAAGCGCTTCGCGGAGCACTTCTTCAAGGGCGGCAGCGCGATCGGCAAGCGCATCGGCAACGGCGGCGGCCCGAAGGCGAAGCTCGATATCGAGATCGTCGGGGTCGTCGCGGATTCGCTGTACGAGGGGCCGCGCGAAGGCGTCCGCCGCCAGGTGTTCATTCCGCATTTCGGCGCGGGAAGCGCCGTGTTCTACGTTCGCGCGCAGACGCGATCGTCGGCGATCTACAACACGATACGCAACGAGGTGAAGCAGCTCGACGCGTCGATGCCGGTCTACGGGCTGAAGACGCTCGAGCGCCAACTCGACGAGACGCTGCTCACCGATCGCCTCGTCGCGCTGCTTTCGGCGGGCTTCGGGTTCCTCGCCACGCTGCTCGCGTCGGTCGGCCTCTACGGCGTGATGGCGTTCGTCGTGGCGCGCAGGCGGAAGGAGCTCGGGATCAGGCTCGCGCTCGGGGCCCAGCCAGGGTTCGTGATCTGGCTCGTGATGCGCGAGGTGTTGTTGCTCCTGGCGATCGGCCTCGCGGTCGGGATCCCCGCGGCGATGGCGCTCGGCGGGTTCGTCTCGTCGCAGCTCTACGGGATCCAGCCGCGCGATCCGCTCATTGCGGGTTCGACGATGATCCTGTTGACGCTCGTGTCGGCGGCGGCCGGCTTGATTCCGGCGCGTCGCGCGAGCCGGATCGATCCGATCCTCGCGCTCAGAGTCGAATGACGCGGATCGCGCGGATCACGGACGATACGCGGATCAGAGAAAGCGCTTCAGGAAGGACAGGATCTCCTGACGGCCCTCGGGCGTTTCCTGATGGCCGACGTCGTAGCGCAGGAGCTTCCAGCGTTCGGGATGGCCCTGCTCGGTGTAGACGCGCGTCAGCTCTTTCTCGATCACGTCGAGCCCTTCGACCGGCGTCAGCTTGTCCTGCAGGCCCGCGAGCCCGAGATGCGCGCGCGGCGCGATGAGCGCGTTGATCTGCGAGGTCGAGAAGTGCTTCAGCAGTGCCGGCACGTAGTAGTACACGCCATGGCCTGACAGTCCCTTCTTCGCGACGAGCGTGTGGAAGTCGGTGAGGCAGCAGATGTCGACGGTGACCTTCACGCGCTCGTCGAGCGCCGCGAGCCACCACGCCATCGTGCTCCCCATCGACATGCCGATCGTTCCAACGCGCGACGCGTCGACGTCCTGACGGCTGATGAGCCAATCCACCGCGCGCAGGCTGTCGTAGACCATCATTCCCCACAGCACCTGGCCCTGCCACAACATGCCCTTGAACATGTCGAGCTCGGTGGTGTGGCTGCGCTCGCCGAAGACCCAGTGATCGATGCACACCGACACGTAGCCGAGATCGGTCAGCGCCTTCGCGTAGGGGACAGGATGAAGGTAGCTGCGCCCCTCGATGAACTCCTGCTTGCCGATCTTGTAGCCGCCGCCGTGCGAGTGGTTGAACACGATGCCGGGCATGCGTCCGCGCGCGCCGTCAGCGGGGCGAGCGACGTAGGCGGGAACCTTCTCGATCCCGTTGAGATCGAGATCCCATGTCTCGAGGATGTACGTATCGCGCCGCTCCTCGGTGCGCATCGCGCCGCCGATCGGTCGTCGCCGATCGGGCAAGGCGCCGAGGAGACCGTACAGCTCTTTGCGGCGCTCGGCGGGCCGCTGAACGGCTTCCACGTGCTCGATCGTCGGCCAGTTGTTGCCTTCGGAGAGCGACGACATCGAGGAGAAGGAGGCGAGCCCCGCAAGCGTGAGCACTTCGCGGCGTCCGAGCGGCTGATTCAGCATTCCAGGCTCCATCGTTAGTTGCCCTCGGTATTCGGCTTTACCCCTGCGAGGGGATGGGTCTTCTTCCATTCCTCGAAGACCTTCTCCAATTCTTTGCTCAGTGTCGGATAGATGTCCCGCGCGCGATACTTCTTGCTGCGCATCATCTCCCGCTTGAAGTTCTCGGTGTAGACGGTCATCTCCGCGTCTTTGATCACGTCGGCGACGAGCTGCGGCGGCACCGCGAGCACGCCCTCGGCGTCGGCGACGATGATGTCGCCCGGGAGGACCGTGATGCCTCCGAGGCGGATCGGCCCGTTCCACTGGACGCCGACTTGATCGGCCATCGCCGACGCATGCGCGCCGCGATAGAAGATCGGGAAGCTCTTCATCGGCACGAACTCGCTGAGATCGCGGATCCCGCCGTCGACGATCACGCCGAGCGCGCCGGCCACGCGCATGCCGAGGCCCGTGACGTCGCCGAGGAACGTCGCGCGATCGACCATCCCGCCGAGCTCGACGACGACGACGTCGCCGGGCTTGAGATCTTCGCCGGCCCGGACGTTGTATTGATAGTCCCAGTCGCCTTCTTTCGCGAGCGCCTGCACGCCTTGCATGACATCCGGCCGCACCGGCAGATACCGCATGGTGACCGCGCGGCCGACGAGCTTGGGATTCGGGACCGTGAGCTGGAATCCGCCCTCGAAGCTGCGCAGATAGCGTTTGTTCTGGAGCGCGCCCCACACCGCCTCGATCGGCAGGTCGCGCAGCCGCTGCAGCTGCGCCTCGGTCACTGGCACGTTCCGCTCCGACTTGAGCACTTCCATCAGCGGCGTCCACGTGTCGCGCGCCGCGCGGTTGATCTGAACGGTGGACGATTGAGCGGTCGAGAATCGCGGCGCGATCG
This sequence comes from Vicinamibacterales bacterium, assembly GCA_036556425.1. Lineage (GTDB taxonomy): Bacteria > Acidobacteriota > Vicinamibacteria > Vicinamibacterales > 2-12-FULL-66-21 > DATBJJ01. The sequence goes on from DATBJJ010000110.1 coordinate 17,994, forward strand.
AGATCAGAAGAACGGCGATTGCGTAGCTGTATCGGGTCTCCATTCCCTTCCTCTCCCCGAGTCACGCGGAGCCTGTCATCAGGAGGCGGTCGATGTCAATTGCGGATTCAACGCGGCGCTCTCACAGCGTCGCGGCGAAGATCAGGAACGAGATGGCGCCGGCCGCGATGGTGAGGAGTCCCCACCGCCGATGGCCGGGCAGCGTCCACCACATGATCAGACCGGACGCGACCCACACGATCATCGCGAGCGAGACGATGTCGACGATGACGCTCCAGGAGCGGACGAAGAGCCGTTCGTCCTCGAAGCCGCCGCGCGCGTGCATGCCAGTGAGGAAATGGTCCCACCGGAATCGCCGCTCCTCGACGGTCAGCCGGCGGCTGTCGACGAAGTACTTCAACTGCGTCGATTTCCGAAACGTGTGCGAATAGACGTTGATCTGATTCGGCGACTGACGGTACGCGCCGAAGCTCGTGCCGGAGATGCCCGCGTCCTGCAGGAGGCGCGCGCCGAATGCTCGCAGATCTTTCGGGTCGACCTGACCGTCTGCGCCGGCGGCGGGCACGGGAACATCGACGGTCCGATCGGCGCGCAGCGTCCAGAGCGGCAGCTTCTTCGCGGCGTCGCGCGCGTCGAAGTACGCCGAGTGCGCGAACGGCAGCGACGACAAGCCATACATGAAGAACCAAGGAAGCAGCGCGAGGCCGAGATACAGATGCGTGCGGCGATTGAAGTGCGAGAACGTCATCGAGATCTCCGTCAGATCGTCAGCACGTACAGCGCGAACGTCCCCGCGCCCGCGAGCGCGGCCGACCACCCGACCCGGCGCGTGACCTTCATCTCCCACCACATCCAGAGACCGGAGATCGTCCAGAACACCATGCCGATGATGAAGAAATCGACCGTGACCGCCCAGATCGTGTCGAGCCGGTACCCGGTCGCGTAGCCGCGCCGACGGTGAAACCGCTCGAGGAGCGCGTTCGGCCGACTCGCCATGCGCTCGATGACGACGGTCCGATTCGCGGGAGTGTAAGTGAGCCGTCGCGGCGACGTGAGATCGTTGCGATTGATGACGATTGCACCCTCCTTGCCGCGCGTGACGCCGTGCGCGCCGTCGAGGTCGAGCGACGCGAGGATCTGCCGGGAAATAGCGCGAAGGTCCGCGTTGTCCGGGAACACACCGTCGTAAGCGATCGTCCGCTCGATCTCGAACGGCGGCGCGCCGGATCCGTATCGCGCCGTGAAGTACGCGCGATGGTTCATCACCAGTGTGCTGAGGCCGTACATCAGCACCCAAGGAAACAGGAACAAGGCCAGATACATGTGAGTGCGGCGGAGAAGCTTCGATATCATCCCGGACACTTTACAACCAAGGAGGTCCACAGGTGAGCGAACCCGCCGCGGCCGGCCGCGACCACGGTCTCGACGCGCTTCGCGCCTTCGCGCTGCTGCTCGGCGTTCTCCTCCACTCCGTGCTCCCTTTCGTGGTCGCGCCCGGGCACTGGGCGGTCGGGACGAAGGAGCCGTCGAAGGTCCTGGCCCTCACCGTTTATTACCTCCACAGCTTTCGACTGGAAATCTTCTTCCTGCTCGCGGGTTTCTTCGGCGCGATGGTCGTGGCGCGGCGAGGCGCCGGCTCGTACCTGCGCGATCGCGCGCGGCGGATCCTCCTCGTGTTCGCGATCGGCTTGTATCCGATGAAGGCCGTCCTCGGCGCGTTGTGGATTGCGGGCGGGCTCGAGACCGGCTGGCTCGATCTGCCGCCGGACGTCAGGTCGCTCTCCTTGGTCGAGCTGGGGATCGGTGCGCTGTTTCTCGAGTCGTGGCCGAACATCACCCTGACGCACCTCTGGTTCCTCTATTACCTCGCCTGCACCGTCGCGCTGTTCATGGCGCTCCGCGCGGTCGTGGCGCCAATCGGCCGGCGTGTGACGGCCCTCGATGCGATCGATCGAGTGTTCTTCCGACTCGTGTCGGCGCGTCTCGCGCCTTTGGCGCTCGCCATCGTCGTGACGCCAATCCTCGTGATGATGACTGGGATGGACATCGACACGCCGGACTCGACGTTCGTGTGGCATCTGCCCGTGATGCTGCTCTACGGATTGTTCTTCGCGTTCGGCTGGTGGCTGCATTGGCACGCTGCGCTGTTCGCCGGTTTCGCACGCCGATGGCGGAGCTCGATCGCCATCGGCATCATCGTCGCGATCGTGGTGGCGATCGGCATCGGCATGCGCGCCAAGGGCGCTCCGTGGGCCGTAGCCCACCCGCTGGCGCTGAAGTGGCTCACTTCCTTCGGGACGAGCGTGACGATGATGTTCTCGGTCTTCGGATGGATGGGCTGTTTCCATCGCGTCTTCGCAAATGCGTCTCCCGCCGTACGCTATGTCGCCGACGCGTCGTATTGGGTCTACATCGTCCATCTCCCCGTCGTCGTCGCGCTGCAGCTCGTGCTCGCGCCGGGCAACCCGTGGTGGATCGCGGTCCCGTGCGTGAACGTCGCCGCGATGGCGATCCTTCTCGCGAGCTATCACGTGTTCGTGAGGTACACGTGGATTGGCGCGTGGTTGAACGGCCGGCGCGCCGTGAAGGCCGCCGCGCCGGCACCGGAGCAACGGGCTGGACTATCCTGAACGCCATGACCCAGACCAAACTCGAGGGCAGCCGCCGCGTCAACACGCCGGGCCAGGTTCTCTTTGCGAGCCTTGTCGGCACGACGATCGAGTTCTTCGATTTCTACATCTACGCGACGGCGGCGGTGCTCGTGTTTCCGGCGCTGTTCTTTCCGAAATCGGATCCCGCGTCGGCGACGCTCGCGTCGCTCGCCACGTTCGCGATTGCGTTTCTGGCGCGGCCGATCGGGTCGGCGCTCTTCGGGCACTTCGGCGATCGCGTCGGCCGGAAGACAACGCTCGTCGCGGCGCTCTTGACGATGGGGATCTCGACGGTCGCGATTGGGGCGCTGCCGACGTACCAGACGATCGGCGTCGTGGCGCCGCTCCTGCTCGCGATCTGCCGCTTCGGCCAAGGGCTTGGCCTCGGCGGCGAATGGGGAGGCGCGGTGCTGTTGGCTGTCGAGAACGCCCCGCCTGGCAAGCGCGCGTGGTACGGAATGTTTCCTCAGCTCGGCGCGCCGGTAGGCTTCTTTTTTTCCGGCGGCGTCTTCCTCGCGCTGTCCGAGTGGCTGACCGACGATCAATTCTTCTCGTACGGCTGGCGCATTCCGTTTCTCGCGAGCGCGGTGCTCGTACTCGTCGGTTTGTACGTGCGGCTGACGATCACGGAAACGCCGGCGTTCCGCGAGGTGCTCGATCGCCGCGAGCGCGTTCGCGTGCCGATGTTCACCGTCTTCCGCGATCATCCGGCGACGCTCGTGATCGGCATCCTCGTGTCGCTGGCGACGTTCGTGCTCTTCTACTTGATGACCGTCTTCGCGCTCGCCTGGGGCACGACGGCGCTCGGCTACACGCGCGAGAAGTTCCTGCTGATGCAGCTGTTCGGCATTCTCTTCTTCGCGCTGACGATTCCGCTGTCCGCGTACTTCGCTGAACGCGGACGCAAGAGCACGCTCGTCGCCGTCACCGTCTCGATCGCCGCGTTTGGAATGGTCATGGCACCGATGCTCGAATCGGGCACCGCCGGCGCCGTCGCCGCGGTGGCGATCGGCCTGTCGCTCATGGGCTTCACCTATGGCCCACTCGGAACCGTGCTCTCGGAGCTCTTTCCGACGTCGGTTCGCTACACGGGAAGCTCGCTGACGTTCAACTTCGCCGGCATCTTCGGCGCCTCGCTCGCGCCGTACATCGCGACATGGCTGGCGAAGACCTACGGACTTCAATACGTCGGGTTCTATTTGACTGGCGCTGCGCTGCTTACCTTGATCGGATTACTCTTGACGCGGGAGACGAAGGATCAGGATCTCAGTAAGGTCTGAAGATACGTCGGTTCATGGGTTCATGGGTTCACGGGTTCATGGGTTCACGGGTTCAAGGGTTCACGGGTTCATGGGTTCGGTCTATTCTCCGAATGGGTTGTTGGGGTCCCACCCTGCGGGCGCCTCGCCCTTGCAGGACTCGAGATACTTGATAAGGCGAGTGCAGCCCGCCAGGGCGCGGAGCTGCAATGAGAACAAGGGGCCGGTCACCTCTTCGCTGAAGTATCCACTCGCAATAGCGTCCTGAAGCTGCGAGCGCGTCTCCATCAACGACGCGCGCGCGACTCGAAGAAATTGGGCGAACGGTCGTGGCTTGAATCGCCCGAACCCCTCTGCAATGTTGTCGGGCGCCGACCGCGCCGATTTCCTAATATGGTCTCGGAACTCGACGTCTCTTCCCGCGGGGCCGGTCTCCGTCAGCTTGAAGATTCGATTTCGCAGCTCCACTGATAACTGCCAGATAGCGAGATCTTCGTATCGCTTCGCGCTTATCATGCTCGCCAACCGAGCAGAAAGCATGCCGCGCCGAATCGTTAGCAATCCTTGTTTCTCGTCCGAAAACCCCGCAGATTCTGCGCAGCCACGAGCCCTTGAACCTGTGAACCCGTGAGCCCGTGAACCCGTGAACCCGTGAAACCTTGAACCCTTGAACCCTTGAACCCTTGAACCCGTGAACCCGTGAACCCCGAGAATGAGATAATCCCCCAAAAATGACCGCCGATGATTTTCGCCGACTAGCCCTCGACATGCAGGGCGTTGTCGAGCGGGCGCACATGGGGCATCCCGACTTTCGCGCCAACGGGCGAATCTTCGCGTCGATTCATTCGAACGATCGGTTCGGGATGGTAGCGCTGGAGCCGGCCGAACAGCGCGAGCTGATGAAGGCGCATCCGAAACTGTTCGAGCCGTCGGCCGGCGCGTGGGGACGGCAGGGAGCCACGAACGTGAGGCTCGACGCGCGATCGGGCGGCGACGAGGCGGCGGTGCGCGGCGCCCTGCTGCTCGCGTGGACGCACGTGATGGCGAAGCGGCCTCCGCGCAAGCGCGCGGCGGGGTCCCCGCGATCGCGAAAGACATCCAAGAGACGATAGGTCCTCGACATGAAGAAGCTCGCGATCGGCTGCGGCATCGTGATCCTGCTCTGCATGATTGCGGGCGCAGGCGTCGGGTACTATGTCTATCGCAAGGCGCAGGCGCTCTATCAGCAGGTCGCGCAGTTCGGACAGATTCCCGAGATCGAGCGCGGCGTGCGGGCGCGCGGCGAGTACGCCCCGCCCGCGTCGGGCGAGCTCACCAAAGCGCAGCTCGAGCGTTTGATTCGCGTGCAGACGTCCGTGCGCCAGCGCCTCGGCCAGCAGTTCGCGGCGATGGAGCAGAAGTACAAGGCGCTCGCGCAGAAGGACAACGCGACGATTGTCGATGCGCCGACGCTGCTGGCGGCGTATCGCGATCTCGCCGCCGCGTGGCTCGACGCGAAGCGCAGTCAGGTCGATGCGCTCAACGAGGCGGGGCTCTCGCTCGAGGAGTACCGCTGGATTCGCGAACAAGCGTACCGCGCGCTGGGTGTGCCGTACGTCGATTTCGACGTGAGCAAGCTCGTCGATCAGATTCGAAGCGGCGCGAGCGGATCGCCCGAGCCGGGGCAGCTCCGCGGCAGCTTCGGTCCGGGCGGTCCCGAATCGAACCGCGCGCTCATCGAACCGTTCAAGAAACAGCTCGAGGAAAACCTGCCGCTTGCATCGTTCGGTCTGTAGAAGGCGATCCGATCCGCGTGATCCGCGCTAGTTAGTCCGCGTGATCTGCGTTTCATTATTCCAGTCTCAGCAGGACGATCGGATCGATCTTCGCCGCGCGCCGCGCCGGCAGCCATGTCGCGATGAGCCCGATCGTGACGAGCGCCGCGATCGGCACGAGAAACGCTCGCAGCGGCGGATCGTAAACGCTCCCTGCGCCGCCGTTCGCGCGCAGCACCCGCGCGAGCACGAACGTGAGTCCGATTCCGAGCGTCACGCCGATCGCGAGGAGGCGCACCGAATGCAGCGTGACGAGCGTCATCACGTGGCGCCGGCTCGCGCCCACGGCGATGCGCACGGCGAGCTCCTTCGATCGCCGCGCGATCGCGAACGCCAGCACGCCGTAAATCCCTGTCATCGTCAGCAGCATGCCGATCGCGATGATCGGAAAGAGCGGCGCGGTGCCGACGAGAATCTCCTGCCCGACGATCGTCACGATTTGATCCATCGTTTCCGCCGACGCGATGTTGCCCGGCGTCGCGTCGCGTGCCTCGCGCCGGATCTGCTGGACGAGCGCGGCGGGATCGCCGTGCGCGCGGATCGCGAAGCTCATGCGCCGCGCGTCGCGCGCGTCCGCCCGCATCGGCACGAATATGCGCGGCTCCGATCCGAGCGGCCTCAGAACGTTGCTCGAGTAGTCCGCAACGGTGCCGACGATGTCGTACGGCGTTTGGCCGATCCAGACGCGGGCCCCAACCGCGGTGCGGCCGGGAAGAAGCCGGCTGGCGAGAGAATCCGTCAGGATCGCCGCCTGCGTGCCCGCGGTATCCGTGATCGAAAACGCGCGCCCGGCGCGTATGGACACGCCGAGCGTCGAGAAGAAATCGGGCGTAACGGCCGCGCGCTCGGCGGTGACCGCGCCGTTCCCCGCGCCGTCGACCGCGACGTGCTCCATGGTGCCGCGGCCCGAGAACGGCACTGACGTCGAGGCTGCCGCCGACGCGACGCCGGGCACCGCGCGAAACACGTCGAGCAGGCGCGCGACGGCGACGCCGCCGCTGTTCTCGACGCGCGCGGTGATGAGCGAATGCGAAGAGTATCCGGATTCCGCGTCGAGCGTGCGCAAGTAGCCGTCGACCATCGAGCTCGTGACGACGAGCAGCGCGACCGTGACGGTGATCTCGAACACGACGAGCGAATGGCGGAGGCGCTGCCGCACGCGATCGGAGCTGGCGATCAATCGCAGCGGATTGCCGTGCAGCGTGCGCGTCTCGTAGAGCGCAGGCGCCAAGCCGGCCGCCACGCCCGTCAGCAGCGCGATCGCCATCGTCTGCACCAGCACGCTCGAGTCGATCGTGAGGTCGTAGAAACCTTGGCCGCCGCGGCTCACGATCCAGCCGCGCAGGGCCAGCACGACGCACATGCCGAGCGCACCCCCGAGGGATGCGACCACGACCGACTCCGTCAGCAGCGATCGCACGATACGGCCGCGGCTCGCGCCGATCGATGCGCGGATGGCGATCTCGTGCTGCCGCGCGGTCCACTGCGCGATCATCAGGATTGCCACGTTCGCGCAGGCGATGAGAAGCGTCAGCAGCACCGACGTCGCGAGGAGGTACGGCAGCGCGATCGACATCTGATGGGCGATCGGCGTGCCCTCGACGCCGGACGCCTTCAGCACGAGCTGTCGGCGATTCTCGGGAAGCGTTCTCGCGTAATCCGCGAGCGGTCCACGCAGCTGCGCCTCGAGCATCGCCGCCGTCACGCCGGCGGGCCGCCTCACGATCGCCTCGACGGCGTCGTCGCTCCCGAGCATGCGCGGATCGAGCTCGGTCCAGATCGGCGATCCCATGCTCGAGAGCCAGAATCGCTCGGGCATCACGCCGATCGCGACGTGGGGCTGATTGTCGATCCAGAAGGTCCTGCCGATCGCGTCGCTGCGCGCGTCGAAATACTCCAGCCAGACCCGATAGCTCAGAATCGCGGGGCGGCCTTCCGCTCGCGCGCGGTCGCTCGAGAGTGGGCGGCCGAGCGCCGGTTGCACGCCGAGCAGGTCGAACATGTTGGCGGTCACCGGCCTGACGCCGATCGGCTCGACGCGGCCGTCGAGGCGAACGTCGCGCTCGCGCGTCGGAGCCGCGCCGCCAATCGCAGGCCCCAGCGCATCGCTCCATCGAATGTAGAGCGGAGCAGGCACTGGATTGCCGATGGGATAGATCGGCCGATCCAGGGTGCCGACCTGTACGCGCGAGAGCTGTCCGGGATCCTGGTAGAGCGCCGGCGGCTTTCGAAAGAGAACGTTGCGCACGGTGAGCGTCACCGTCGTCGCGCCGATGCCGGCGGCGAGCGACAGCACCGCGACGATCGCCGCGATCGGATACCGCCGCAGGTTCCTGATCGCGGATCGAAGATCCTGGCGAAAATGTTCGAACATCGCGCGCTCCTCTCGGGACCTACTTGCGCGTCAGTTCGTCGTACGCGGATTCGATCACGCCGGCGAGCGTCAGGCGCGGGCTCGCCTGCCCGACGTCCTCGAACCCCTTGAGCGCATCGAGCTTCGCGATCTCCGCTTTCGACTGGCCCGCCTTGATCCCACGGCGCGTGTGATCGAGGACCGCGGACAGATAGTCGCGGAAGTAGAGGACGTCCGCCTTCTTGCCGGTGACGACGCCGTCTTTGCCGTGGCCGAAGACGTAGATGACATCCTCGCCGTGGGCGCTCGCCATCGTGCCGAGGATCTCGATCCAGTTGACGATCGACGCGCCGGCGGGTCCGTCGACACGCGGGTGGACGCGGCGGAACAGCAGATCGCCGCCGTGCATCACGTTGGCCTTCGCGAAAAGGACGGCGGCGTCGCCGCTCGTGTGCCCCGGTCCCGCGTAGCGCGCGTAGATCGTCTCGCCGCCGAGCTCGACCTTCCACATGTCCTTGAACGTTTCATCGGCGTACGCCTGCGGCGTCGGATTCGTCGCCGCTTCGGCGACTTTGCGCTGCCAGGCCACGCAGTTCTCGTGCGCGACGATCCGCTTGACGACCGCCTTGAACGCCGGATTGCCGCTGGTGTGATCGGCGTGGTGATGCGTGTTGATCAAGAGCTCGATGCCCTTCGGCGCTTTCGACTTCAGGCCGGCGACGCAAATCTCCGCGGTGTTCATGAACTGGCTGTCGACGGCGAGGGCGCCGTCCGGGGTGATGAGATACCCGATCGTGCCGCCGCTCCCGCTGAAGATTCCGACGCCGCCCCTGATCTCTTCGAACTTGGTCACGGGTGGGGCCTGCGCCGCCGGCGTTTGGGCCGCCAGCGGTAAACGCGCGATGCCCAAGGCTCCCAACGACATCGATGAGTTAGCGAGGAAACGCCGGCGAGTCATGCTCACGTGAAGCTCCTTTGCGAATCAGCGGCCGAACGATAGCAGATTTCCGATACCATCGGCGATATGCGCGAACTGCTGACCGAGACGCTGGTGCACATTCCGCCGGCGCGCGCCGTCGAGCGTCTGACGATGGAAGAAGCCGAATGCCGGGTGCCGGGGACGAACCATTCGATCGCGGAGATCGTCGCGCACCTGAATTTCTGGATGACGTGGTTCTGTCAGCGGTGCGACGGCGTCGCGGCGCCGATGGTCGCGACGGCGGCGGAGGGATGGCCGGCGCTCGAGCGGGGCTCGTGGCCGGAGGTTCATGACCAGTTCCTTGCCGCGTTGGAGCGCCTGCTCGCGATCGCGGCTGGCGGCGGCCTGGACGCGCCGATCGCTCCGCCGATCGAGTTTCCGCCGCTCGCGTCGTACACGAAGCGCGACGTGCTGGTGCACGCCGCGATGCACAACGCCCATCATCTCGGTCAGATCATCGTCCTGCGCCAGTTGATGGGCCTCTGGCCCCCGCCCTCCGGCGGGTGGACGTGGTGACTCAGACTCGACTCAGACATGACTCAGACTCGACTCAGACTCGACTCAGACTCGACTCTGACACGTGCCAAATTCGATTCTGAATCAGTTCCGACTCAAACCGGTGTCTGAGTCGAGTCTGACCCGAGTCTGAGTCGAGTCTGAGTCGAGTCTGAGTCACTCCACCCGCAGCGCCTCGATGGGATCCACGCGGGCGGCGCGCTGCGCGGGAACAAGACACGCGACGACCGCGGTCCCCAGCAGAATCACGCTGACGCCGATGAACGTTGCGGCGTCGTGCGTCGGCGTCTCGAAGAGCTGCGCACGCACGACGTCGCCGAGCGCCTCGCCCAGCACCCACGCGACCGCGAGCCCGATCGCTGTACCCGCGATCGCCAGCAGCGAGGCCGTCCGCAGCACGTCGACGAGCAGCGCCCGCGGCTTCGCGCCGAGCGCGAGGCGGATCCCCATCTCGCGGCGACGCGCCGCGACGGCGTACGACGTGACCCCGTAGACGCCCGCCGCCGCCAACACCAGCCCGACGCCGGCGAAGATCGACAACAGCACCATCGTGAACCGCTGCAGATCGGCCGAACGCGCGACGAGATGGCCAATCGGCGCCGTGCCTATCATCGGACGGTTTGGATCGATCGACGCGATCTCGGATCGAATGGTCGCAATCATGCCGCTCGGATCGCCCGCGGTCCTCACGACGATCGTCAATCCGCGGCGATGGCGATTGAGCGTCGCTCCCCACGTCGCCTGCGCTTCGGGCCAGAACATCTCCGGTTGAATGTTGGCGCCGAGCCCTGAATGCCGCACGTCGCCCACGACGCCGACGACGGTGAGCCACGGCACATCCGCACCGCCGGCCTGCCGGATCCGTTGTCCGATCGGATCGCGCCCGCCGAGATAGCGCCGAGCGAACGACTCGTTGACGATGATCGCTCCGGGCTGCCCGCTCGCGTCCGAATCGGTGAACTCGCGCCCGCGCGTGATCGGAATGCCCATCGCCGCGAAGTAGCCGGGTGTGATGAGACGGTAATCCGCCTGCGGCGGCTCCGTTCCGGGCGAGTCGCTCTCGCGCACGAATCCTCGCACGCTGTTCATGCCGGAGAACGGCAGCGCGTGCGTCGCGCCCGCGGCCACGACGCCCGGCCGCGCGCGAATGCGCTCGAGCGTCGTTCGATAGAAATCCGTCACCGATTGCGCGGTTGGATACTTCGACTCGGGCAGGCTCACGCCGAACACCAGACAGTTGTCCGACACGAAGCCGAGCGGCTGGTTCGACAGCTTGACGAAGCTTCGAACGAGCAGTCCCGAACACACGAGCAGGACGACGGCGAGACCCATCTCCGCGATGACCAGGCCATTGCTCATCCTGCGGTGCAGCGGCGTCTGCGTGCCGCGCACCGCCGCGTCCTTGAGCGCGTTGCCGGGCGGCCCGACGATCGCCTGAAACGCCGACGCCAACCCGAAGACGATCGCGGACAACATCGTCGCGCCGACTGCGACGCCGAGCACGCGGCCGTCGAGGTCCACCTCGAACAGACGCGGCACGTTCGCGGGCGCCATCGCGAGGAGCAGCCTCGTGGACCACACGGCCACGAACACGCCGACCGCGCCGCCGATGCCGGCGAGCACGATGCTCTCGGTCAGGAGCTGCCGGACGATTTGCAGCCGCCTGGCGCCGAGCGCGACGCGGATGGCGAACTCCCGCTGACGCACGACGCCGCGCGCCGAGAGCAGGTTCGCGATGTTGACGCACGCGATCAGCAGCACGAACATGACGGCGCCGAAGAGCAGCGCCAGCGCGCGCCGCACGCCGCCGCTCACGGCCGCGTCCTCGAGCGCGATGAGATTCACGCCCCAATCGCCGTTCGACGCGGGATTCGAGCGCGCGAGGTTCGCGGCGATCGCCGTCATCTCGCTGCGCGCCTGCTCGAGCGTCGAGCCGTCCGCGAGCCGGCCGAGCACGCTCAACGAGCGGCCGCCTTCCGCCCGCGCCCGATCGATCGTCAACGGCAGCCACAGATCCGTGTCGGGGTTTCCGCGTCCGAATCCTTCGGCCATCACGCCCACGATCGCGGTCGATCGATCGTTGATCGTGATGTTTCGTCCGACGACAGACGGATCGCTCCCGAAGCGCCGCTTCCAGTAGCCGTGGCCGATGACGGCAATCGGCGCCGCACCCGGCACATCGTCACCCGGCGCGAACCCGCGCCCGAACGCCGGCACGCCGCGAAACACGGTGAAGAACTCCGCGGTGCCGCTCGTCGAGACGACCTGTTCCGCTTCGCCGTCGACGATGACCGCGGCGGTGCCAGGCGAGAGCGCGGTCATCGATTGAAAGGTGCGCGACGTGCGCGCCCACTCCGCGAACGTCGAAGGCGCGACGGCGAACGTCGTCCATCCTTGCTTCGCGTTCGTCTCGAACAGCAGAATGAGCCGGTCGCTCTGCTGAAACGGCAGCGGACGCAGCACGACCGCGTTGACGACGCTGAAGATCGCGGTCGTGGCGCCGATCCCGAGCGCGAGCGTCAGAAGCGCGACGATCGTGAAGCCTGGCTGCCGCCGGAAGATGCGAATCGCGAACGCCAGGTCTCGAAAGAGAATTCCCATCGGCAAGACCCTCTGAGAAGGCGATAGTTTAACGCGTGACCGCGCCCGTCGTCAGGGTAACCGTGGACCCGAGAAATGCGCCGAACCGCTCGACCGCGGCGGCGAGATCGCGTGTGTGTTGACGTGCGAGCGCGCGAATCGGTTCGACCGAAATGCTGTCCGCGCCCGGCTTGCTGCGGCGGCGCCACGTGCCGCCGAACCGACCGTCCGCGACGAGCACGTGCGCGTAGACGTCCACCTCCCGGTTCGCGATCGCCGTCGTCAGCGCCTGCACGTTCCCGCGATCGCGATACGCGATCAGGTACTCGTCGTAGTTCGGGAGCAGACGGATTGATGATGGCGTCGCCGTGCCCGTCGATCGCGACGGCACGAGCCAATACGTGAGGCCGCCGATCGTTTCCTGTTCGACGCTCGACCCGAGCGCCTCGAGCGCCGTACGCGACTGGCCCATCGTCAAACCGGACCACCAGGAGAAATCGCGAACCGTTGCCGGGCCGTGGCTCGTGAAGTACCGGCGCGCAAGCTCCACGAGCGCGGCGCGCGTATCGAACACAGGGCCAGCCGTCGCGCGATCGTCGACGAGCATGTAGGTGAATTTCTTCCCCTGCCGCGGGCCGCTCGTGACCACCTGCTCGAGCTCGGCGTGCATGACGATGTACGCGAGCCGCATGCCGGCCGCGTCGATGCGGCCGCGCCCGAGCGCGGCTCCGAGGTCGGCGCGCGTCAGACTCTGTTTGCCGCGAAGGGCCCGCTCGAAGATCGCGTGGGCCCGCGCGAGGATCTTCGGGGTCAGCTCGAGATTCCGGTACGAGGACGCACTGCCTGCGTGCACTCGCGGCGCGGAGAGCGACATCATCCAGCGAAGATCGGCCGCCGGGACGAAATGCCAGGTCGGGCGGAGGATGTGCGTGCGAAGAAATCGCCCTTCGTCGAAGTCGCGATCGATTGCGCGCTCGGTCAATCCGAGCGCGCGCTGCGCGAGCGCCCACTTGGCGCCGAAATAATCCTGTGATTGCACGGCGCCGAGCCATGTGACGACGTCCTCGGGCCGGCGAAGCGCGGTCCTCGACAGTTTCTGGTTCTTCAGCCGCTCGTCGATGACGTTGGTCGAACCCATTCGCGCTAGAGCCGCGCGAAGATGAGCGACGCGTTCGTGCCGCCGAAGCCGAACGAGTTCGTCATGCCGTGCGAGATGTCGATAGCGATCGCGGTGTGCGGGACGAGGTTCAGGTGAATCTCATCGTCCGCGCGATCGAGATTGGTGGTCGGCGGCGCGACCTGATCGCGCAGCGCGAGCACGGTCAATCCGGCCTCGAGGGCGCCGGCTCCGCCGAGCAAGTGTCCGGTCATCGACTTCGTGGAGCTGACCGCCAGCTTGGCGGCGTGCGCGCCAAAAACGCGCTCGATCGCCAGCGCTTCCGCCCTGTCGCCGAGCGGCGTCGACGTCGCATGCGCGTTCAGATACTGAATCGCATCGGGCGCCAGTCCGGCATCCGACAACGCGGCGCGCATCACGCGCGCCACGCCGTCGCCGTCGTCGGGCGGCGCCGACGGATGATGAGCGTCCGCGGTCATGCCGTAGCCAACGATTTCGGCGAGCATCTTCGCGCCGCGGCGCCCGGCACGCTCGTACTCTTCGAGAACGAGAATCCCCGCGCCTTCGCCGACGACGAAGCCGTCGCGGTCCACGTCCCACGGACGGCTCGCGCGCTCGGGCGCGTCGTTGCGCGTCGAGAGCGCGCGCATCGCGGCGAAGCCCGCGACGCTGAGCGGCGTGATCGACGCCTCCGTGCCGCCGCAGATCATCGCGTCCGCGTAGCCGTTCTGAATCAGCCGGAATGCGTCGCCGACGGCATGCGCGCCGGTCGTGCACGCCGTCGCCACAGCGGAGTTCGGACCTTTCGCGCCGAAGCGAACGGAGACCTGACCCGCCGCGAGGTTCACGATTGACGCGAGGATGAAAAACGGAGAGATGCGATCGGGCCCGCGCTCGAGGAGCAGCTTGTGCTCCTTCTCGATTACTTCGAAGCCGCCGATGCCGCTTCCGATCACGACGCCGACGCGGTCCGCGATCTCCGGCACGACCTGCAGTCCGCTCTCGTCGATGGCCATCGTCGCGGCCGCGAGCGCGAACTGGATGAAGCGGCCGCACTTCTTGACGTCCTTCTTGTCGAGCCAGCCGAGCGGATCGAAGCCCTTGACTTCACCCGCGAATCGAACGGGATATCGCTCGGTATCGAAGAGCGTGATTGGCGCGATGCCCGAGATTCCTCCGAGGATCGATTTCCACGTTGGACCGGTTCCAATGCCGAGCGGCGACACCAGCCCGACTCCGGTCACGACGACACGCCTGCGCTCGACTGTCCTCCCACGCACACTTTTGGACGCATCCGGCATGCGTATACAGTAACAGCATGTCGAAGCCGACCCTCGAGATCCCCACACGACCATTCGGCCGCCACGCGGATCGCGTATCGATCCTTGGACTGGGCGGCTTCCACGTCGGCCTGCCGTCTACTGATGCCGAAGCGGTGCGCCTCGTGCACGCCGCGATCGACGCGGGCGTCACGTTCATGGACAACGCATGGGACTACAACGACGGCTTGAGCGAGACGCGCATGGGCAAAGCGATTGCCGATCGCCGCGCCGATGTGTTCCTGATGACGAAGGTCTGCACGCACGGCCGCGACGCGAAGGTCGCGATGCGGCAACTGGAGGATTCGCTGAAGCGGCTGCGGACCGACCACCTCGATCTCTGGCAGATCCATGAAGTGGTGTTCGACGACGAGCCGGCGCGCCACTTCGCGAAAGGCGGAGTCGTCGAGGCGCTCGACAAGGCGCGAACGCAAGGGAAGGTGCGATATGTCGGCTTCACCGGCCACAAGTCACCGGAGCTGCACCTCGCGATGCTCGCGCACAACTATCCGTGGGATTCGTGCCAGCTTCCGCTGAACTGCTTCGACGCGCAGTTCCGCAGCTTCGAGCAGCGCGTTTTGCCGGAGCTGACGCGGCGCGGCATCGCGGCGATCGGCATGAAAAGCCTCGGCGGAGACGGACGCGGCGTGAAGGCGAAGGTCGTCTCCGCCACCGATGCGCTCGCGTATGCGTTGACCCTGCCGGTCGCGACCGTGGTCAGCGGGATCGACACGATGAAGGTGTTGAAGCAGAACCTGTCGGTTGCCCGCGGATTCCGTCCGATGTCCGCGCAGGCGCGGCAGGCGCTCTGCCGGAGCGTCGCGAACGTCGCCGCCGACGGGCGATTCGAGTTGTACAAGATTTCAGCAGCGTTCGAGGGAGTGGAGACGCGCCGCGTGCACGGGTTGCCGGCGCAGGATGAATTGATCGCCTAGTTCTTCAGCTCCTCCATGTAACGCTTGACGATCGAGTCGAAGCTGTCGTCGGCCGGAAGACCGAGCGCGCGAGCGCGCGTCGTGTCCCACGCGCCCGGCCACGTGGCGACGATGCGCTCGACGCGCGGATCGCGCTCCCAACGAATCCGCTCGACCACGTCGCGGCCCGCCAGACGCTCGAGCGAGGCGACCATTTCCGCAACGGTCACCGACAGCCCCGGCGCGTTCACGCTTCGATTCAGACCGATTGCGCTCGACGGCGCGTCGTGCACCGCGATGAACGCATCGATCGCGGTTGCCGGCGAGAGAAGCCAGATCCGCGTCGACGGCTCGACCGGACAGACGGCCTCCTCGCCGTTGAGCGGCTCGCGGATGATGCCGCTCGCAAACGACGAGGCGGCGGCGTTCGGCCGGCCGGGCCGGACGCTGATCGTCGGCAGCCGCAGCACGCGTCCGTCGACGAAGCCGCGCCGCGAGTAATCGGCAATCAGCAGCTCGACGATCGCTTTCTCGGTTCCGTACGACGATTGCGGAAGCAACGCGGTCGAATCGACGACAACATCGGGAAGCGCGCCGCCGTACACGGCCACCGAGCTCGCGAACACGATGCGCGGCTTGCGGCCGGCCGCTCGCGCGGCCTCGAGCAGCGCGCGCGACGCGTCGACGTTCACCCGCATGCCGAGATCGAAATCGCTCTCCGCCATCCCGCTGACGATGGCGGCGAGATGAAAGATCGACGCCGTGTCCCCGTCGATCGCGCGCGACAGGAGCGATGGATCGGCGACGTCACCAGTCACCTGCGATATGCGCGGATCGTCGATCGACGATCGAGCGACGTCCACGATCGTGATGCGCTCGATCGGATGCTCCCGCTCGTCTGTGCCGCGCAGGCGTCGGCGCCTCAGCAGCGCGCCGGCCAGCCGTTGACCGAGGAATCCCGCTCCACCCGTGATGACGACGTTCATGACGGCCGACATTATCGCGTAATCTGTGGAGCGGCCATGCGGCTCGTTACTGTTGTTCTCGCGGCTGCGCTCACGCTGGCGGCATGCCAGCGCGAGCCTGCGCGGTCGGGCGCGGCGCGCTCATCGTCGGCGCCGCCGTCGATCCTGCTCGTGACGTTGGATACGACGCGCGCGGACGCGATCGGTCCGGACGCGCGCGGCGTCGAGACACCCGCTTTCAACGCCCTTGCCGCGCGCGGCCGGCGCTTTCGATATGCCTACGCGACGGTGCCCGAAACGCTGCCCTCTCACGCGTCGATGATGACGGGGCTGTATCCGGCCGGGCATGGCGTGCACGAGAACGCGCGGTTTCTATCCGCGCAGCATCCGCTCATCGCCGAGCGGCTGAAGGGCGCGGGCTATCGCACGAGCGCGTTCGTGTCGTCGTTCGTGCTGGCGCGGCGCTTCGGCCTCGCGCGCGGCTTCGACGTCTACGACGACGAGCTCACGGCGAACGGCGCCGAACGCGGATCGAAGGAAACGACGGATCGCGCGGTTGCGGCGCTGTCGGCTTCATTTGCGCAGCCGATCTTCTTCTGGGTCCACTATTTCGATCCGCACGCGCCATACGAGCCGCCGGATCCCTTTCGCTCGTTCTATGCCGGCAAGCCGTACCTCGGCGAAATCGCCGCGATGGACCAACAGCTTGGACGTCTGGTTCAGGAATTCGAGCAGCGGGTCTCGTCCGCTGGCGGCACGGCCGCGGTCGTCATTGCCGGGGATCACGGCGAAGGCCTCGGGGATCACGGCGAGAGCCAGCACGGCAATCTTCTCTATCAATCGACGATGCGCGTGCCGCTCGCGATCGTCGGGCCGGGCGTGCCGGCGGAAGTGGTCGAGCGGCCGGTCAGCACGCGCCGCATCTTTCACACGATTCTCGATTGGGCGGGGCTCGGAGAATCCAACAGCCTGCGCGTGAAGGAGTCGCAGGCGGACGACGTCGTTCTCGGCGAGGCCATGAAGCCGTATCTCGAGTACGGGTGGCAGCCGCAGATCATGGCGGTCGCGGCCACTCGGAAGGCGATCCTCGCCGGAAAGACGGAGGTGTACGACCTCGCCAACGATCCTGGTGAGACCAAGAACCTGGGATCCGGCGCGAACTTGCCCGGACAAGTTCAAAAGAGCCTCGACGAATATCCGGTGCCTTCGCTCGAGCCACCGAAGACCGGCGAGACGTTGAGCGACGACGCGCGCCGGAGCCTGGCGAGTCTCGGTTACGTGAGCGCGAGCGCGCCGCCCGTGGTGCGTCGCGACGCCCCGCGCCCGGCGGACAAGATCGCCCTGCTTGCCGTGATCGACGAAGCATCGCGCCTGTTCGTCGAAGAGAAGTACCGCGAGGCGATTCCGCTCTTTCAGCGCGTTCACGCGGAGGATCCGCAGAACCTCGATGCGGCGCTGCGTCTGGCCACCGCGTACTCGTCGCTCGGTCAGAATGCGCAGGCGCTCGACGCGTTCAAGAAGGCGGCGGCGATCGCGCCGCGCTCGCCGGACGTGCGGCTCTATCTCGGGCTGCACTACGCGCGCGGCAAGGAATGGCCGCGCGCCGTGCCGCTGCTCGAGCCCATCGTCGCGGAGACGCCGGATCGATTGGCGGCAGTCGAAGCGCTCGCCGGCATTCGCGAGAAGGAGGGGCGGCTGACGGACGCGATCGCGCTCCGTCAGAAGATTCAGACGCTGCGCGCGCCGACCGCAGCCGATGCGCTGCGGCTCGGGACGCTCGCGATGGCGGCGCAGCAGACGCCGGTCGCGATCGACGCGTTCGAGAACGCACGTGCGCTGCAGGGACCGTCGTTCTCGAATGACCTCGAGCTTGGCGTGCTCTATCTCGCCGCGCGCCGATTCGCAGAGGCGCGCGACGCGCTCGACCGCGTGCCCTCGACGCATCCGGAGTACCCGATGGCGCTCTTCAAGCGCGCGCAGGTCAGCGTGCTGCTGAAGGAGCCCGACCGCGCCTCACGGATCGCCGCCGCCAGGCGTCATGCGGATGCGACGACGAGGGAGTTGATCGAGAGCGAGAAGCTGTTCCGCTCAGAATCGCAGCCGCGTCGCTAGTTGGAACCGCCGCGGATCGAAGAACGTTCGCGCGCTCCCGTACGTTGCGCTGTGGAACGCGGGGTTGATGTTGTACCCGGTCTGCCGGTCGAAGACGTTGAACAGATCGGCGGCGACCTGAATCGTCAGCCTCGAATGCAGGCGGACGTTCTGCGTGTAGTTGAAGTCGATCTGCCAATGCGACGACGATCGCTTGGAGCCCGCGGGCTCAGCGTACCGGTTCGTGTCGCTCGTGTTCGTGGTCAGCGCGATGTAGGGCTCGTAGCTCCACGTCTCCCAGGGCTGGCCCGACTGCGCGAACGCGAACATGCCGGCCGTCGCGTTCCAGTCGAACATGTAATAGCCATACAGCTTCAACATGTGCGGGCGATCGCCGCGGAGATCGCCCTCCTTGAAGTCCCACAACTGGCGTCCCGCGCCGTCGGCGATGTTCGACGATCCGATGAAGATGTTGTCGTCGTTGCCGACGGTCGAGTTGTCCTGATCGAAGTTGCCGTAGTAGTGGCTCCACGTGTACGAGCCGCGCGCGAAGATCTTCCGGCTTCGGTACTCGGACTCGAGGGTCACCTCGTAGTACTTCGTGTATGCGTTGTCGAGCTCGGCGATCACGTAGGTCGAGCCGTTGGTGATCTGCGCGAGCTTCTGCGTGAGATCGGGGATGTACAACTCGCGCGGGATGCCCGGCGGCGGGTTGAATGCCTGGCGCGCGTTGTTGTTCGTGTCCTCCCAGAAATGGCTGCCCTTGCGATATCGCCAGTAGGCGCGCGTCGTCAAACGCGGGCTGAACTGCTTCGCGGTGCCGATCAGCAGCTCGTCGATCCGGCGCGGCGTGAGATCGTCGACGAAGAGCTTTCCTGACGACGAGCCGACAGGCGCCGAACCGAACAGAACGCCGTTGGCGTCGAAGTGCGCGTCGATGAACGTGCCGGTGAGGTTGCGATCCCACGAGGCGGCGCGCGGCAGCGAGCTCGCCGCCGGCGTGTAGCGGGCGACGCTCGCGTAGACGGTGTCGACGCCGTTGTACGCCCACGTCGCGCCGACGCGCGGCTGGATCATCTTGCTGAAGGGGATCTCGTACATCTTGTACTTGTTCCCCGGCGCGAGCACGAAGCCGGAGATCGTCGACGCGTCCTCGCGCAGCCCCTGGCCGTAGAGCCGGTCGCGGCTCACGAGCAGGCCGGCGTTGAACGTCCAGTTCTTCAGACGGATCGCGTCGTTGATCTCGAAGCTCTGCGAGCTGTAGTACGACTTGATCGTCGGGACGCCGCCGGTCGGCTGCTGCTGATACCGCGCGGTGAAGAAGATCGGCGTTCCGTTGAAGTTGAGCCGGCCGCCGGGGGCGGTGATCGATCCCCAGCCGTTCGAGCTGCGCACGAGGCGCTCGGAATCGACGTACTGCTGATAGCCGACGTGAATGTCGTGGCTGACGCGTCCGCCGAGCGTGAGGTTGTACGCGATCTGCCCCTGATCGCGGAAGAAGTCCTGGTCGTTGAACTGCGTGCCGAAGCCGACCGTGCCGCCGCCGGTTCGCACGCCGTTCTCGACGTAGCCGTAGCGATCGATCAACGGCTGGATGAACGCGTTGTAGGCGGTCTGCCCGGAGATCGGCGCCGGCACGGAGAAGAGACCCTGCGAGTCGAGGCTCGCGATGTCGAGGCGGGCGCCGATCGCGTTTGTCGGCGTCGCGTTGGCGATGAAATCCGGCAGGCCGAGCGACTCGAGACCGAAGTGCGTGTACTTGAACGTCA
This sequence comes from Vicinamibacterales bacterium, assembly GCA_036556425.1. Lineage (GTDB taxonomy): Bacteria > Acidobacteriota > Vicinamibacteria > Vicinamibacterales > 2-12-FULL-66-21 > DATBJJ01. The sequence continues at coordinate 38,321 of DATBJJ010000110.1, forward strand.
GCAGGCTCTTCGAGTTGATGACCCACGATCCCTCGCCGATGCCGATCTTCTGCTTCGCCTCGCTGCCGGTCCCCGTCGTCGCCGACGCGCTCGACGCGAAAAGATCGCTCTCGTCACGGCGGCTGGAATTGCGGAAGCTGACGTTGAGGAGCACCGAGCTGGCCGGCGTGACCGTCACCTTGCCGAATCCCTCGTTGCGCGTGCGCTGAAACGGCGGCAGCGCGCCGTAGAGATTCGCGCGGTTGTCGCGCGTGTTCTCCGGCCGGTAGTACGACGTGAAGAAGTGGACCTTGTTGCGCAGAACAGGCCCGCCGAAGTTGCCGGTCAGCCACGTGCGATCCTGCTCGTATCGAGAGAGCGTGCCGCTCTTGAGATCCGCGGACATCGCGCTGTCCTGGAACTGCCAGCTGATCTCGCCGGAGTAGCGGTTCGCGCCCGACTTGCTGACGGAGTCGATCGTGAACCCGCCGGATCGATCGAAGTCCACGGCGCGCGCGCCGCCGCGAATCGTCGTCACCTGCTCGATGTCGTGCGACGCGGGCTCGGCCGACAGCGTGCCGAAGAGCGGAAGCGTGACGTTGACGCCGTCGAACTGATAGATGTTGTCCTGGCCGCTGCCGCCCGCGCTCGGGCCGCGCGTCTGGTCCTGCGTGTACTGCACGCCTGGAATGAGCTTGAGGAGATCGCGGTACTCCTGCCCGACGGGCAGCGCCATGATCTGCTCGTTCGAGACGCCGCTCTTGATCGACGCGGTATCGCGCTCGATGAGCGACACGGTCGCCGTGACCTCGACGGCTTCCGTCAGTCCCTGCAAGCCGAGCGTCGCGTCGACCGGCGTATCCAACCCCAGTTGGACCTGCGCCTGACGCGTCACGGACTGCATGCCCGCGAGCACGAACGTCAGCGTGTACGCCCCTGGCGGCAGCGCTTGCAGCCGATACTCTCCCGACGCCGCTGTCGTCGTCACTCGAGGCGTTGGCAGGACGTCGGATCGCGCTTCGACGGTCACGCCCGGAAGGACGCCTCCACTCGAGTCGACGACCTTTCCGCTGATGGCGCCGGTCTGCTGCGCGGCGGCGGGCGCAGCCATCGCGGCGAGCAGGATCCAGATATAGATACAAAGACGGGAAGCTGGCGCCATTGAGTCCTCCTCCAAACTCGGCAGCGTGGATTCGCGATTATACCGCTAGCCACCGCGAGGCGGCGTTTCGTCCCCGGGTGAATCAGCGGGTGCCGAGCGCGCGCAGAAGCGGCGGATCGAGGCCGTAGACATCTTTGGCGAGCCGGAGATCGCCCCCCGCGCCAATCGACGCGGTCCAGTAGACGATGAGGACGGGGAGCGGATCGTCGAGGAAGACGGTTTGCGGCTGACCGCCTTCGATCGTCTGCTGGATCCGATCGGCGGTCCAGCCGTCCGGCCGCGTGCGCTGTCCCTCGAGCAGCACGCGCGCGAGATCGAGCGCGTTGGCGACGCGGATGCAGCCGGAGCTGAACGTGCGCTGGTCCGAGGCGAAGAGATCCTGGCTCGGCGTGTCGTGCAGGAAGATCGAATACTCGTTGGGAAAGATGAATTTCACGCGGCCGAGGGCGTTGTCGTCGCCGGGCGGCTGCCGCAGCGTGTAGCGAAAATTTGCGCGCGTCGCGGATTGCCAGTCAATCGTCGCCGGATCGATCTTTCGTCCCTGTGCGTCGAGGATCGTCAGCTTCTTCTTGGCGATCGTGTTCTGGCCCTTCTTCATGCCCGTGAGCACGTCCTGCGCGAGGATCGTCGGTGGCACGGTCCAATCCGGATTGAGCACGACGTACTTCATGTCGGCTCGGAACGTGGGCGTCTTGCGCGCTTCGCGTCCGATCTGCGTGCGCGTCTCCCAGACGTTCGTTCGATCGCGAATGACGTACGCCTTGAACGCGGGGAGGTTGACGAGCACGAACGAATCGCGCAGGCCGCCGACGACCCAGCGCGCGCGCTCGAGATTGACGCGCAGCTGCGCCGCGCGCGCATCGGCGCTGACGTTCATCGCGTCGATCGTTCCTCGCCCGATGACGCCGTCGTCGGTGAGCCGGTGGTGAGCCTGGAAGTCCTTCACGGCGGCTTCGAGATCGGCGTCGTATGTTGTGCTGTCGACGGCCGAAGAGGCGCGCAGCTCGCCGGTCACGGCGAGGCGCTTCCGCACGAGCGCGACGCGCGGATCCGTCGCGCCCGGTTTGATCGACGCGCCGGGCGTGACCGTTGGCCATCCACCTGCCGCCGCGAGGCCGCGCATGCGTGCGAGCTGCTGCTTGAGTCCCGTGTAAATGAAGTGATTCGGCTTGAGCGCCTCGACGCCGGCGTCGAGCGCGGACGATCGCGCGAGCTGATCGAGGGTCACGTCGAGCGGCGGTGCGCCGATGCGCGGATCGACGTTCCACCGTTTGTCGAGCGATGCGGGTCGCACGCGTCCGTAGCGGACGTGGTCGATCATCGCGGCGGCGGCGTCGGCGATCAGGATTTGGAGGAGCGCGGCCGATTCGGGGGAGGGCGTTTTGGTCTGCGCCTCGAGCGCGGCGGTGATCGTCTTGAGGTGATAGTCGTCCGGCGTCAGCCCGTCCTGCTCGATCGCGCGGATGGCCTTGATCATTTGCGCCGCGCCGTCGGGCAGCCGCCAGGCCGCGGTGAAGGCTCGCGTCTCGAAGAACGTCGCGACCGCGTCCGGTTGCAGCAATTGGGTCCCGCGGACGCCCGTCGCCGGCGTGATTCGCGCCTGTTCGACGAGCTGCCGAATCGCGTTGTCCGCCGTCGGCGTCTGCGCGCCGGCAGACACCTGGAGAAATATGGCCAAAAGTACGCAGCCCGCGCAAAGCCTCATGCAGAGATTGTAAAGGGGTCAGACCGAGACCCCGGACTCAGACTCGGCTCAGACTCGACTCAGACTCGGCTCAGACTCGACTCAGACACCGTCAGACCGACTTTGGCCGCAGATCCGGCCAAAACCCATGTCTGAGTCGAGTCGGACACGAGTCTGAGTCGAGTCTGAGCCGAGTCTGAGTCCTCGTTACAATTGCCCATGCAGCGAGCACTGATCGTGGCGGCGACCTTGGCGATCGCCGCGCAGGCGCAGACGCCTCCGCCCAAGACCAATCTCGGCAACGACGCGAACGGCAATCCCCTCCGGCTCGCGGTAAAGACCGGCCACATCTCGAATTACGACGAGAAAAAGGTCCCGCCGTACACGCTCCCCGATCCGCTCGTGACGGCCGACGGCAAGCCAGTGCGCGACGCCCGCGCGTGGCGGACCACGCGCCGTGAAGAGATCCTCCGTCTCTACGAGACCGAGATCTACGGCCGCATTCCGCGCAACGCGCCGAAAGTCGCCTGGCGCGTCGCCGAGACCGATCCTCGCGCGCGCGACGGCGCCGCGGTGATGAAACGCGTCATCGGCACGCTCGGCAATCGCGCGAACGCGCCGGAGATCACGCTGACGATTCACACGCCGGCCAGCGCGAAGAAAGCCGTGCCGCTCGTTCTCCTCGTGAACTTCGGCGGCGGGCCTCCGCCACCGCCCGGCACGCCGCCGCGTCCGGGCCTCTCATCGGATCCGCCGGTGGCCGCCGAGATCCTCGAGCGCGGATGGGGATATGCCGCGGTTGGGTATCAGGACATCCAACTCGATCGGCTCAACACGTTCGATCAAGGCGTCATTGGCCTGACGCTGAAGCCCGGCGCCGTCGAGCCCGAGCCCGACGAGTGGGGAACGATCAGCGCGTGGTCGTGGGGCATCAGCCGGATCCTCGACTACTTCGAGACCGACAAAACCATCGACACGAAACAGGTCGCGGTGTTCGGACACTCGCGTCTGGGAAAGACCGTGCTCTGGGCGTCGGCGCTCGACGAGCGGATCGCAGCGGTGTTCTCGAGCTGCGCCGGCGAGATGGGATCGGCGCTCGCGCGACGCGATTGGGGCGAGACCGTCGACGACATGGCGCAGAACTTCCCGTGGCAGTTCGCGCGAAACTTCCAGAAGTGGCCGGGCCGTTGGAACGAGATGCCGGTCGACGCGCACATGTTGATCGCATTGAGCGCGCCGCGCCCCGTTTTCGTCACCGGCGGCACCACCGATCAGTGGGCCGATCCGGTCGGCGAGTTCCTCGCGCAAGTGGCGGCCGGTCCCGTCTATCGCCTGCTCGGACGCAAAGATCTCGGGACGACGGAGCTGCCGCCGCTCGACACGCCGCTCGTCGACGGCGATCTCGGGTATCACTACCACACGGGCGGACACAGCGCGACGACGGCGGACTGGCAGGCGTTCCTGAAATTCGTCGGGAAGTACTTCAAGACTTAATCCCGGCTGACGCCGGACGCTACATCGTCGATCTCAGGGCGATCAACGGATCGATCCGCGTCGCGCGATGCGCCGGGATCGACGCCGCGACGATCGCAACCGCCGCCAGAATCAACGCGACCGCCGCGAGCGTGAGCGGATCCAGCGGTGTGATGCCGTACAGCATCGCGTCGACGTAGCGCATCGACGCGATCGATCCAGCGAGGCCTGCCGCGATGCCGATGGACGTGATCGCGAGGCTGCGCGCGAGCACGAGACCGAGAACGTGCGCGCGCTGCGCGCCGAGCGCCATTCGAATGCCGATCTCGAGACGGCGCCGGCTCACCGCGTACGACGTCACGCCATATAGCCCAAGGCCGGCGAGCAGCAGCGCGACGCCGCCGAACACGCCGCCGATCGAGGCGACCGCGCGTTCCTGTGAGACGGACGCGTCGACGTAGTCCTGCATCGGCCTGAACGAGAAGGCGAGCGCGGGATCGGCCTCGGTCAACGCCGCGGCGATCCGGCGCGTGAGCAGCAGCGGCGAGCCGGATGCCGCGCGGACGCTGATCGTCACGCTGGTTTGCGCGGGAGATCCCGGAGCGCCGAAGCCCGTCGACTGCGCGAGCGGCGTGTAGAGCGTCGCCCTCACGCCTCCACGAACTGACGCAAACACGGCATCCTCTACGATGCCGACAATCGTGCGCTCGTTCGTCACTGCGCCAAGCGCCTGGCGATCCGGGAAGAACTTGCGGGCGAACGCCTGATTGACGATCGCCACGCGCGGCGCCTGCGCTGAATCATCCTGCGTGAAGTCGCGTCCTGACACGAGCGCCGTGCCGTACGTCGCGAAGTAGCCGGGCCCGACGACGCTGTCGACGTATTCGCGCATCGCGAGAATCGGCGCCTGATTCGCGCCACTGAGCGGCACCGTTCTCGACGCCGCCGCGCGCGCGACGCCCGGCACGCCGGCAATCGCATCCGCGAGCGCTTGGTAATACGCCAGCCTGTTCGCTGGATCGATGCGCACGCTCGAAGTGTCGACATCGGCAAGCAGCAGCGGCCGGCTCTCGAATCCGAGCGGCTGACGCAGCAGCCTGTCGAATGTCTGAATCAACAGAGAGGCCGCAACCACCATCACGAGCGAGAGCGCGATCTGCACCACGATCAATCCGCTCGTCAGTCGTCCGCTGCCGTCGGATGCGCCGCGGAGCTGAGTCGATCCGCGCATCGCGTCCGCCGGCCGCACCCGCGTCGCCCTCAACGCAGGCGCGATGCCGAACACAATCGCCGTGGCGATCGCGACTGCGGCCGCGAACGCGAAGACGCGCCAGTCGGGATTGAGGTTGAACGCGAGATCCATGTCGAGCACCGAGAGCTGCGCGACGAGCGCCTGGCTCCCGAATCGCGCGAGCAGCATGCCGACGGCCGCACCGGCCGTCGAGAGGAGCGCGCTTTCGATCATGAGCTGCGACACGAGCTGACGCCGCGTCGCGCCGAGCGCGAGGCGCACGCCGAATTCGTACCGGCGCGCGCTCGCTCGCGCGAGCAGCACGCTCGCGACGTTCACGCACGCGATGAGGAGCACGAGGCCGACGAGCGCCGTCAGCGTCAGAAGCGGCCGCGCGTAGCGAGTCCTCAGGCGCGTGAAGTCCGAGGTGCCCGTCGGCGCTGGAACCGCGATGAACGGTTCCCGCAAGAACGCGGGCTTGACGCTCGCAATCCGGTCTGGCGTGACGCCGAGCACGTGCGGCTGGATCGATTGGAGCGCCGAGGTCGCCGCCGCGATCGATTGTCCCGGCTTCAGCCGGACGATCACCAGGAGCACGAAGGCGCTCGGTTGATCGAGCAGCGTTCGCCCGCCGCGCACGAGCGAATCTGTTCCCAACGGAATCGCGATGTCGAACGCCTGACCGACTTCGATCCCGAGGAACTCTGGCGGCGTGACGCCGACGATCGTGAAGGGCGCGCCCTCGATGGAAAGCGTGCTGCCGATCGCGCTCGAGGCTCGGCCGAATCGATGCTCCCAGAATCTATCGCTGATCACGACGACGGCGCCGTCGCGTCCTCCGCCCCTCACATCATCGTCGCCGGTAATGAGGCGGCCAGTCTGCGGACGGACGCCGAGCGTTCGAAAAAAGTCGCCGCTCACGAGAAGCGTGCGAACGGGATCTTTCTGGCCCGACCGCGCCAGATTGAACGTCGGCTGCGACCATGCGACAACGCCGTCGAAGAGCGCCGGCGCCTGCTGCATCCGCGTCCACATCGCGTAGTTCCACCCGGCACCCGACTTGAATCCGTGCGAGATCGCGTAGTCCGAGGAGATCGTCACGAGCCGATCCGGGGCCGGCACCGGAAGCGTTCGCAGGAGCAGACTATTGACGACGGTGAAGATGGCGGTGTTGGCGCCGATGCCGAGCGCGAGCGTGATCACGATGACGACGGACACACCCGACGCGGTGCGAAGAGCCCGAATCGCTTGGCGGATCGCATGCATGGTGCCTCTCGGGAGCGGCAGCGCAGACGCGGCGCTACTCGGATTTCGCCGGCTGCTCGCCGCCTCCGGTGAGCGTCGCCTGACGCATGGCGGCGGCGCCGAGCATTCCGCCCATGCCCATCGACTCGACCGCGCTGCTCGGGATCAGCATGAGGGCGCCCTTCTCCTTCAAGCCTTCGTAGAGCATGTTCATCGCGCGCAGGTGCAGCGCCGTCGGATTGTCGTGATACGACTTCGCCGCTTCCTGGAACGAGTGCGCGATCTCGAGCTCCGCCTGGCCGAGAATGATCCGCGCCTGCTTCTCGCGCGCGGCCTGCGCCTCGCGCGACATCGCGTCCTGCAGCGATCCGGGAATGACGACGTCGCGCATCTCGACGGACGAGACCGTCACGCCCCACGGATTCGATCGCTGATCGATGAGGTGCTGCAGCTCCGCCTCGATCTGCTCGCGCCCACGAAGGAGATCCGTCAGCGTCGTCCGGCCGATGATGTCGCGGAGCGCCGTCTGCGCTGCCCAGCTCACGGCCTGCGAGTAGTCCTGGACTTCGAGTGCGGCGCGCTGCACGTCGTGCACCATCCAGAAGAGCACGGCGTCGACGTTGACGGGGACCGTGTCGGCCGTGAGCGTCTGCTCAGCCGCGAAGGTGGTGGTGATCGTGCGCTGATCGACCCACGCGGTGACGCGATCGACGAACGGCATCACGAAGAAGAGGCCGGGACCGCGCAGGCCCACGAACCGCCCGAGGCGTAGCACGACGGCGCGTTCCCATTGCTGCGCGACTTTGGGCCCCTGCATCAGCACGAGGCCGAGCGCGATCATCGCGACGAGCGGCGCGATGCTGCCGGACGATCGCCACCACGCGACGCCGACCGCCGCGGCCGCAATCAGTACGACGAGGGCAATCACGTTGAGGCGGAGTGCCGGTCCGTCCGAGCTTTCATGTCGAGCGAAGATGGGGATCATCTGTTGTGCTCTCCTCGTGAAACCAGACCAGCGTGCCGTTTTTCTTCGAGCGCCTCGATCACGTCGCCGATGGCAAGGCCGGCGGCGTCGGCGTCGGCCAGCACGCGCGTGACGAACGCGCGCAGCCGCCGATCGTGCTCGCGCGGCGGATGCGCCCGCGCCGGTCCGGCGCTGACGAACGATCCCACCCCTCGGCGTGTCTCGATGACGCCCGCGCGCTCGAGCTCGAGGTACACGCGCGCGACCGTGTTGGCATTGACGCGCAGCTCGACGGCGAGCTGGCGGACGGTCGGGAGCTGATCGCCGGGCTGGAGCCGTCCCGTCGCAATCGCCGCGCGCAGCCCGCGCTCGAGCTGCGCGTAGATTGGCGTTGCGTCGCGGGCATCGATCGAGACGAGCGGCGGCACGGTGTTAATACTAATGTATTGGTACAATATGTCAAGTGGTAAAGGGTGCCAGGGTGCCAGGGTGCCGGGGTGCCAAGGTGCAGGGTGCAAGAGTGCAGGTGCAAGGGTGCCAGGGTGCCGGGGTGCCAGGGTGCAGGGTGCAAGGGTGCATGGCAAAAACCGCAGAGCGCGCGTCGACCTTCATTTGCAGTTCCTCCAAGGCGCGCCTGGAGGCGTGACGAAAACGGCCGAAAACACTTCGCTCCGAGTTTGGCGGCGATCGTGCTCTCGCGAACGGAATGGTTGCCAGATTCGAGGAGCTCGCCGCGTATCAACGGTGTCTCGAGCTTTCGCAGTTGATCTGTGAAATCACTCGGAATGTCTCGGACCGAGAGTTTCAGAAGGATATTCCGGAGGCCGCCAACGCCGCTCCGCCGTTGATCGCCGAAGGGTTCGCGAGATTCACGGACGGGGAGATGATTCGTTACTTACGGATGGCTCGAGGCGAGCTGGCGGAAGTGCAATCGCAGCTTCAGGTGGGCATGCGGCAAAAGCATTTCACCAAGGACGCTTACGACGCCGCGTGCACGCTCGCGCGCCGAGCGATGGGGACCACGACCAACCTTCTAAAATCAAAGCTGAGAAGAAAGCGTCGCCGACGCACGAACAAGTAGGAGGTCTGCACCCTGGCCCCTGCACCCTGGCCCCCTGCACCCTGGCCCACCTTGCACCCTGGCCCCCTGCACCCTGGCCCCCTGCACCCTGGCACCCCTGCACACCGGCACCCTGGCACCCTGATCAGGCTCTGCCCGCAAACTCCCGGGTCTCGGTGTGAACCCGAATGCGCTCGCCGTCCTTGATGAAGAGCGGCACGCGAATCTCGAGACCGGTTTCGAGCTTCGCGACTTTGGTGACGCTTCCGCTCGCGGTGTCGCCGCGCGCGCCCGGCTCGCTCGAGACGACCGTGAGCTCGACGTGTGGTGGGAATTGGAGACCAATCGGGCCGCCGTTGTATTTCTGGATTTGCACGAGCACGTTGTCGACGAGGAGATCGCGATCGTCGCCGACGAGATCCGGACGCAGCGTCACCGTCTCGTAGCTCTCCTGATCCATGAAGTGATAGCCGCCGCTGTCGGCGTAGAGGTACGTCGCCGACACCATCTCCAGATCCGGCTCGCTGAATTTCTCGCCCGCCTTGAACGTCTTGTCGAACACCGCCCGCGTCAACAGATTCCGCATCTTGAGGCGGACGAGCGTCTGCCCGCCGCGCGCGGTCGGCTTCGACACCTCGACGTCGAGGCAGTGATACGGAGCGTTCTCGAATTCGAAGAACATCTTCCGCTTGATCTCGATCGCTTCAATCAGGCTGGCCATGCGCGTCTCCAAACGGCTATTGTAGCGGCCGTCATCTGCGCGGGGCGAACGTCTTCGGATCGATGGCCGAATTGAGGCGGAAGCGCCCGAGCCGCACCTCACGATAGCGCTTCCCGTCGAAGGTGGTCGTGAAGCGATGCGGCCACGTGACGCCATCCTCGGTGCGGTAGTCGTCGATCGCGATCTCCCACTCGGCGTCTGGCAGCCCGACCGTCGGATCTCCGGAAGGAAGGACCGGCGCTTCGGGCGGCTGTTGCACCTGTCCGCCGCGGACGATCACGCTGCTCGATCGCGAAATCGTGACCAACGGGCGATCCCGCCACTTGATTCTGATCGGACGATGAGACGACGAATCGATAACGAGTCGCAGGATCGATCCGTCCGCAGCAGCGGCCTCGACGACGTCGGCTGGACCGGACGAGAGGGTGATCTGCGGCAGCGCCTTGAATTGCAGCGGATCCGCGCCCGTGCCCGCGGCGAAGAGCGGCACGAGGAATCGGCGAGCCGCCTGTTTGAACAGGCGGGCCTGCTTGGCCTTGGCCGCTGCGATCTCGGCGGGCGTCCTCGGCGCGGGACCGGCGGGGATCCAGACAGGAAACGGCGCGCCCGGCGCGACCACGTCGTGAATGGGCTCGTCGCCGTTGACGCCCTCGAAGATCGTCATGTCGAACGAGCCGAGCGGCCCTCTCGAGATCGAGCGCTGCATGCGCTGGAGGAATCGGTCCGGCAGCTGACACTTGATCTCGATCGAGCTCGACGTCGTCATCGGTCCGGAAATCTCCGCCACCGTTCCCGTCACCGTGAAAGAAGCGATCGTCTCGAGCTCTGTGCCGCCGAGCGCAGCGCGCGCGGCGGACAGAATCGGCCCGGCGTCCTGCGGCTGACCCGCGATCGCCACGCTTGCGGCCGCGAACGCCGCCGCGATTGCCGAAGTCCTGATACTCTCCATCGTGCGTTCGGGAGGCCTCATGTTCTTCCACCGGTCGAGTGTGTGTGTCGGCGCCGGAATTGTAGCGCTGATGTCGATCGCGCCGATGCCGATCGGACAAGCGCCGCCCGCCCGGTGGTGGGTCGACGAGCCGATTCGATTCCTTCAAACCAACTTGAGCGAAACGGACTCGACGGTCGATCCGAAGGCACTCGTCGCCGCCGTCGCCGACTTCGGCGCCAACACGTTCCTCGTGAACATGGGCGGCATCGTGGCGCAATATCCGACGCGCGTGCCGTTCCACTACGCGAGCGCGTTCCTGCCGCCCTCGCGCGATCTCTTCGGCGACGTCCTGCGCGAAGCCCACGCGCGCCGCGTTCGCGTCGTCGGCCGCTTCGATCTGAGCAAGACCCAGAAGGCGGCGTTCGACGCGCATCCCGAGTGGTTCTTCAAGCGCGCGAACGGCGAGCCGGCGATCTACAACGGGCTGTACTCGACGTGCATCAACGGCAGCTACTACCGGCAGCACGCGCTGACGATCCTCGTCGAGGCGCTCGAGCGCTACGAGGTCGACGGCCTGTTCTTCAACATGTTCGGCAACCCGACCGCGGACTACAGCGGCGTCGCGATGGGCCCGTGCCACTGCGACGCGTGCCAGGCGAAGTATCGCGCGCGATACGGACGCGCGGTGCCCGCGGCCGCCGACGCCGAGTATCGCGCCTTCATGGCGGATTCGTCGCGCGAGGTCGCGGCGTCGATCGCGGCGCTCATCCGCGAGAAGCGTCCGCGCGCCGCGTTCCTCACGTACATCAAAGACCACACCGACGGGATCATGTCGGAGTCGAACACCGCCGTCGGGCGCGCACTGCCGCTCTGGCCGTACTCGGCGAGCGACAACGTGAGCCGCTCGCTCGGATCCGAGCCGGACAAGCTGCCGATCAATCTGGCGATGAGCTTCGTCGATTTTCCGTGGCGCTACGCGCACGTGCCGCAGGCGGAGATGCAGCTTCGCCTCTATCAGAACATGGCGCACGGCGGCCCGCCCGCCGTCGCCGTCGTCGGCACCATGCAGCAGCAGGATCGAAGCGCGCTGGCGGCGAGCAAGCCCGTCTTTCAATTCCACGCGCGCCACGAGGATCTCTACGTCGGCCAGAAGAACGCGGGGCGCGTGTTGCTGCTCGCGACGGGCGACACCGCTTCGTATCGCGGCTTCTTCCGGCTCTTGACGGAGCGGCACATTCCGTTCGCCGTCTCCGAGAACGGGCGCGCGATCGATGACGGGCCCGGGAAATTCGATCTGGTGATCGCGCCCGGCGATCCGCCGCCGGCCCTCGACCGCTACGTGCGCGCCGGCGGCCGCGCGCTCGTCGCGGGCATCACGCCGCCGTCGCTTCCGATCGGCAAGATCGTCGGCCGCAGGACAACGCAGGGCTATTGGAGGATTCAGGATCGCAGCGCGCTGCCGTCGCTCGGTCAGACCGATCTCATCTTCATCGACGGCGACTATCTGGAGCTCGCGCCGCTCGAGCGCGACCTCTTGACGCTCGTGCCGACGGCGATGTTCGGACCTCCCGAGAAAGTGTGGAGCGACAAAGTCGAGACGCGGGTGCCGGGTCTGGTCTTCGTCGACCACGGCAAGGGCCGCGCGGCTTACGTGCCGTGGGATGTGGGCCGCCTCTACTACCGCCACAGCTCCGAAGCGCACGCGAACCTCATGGCGGACGCGATCGATCGGCTTCTCCCGCGGACGCGCCAACTCCGGACGACCGCGCATCCGCTCGTCGAGATCACGGTGATGGATCAACCGGCGCGCGGCCGCACGCTCGTCCACCTCGTGAACGCGACCGGCCATTCCGATACCGCGTACTTCGCTCCGGTTCCGATGAGGGACATCCGCATCGATCTCGATCGCGAGGTGCGCCGCGTGCGCGCTGTCACCCTCGATCGCGAGCTCGCGGTCACGACCGACGGCCGCTATCGATCCTTCACGCTCCCGGTGCTCGGCGCCTACGAAGTGATCGTCGTGGAATAGGCTGCATCGCAAATGGAGCTGCGATCCGCGCCCGTCTTTCCGTTCGTCGGCATCCCGATCGCGCTCGTGCTGCTCCTCGCGTGGGGCGCGTTCGTTGCGTGGCAATGCTCGGGTGCGTCACACGCACGCGCGAAACGGGTGGCGCTGACGACGCTCGTCGTGTCGTTTGCGTGGATGGGGATCACGTGGGCGCTCGCCGCGAGCGGTGCGTTCCTCGATTGGGAGAGCACGCCGCCGCCGTTCATGTTCCTCGTCCTCGCAATCGTCGCGATCTCCTGCGCGATTGCGTTCAGCCCGTTCGGCAAGCGCCTCGCCATCTTTCTTCCGCTCTGGGCGCTCGTCGGCGTTCAGGCGTTCAGGCTTCCTCTCGAGCTCGCGATGCACGGCATGTACGAGGCTGGCATCATGCCGGTTCAAATGAGCTACTCGGGGCGCAACTTCGACATCGTCACCGGCACGACCGCTCTCGTCGTCGCGGTGATCGTGTGGCGGGGAGTGGCGGGCCGCTGGCTGGTGGCGGCGTGGAACGTCCTCGGCCTCGCGCTGCTCGTGAACGTCGTCACGGTCGCGATTCTCGGCACGCCGCGATTTCAGTTCTTCGGACGCGAGCACCTGAACGTCTGGGTGACGCATCCGCCGTTCGTCTGGCTTCCGGCGATCATGGTGCTCGCGGCGCTGGCGGGGCACCTCGTCATCTTCCGCGCGCTGATCCTGCGTTCGAGCGCAAAGCCTCAGCCGTCGCCGCATCCGCGGGGAAGAACGACTCGAGCGCGATCTCGGACAGCGTGATATCGATTGGCGTTCCGAACACGGTCGTCGTGGAAAGAAAGCTGAGGACGCCGCCCGGCGTCGCGAGCCGGAAGGGAATCACGATCCCGCCGTAATCGTGCACGGCCTCCGCAACGCCGCCGCCGGATCCGTAGGTCTTGATCTCGGCGAGAAGCGCCTCGAGAGCGGGGTCTGCGGTCAGATCGATCTGCCGCCGCAGGCGAGACACGATGTGCGAGCGCCACTCCGCGAGGTTTGCAATGCGGCCTGCGAGCCCCGACGGATGCAGGCTCACGCGAAGCACGTTGATCGGAGGCTCGAGCAGCGCGGCGTCGACGCCTCCGAGAAACTGCATCGCGGTTCTGTTCGCCGACAGCAGCGTCCATCGCCGATCGATCGCGAGCGCCGGATACGGCTCGTGGCCCTCGAGCACGAGCTCCACGGCTCGGCGGGCCGCGTCGAGCGCTGGATCGCTCAATGACCTCTCCTGAAAGACCGGCGCGTAGCCCGCGGCAACCAGCAAGCTGTTCCGCTCGCGCAGCGGAATGTCCAACCGCTCTGCGAGATGAAGGACCATCTCGCGGCTCGGCGTCGATCGTCCTGTTTCGACGAAGCTCAAATGCCTCGTGGAGATGTCGGCATCGCAGGCGAGGGCGAGCTGACTGAGATGACGTCGCTGGCGCCACTCGCGGAGCGCCGCGCCGACAGAGACTCGGTTCTGCATCGATCGACCATAGCAGATCCGCGCAGCGCATCCATTACGTCGGAGGTAATCGACGTCGCTCCGAGCGGCGCGCGATCATGCGGTCCATAGACGAGAGCACTACGCGTGCTGCGTTACCTGGAGGCTCACATGATCATGTTCAACTCGCAACGTTCACCGCTCTTGAGGCGCGCGCTGATCGCGGACGCAGTCATCACCGGCGCAACCGGCATCGCGCTGTTCGCGGCGGCGGGCCTTCTTGCGGCGCTCCTCGGGCTGCCGGATCCGCTCCTTCGTTATGCCGGTTTGAGCCTGATCCCGTTCGCGGCGTTCGTTGGCGCGCTTGCGATGAAGGATCGCGTGTCGCGCACGGCCGTGCGCGTCGTGATTGCCGCCAACGTGCTCTGGGTCGTCGACAGCGTGCTTCTACTCGTGACGGGCTGGGTCGAGCCGAGCGTCCTCGGCTACGCGTTCGTGATCGGCCAGGCGATCATCGTCGCGGCGTTCGCGGAGCTGCAGCATGCGGGGTTGAGGTCGTCGACCGTGGCCGCGATCTGATCAGATAAGCGCGTCACTGCTTCGGTGTGACGAGCTTCAACGGAACAACTTGCGATCCCGCGTCGGGGATCGTGACCTTTTCCGCGTCGCGTCTCAGTCGTTCGAGGTACTCGGGATCGTTCCAGGCACCGTCCTCGACGTAGTCGATCGCTACGGCGAGGTACTCTCCTGCAGGGAGGCCTTTCACTTCCCATCGTCCGTCCTGATCGGGACGCACGGCGCGCACGCGCCGCGACGTCTCGAACCATCTCTCGGCGTCCGCGTCGTAGACGAGCACCGTCGCGTCGCGAATCGGCAGCCGCCGCTCGTCCTCGAGCCGGCCCGACACGCTGGTGACGCGATCCGTGATGACGACCTGCACGTCGCCGATCGCTTGCCGGCTGCCCAGCTCGATCGGCGCATCGCTGACGTCGCGTCCGTCGTGGAGAATCGTCTTGAGCATCCAGCCTTCGGGCAGCGTCACGCGGAATCGCGCCCTGCCGAACACGTTCTCGACGACGAACGTGCCGTCTTCCTTGACGACTGGCGAATTGCCGTCGCGGCTGAGGCCGAGCACCACCGGGCTCGGTTGAATGCGCAGCGGCTCGCGGACCGACACGGTGATCGCGGACATCTTCGGCGGCGTCTCGCCTTCGACGATGACGCGTCCGCTGATGGTCCCTCCCGAGGATCCGACGAGCGTGACGTTGTCGATGTCGTTTCCTTCGACGACGATCGTCGCAAGTGCGACCTCGGGCGGACCGAGCGGATCGCCGACGCGGCGGGAGGCCGAGATCGTGTACTCGCCCGGCGGAACGTTGGGGATCGAGAACGTCCCATCGCCGGCGACGTTCGCGCTCGGACCGCCGCCGAACGATCCGAAGTCGAGGCCGCGCACTTCCTCGCTCATCCCGACGCGCGCGAACGCACGCCCTTGTGAGTCCATGGCGGTTCCCGACACTCTGGCCGCGCGTCCGGGAATCAGCGAAAAGTCGATCGCTTCCAACTGCTGGCCGACCGACAGCGTCAGCCGCCGCGCCTCGACGCCGCTCGTCACGCCGGGAAAATAGGTGGGCATGTATCCGACGAGTCGATCCTGTCCGTTCTCGGTGACCGTCCACGTTTCCTTCGTCGTGGCCATGATCGAGTACGTGCCCGGCGCGAGCCGCGAGAGTCGATAGTGTCCCTCGTCGTCGGTCTGAAACTGGCTCGATCCAACGGGCACGAGCCGCCGCCGTCCCTCGTAGAACATCATGCGGGTCGCGAAGATGCGCACGCCCTCGATCGGATCGCCGCTCTCATCGGTCACGCGTCCGCTGATCGTGCTCATGCGTGGCAGCGAGAAATCGATCTTCTCGAGCGTTTGTCCGTCGCCGAGCTGCACCGGACGTCCGATCTCTCCGGGGCGCCGCTGACCGTACTCGAGCCCGAGGTACCCGCTTCGTCTGACGGAGACGCGGTATCGCGCGGCGGGCAGATCTTTGATCTCGTAGCGGCCGTCGAGGTTCGTGCTCGTCGTTCGCGGGTTCGTGCCAAGCTCTGGTGCGCGCAGGGTCACCGTCGCGCGCCGCAGCGGCTTGCCGCTCTCGAGTGCGAGGATCCGTCCTTTGATCACGCCGGTGCCGGTCGCCTCTTTCTTTTCGCTGTCGCGCGGCGGGACCGTTCGAGCCTGGCCTGGTTGAACGGGCTGCGGCGGCGGTTGCGTCGGCTGCGCGGAAACGATCGGAGCCGATACGGCGATCGAGACCGCTACCGCGGCAGCGAACCGCGCAATGAGGCGTGCGCGCATGTCAGACCTCCTCGTCGAACCTGCGAGTGTGCCTGATTCTTACCCGAAGTCAAGACGTTTGGCCGTCGGCCCGTGGAAGCGCGAGGGTCGCGCGAAGGCCCCCGTGCTGCGAGTCACCGAGCGCGATCGACCCGCCATAAAGGTCGGCCAGCTCTCGAACGATCGCGAGGCCCAGGCCGGATCCCGGCGCGGCCTCGTCCGCGCGAACGCCGCGCTGCAGGACGGCGCGGCGCTTCGACGCCTCCAAGCCGGAGCCGTCGTCGTCGACGACGATGACGGCCGCGGCGTCGTTGACGGACGCTGTGAGCGTCACGCGGGACCTGCCCCACTTGCACGCGTTATCGAGAAGATTGCCGAGCATCTCGTCGAGATCCTCGCGTTGACAGCGGACGTACAAATCCCGCGCGACGTCGACGTCGATCGCCACGCCGCGCCCCGCGTGCAGCCGGCGGAGCGTTCGCGCGAGGCCTTGCGCGGACTCTTCGATCGAGCAGCGCGCGCCGGGCGCGCTGCCCGAAGCGGACGCGCGCGCGTGCGCGAGGTGGTACTCGATCTGCCGGCGCATGCGTTCGACTTGCTGCGAGATTGACGCCGCCAGCTCGCCCTGGCCGCTGTCCTTGACGCGCTCCGCTTCCTGCGTGAGCACGGCGAGCGGCGTCTTCAGGCCGTGCGCGAGATCGCCGGCCTTCGCGATCGCGCGCCTCACCGCTTGCTCGCGATGATCGAGCAACGCGTTGAGGTCGTCGACGAGCGGCTGCACTTCGGCCGGGTAGAGCCCTTCGACCGTCCGCTCGCGCCCCTTGTGAACGGCGCCGAGCCGTGACCGCAGCTGCTGAATCGCCGACAGTCCACGCCTGACTTGCACGAGTCCAAGGACCATGAAGATCGCGGCGACGATCGACGCGGTGCGGAAGTACAAGAACGGCGCGTGGAACAACCGCGGCGTCGACGGATGGTGATACATCACGAACGTGACGAAGACGCCGGCGGCGCAGAACAACCCCATCGACCACAGCGTCGCGCCGAGCAAGATGTGCGCGCGCAGCGAGAGCAGCGACGGTTTGGGCGCCACGGGCGATCGGCCTGCTGATGAACCGGTCATGACGGCAGCCGGTATCCCATGCCGCGAACGGTCTCGATGAACGATGTGCCGAGCTTGCGCCGCAGCCGCGCGATGAACACTTCCACCGTGTTCGAGTCCCTGTCGAACCCTTGCGAGTAGATGTGTTCCGTCAGCTCGCTCTGCGAGACGACACGCCCGCGATGGTGCATCAGATATGAGAGCACTCGGAACTCGTGGCTGGTGAGCTTGACCGGCACGCCGGCCAGCGTCACGCGGGCGCCGCGCGGATCGAGCGTGACGTCGCCGCAGCGAAGCTCGGGACCAACATGCCCCGCGGCTCGGCGAATCAACGCCCGCAGCCGCGCGAGGACCTCTTCGATCTGAAACGGCTTCGCGACGTAATCGTCCGCGCCGCCGTCGATCCCCTGGACCTTCTCGTGCCAGCTTCCGCGCGCCGTCAGCACGAGCACCGGAAACGCGAGCCCTTCGTCGCGCCAGCGTTTGAGCAGCGTCAGGCCGTCGATTTTCGGGAGCCCGAGGTCGAGGACGACCGCGTCGTAGCGCTCGGTGCGGCCGAGAAAATCCGCGCGCTCGCCGTCCGTGGCGCAGTCGACCGCGTAGCCCGCCTCGCGCAGCGACGCCGAGAGCTGCTTCGAGATGAGCGGCTCGTCCTCGACGATCAACACCTTCACGAAACGGTTATAGCGCACCCGAACCTGAACGGCACCTGAACGTTCTATTCACCACCGGTTCAGCCCGTGGCCGGTACGCTCGTGGCACAGGAGTTCCACATGAGCAAACGCTCCTACGCCATCGTGTTCGTCGTCTTCATTGTCCTTGCGATTCTCGCGATCACGATGCGGGGCGATGGCGGCTTCGTCGAGCTCCTCAAGGATTTGCACGGCGGACGGTAATGGCGGGGACACCCAATCGGGACACCCAACGTTGGGTGTCCCCGCCCTGGGGAGGGCAGAAATGACATCGATCATTGCAAAAACTGCGTTCGTGTTGGCGATAGCGTTCGCGCCGGTCCAAAGCGAGAACGCCGCGAACGTAGCAGGGAAGTGGACGATGACCGTCAAGAGCCCGCACGGGGTCGTGACGATGACGCTGGCGCTCCAGCAGGACGGGAAGAAGGTGACGGGGACGTTCATTACGCCGCACGGCGACATGCGCGTGGACGGCGACTTCGCTGACGGGACGCTGAAGCTCGCGACGCCGAACGACGGCGACTCGCGCATCACGTTGACGGCCAAGACGAAGAGCGACGGCACGCTGGACGGGTACCTATCGAGCCAGATCGGCGACATGACCTGGACGGCAGAGCGGGTCAAGGACAAGTGACCGCGCGCGACCTCACGCTCGCGCTGCGCGCGATCGCGCGGATGCCGCTCCTCGCGGCCGTCGTCGTGCTGTCGCTCGGTCTCGGGATCGGCGTGAACACCGTCGTCTTTTCGTGGATGCAGGCGATCGTGTGGCAGCCGATTCGCGGCGTGCCGGACTCGGGTGTGTTTCACCTGATCGAGCCGAAGACGGACAACGGGCTGTATGCGAGCGCGTCATGGCTCGAGTATCGCGATCTGCGCGAGCGTCTTCGATCGTTCCAGGACATCATCGCGTTCCGCATGACGCCGCTCTACGTGGGGAAGCCTGGCGAAGTGGAGCGCGCGTACGGGTTGCTCGTGTCGGGCAATTACTTCTCCGTGCTGAAGCTCGAGCCCGCGCTTGGGCGCTTCCTGCGGCCCGACGAAGTCGCGCGGCCCGGCGGCGAGCCGGTGGTCGTCATCTCGCACGACTACTGGCAGACGCATTTCGGCGGCGCGGCGGACGTGCTCGATCGAACGCTTCGCGTGAACGGCCGCGATCTGACGATCGTCGGCGTCGCGCCCCGCGGATTCCTCGGCACTGTGATGCGTCTCGAGTTCGACCTCTGGATGCCGGCGACGCTCGCGCCGGCGTTGCTGAACGGATCCCGGGAGCTCGAGGATCGGAGCGTGCGCGGATATTCGATCACGGGACGACTCCAGCCGGACACGACGCGCGAGCAGGCGCAGACCGATGTCTCGGGGATCATGGCCGAGCTCGCGCGCACGTATCCGGAGACCAACACGATTGTCCACGCCGAGGTGCTTCCGTACTGGCAGTCGCCGCGCGGACCGCAGCGTTTTCTCGCGACGGCGCTCGGATTCCTTCAGGCCGTGATGATGCTCCTGCTGCTCGCGGTGTGTGGCAACACGGCGAACCTGATGCTGTCGCGCGCGAGCGCGCGGCAGCGCGAGATGGGCCTGCGCCTGGCGCTCGGATCGGGTCCGTGGCGGATTGCCGGCCTGCTGCTCGTCGAGAACATGATCCTCGCGCTCGCGGGCGCGGCTGTCGGCGTCGCGACCGCGATGTGGGCGACGAAGGCGCTGACGTCCGTGCCGCTGCGCGTTGGTTTTCCGGTGAACGTGGAGACCTCGATCGATCCCGCGGGGCTCGCGTTCGCGATCGTCTTGGGAATTCTGTGCGGCCTGACGTTCGGGCTCGTGCCGGCGGTGCAGCTCGCCCGAATCGATCCGCAGACCGCCGTGCGAAGCGGCATGGCGCTCGGAGGGCGCAGCCTCCTTCGCAATGTGCTGATGGGTGTGCAGGTCGCACTCGCGCTCGTGGTGCTGGTCGCGGCCGGGTTCTTCGTTCGCAGCTTTCTCGAGACGCGCGATACCGATCCAGGATTCCGGCGCGAAGGCGTGCTTCTCGCGGCGTACGATCGCACGGGCCGAAGCGGCAACGCCGCGGCCGCGCGGATCTTCGCCGTGACGATGCTCGATCGGTTACGCACCGCTCCAGACGTCGAAGCCGCGGCGATCTCGTCGTCGGTGCCGCTCGACATTCACGGGCTGCCCTCGCGAGTGTTCACGGTGGACGGTCGGACGCGGACCGATGACGGCTTCGATCAAGCGCTCACGAACACGATCACTCCCGGCTACCTCGATCTGATGGGGATTCGCTTGACCGCCGGCAGCGACTTCGCGCCGCTGGAGGATCCGGCGGCGCCGCCGCAGGCCATAGTCAACGAGGCGTTCGTGCGGCGGTATCTCGAGAACCTCGAGCCGATCGGCCGCAGCCTACAGGCGCGCGGCCGCACGTTCATCATCGCCGGCGTCGCGCGCGACTCGCTCTACAACGCGTTCGGCGAGCCGCCGACGCCGATCATCTACTTCTCGTATCGCGACAACCCGAGCCGCGCCGGCGAGATTCACGTGCGCACGAGGCCGGGCGCGGAAGCGCGACTCGCGCCGCTCGTTCGATCGATCGTGCGCGATCTCGATCCCGAGCTTCCCGTCTACAACGTGAGGACGCTGACGGATCACGTCGAGAGCAATCTCATCTTCCGCCGCATTCCCGCCCGCATGTTCTCCGTGTTGGGCCCGATGCTTCTCTTCCTCGCAGCGACCGGGATCTATGCGGTCTCGGCCTACAACGTGTCGCTGCGGACGACCGAAGTCGGCGTCCGCCTGGCGCTCGGCGCAACGCGCGCGCGGGTCGTCGTGCACTTCGTCGTCGAGAACCTCGCGATCGTCGGCCTCGGCGTCATGGCGGGCTGGCTGCTCGCCTTCGTGCTCATCGTCGACATCCTGGGATTCTCGGTCGAGCCCGCGATCTTCGCTATCGTTCCAGCGGTGCTGCTGATCGTCGCGGCGTCCGCATGCTGGTTCCCCGCTCGCAAAGCGTCGCGATTGGATCCGTGGGTGGCCTTACGACAGGAATAACGCGGACCGTCAGTATTCCGTGAAGAGATCGTCAGGATAGCAATACAACCATCGCTCGCCGGGCTCGGCGGACGCGATGACCGGGTGGCCTGACGCCTTGGCGTGCTTTGTCGCGTGATGGTTGGGCGACGAATCGCAGCAGAGCGTCGATCCGCACGTCTGGCACGTGCGCAGATGGACCCAGCGCGAATGTGTTTTCACGCATTCCTCGCAGACGCGCTCCTTCGGATGCTTCACGGCCGAGATGCCGCCGATGTGCGTGCAGCTAGCTGCCATGAACGATCGATTGTAATCCTCATTGTTGCTTTGCGGCGGCGATGCCCGCCGCGCGCCCCGTGGCCCACGCCCAGTAGAAGTTGTAGCCGCCGATCGGTCCGAAGGCGTCGAGCATTTCGCCGCAGAGATAGAGCCCTTTGTGCAGGCGGCTCTCCATCGTCCGGTGATCGATGTCGGTCAGGCTCACGCCGCCGCCCGTGACCTCCGCCTTCTTGTAGCCTTCGTCGCCGCTCCATGGAAGCTCGCCCTGGACCAGCGTCTCGACGAGCGCGATCCGGTGAGCTCGTGTGAGGTGCGCCAGTGGAATTCGTGGATCGATGCCAGCGTTCGCGGCGAGGGACTCGGCGAGACGCGCGGGCAAGACCGCGCTGACCGCGCCGAGCACGGTTCGCGACCCCTGCGGCTCGAGCGCGCGCTTCCACTCCTCGCGATCGCGCGTCGTCCATCGCACGGTGATGCGCGCCGGCGATGGACCTTCCGTCCGCGAGCGAACCGCGACGTGCGAGACGTCCAGCACCGCCGGGCCGCTGTAGCCTCCATGCGTGAAGAGGAATCCTCCCGTCGCGACGGCCGACAGCGAGTTCGATCGCGCGGACAGCGTGACGTCGACGGAGATTCCGGCGAGCGGCGCGAAGGGCACGGCCGGGGCGGTCAGCGGCGTGAGCGCGGCGTACGTCTGGTGAATCGTGTGGCCCAGATGCCGCGCTATCTGAATGCCTTCGCCATCACTTCCAGTTTTTGGAACGGAGAGCCCACCCGTTGCGACGATCACCGCATCGGCATCGATCGGAACATCTCCGGCAACGTCGATGCGCCATGTCGATCCCGACGCGGCAACGCCAGTGACCCGTGCGTTCGTTCTCATGACGGCGCCGCGGCGTCTCGCGAGTGAATAGAGACGATCGCGCACGTCGCGCGCGCTCTGCGATCGCGGGAACAGCTTCGCGGATTCGACTTCCTCGACGAGCGGCAGTCCAGCGTCGCGCTCGAAGAACGCAATCTGATCGCGCAGCGGCCACGACCGGACGATGCGGCGAACGAGATGCGGAGGGGACTCGCTGACGAAGCGGGATTCGTCGAGACGCGACGGGAGGATGTTGCACCGGCCGCCGCCGCTAATGAGGATCTTGCGGCCGCCGTCCGCGGTGCCTTCGAGGAGGAGCGTGTCGGCGCCTCCGGCCGCGGCGAAGATTGCCGCCATCGTTCCGGCGGCTCCCGCTCCGATGACGACGACCCGGGGCATGCCCGTTCAGGCGTGCTTGAGGGGGACTTGCGCCGCCGGCACGCTTGCTTCGTCTCCAAGCCGGCGATTGGGGATCAAGTAGTCGCGAACGTATTCGGCGACGGCAGACGCGAGCGGCGCCGGCGCGCGATCGTATCCGCTCTCGCGCAGCCGATCGAGCATCGCGCGCGTCGAGTACTGATACTTGCCGCGGAGCTGCTCCGGCATGTCCACGAACTCGATGTTCCGCCTCACGCCCATCGCGTCGAACACCGCCGTCGCGAGATCGATCCATGTGTGCGCGCTGCCCGAGCCGACGTTGACGAGCCCCCGCACCGACGAATGCTCCGCCGCGTGCAGCGTCATCGCAACCGCATCCTTCACGTAGACGAAGTCACGGCGCTGCTCGCCGTCTCTGAAGTCGGGTCGATCGCTTCGAAACAATTTCACGCGGCCCGTTTCGCGGATCTGATGAAAGGCCTTGTTCACCATGCTCCGCATGTCGCCCTTGTGATCCTCGTTCGGTCCGAAGACGTTGAAGTACTTCAGTCCGGCGATCCGATCGAAATAGCCCCGGCGCCACGCGTAGAGATCGAACAGGTGCTTCGAGTAGCCGTACATGTTCAGCGGGCGAAGCGATCGAAGGTCGAAGTCCTCGGCCAGATCGCCCTCCAGCGCGCCGTACGTCGCGGCCGACGAGGCGTAGACGAAGCGGACGTCGCGGCGGCACGCCCAGTCGGCAAGCGTTTTCGTGAAGGCGAAGTTGTTCGTCGCGAGGTACGACGCGTCGGTCTCGGTCGTGGAGGAGCACGCACCGAGATGGAGGATCGTCGTGACGTTGTCGAGCGCGCCGCGATCCATCGCGGCCTCGAGCCGGTCCGCTTCGAGATAGTCGTCGAACGCGAGAGGCGTGAGATTGCGCCACTTCTCGCTGCGCCCGAGCCGATCGACGATGAGGATGCGGTCGTGGCCCTTCCGGTTGAGCGCCCAGACGAGGGCGCTGCCGATGAAGCCGGCGCCGCCCGTCACGAGCGTGAGGCCCTTGTCGATGGGGGTCATCGCGACTGGGCAATTCTAGCAGTTAGGACGGCATCAACACCGACTTGATGACGCGCCCCTCGTGCATCGCGTCGAACGCCTCGCGCCATCCGGAGAGCGGCGCGCGCAGCCCGACGATCCGATCGGCCCGAGTCACGCCGCGATCGAGCAGATGGATCACGCGCTCCCACACCGGCCAGTTGTGGCTGAACGATCCTTGGACGTGCACGTTCCCTTGGACGACCGGGTTGACGTCGGTCGCGATGATCTGCGGCGACCAGCCGACCTTCGTCACCTGCCCGTCCGGGCGGACGATACGGAGCGCCGTCGCGAGCGCGGTGCTCGCGCCGGTGGCGTCGCAGACGAGATCGGCGCCAATCGGCGCCACGCTTCGGACGATTTCATTGAGGTCCTGCGAATCGACGTCGACGCCATGCGTTGCGCCGAGATCGCGCGCGGCGGCGAGCCGATCGGCGTCGTGCCGGAGGCCGGCAACGATCAGCGGATCCGCGCCGGCAAGCGCCGCCATGCGCGCGCAGAGTAGGCCGATCGGTCCCGGTCCGAGGACCACGACGACGTCCCCCGGACGGATCGTCGAGTTGACGCACATGGCTTGAAAGGCGACGGAGTGCGGCTCGGCGAGGCACGCGAGATCGAACGGCAGCGTATCGGGAATCCGGTGCAGGCATCGAGCAGGTACGCGGACGTACTGCGACATCGCGCCGTCGATTCCGTAGCCGAAGCCCTTTCGCGCGGGACAAAGGTTGTAACGCCCGGTGCGGCACATCAGACACGCGCCGCAGATTTCGGCGGCCGTCTCGCAGACCACGCGATCGCCCTCGCGGATCCCGGGCGTGCCGCGTCCGAGCTTCGCCACCGTTCCGCCGAACTCATGCCCGAGCACCACCGGCACGTTGACCGTCCAGGAGTGCGTGTTGTGCGCCTGGTGGACGTCGGATCCGCAAACGGATACCGCGCCAACTTCCAGGAGCGCCTCGCCGTCGCCGATGTCCGGCACGGGGACTTCGCGGAGCTCTACGGCGAGCGGCTTCAGCGCGTACTGGACGACGGCGGGTTGAGTCGGCATGCGCGCATTGTAGAACGGTCCAAGAACGGTTTCGTGACGCTCGAACGGACCGCCGGGATCTGTCAGACTAGGATCCGTGACGACCGAGGTCTCTTCACGGACGCTTCACGTCGCGAACGGCACGTGCACGACCGCTCTGCTCGGCGCGGCGGGCATTCCCGGACGGGCTTCTATCTGGGCCGATCCGCTTCACGACGGACCCGTACCATCCGGTCTCTCTGACGACGATCTGCTCAACCTGCGGGTGGACTACTTGAGCGGAAAGCTCGACGGCTATCCGCCGTCGCCCGCAAGCCAAGATCCCGTCAACGATTTGCGCGCGTGGCGCGCCGCGATCGACGACGTGGCGTCGTACGACGAGATCGTCTTGTGGTTCGAGCACGACCTCTTCGATCAGCTCAATCTGATCCAGTTGCTCGATCACGTCTCGCGCGACGGCGTTCGCGCGAAGCCGATCAGCCTCATCTGCGTCGGCGGGTTTCCAGGACATCCCAACTTCAAAGGTCTCGGCGAGCTGAGCCCCGCCGAGATCGGATCGCTCGTCGGCACGCGGCGCCTTGTCGGCGAGGCGCAGATGGCGCTCGCGAACCGTGCGTGGAATGCGTTCCGCGATCCTGATCCGCGCGCGATCGAGCGGCTGATTCAAGCCGACACGTCCGCGCTGCCGTTTCTGCGCGCGGCGCTTCGCCGTCACCTGCAGGAGTTTCCGTGGACGCGCGACGGTCTCTCGCGCTGCGAGCGGAGACTCATGACGCTTGCCGAGCGCGAGCCGATCGGGATTCACGATGCGTTCCCGCGCATGCACGAAGGAGAGGACGCGTTCTACATCGCGGACGGATCGTTCTGGGATCTCGCGGTGGAGCTCGAGCGCGCGTCGCTCGTGACGATCGACGCGCCGTCCCGCCATCCGTACGACTTTCCGGACGGAACGATCGTGCTGACGGCCCTCGGCGGCGACGTGCTCGGCGGACGCGAGGATCGCATCGCGCGCTGCGGCATCGATCGATGGATCGGCGCGGTGCACCTCGAAGGATCGAACGGCGTCTGGCGCTGGGACGACGCGGCGGGCGCGCTCGTGCCGCCGCAGCCATGACGAAGCGCGCGCTGATCTTCGATCTCGACGGAACCCTCGTCGACACCGTCTACGCGCACGTGTTCGCCTGGCAGAAGGCGCTCGAGGAGGCGTCGCTGCCGATCGACGCCTGGCGCGTGCACCGGAAGATTGGCATGAGCGGCGGGCTGTTCACGCGCGCGATCGCGCGCGAGATCGGTCGAGAGCTGGAGCCGGAGTTGGTGCGCACGCTGCAAGATCGGCACGGCGAGCTTTACAAACAGCTGCTGCCGTCGCCGCGCCCGCTTCCGGGCGCCGTGGAGCTGCTCCGCCGATTGCGGGACCTCGGCGTGCCCTTCGGCATCGCGACCTCGGGACGGCGGCCCGAGATCGACGAGTCGCTCGCCGTCCTCGAGATTCCGGAGCGGACCGTCGTCATCGAGCGCGGTGACGTCGCGCGCGCGAAGCCGGAGCCGGATCTGTTTCTCGCGTGTCAGGAGCGGCTCGGCGTCGAGGCTCGCGATTGCTTCGTCGTCGGCGACGCGGTGTGGGATCTGCTCGCGGCGCGCCGCGCGGGCATGTTGAGCGTCGGCCTGCTCAGCGGAGGCTACGGCGCGGAGGAACTGATCCGCGCCGGCGCGTTCCGCGTCTATCGCGATCCCCAAGAGCTCGACGACTCCCTCGACGAGCTCGGGATGCTGCCCTGAGACTGGGGTCAGACCCCAGCCGAACACCGCTATTTCTTCACAGTCGCGCCGGTCAGTTGTGCAAGCGCTGCCAAGGTCGTCTGCGCGGCGTTCAGACCCAGACGGAAATCCTTGTCGGAGAACGTCGCGTAGACGTCCGTCGGCTGGTGCCAGTGCGGATCCCATCCGCCGCCGATCTGTGAGCCGCGCTCGTTCTCGCGCAGGCTGATCGACGCGACGACGTCCATGAAGGCCGTCGAGTCCGTGTTCGTCATGTGCGGACCGACGGCGGCCGGGTAATCCGTCGCGTACTTCTCGTTCGCGGTCTTGAAGAACCACGCCAGCTTCTGCGCGCCCTCCGACATTTTCGACGTGGACTGGAACTCGATGTTCACGTCCGCCTCGCGCCGCTGTTCCGGGCTGACTTTGCCGTCCGCGTCCGGCATGCCGTGATCGAACAGCATCATGTCGTGCTGGATCATGCCGAGCCATTTCGGCTCCGGATACTTGCCCGAGCCGGGCGGATCCTCCTTGCCTTGCAGATCCTTGCGCTGCTCGACGTAGGCGCGCGCGCCGTTGAGGCCGGTCTCCTCGTTGTTCCAGAGCGCGAACCTGATCGATCGCTCGGTTTGCACGTCCGGCGAGTTGAGGACGCGCGCGATTTCCATCACGAGCGCCGTTCCGGATCCGTCGTCGTTTGCGGCCTCGCCCCACCCGTGTCCGTCCATGTGGCCGCCGATGATGTACATCTCGTCGGGACGCGTCGTGCCGACCTTCGTGCAATAGACCTCTTCGCGCGGACCGGGCGTCGTCGGCTGCGTGTTGAGCTCGCGCAGCTTCTCGTCCGGCTGCAGGTTCGGATCGTTGTTGACGCCGGTGCGGCCACGCGTGCCGAATACCGTTCCGGTCGGTCCGCCACGACCGCGCCCGCGGCCTCGCTGTCCAGTGCCGCGCCCTTCGCCTCTTCCCTCGCCGCGTCCTTGGACGGCATCACCCGCGGCGCCCGTTCCAGCGCCGCGGCCCGCTGGCTTGTAGTCGTACTTGATCCGCTCGGTGTTCGCGCAGCCGTAGCTCTTGAGCTGCGCTTCGATCCAGTCGATCGCCGCGCGATTGCGATCGGTACCCTGACGGCGATCGCCGAACTGCGTGAGTCCCTTGATGGTGGCTTTGTATTTTTCGAGGTCGAGGCGATCGACGAGCAGCTTCACCTGATCGGGTGGGGCATCCGCTGCCGCTTGAGGCGCCGCTGCTGGCTGCGTCGGCGCGGCGGTCTGCTGACCGATTGCCGTCGTTCCCAATCCCACCAGCACGAACGCCGCGGTGACGATTCCCCAGTTCGGACGCATGCACCCTCCTCCCGACGCGAAGTCTATCATTCGACACGACGAGCACGATGACACGATGGTGGCCTCATCGGCCGATGCGAAGGCGCTCTTTCAATTCCTCGATCCAGTTCTGCACGACGATCACCTGCGCCGGGCGTACGGCGGCGGGCGGGCCATCGAGAATGAACAGGAATCGTCTGCCGTTCGGCGAGACTTCGTAGTCTCCGCCGAGACGTCCACCGAAGGGCTTCACAGGGAAGAGCCGGCTCGGCTGACCCGCCGAGAAGTTGTCGCCGACGGTGACGGGGACCGTCATCAGGCCGCTCGGATCGAGATACAAGAGCTCGCGTCCGTCCGGCGACCATCGCGGCGATGTGCCGCCGCCCGCGGAAATCTGCCAGCGTCCTCGATCGACATTCGGGTACGGTCGCACGTAGACCTCGAAGCGTCCCGATTCGTCGGACTGATACGCGAGCCACTTGCCGTTCGGCGAGACCTGCGGATCGAGCTGCGCGAAGTTGCCGTCGAGCAGCACGCGCACGGCGCGATCCGGCGGCGTCACGCTCGCGATTGCCTGATTGCGGAAGCTCCTGAACAGCGCGAAGAGCAGCGTCCGTCCATCGGGCGTCCACGAGTACGGACTGTGAATGGGTCCGTCGGTCGAGGTCAATCGCTCGATCGCGCCGGCGCCTTGCGCGTCGCGGCGGAAGAGTCCCGGGCCCTCGCGCTCCGATCGAAACGCCACGGTCCGGCTGTCGGGCGACCACGTCGGCATCGTTTCGATCGTCGGATCGAACGTGAGGCGCGTCATCGTGTGCCGCTCGGGATCGGCGATCCAGATGTCGGTGTTGCCTCGCTCGCGGATGGAGAGCGCGATGCGTTTGCCGTCTGGCGACAGGCTCACGCGAACGTACGGCCCCGGTTCCAACGCGACGGCGGTCTCGTTGCCGTCGCGATCGATCCACACGAGGCGCTGCAGTCCCGTGTCCGCTTCACCGGCAGGCAAGTACGCCATCGATCCACTCGCGGACACGGCATAGTGGAGCACCGTGTTGTCGGTATCCTCGATGCCTTCGACCAGCGGAACCGCGGCGCCCGAGGTCGCTCCGCGCGCGAGATCGAATGGCACACCCCACAGCGATCGCTCGCGCGAGAAGACCAGGAGTCCATTCGCGGCGGTGTCCGCCTCGAGATAGCGCCCGTGCGTGCCTTCGGTGACGACGCGCGTCTCGCCCGAGTCGAGTCGAAGCGCGACGCGTCGCGTGGAACCGCTGACGATGGTGAAGAGAATCGTCCGGCCGTCCGGCAGCGCCTGGGGCAGGAGATGCATCGTGTCGCCGCGGCCCGCATCGAGGCTCGTCAACGCAACGATCGGTCCGCCTGACGCGGCGACGCGCTGCAGGACCCTGCTCGTGTTCGTCGCGAAGACGATCGTGTCGTCGCGCATCCACGCCGCGGTCACGCCGCCGGGTGCGGGGCAGATCACGACCGGCGCGCTCCCGTCGAGCGCGACGCGCTTGAGCACGCCGTCTCCGTCGAAGCCAAGCCACCGGCCGTCGGGCGAGAAGAACGGCGCCGTCCCGTTTTCCGTTCCGGCGATCGGCTCGGGATCGAGATCGCGCATCGCGCGCCGGAACAGCTGCACGACGCCGTTCCGCCGCGCGCGATACACCAACGTCTGCCCATCGGGCGAGAGCGCGGTCATCGGTTGGAATCCCGTCACCGGTTGATCGCCCGCCGGCAGCGGCGCCATGAACCGCGCGACGGGATGCGAAACGGTGCCGCGAGGCAGGAGCATCAGCGCGGCGGCGAGCGCACCGGCGGCGACGCCGCCGCCGAGCGTTCCCGCGATTTTCCACGATGACGGGATCGTCCGCGCCGCCGTCAGGGGCGGCGTCGACGCATCGTCGAAATCGAGGATCGCGTCGCCGATGTAGCCCAGCCGCCGATCGCGATTCTTCTCGAGCGATCGGCGCAGCAGTCTGCGGATCGGCTCGGGAGTCGCCGCCGGCAGGAGGCTGAACGCCGGCTCGCGCTCGATCACGAGCGCGAGGATCTCGTGCGTCGAGGAGCCGGGAAACGCGCGGGTGCCCGTGAGCATCTCGAACAGCACGCACCCGAACGCCCAGATGTCCGCTCGCTCGTCCACCGCGGCGCTTCGAATCTGCTCGGGGCTCATGTAGGCGGCCGTGCCGAGGAGGACACCCGCGGCCTGCGCGCTGAGGTCGGCGGCGTGAATTGGCGCGCCCGCGGTGGCAGGCTCGAGAATTCTCGCGAGCCCGAAATCGAGAATCTTCACGCCGTCGTCGCCGACGATCTTGATGTTGGCCGGCTTCAAGTCGCGGTGCAGAATGCCGCGCGCATGCGCCGCCTCTATCGCGACGGCCAATCGTCTGGCGATGGCCAGCGCCTCGTCGAGCGGCAGCGCGCCTCCCTCGAGGCGCTCGGCGAGCGTTGGTCCTTCGACGAGCTCGAGCACGAGCGCTTCGATGCCGTGCTCCGCCGCGATTCCGTGAATGGCGCCGATGCCCGGATGACTGAGCGCTGCGAGGACGCGAGCCTCGCGATGAAAGCGCGCGACGCGCCCGGGATCGGTCGCGAACTGCGCGGGCAGCAGCTTCAGCGCGACGTCCCGATCGAGCCGAAGATCGCGAGCGCGATAGACTTCGCCCATTCCGCCGCGGCCGATGAACCCGGTGATCTCGTACTGCTCGATCCGATCGCCGATGGAGAGAACGCCGCCGGACTCCGCGTCCGCGCCGTCGATCATCGATCGTTCGATCTCGTCGCCGAGCGGTCCCGACAACGCACCCCCTGGATCGAGGAATCCATCGTCGCTCGCCGCCTCGGCGAGGACCGCGCGGAGCGCCGCGGCAAGCGCCGGATCGCGGACGGCGACGCGCGCGACGAACGCGTCGCGTTCATCCGCAGCGAGCGCCAGCGCGCGATCGAGCAGCGCGTCGGCGTCAGGCCATTTCGTCAGATCGGTCATCGTTCTCGATCGGGCTGCTGATTGAGCCCGCGCAGCTCCGCGCGAAGCCACGCACGCGCCTTGAACCACTCACGCTGGGCCGTGCGGACCGAGATGCCCATCGCTTCCGCGGTTTCTTCCTCGGTGAGCCCCGCGAAGTACCGGCACTCGATCACGCGCGCCAGACGCGCGTCGATCGCCGCGAGCTTGCGCAGCGCGAAATCGATCTCGATGATGTGCGCGGCATCGCGCGCGCTCGGCTCGTTCGCCTCGTCCAGCGGAACGATCGCGTGATCGCCGCCGCGCTTCAACCGCGCCCGCCGCCGCGCGTGATCGACGACGATCTGGCGCATCGCGATCGCCGAGACGGCGAAGAAGTGTCCGCGATCGCGCCACGACGCGCGCGATTGATCGACGAGCCGCACGTAGGCTTCGTGCACGAGCGCGGCAGTGTCGAGCGTGTCCGTCCCGCGGCGCCGCCTGAGCTGCAGCCGCGCAATTCGCCGCAGGTCGTCGTACACGAGCGGTACGAGCCGGTCGAACGCGGCCGAGTCGCCCGCGCCATGCGCAATCAGAAGATCCGTTACATCGAGCGGCACGGCGGCGGCGATCCTCTTGGCGTGTTTACGTAGCAGATCGCGTTGATTCGAACAAGGCCCGGAGCCCGTGACGGAACCAGCAGACCTGGCGGCGATTCTCGAGCGGGCGGCGGTCCTGCCGCCCGGTCCGGGCGATCGCTTTACAGGCTACGCCATTCTCGGCGTCCCGTTCCGTTCGGGTGACGTCCTCGCCCTCCGTAGGTTTCCGGTGGCGTCGACCGGTCCGGGCTACACGTCGGTCTGGCACCGGGACCCGCAAGGCGCCTGGACGTTCTACTCGGACGCGGGCTGCGATCAGGACGGCCGCGATCACGGATGCGGGCGCTATTTCGGCCGGGCGGTGCGCGAGTTCATCGGCACGCCCATCCGCATCGAATGGACCGGGCCGCGCAATATGACGATTGCGGCGCAGGGCGGCCGCTTGCTGTCGTGGCGCCTCGCGCTCGCGCCGACAGCCTCGACGACGCTGCTGAACGCGATTGCGGCGCACGTGCCGCGGCGATGGCTGACCGACGAGCGCGCGCTGCGGGCGCTCGGCCTCGCGGCGGGGTTCGCGCTCGGCGCGGGACGGCTCTCGCTGGCGGGCGAGACGCCAGCCGGCCATCGCTTCATGGCGTCGCCTGAAGTGGTGTGGACCGTGAGCGCGAGCCGCGCTGCGGTCGAAGGACGCGATCTCGGGCCGATCGGTCCCATCGATCCGCAGCCGGCTCTAGGAGACTTCTACATCCCGCGGCGCGGCCTCTTCGCCGTCTGCTCCGCGGTGATGATGATGAGCGCGCGCGAACCCGATTAGCGCTTGGTGGCCGTCCACGCGCCGCTCGCGTCGCCTTTCATCGTGCCCTTGATCGACGCGCCGTTCACCTTGCCGGTGTAAGTCGTCTTGCCGGCGGTCAACGTGATCTCGTCGCCGCGCAGCTTGCCTTCAACCTTCGCCGATCCGAGCGTGCCCTTCACCTTCTGGAATTCCTGCGTGAGCTTCAGCTCCCCCTGCGGCGTCTCCCACGTGCCTTCGACCTTCGCGGGAACGATCCAGAAGAGCGCGGTGCACCAGCTCGTGCACTCCCCGGAGACCGTCTCGGTCTGATCCGCTTCCCAATCCTCCATCGTGAACGAGTTCGACACGACGCGAGTGCCCGGCTTGAGGTTGAGGATCTTCGGCCGGAGCTTGATGTTGATCTCCGGGAGCAGGAACATCGTGATCACGGTTGCCTTCGACAGATCGGTCTCGAACAGGTCTGCCTTGACGAACGTGGCTTTGCTGGTCACGCCTTCCTTTTCCGCGTTGCGCTTCGAGAGCTCCACCATGTCCGGGTTGTATTCGATCCCCATGGCGGTGGCCCCGCGCTTCGCGGCGGTGATGACGGTCCGCCCGTCGCCCGATCCGAGATCCATCACGAAGTCCTGCGGCGTGACCTTCGCCATGTCGAGCATTTTGTTGACCAGCTCCTGCGACGTCGGCACCCACACGACGTCCTTGCCGGCCTGACCGACTTTGGGCTCGTACTGCTTCTGCGTCGCGGTCGCTTGTGCGAATGCGGACACCGCGAACAGGCACAGCGCGAGGGCCAGCGTCGCGCGGCCTGCCATTCCTCGTGTATTCATGAGATCACTCTCTAAAAAAACGCACGGGGGCGCATCCCCCGCGGCGGCTCAGGATAATACATCGCGTTTCCATCGCGCGTTTACCGTAACTGCATTATCCTCAGCGTCTCGACGCGAGACGGTATGAGACGACTCATCTGGTGCGCCCTTCTGATGGCGCCGCTCGTCCCGGTCACTCATCCCACGGCGCGGCAGGCGACCGCCGCGGATCTCGCCAACGTCCTGTGGTACCGAACGCCCGCGGCGACATGGAACGAGGCGCTGCCGATCGGCAGCGGACGCCTCGGCGCGATGGTGTTCGGCGGCGTCGCCGACGAACGCCTCCAGTTGAACGAAGACACCGTGTGGGCGGGAGAGAAGCGCGATCGGATCAATCCGGCGGCCGCCGCCGCGATACCGGAGATTCGGAGGCTGCTCTTCCTGGGCAAGCCCGCCGACGCCGAGGCGCTCGCGGACAAAGCGGTCATCGCGGTGCCGCGGCGGATGCCGCCGTATCAACCGCTCGGCGATCTGATCATCAAGCAATCGATTGCCGGAGAGGTCTCCGACTATCGCCGCGAGCTCGATCTGAACGAGGCGATCGCGCGCGTGCGCTTCCGCGCCGGTGCGACGCGCGTCACGCGCGAGATCTTCGCCTCCGCCGTCGACAACGTCATCGTCGTTCGAATCGCGAGCGACGGTCCGTCGACGCTCGATCTCACGGCGACGCTCACACGCGTCCAGGACGCGGCCGCGACGAGCGCCGGCACGAATGCCGTGCGGCTCGACGGCCAGGCGATCGCGCAGCCGCCGCGGCACGCGGACGAGCCGAAGACCGGCGCCCGGTTCACCGCGATCCTTCACGCGTCCGCCGATTCAGGATCCGTTCGGACGGAGGGCAGCATCGTCCGCGTTCAAGGCGCGCGAGCCGTGACCCTCTTCGTCGCGGCGTCGACGACGATCCGCTCCGCTGCGCCGGCGGAGGACTGCAACAAGACGCTGTCCGCGGCCGCATCGAAGCCTTACGCGCGGCTGCGATCCGATCACGTCGCGGACTATCAACGGTTCTTCCGGCGCGTCGAGATCGATCTCGGCGGAGCGCCGCCGGATCTTCCGACCGACGAGCGCCTCGCGCGCGTCCAGAAAGGCCGCCTCGATCCGGCGCTCGAGGCGCTGTATTTCCAATTCGGGCGGTACCTCCTCATCTCGAGCAGCCGGCCGGGCAGCATGGCCGCGAACCTTCAAGGGATCTGGAACGACTCGCTCGCGCCGTCGTGGGATTCGAAATACACGATCAACATCAACACCGAGATGAACTACTGGCCGGCCGAGGCCACGAATCTCTCGGAGATGCACGAGCCGCTCTTCGATCTCGTCGACAACGCGCGCGCCGACGGGCGGCGCGTCGCGAAGACGATCTACAAGTCCGGCGGGTTCGTGATTCATCACAACACCGACGTCTGGGGCCACGCGGTGCCGATCGATCAGCCGCGCTCCGGGCTGTGGCCGATGGGCGGCGCGTGGCTGTCGCTGCACTTCTGGGATCGGTACGACTACACGCGCGATCGGAAGTTCCTGGCGGATCGCGCGTATCCGGTGCTCAAGGAAGCGTCCGAGTTCCTGCTCGACTACATGGTCGAAGACGCGAACGGAACGCTGCTCATCGGTCCATCGGTGTCGCCGGAGAATCGATACCGGACCGCCGATGGAACGACCGCGGCGATCACGATGGGACCGTTCATGGATACCGAGATCGCGCACGCGCTCTTCGGCCGCGTGATGGAAGCGAGCGAGATTCTCGGGATCGACCAGGCATTCCGCACGCGCGTGGCGGGCGCGCGCGCGAAGCTGCCCAAGCTTCGAGTCGGCAAGCACGGGCAGCTCCAGGAATGGCTCGAGGATTATGACGACGCGGATCCCGGTCATCGTCATATTTCGCACTTGTTCGCGCTGCATCCGGGCGATCAGATCACGCTGCGCGGGACGCCGGAGCTCGCGCGCGCCGCGCGCGTCTCGCTCGAGCGCCGGCTCGCCGCCGGCAGCGGACACACCGGATGGAGCCGCGCGTGGATCATCAATTTCTGGGCGCGCCTCGAGGAAGGCGAGATCGCGCACGAGCATCTCGCCGCGCTGCTCGCGAAGTCGACGCTGCCGAATCTGCTCGACACGCATCCGCCGTTTCAGATCGACGGGAACTTCGGCGGGACCGCCGCGATCGTCGAGATGCTGCTGCAAACCCACGGCGGTCAGGTGACGCTGCTGCCGGCGCTGCCGTCCGCGTGGCCGAACGGCCGCATCTCGGGCCTGCGCGGCCGCGGCGCGATCGAGCTCGATCTCGCGTGGAAGGAAGGGAGGGCGGTCTACGTGCGGCTTCGTCCTCTCCAGGACGGCGAGCGCACGATTCGTCCGCCGCGCGGACAGCAGATCGCGGCGATTTCGTCGAACGGCAAGCCGATCGCCGTTACGCCTGGCGCGGACGGCACCGTACGCGTCCAACTCGCCGCCGGCCGCGAGTATGTCTTGTCGTTCGATTAGCCGGGGGACGTTGTCCCCCGGACCCCCTTACACGCTCGCTCGCGGGGCCCCCAAAACCCCGCTCCGCTCGCGTGGCTCGGTCGCTGTGCTCCCTCGCTACGCGACGATGTCGAGTCCTATAATCTGAAGATCGTGCGCGCCAGCGAGACGAACGCGGCTGAGGAGCTCTGCCGGGCAGGACGACGATTCGACGCGCGCGGATGGGTGTTCGGCACGAGCGGAAACTTCAGCGTCGTTGTCGGCCGCGATCCGCTGCGATTGTGGATTACGCCGAGCATGGCGTTCAAAGGCGAGCTGGAGCCGGAGCAGATTCTCGAGATTGACGAGCGTGCGGTGCCGCTCTCGCCGGGGGCGGCGCGGCCGTCCGCCGAAGCGCTGCTGCACGTCGAGATCGTTCGCGCGCGGGGCGCGGGCGCGGTGCTGCACACGCATTCGATCTGGAGCACTCTGTTGTCGGCCCGGCACGGCGATGCGCGCGGGCTCTCGATCCACGGCTACGAGATGCTGAAGGGGCTCGAAGGCGTTCTCACGCACGAGCACCGCGAGTGGCTGCCGATCGTCGAGAACGATCAGGACATGCCGCGATTCGCCGGAGCGGTCCGTGCGATGCTCGACGCGCACCCGGCCGCGCACGGGTTTTTGATTCGCGGGCACGGCTTGTATACGTGGGGAACGGATCTTCGCCAGGCCGTTCGTCACGTCGAGATCCTCGAGTTC
Organism: Vicinamibacterales bacterium; assembly: GCA_036556425.1. Classification (GTDB taxonomy): domain Bacteria; phylum Acidobacteriota; class Vicinamibacteria; order Vicinamibacterales; family 2-12-FULL-66-21; genus DATBJJ01. The sequence goes on from DATBJJ010000110.1 coordinate 74,497, forward strand.
CTGCTCGAGGCTGTCGGACGAGAAGAGGAGCACCAACATGGCCGCCATCAAGATTCCCGCTGAGGACTTGACGCTCACGAGCGACGCGGACGTCACCGCCTTTCTCGCCTCGCGCGGGATCGAGTACGAGCGCTGGACGCCGAGCCGCGAGCTCCCGTCCGACGCGACCGCCGACGACGTGCTCGACGCGTACGCGCCGCAGATCGCGGCGTTGAAAGCGCGCGGCGGCTACGTCACGGCCGACGTGATCGACGTCAAGAGCGACACGCCGAACCTGGACGTGATGCTCGCGAAGTTCAATCGCGAGCACTGGCACGACGAGGACGAGGTCCGCTTCATCATCGAAGGGCGCGGGCTGTTCCACGTCCACGCCGAGGATGGCGTGTTCGTCCTCGAGGTCGGCACCGGCGATCTGATTCGCGTGCCGCGCGGCACGCACCATTGGTTCGATCTCTGCGCGGAGAAGCGCATCCGCGCGATCCGCCTCTTCCAAGATCCCTCCGGGTGGACGCCGCACTACACCGAGAGCGGGGTCGATCGCGGCTTTCAGCCGATCTGCTTCGGCCCGGCGTACGTCGGGCCGATGGTCCAGCCACGCTCGTGACGACGAGCCTGCGGGACGCAGGCATTCGCCTCGTGCTCCTCGACATCGAGGGGACGACCACGCCGATCGCGTTCGTGCACGACGTGCTCTTTCCGTACGCGCGCGCCCGCGTGCGCGGCTGGCTCTCCGCGCGCCCCTCCACGGATCCCGAGCTCAAAGCGATCGTCGACGGCCTGCGCCGCGAGGCGAACGACGCGCGTGAGTGGAGCCTCGACGCGATCGTCGCGCACGTGCACGCGCTCATGGACGAGGATCGCAAGTCGACCGCGTTGAAGCGCCTCCAAGGACACATCTGGCACGAGGGATACGCGTCTGGCGTACTGAAAAGCGACGTCTATCCCGACGTGCCGATCGCGCTCGCGCGGTGGACGCGCGCGGAGATCGGCGTGGGGATCTTCTCGTCGGGCAGCGTCCTCGCGCAGCAGTTGCTGTTTGCGCACTCGACAGCAGGCGATCTCACGCGGTTCCTGCGGTGGCACTTCGATACCTCGGTCGGACCAAAGGTCGAGGCCGACAGCTACCGCCGGATCACGGCGGCTGTCGGCGCCGCGGCGCGCGAGATTCTCTTCGTCTCCGATGTGACGCGCGAGCTCGATGCCGCGCGCCAGGCAGGGCTCGAGACGCGGCTCGCGGTCCGCGCGCCGGCCGCGCCGCCCGCCATCAGCGTCCACGAGGCCATCGCCACGTTCGACGAGCTGCAATAAGATAGCGGCGTATGAAAGATCCGACGCCGCACCCGATCCAGCTCGAATCCGAGAAGGTCCAGTTCCTCGAGCAGATGGCTTCGAAGTACGGCCTCGCCGACATCGGCAAGGCCGTGCGATGCCTCGTGAACTACGCGCGCGAGAATCCCGATCGGCTCGACGACATCTTCGGCGAGGTTCGCTGTCTGGACTGTTAGACGCGGATCGCGCCGATTACGCGGATCACGCGGATCTCATCAGCCCTGCCAGTTCTTCGGCTGCGTCATGCTGAACCAGTTGCCGAGGCCGTCCTTCATGATCGCTTCGACGCCGTAGAACTTGTCCTCGGGGGCGCCGGCGAACTGCACGCCTTTCTTCTTCAGATCCTCGTAGGTCTTCTGACAGTCGTCGACCTCGAAGACGCCCGATCCGAGCACGCCCTTTTTCAGCAGCAGGCGCACCGCCTGCGCGGCTTCCTCGTCGAGCATCGGTCCGGCCAGCGGCTCCATCAGCACGATCTCGAGATCCCGCTGCGTCTTTGGACCGACGGTCAGCCAGCGGAAGCCTCCCTCCATCGTGTGGTCGGTGCGCACTTCGAATCCGAGTTTGTTGATGTAAAAGTCCTTCGCTTCGTTCTGATTGTTGACGAACAGCGTCACGTGCGAGAGTCGTTGAATCATCGGGTGCTCCTTGTAGGGAGCTACGTTATCGACCGGCGCGATCGGCCGCTTCTTCGAAATTGCGCAGTCAGCGATCGGCGCGGTACATCCGGATGAAGCAGGAGGGAATGGGAACCGAGCGCCGGCGCGCCGCGCGATAGGCGGCGGGCGTCTCGCCTGTGAGCTTGCGGAACAGGGCGCTGAACGAGCCGAGGCTCTGGAATCCGACCGCGTCGCAGATCTCGGTGACGGGGATCGGCGTCGTGACGAGCAGCTCGCACGCGCGCTCGATGCGCCGCGCGCGAAGGTACTGATGCGGCGTTCGTCCCGTTGCCGCGCGGAACGCCCGGATGAAATGAAAGGTCGACAACCCGGCGAGCCTGGCCAGGCGCTCGACGGTCAACGGCTTCGCATAGTGCTTGTCGACGTACTCGCGAACCTGGTTCAGCGTCGAAGCCATGACGCGGCGCATCCTCCGATTCGAACGCGATAAAGGTCGGCCTGTGGGAAGACTGTCGCGTCGATCCCACCGATACTTTCGGCGGCCGTTCTCTTGCGGGCGCCGCGATCGCCGCCACCCCGCATGCCGAGCAAACACCGCAGTTTCCAGGTCATCACGCGCGCCTCGTCGAGAGTGTAAACCACCGAAAATCTGGTCATCACCAGATTGCGCGTGGTTCTTGCACAAGCGCTGGACGAACTCCGCTCGAAAACAGCAAGACCTGTCGTAGCAGCGAGTTAGCGACTTGAAAAACGCGCCGGAAGGCGCCAAAAGTCTGCCGGACGAGTGACTGGCAGCGAAGGATCCGGTTGATTATGAGAGTCCGAGTTCTCGTGCTTGCGTTGGCCCTGCTCATCCCGGCTTCCGCCAAGGCCGATCCCATCACCATCGGGTCGTGGGTCGGTGTGACGACGCCGGTGACCGATCCGTCGCAGGGCGACATTGTCGTGTCCCCGTTCTGGTCGGGTCTGTCCTGGGACTGCACCTTCTGCGGCATCGGATACCTGATCAACGCCTTCACGCCGGGAGTCGAGTACCTGCACAACGGCACGGGCCAGGCGGTCCCCTTCCGCTTCGAGCCGGACGATCAGCTCTTCGATTTCACGCATCTCGGCGGCATCACCGCGTGGACGAACGGCGTCTTCGGCCGCCGCGCGGATGGCGCGTTCACGTACGACAGCGGCACCGGCCACGTCTCGAACTCCTGGGACAATCCCGGTCAGTACGCGCTCTTCCGGATCGTGAGTCCGGTGTCGACTACGTATTACCTCGGCATCGAAGACATCCTCGTGAGCTACACGGTGAACGATCACGATCACAACGACTACATCGTCTCGTTCCAGCAGCCCCACCGCGTGCCGGAACCGTCGTCGATGCTGTTGATGGGGTGCGCGATCGCGGGGCTCGGCGCGCGCAAGCTGCGCGCGATGCGAAACCCGAGAGCTTAGAGCTGACGCAGCGCGTCGAGCGGATCCAGCCGCGCGGCGCGCCGCGCGGGGACGTAGCACGCCAGCAGAATCACTCCCGAGAGAATTGCCGGCACCGCGATCCAGGTGCCGGCATCCATTTCCGGCAGCGCGACGAATCTCGACGTCACGCGCAGCGCCGCGTAGGTGAGCGCGACGCCCACGGCCGACCCGAACACGAGAATCCTCGCACCTTCACGAACGATCAACCACTCCACGTCGCGGCGATCGGCGCCGAGCGCCGTGCGGATCCCGATCTCCTGCACGCGCTGCGCGACCGAGTACGAGATCACGCCGTATAGACCGAGCACGGCGAGCACCATTCCGATCAGCCCCGACGCGCCGAGAATCGCCGCCGCGAGACGGCGCGGATACAGCATTGCCGCAATCAGCTGCTCCATCGTCTGCACGCGATAGACCTCGGCAAGCGCGTCCGCTCCGAGCACCGCCTGCTTGAGCGCCTGCAGCACGGCGACGCTGTCGCGCGGAACACGCGCCACGATCGACGAGAACGACGGCCACCATTCCTGATTGAGCGCGAGGTAGACCTGCGGGACGCGATCGCGATCGCGAACGATGGGATCGATGTCGTTGACGATCCCGACGACTTCGTACCACTCGATTGCCTCGCCTGTCATCGGGAAGTTGTTCTTCGGACCGATCGAGCGGCCGATCGCGCCGCCGTCCGGCCACAGCCGCCGTGCGAGCGACGCGCTGATCACGGCGACCTTCGGCGACGTTCGCGAATCGCGATCGTCGAAGTCCCGCCCCGCAACGAGCGGCATGCCCATCGTGCGGAAGTACCCCGTCGAGACCGACGTGCGCCCGGCCGGAATCCCCTGATCGTCTCCGGCGAGAAACGCGTCGAGGGACACGGCGTTCCACGCGCTTCCGTCCGGCGCGTTCACCGGCAGCCGGGTCGTGATGGCCGCGCCGCCGGTGCCAGGCACCGCGACAATCGCGGCGAGCACGCGGCGATAGAAGGCACGGCTCCGCTCCGCCTGCCGCTCGGCGTGTCCTGGTGGGGGCTGGTCGACGCGTTCTTCTGGCGCCGCACGCAGCGCGCCGCTGATTACGCTGACGTGCTTCGGGTCGTATCCAAGATTGGCCAGCTCGATCTTCATGAGCGATCGGATGTGAAAGCCGGCGGCCAACAGCAGTACGAGCGACAAACCCACTTGCGGGATCACGACGGCGTGGCGCAGGCGCGACGGCGCGCGGCGAGTGATGCCGAGATTCGTGCCCGGCAGCGACGAGAGCAGATCCTTTCGCGTAGCCCTGACCGCCGGCGCGATTCCGATCGCGATGCCAACGATCCCGCAGAGCAGCGCGGCGAGAACCAGCACACCAGGATCGATCACGATATCGACCGCGTATTCCTGTGGTGTGTACTTTCTGAAGAGATCGAGCAGCGTTCGCGCGACGATCAGGCCGAGCAATCCGCCGCCCGCCGACAGCAGGACGCTTTCGGTCAGCAATTGCCGCACGAGACGCCGTCCGTTCGCGCCGAGCACGAGACGCATCGCCATCTCGGCATCGCGGCCGACGCCGCGCGCCGCCAGCATGCCCGCGATGTTGGCCGCGGCGATGAGCAGCACGATCCCGACGACCACCATCATCGTCGCCGCGAGCCGCGCCGGCACGGCGCTCGCGGTGGGATCGGCCGGGATGCGCACGCGGTTCGCGGGCAGCGCGAGATATCGCTCGCGATAGGGCGCTCCGGGCTTCACGAGCGCTTCGCCTTGCGTCGCCACGATGCTGTTCGCCTGCGCGGCGGTCACGCCTGGCGCGAGGCGGGCGATGACGTTGAACCTCATTCGCCGCATGTCGGCGGTGGACTGGCCGAACGTCACCCAGTATTGGCTCGGTGTCCACGGCCCCGCGACGCCTCTAAACCCTTCGCCCATCACTCCGACGATCGTGAAGTGCCGTTCGCTCATCCAGATGTGCAAGCGCACTTGTTTGCCGAGGACGTTTGGATCGCCGTTGAAGCGACGGATCCAGAAGTTGTGACTGATGATCAGCGCGCCTTCGGTGGCCGGCAGATCGTCGGCCGGTCCGAACGTACGGCCTAGGAGCGGCTTGACGCCGAGCACGTCGAAGTAATTCGCGGCAACGGTCTCGCCGCGGATTTGATCCGTCTCGCCGTCCGCGGTGAGCCTCCCTGCGCCCGCCCAATGAGCAGTGAGCTCCGACAATCCTTCCTTATGGTCCTTGAAGTGCTCGAACTGCCGGAAGCCGATCGGACCGAGCTGCTGGTACTTTCCGAACATCCAGTACAGATAGACAAGGCGATCCGGCTCGCGCACCGGCAGCGGACGGAAGAACACCGAGTAGACGATGCTATAGAGCGCGATGTTGAGGCCGATACCGAGCGCGAGAACGGAGATCGCGACGAGCGCGAATGCCCGCGCCTTCGTCAGCGTTCGGATGGCGTAGCGCACGTCGTTGAGCATGCGTGCCAGATACTCTACCGCTTTTGACGCCCCACCAAACCTTGCGGCCTCGAGTGACGTCTATTGGGCGGAGACGTGTGATGCAATTCCTTCAGGACCTGCGATTCGGGACGCGGATGCTGGCCCGAACGCCGGGCTTCACGACGCTCGCGGTCGCGTCGCTCGCGCTGGGCGTCATGGCCGTGACGTCAATGTACAGCGTGATTTACGCAGTCGTCCTCGACCCGTTCCCCTATAAGGACGTCGATTCGCTGATGAGCATCCGCGTGTGGTCGCCGCAGCAGCGCGGCTACAGGACGAACTATTCAACGGATCAGTTTCTGGAGATCGCCGGCCGCAGCACCATTTTCGACGGCGTGATCGCCTCGACGATCTCCGACGTGCTCTGGACCGGCGACGGCGACCCGCAGCGGCTTCGCGGCAATTACGGGCCGCCGAACACGTTCCTCGTCATGGGTGTGCCCGCGCTGATGGGACGCTTCTACACGCCGGAAGACGGACGGCCGGACGCGCCGCCGGTGGCAGTGCTCGGCTACAGGTTCTGGCAGCGTCAGTTCGGCGGCGATCCGTCCGTCATCGGCAGGCAGATGAAGCTCAACGACCGGGTGCGGACGGTCGTCGGCGTGATGCCGAAGCGCTTCATGTGGCGCGGCGCGGACGTGTATCTGCCGGTCGTCTTCGCGCGAGGGCAGGTCGTCGAGGGCGTGCGCAACGTTCACGTGCTCGGGCGGCTGAAGCCAGGGGTCACCGAGGCGCAAGCGGAAGCGGATCTCCGTCCGATCTTCGCCGACCTCGCGCGCAGCCAGCCGCAGCAGTTCCCCGAGGCGTGGCGCGTCGGGCTCCTCTCGTTCAAGGAAACGTTCCCGAGCAGCATTCGCGACGATCTCTGGATTCTCTTTGGCGCCGTCGGGCTGCTGCTCCTGATCTCGTGCGCGAACGTGTCCAACCTGCTCCTCTCGAAGGCGGCCGCGCGCCAGCGGGAGATGGCGGTCCGCGCCGCGCTGGGCGGCGGCCGATCGCGGCTCGTTCGCCAACTGCTCACCGAAAGCCTTCTGCTCGCGATCGCCGGCGGCGTGTCGGGCACGCTGCTCGCGTACGGCGCGCTGCGCATCATCCTGCGGCTCGTTCCTCCGAACACGATCCCGGATGAATCCGATATTGCGTTGAACGTCCCGGTGCTGACGTTCTCGTTGATCGTGTCGGCCGTGACGGCCGTGCTGTTCGGTCTGGCGCCCGCGCTCCACGCGTGCACGCGCGACCTGGCGCAGCCGCTGCGATCGGGCGGGCGGAGCCTCACCGGCGGCACCGCCCAAGCGATCCTGCGCAAGAGCCTCGTCGTTTCTGCCGTGGCGCTGTCGATCATGCTGATGGTCGGCGCGAGCTTGATGATCCGGACGGTGCTCGCGATCAACGACGTGCCGCTCGGCTTCAAGCCGGATCGCGTGCTCACGCTGCGCGTCCCGCTCTCCGAGCAGAAATATCCCGAGCCGATTCGCCGCTTCATCTTCTTCGACGATGTGATGCGCAGGATTGCGGCGGTGCCCGGCGTCACGGCCGTCGCGGTGAACACGACGGCGCATCCGTTCGGCAGCATCGGATGGCCGGTCGAGATTCCGGGATCGCCCGCCAACGATCAACCGATCGTGATGCACCAAGTCAGCGCGGACTATACGAAGGCGCTCGGGATTCCGCTCCTGAGGGGCCGGCCGCTCGCGGCGATGGACGTCGAAGGGCGGCGGCAGGTGGCCCTCGTGAACCGCGCGTTCGAGCGGCTGCGCCTCGACGGCACCGACGCCGTCGGCCGGGTCGTGCGCATTCCTCGACTGATGGGTCCGCCGATCTCTGCGCGGGACGATCTCGTCGAGATCGTTGGCGTGGTCGAGGATACGCTCAATCGAGGCCTCACCGATTCCGTGCTGCCGGAGATTTACATTCCGTATTCGCTCGCCGGCGCGGCAAACCGCGTTGTCGTGCAGACCGCCGGCGATCCAATCGCCGCGCAGCGCGCCATCGTCGAGAAGATCTACGCCGTCGATCCGGATCAACCCGTCACGGAGGTCCGCACGGTCCGCGCGTTTCTCGACGATTTCTTCTACGCGGGACCGCGATTCAACGTCGTCCTGCTCTCCGTGTTCGCGGCGCTCGGCCTCACGCTCGCGGTCGTGGGCGTGTACGGCGTGATGTCGCACGCGGTCTCGCAGCAGACGCGAGAGATCGGCGTCCGCATCGCGCTCGGCGCCGAGCCGCGCGCCGTGGCGGGGATGGTCGTCAAATCCGGAGCGATCCTGCTTGCCGTCGGGGTCGCGGTCGGCCTCGCCGGCAGCATCATCAGCGTCCGCCTCCTCAAACAGCAGATCTGGAATGTGTCGCCCTTTGACCCGATATCCTTTGCGGCGGTCTCCGTCGTCCTGATGGCCGCGGGACTTCAGGCGTGCGCCTGGCCGGCCTGGCGCGCGTCGAGGACGCCTCCGACGATTGCGTTGAGGGGGGAATGAGCCGGGATCGGGGATCCGGGATCCGGGATCCGGGATCCGAAACCATTCAGACCACAAGTGTTGCGACTATGATCTCGATGCTTCCGGATCGCTGATCCCGAATCCCGAATCCCCCGTTCCCGAATCCCTGGTCCCGTTTGAAGGACTCCGCGATGACCAACCTCCGCCACATCGTTCGCGGTCTGATTCACGCGCCGCTCTTCACGATTACCGCCGTTGTCTCGTGCGTCGACCCTCTGGTGGCGCTGAAGTACGAGTGAGCATCGCCGTGCTTCGATCGCTGCCGCGATCCGTAACCGGTCCTCTGTCGATCGGTATCTTGATCGCCTGGGCCGCGACGATGGCGGTCCTCGTCAAGCGGTCGTACGTCGAGGCATCCTCGACCAATCTCGCCACCGATCTCGCTCGCTACGGCGCGAGCGCCGAGTGGCGCGGCATCTACTACCGCGGCGAAAAGATCGGGTTCACGGTCAGACAGATCGAGCAGAAAGACGACGGGTTCGAGCTTCAGGAGGACGGACGGCTGCAGATGTCGCTCCTGGGCGCGATCACGCCGGCGCGGATCCGCACGACCGCGCGCGTCGATCGTGAATTCGCCTTGAAGTCGTTCGATTTCCTCCTCGATCCGGGAACGGGGCCGACCGAGATCCGCGGGACGCTGACCGGGTTGGATCTCGCGCTGACCATCACCACGCCGGCCGGTCAGACATCGGAAGTTCGCCGGCTCGACGCGCCGCCCATGCTGTCGCTGAATCTGGGGCGGCGGCTCGCGAGCGCCGGCCTCACGGTCGGAGCGCGGTACTCCTGGATGATGTTCGATCCGGCCACCCTCAGGAACGCGCCGGTGATCGTGCAGGTCGGCAAACGCGAGCTCGTCCGCTCTTCCTCGGAAAACGTCGGCACGATCTCGGTCCCGGCGTTCCGCGTCGAGATGGAATTCTCGGGGCTCCACACGACGGCGTGGATCACCGACACCGGCGAAGTGCTGAACGAGCAGAGTCCGATGGGGCTCGTGACGCGGCGCGAGACGGCGAGCACCGCGCGAAGGATGTACGCGACGGTACGAACCGATCTCCTCGCCGGGTCGGCCATCGTGCCCGAGATGAAGCAGCGCATCGACGAGCCGCGAAGCGTACGCCGCCTGCGCATGCGGTTCACGGGCGCCGATCTGTCCGCGCTGGATCTGCAAGGCGTCGCGCAATCGGCGGCCGGCAACGTGGTCGAGACCGTCGATCCTCGAGCGCTTCGCGCGGGACCGGCGGAGGCCGGCGTCGAGCGATATCTCGCGCCAGAGCCGTATCTCGAGAGCGACGATCCGGCGATCGTGGCGGAAGCGGAGCGCGCGCTTCAACGGATCACCGGAACGCGCGAGCGCGCCGAGCGTCTCGTCCGGCACGTGAACGGATTGATCGAGAAGAAGCCGACCGTCAGTCTGCCATCCGCGCGCGAGGTGCTTCGCACGAAGGTCGGCGACTGCAACGAGCACACCGCGCTCTACGTGGCGCTCGCCCGCGCGTCGGGAATTCCGTCGAGGATTGCCGCGGGGCTGACCTTCGTGCACGGCGCGTTCTACTATCACGCGTGGCCGGAAGTGTATCTGGACGAAGGATCCGGCCGCGGATACTGGCTTCCGGTCGATCCGACGCTGAACCAATTCCCCGCCGACGCGACACACGTGCGCCTCGCGCGCGGCGGGCTCGACAAGCAGACGGTGATCCTTCCGCTCCTCGGACGCATGCGAATCGAGGTGCTCGACCTCGAGCTCGCGCCGAACGCCACGCCGATTCTGATCGGTAGACCGCCGGCGGACATGGCGCCGCTCGCGGTGCCGCTCCCGCAGCGCAATCCGAGCGGCTGCTGGTTCTCGCCGCCAGACCCGCGGCCCCCGCGCCAGCGGCCTGGGACGCCGGCGCCCGGCAGAGGCGCGCCGCGCCGATGATCGCGGTCTCCAATCTCGTCAAGCGCTACGGGACGTTCACCGCCGTCGACGACGTCAGCCTCGAGGTGCAGCCGGGAGAGATCCATGGCTTCCTCGGCCCGAACGGCGCGGGCAAGACGACGACGATCCGCATGATCGCGGGACTGCTCAAGCCGACCGCCGGACGGATCCTCGTCAACAACCACGATCTCTCCGTCGATCCCGAGGGCGCGAAGGCGTCGCTCGGCTTCATTCCGGATCGGCCGTTCATCTACGAAAAGCTGACGGCGGGGGAGTTCCTTCGCTTTCACGGCGGCCTCTACGGCATGGATGACGAGGCGACGCGCACGCGGATGAAGGAGATGCTCGAGCTGTTCGAGCTGACGCGATGGGAGCACGAGCTCGTCGAGTCGTTTTCGCACGGCATGAAGCAGCGCCTCGTGATGTGCGCCGCGTTCCTCCATCATCCGCAAGCGGTGCTCGTCGACGAGCCCATGGTCGGGCTCGATCCGCGCGGCGCGCGCTTGATCAAAGCCGTTTTCCGACGCATGGCCGATCGCGGCGTGGCCATTCTCATGAGCACGCACACGCTCGAGGTGGCTCAAGAGATGTGCGATCGCATCAGCATCATCCTGAAAGGCAAGATCATCGCGCGCGGCACGGTCGAAGAGCTCCGCGAGCTGGCGGGCGGCGACGATGCCGAGCTGACGCCGGTGTTCCTGAAGCTGACGGGGGGCACGGGTCTGCAGGAGATCGATGACGTCTAGGGCGTTCCCGTATCTGCTGCTGCCCGCGTTGTGGGCGACGCGCAATCGCGCGCGGCGGCGTCAGCGCGGGGACGCGATGCGTAGCCTGCTGTTCGGCGGTGTGGCCATCGGCGTCTCCGCCGCGATCTTCGGCGCGTCGTTCTGGCTCACGTGGCAGATGTCGCAGTACTCCGAGCTCGGCGACTATCTGCTGCGTCTCGGCCTCTCGTGGTTGTTCCTGACATTCCTCTCGTTCCTCGCGTTCAGCGGCGTGGTCACTGCGCTGTCGACGTTCTTTCTCGCGGACGATCTCCGCTTGTTGATCGCGTCGCCGATCGCGTCGCGCCGGTTGTTCCACGCGCGATTCGCCCGCACCGTCAGTCAGGCCTCGTGGATGGTCGTCGTGTTCCTCGTGCCCGTGCTCGGAGGGATGGGGCTGGCGCGCTGCGCCTCGCCGCCGTTCTACGCGGCCGCGCTGCTCGTCGTCGTGCCGTTCGTCGTGATCCCGGTCGCGCTCGGGACCGCCGCGACGCTCCTCCTCGTCAACGTCTTTCCCGCCCGCCGCGCTCGGGACATCCTGATGCTCATGGGCTTGTTGTTCGCGGCGGCGATCGTCCTGCTCCTGCGGTTCATCCAGCCGGAGCGATTGATGCGCGTCGAATCGCTGCCGGACATCACCGACTTCTTCGCGACGCTGCAATCGCCGATCACGCCGCTGCTGCCGTCGTTCTGGGCGGGCGAAGCGGTGTTCGCGAGCCTGCAAGGAGGGTTCGATCTGCTCCACGCGTCGGCGTTGTGGACGACGGCGCTTGCGCTGACCGTGATCGTAGGCGCGGCGTGCGAGCGCTGGCACTTCGCCGGATTCAGCAAGGCGCAGGAAGCGCGGAAAGCGCGCTTCACGCGCCTCGCGGTGCTCGACGCGGCAATCGGCGCGCTGCCGCTGGCGCCGCGCCGTCGTCAGTTGCTCGTGAAAGACGTGAAAGTGTTCCTGCGCGACGTGAGCCAGTGGTCGCAGCTCCTGCTGCTCGTGGCGTTGATGCTCATGTATCTCTACAACTTTCGCGTGCTCGATCTCGAGCGCATTCCGTACATGAGCGGCGTCGTCAAGAACGTCTACGCGCTGATCAATCTCGCGATGGCGGGGTTCGTCATGGCGACCGTCGCCGCGCGGTTCGTGTTTCCGGCCGTGTCCGTCGAGGGCCAGGCGTTCTGGATCATCAGAACCGCGCCGATCGCGCTCGGCGACTTCCTGTGGTCGAAGTTCTGGATGGGGCTCGTGCCGGTGCTCCTCCTGACGGAGACGCTGACGATTCTCGCCAACGAGCTGCTCGGCATCGATCCGTTCTTGAAAGTCGTCTCCGCGGCGGCGATCTTCTTCATGAGCTTTGCGCTCGTCGGACTGGCGACGGGGTTCGGCGCGCGGTATCCCCGCTTCAACGCGGAGAGCGCGACGCACGTCGCCGGGTCGTACGGCGGCGTGACGTTCATGATCTTCGCCGTGCTCTTCGTGATTGCCGTCTGCGTTCTGCTTGGCTGGCCCTCCTCCGTCTACGTCTGGCATCGCGCGCGCGGCATTCCGCTCGCGGCGGCGGATCGCTGGACGATCGCGTCGTGCTACGGCGCGGCTGCCGCGCTCAGCGTGATTGTCTGGTGGCGTTCGATGAGGGCGGGTGTGAAAGCGTTGGAAGCGGACTGACGGTCAGATCGCGTCGACCAATCCGTACCACTCGGGGGATTCCTGCGCGAGCATGGCGCCGCACAGCCACGTCTGATCCCCAATCAGGTTCTTCCAGACCAACTTCGCTTGAACGGAGAGCTGCGCCGACGGGAACTTGATGTTGAACGATCCCGGAAGATTGCTCTCGTGCTTGCGATCGATCTCGAACCGGACGCCGCCGTAGCTGATGTCGACGATCCGAGCGGGCTCGTCCTCGACGCTCGCGGACAGACCTCCGGCGACCGGCTTTCGTTCCCATCGGCGAGGGATGCCGAAGCCTGGCTTCGCGGAGGACAATTTGTGCGCGACGAGATCGAGCAGCCGCGCGGGCGACACCGGCTTCAACACGTAGTCGGCGCCGCGGCGGCGCGCATCCGCTTCGAGTACGGGATCGGCGAAACCGGTGATGATGATCGCGGGGATAGGCTTCGGGCTGCTGATTACGAGCTGCAGTCCGTTGAACGGACCGAGACGCACGTCGGCGATCAACAAGTCGGGCGGCGAGGCGCCGCGCAGGATCCGCGTAGCCTCTTCGAACGTACCAACGGCGGACGCTTGGTAGCCGGACCCCTCGAGGTATTCGGCTAACCCCTCGCGCGTCGTCTTGTCGTCATCGACGATCAGTACCTTCGACGGCATCGTCTCCTCTCGGACCGCCTGACAGATCACGCAACCTTGATGCCGGCCGCCGGCCGTCCGTGCGGGCACGCCAGTTTCGCGCCCGCCTCCAAAATGACGGACCGGTGGATTTCAACTTTGTCGCTTGAAGTTGCGAGTATGAATTCCGCTCTACCTTAACACCGTTTCAACCCGAACAACGCACCTTTGCCGCGCTTTTCCGCCACGCAGAATGCGACCGTGACGCGCATGTGCGGCCTCCGCGTGGGTATCGGGCCCTCGACGAGGGCGCTTTAGTGGGGACCAGATGCGCTAGAAGAACCGTACGCGCCGCACGGCGCCGGATACGACGAAGATACGTGTGTTATTTCCGCTCGCGTCAGCAGGGATCATGAAGAACCCCTGGGTGTCGGGGCTGTAGCTCAAGGTCGTCCCGAGGATGACTTCTGAGTCCATGAAGGTGACTTCGAGGCGCCGGCCCTGCCCCGGTGCGTTGAACGATTTCTTGTCGTGCCGTGTCGGGTTTCCGGTGAAGTTGCGGACGAAGAACACGGCCTTGAGATTCGCGACGGGCACGATCTGGCGCTCGGACGGCTTCGCGTTGATCGCGGGCCAGAGCGAGAACTGCGCGCGCGACGGATGAAAATCCTGCGTGAAGCCCTTGACGATCCCGCCATCCAGATAGCGGACGACAATCCGCTGAAACGCGGTTTCCTTCTCGTCGGGAGCGAGCGCCGGATCCTCGACCTTGGGCTCGATGACGGGCTGCGCGGCCGCGACAGGAACCGGCGCGGCGACGCTTGGTGCCGGCGACGGGGACGCGGCGACGAGCGAGCAGCGATCGATGATCGATGCGAGACGAATGCGCGTGGGCTGCAAACGCGTGCGGAGCGACGTCGGCCAGGCGTACATGCGGGCCTCGAGCGTCGCCATCACGTCGTTGCGCGGCGCGCCGCTCTGCAGTGCGGGCAGGATCGCGCCGAGCAGCTCCACCACGAAGCGCGTTCCAGGATCGCGGCTGTCTTTCGCGCCGCGCGCGTAGATCGCCTCGAGGACGTGCAGCACCTCGGTGCGCTCGAGGGCGACGCGGCGTTCGGACCCGCAGGCGGCGGGCGAATCGCCGATGCACCGATCGAGGAGATACGTGAGCGCCGCATCCGCGCCGACGAACGGATCCGCGGGCCGCGCGGCGGGCGCCTGACCCGGCAGAGCAATGTGATGGTCGAAGGCGCATGCGCCGCGATAGCGCGCCGCTCCATCGCGAAGGCTCGCGATGTAGGAGCGCAGCACCTCGAGCGGAACTGATTCGTGCAGGCCGTCGCCGCTGATCTCGAGCATCAGCCGCGATCCCGGCCGCAGCGGTCCGTCGACTTCGAGGAGCGCTCCGCCCTCCGAGAGATCGATGAGCGTTGTCGTGAAGCCGGTGCCGCCGGTGAGCTTGACGAGCCGGATCCATGCGAGGTCGCTCGCATCACGACGCGCGTGCGCGCGGCGATCGCGCGCCCGCACGAGCCGTACCTCGTCGTCGCTCGCAAGCCTGACGGAGAGCGGAGAAGCGTTCTCGGCGGTGTCCGGCGTGACGAGATCGAGAGGGCTCATGGTCGGCATGGGCCGTCAGACGACGACCGTTGGAACCTCCAGTTCGCCTCTGCGGAACGCTTCGACGAACGCGCCCACGACGTGCGGATCGAAGTCCGTTCCGGATCCCTTCAGGATGATCTCCTTCGCGTCGAACGGAGACATCGCCTTGCGATACGGACGATCGCTCGTGAGCGAGTCGTAGACGTCGGCGACCGAGATGATGCGCGCCTCGAGCGGAATGTCCTCGCCGCGCGTCGGGTTGTAGCCGGAGCCGTCGAACTTGTCGTGATGCGACAGCACGATCGGGATCACGCGCCGCAGCGAACCGCCGACCGGCTCGAGGATCGACACGCCCCTGTTCACGTGCTCCTGCATGTGCTTGAACTCTTCTTCGGTGAGCCGCGCCGCCTTGTAGAGCAGCTCGCGGCTGATATCGAGCTTGCCGATGTCGTGCAGGAGCGCCGCCGACCGCACGTCCTCGACGCGCCCCGGCGGCAGCTCGAGCTGCGCCGCGATCGTCGCGGCGTAGACCGACACGCGATACGAGTGGTTCTCCGTGTAGGTGTCCTTCGCGATGAAGTGGCGGAGGATCATCAGCACGCCGTGATACGTCTGACGCAGCTCGGTGATCTGCGCGGCGTTGTGCTCGTAGAGCGTGCCCATCGCGTAGCCCGTGATCACGAGCACGCCGCCCCAGACGGTGATGTCCATCCATCGCGCGGCGGGGACGCTGAAGCCGCTGGCCGCGGCGAGCAGGACCGGGTTGTACCACGTCATGAGGCAGACGAGCAGGACGCTGCCGAACGCCGTCAGCGTCGCGTGCCGCCGGCCATACAGATACGCGGATCCGAGCGTCGGAAGGGTGTAAAAGCTCAGGACCATCCGCTGCCCGTCGACCACCAGATTCAGAATGAGGCAGATGCCGAAGAGCGATAGGAGAAGCCAGAGCTCCTTATTGACCTCTTCGATTCGCCCGATCTTCGGTTTCATGTCGTGCTCCCTGGACGTTCCCGACCCGTACGCTCGCCCCCGCGCGCACGGGAACACCCGTCGCTTGGCAAGAACAGCGCCGAGGTGGGCTACCTAACGCAACTCATTGGCGCAGTGCGGGTTGGGCGATGGGGGGGTGGAAGCGGTTCGACGAGGAACGCGGCCGTGTGCTCCAGTTCGAGACGCTGCGCTGACGTTTTCCGGCGCACCTGTGAGAATTCCACCTGAAACTCGCGGTTCACCAATGTGCTGAAACGGCGATCGGGCCGATAATGCAGCCAAGGTGTTCTACTTCTTCCAGCGCGGCGAAGAGTTTCTGCAGTGTGAGATTCGGGGAGACGATGCGGCAGGGTATGAAATCGTGATCACCGAGCCGAAGCGCCCGGAGAAACGCGAGTCGTTCCCGACCTCGCACGAAGCCTACGCGCGATGGGTCCAGCTCCAGGAATCATTGGTGTCCGCCGGCTGGTGGGGACCTCACGGAAGGGACTAGTTTTTCAGAGCGTCCAGCGGCGAGATCCGTGTTGCGCGAAGCGCGGGCACGTACGCCGCGGCGAGCGAGACGGCGACGAGCAGCGCCGCCACGAACGCGAACACGGCGGGATCCCACGCCTCGATTCCGAAGACGAACGTCACCAGCAGTCGCATCAAGACGATCGCGGCAGCGACCCCGAGTCCCACGCCGGTGATCGTCATGCGCGCGCTCTCGAGGACCACGGCGTTGCGCACGTCCGCGGGCCGCGCGCCGAACGCGAGACGAATCCCGATCTCCTGCGTACGCTGCTCGACCGAGTAAGCCATCAGCGCGTACATGCCGCTCGCGGCGAGCACGAGCGCGAGCGCGGCGAAGATCGTGAACAGCATCATCGTGAAGTCGCTGCGGGCCGTCGTTGCCGCGAGCACCTGCGTCATCGTCCTCACGCGCGCCACCGGCAGGCCACCCGCCGCCGCCCGCAGCTCGTCGCGGATCGCGCTCGTGACGAGGTGCGGCTCGATCGACGTGCGAATCACCCACGTCAGCGGGAAGAGACGATTGTGGAGCGCCGTCACGCGGTCGGTGACCTGATCGGTTGGAACGTAGACGAGCGGCGACGGCGGCCTGCCGGTGATCGGATCGCGAACGTCGGCAACGACGCCGACGATGATGCGCGGCGCTTCATCCCACGGCGGATCGATCCCCGCCCCGATCGCGATCTTCGTCGCCGGCCGAATCTGCGTGGAGTCCTGCCAAAACCGCCGCGCCATCGTCTCGTTGACGATCGCGACGCCAGGCGCGCCTGCGTGGTCCAGCTGCGTGAAGGTCCGGCCGCCCTTCATTGGCATGCGGAACGCATTGAAGTAATCGGGCGACACGGCCTGCACGCCGACGATGCCGTGATACGACCCGCTGCCGAAGAGTCCGCGATCGACGATCGTGAACGGCAGCACGAGGTTCGGATCCACCGGAAGCGATCGCGTGACGGCCATCGCGGCGATCGTTCCGTTCGCTCGCAGCCGCAGCTCGGCGTTCCTCGTCAGGAGTGAAATCTGATCGGTCCGCGCGAAGTCGCTGCCGAGCGCCATGTCGAACGCGATGACGTTCTCGGCGCTGAAGCCGCGATCGACGGATCGCTGCGTGAGGAACGTCTTGATCATCAGGCCCGCGCCGGCAAGGAGCACGAGCGCGAGCATCATTTCCGCGACCACGAGAACCGCGTGGAGGCGGCGTTGACCGGCCGGTGTTCCACTTTCCCCGCCTTGCTTGAACGCGGCGGCAAGATCGACGCGTGACGCGCTGACGGCAGGCAACAGGCCGAACAGAATCCCCGTGATCCCCGAGACGATCACGGCGAAGGAAAGCACGCGCCAATCGAGCGGCACGCCCGCCGACAAACGCGGAATCTCCGCGGGACTCCACGAGATCAAGACGTCGACGCCAATCTGCCCGAGGACGAGCCCCAGCGCGCCGCCGGCGATTGCGAGCACCAGACTCTCGCTCAGAAGCTGCCGCACGAGGCGCTCGCGCCTCGCCCCGAGCGCCGCGCGTGTCGCGATCTCGGCGCGCCGGCGATTCGCTCTCGAGAGCAGCAGGCTCGCGCCGTTCGCGCACGCGATCAGCAGCACGAACATCACTGCCGCCGTCAGCAGCTGGAGCGCGGGCTTGACGTCGCCGACGACGACATCGCGCAGCGGAAGTACCGCAACTTGTTCGCCGTGACCGACGGCAAACGGATACTTCTGACGGAACGCACCCATCGCCAGCGCGATCTGCGTGCGCGCGGTGTCGAGGGGCACGCCCGGCCGCAGGCGCGCCGCGACTTGAACGAAGTTGGAGTGATCCCGGCTGTAGGGATCCGCTTGGAGCGGGAGCCAGATGTCGACGGCCGGATCCGGCTTGAAGCGCGGGCTGATGACGCCGATCACTTCGTACGATTCGCCGCCGAGCCGAATCATCCGTCCCAGGATCGCCGGGTCGCCGCCGAACCTTCGCTGCCACAGGCCGTGGCTCAACACGGCCACGCGCGGTCCATTCGGTTGATCTTCCTGCGCGTTGAACGTTCGGCCGCCCAGCACGGCCGCGCCGAAGAGGCTGAAGTACGCGCGCGAGACCTGCATCGATTTCAAGTGCTCGGGCCGATCGTCGGCGTCCAGATTGATTCCCGGCCCGCCCGACTGCCATGCCGCGATCTGCGCGAAGACATTCGTCTCGTCGCGCCACACCGCGAATCGCGGAAGCGATGCGAGCGTCGATCGTCCGCTCGGCGACTGGCTGACGATCTGCACGATGCGATCGGCGTCGGGATAGGGCAGCGGCTCGATCAGAATGGCGTTGACGACAGAGAACACGGCGGTGTTCGCGCCGATGCCGAGCGCGAGGATCGCGACGGCGCCGATCGCGAATCCCCGGCTGCGCCGCGCGGTGCGCACGGCGTAGCGAAGATCCTGCCGCAGACTCTCCCAGAGATTCAGCCGGTGGGCGTCGCGAATCTCCTCGCGCCGCTGCTCGACGCCGCCGAAGCGGCGCAACGCCTGCGCTCGCGCCTCTGCGCGGTTGATGCCGGCAGTCGTCCGCGCTTCGATCTCACGCTCGACATGGAACCGCAGCTCCTCCTGGATCTCCCAATCGACATCCTCTTGCCGGAACAATCCGCGCAGGCGCGCGCGCACCGCATACAGCCACCGCTCGATTCGCAGGGCGGCGCGGCTCGGCATGCGTCAGTCTCCGGCGGGCGCGAGATTGACGACGTGCGAGATGGCTGAGGAAAGGCGGACCCAGTTCGCCGCTTCCTCCTCGAGGCGGCGGCGGCCCGGGCGTGTGAGCGAGTAGAACTTCGCGCGGCGGTTGTTGTCCGACGGCTTCCACTCGGATTTGATCCAGCCCTGGAGCTCGAGCTTGTGGAGGCAGGGATAGAGCGATCCGTCGCTGACCTGCAGGACGTCGCTCGACACTTGCTTGAGACGCTGGCTGATCGCCCAGCCGTGCAGCGGCTCGAGGGCGAGAATCTTCAGGACGAGAAGGTCGAGCGTGCCTTGAACGAGATCCGCAGGCCGGCTCATGAGCGTATCCCTCGGTTACCGAGAGATGGTATGCCCGGCCCGCGGCAAAGGCAAGCGCTTACTTGATCGCCACGACCTTCGTCGGCGTGCGCAACAACAACGTGCCTTCGGAGATCGCCGGCGTCGCCAGGATCGGCTCGGTCATGTCGTTGTCGGCGAGGACCTCGAAGGTTGGCCCCGCCTTGAGCACGAAGACATGGCCGTCCTCGCTCGCGAGGAAGATCTTTCCGTCGGCCGCGATCGGAGACGAGGTGAACGCGGACGTTCCCCCCGCGAGACGCTGCTGATATTTCTGCTCGCCGGTCTTCGCGTCGTACGTCGTGAGCACGCCGTTGTATTTCACGATGTAGACGAGCCCGTTGTAGACGAGCGGCGTGCACATGTAGCCGCCGTCGCGCGCCGCGCTCCACGCGACGCCCGCGTTGCTCGACGCGCCGCCGGTCAGCGTGATGTCGCCCGTGGCCGACTCGCGAATCGCGTACACCGGCGCCCGCGGTCCGTGCGCGTTCGTGATGTAGATCAGGCCGTCGTGCACGACAGGCGTCGGCACCGGAATGTCGCCGCCGCCCTGCAGCTTCCAGATCTCTTTGCCGGTCTTGAAATCGTACGCCCCGATGTGCCGCCATCCGTTCACGATGAGTTGCGTCTGGCCTTTCACCTGGTGCACGGTTGGCGTTCCCCACGTGGGCACGTCGCTGCGCGCCGTGCGCCACAGCTCGCGGCCGTCGCGCGCGTCGAACGCCGCGAGAAACGATCCTTGCTGCACGTCGGCCTGCACGACGACGACGTTTTCGTGAAGGATTGGCGAGCTGCCCGTTTCCCATTGCGCCGATGGATCCGTGAACCATCCCGCGTCGAGCACGCCCAGATCTTTCTTCCAGAGCTGCTTTCCTTTCAGGTCGTACGCGTAGAGCCCTTCCGATCCGAAGAACGCGACGAGCCGCTCGCCGTCGGTCGCCATCGTCGAATTCGCGTGGCTGGCTTTCATGTGCCGCTTGATCTTCGGAACGGCCTTGAGCACGGTCTGCTGCCATCGCACCGCGCC
Source organism: Vicinamibacterales bacterium (assembly GCA_036556425.1). GTDB lineage: Bacteria > Acidobacteriota > Vicinamibacteria > Vicinamibacterales > 2-12-FULL-66-21 > DATBJJ01. Next base: position 95,013 of record DATBJJ010000110.1, read on the forward strand.
GGTCTTCTTGTCGAGACAGTAGATGCGCCAGTCGTGCTCGGTGTCGTCCTGCACCGGCTGGACGTCGCCGTACAACCCGGCGCGGATGCCCGCGTCTTTCTTTCCGCTGATCGACGTCGACAGGCAGACGAGATCGCCCCACACGATCGGACTCGAGAGTCCGAGCCCCGGGACGTCCGCCTTCCACGCGATTCGCTGGCCCGACGTGATGCTCCAGGTCGTCGGCAGCGTGAACCCGTCCGCGATCCCGTTCGCGCGGATGCCGCGGAACTGCGGCCAGTCCACGCCGGGCTTCGGCGTGCCGGCTGCGTGCAAGGCGATATGGAATCCGGCGACCGCGGCTAAAAGGCCGGCCCCGCCGAGCGTCACTCGCGTTCTCATGAAGCTCCCCCTCGGAATCGCGGATTTCGCGGATACGACGGATCACGCGGATCGCGCGGTTCGGAAGATTCTAGCGCGGAAGCTATCCGCGCCATCCGCGCAAGCCGCGTGATCCACGCCATCCGCGTCATCCGCGTGATCCGCGTCTATCGTTTGACGAGCGATCGCTCGAGCTCCTCGAGCCGCTGGTTGAAATCGCTCCAACGTCCCTGCTCGTTCGCGATCTCTTGCGTGAGAAACGCTTCTTCGGCGGCGAGCTTCTGCATCTCGCCGGCGAGCCTCGCGTGCTCACTCTTCGCGGCCTTGATCTCGAACTCGAGCTGGCGCCGATGTTCATCGTTCATCGTGGGGATCAGCTCCGCGAGCTCTTTGATTCGCTCGCCGAGCCGGCGGTACTCGCGCTCCGGAGGCCCTTGATTGACCCTGGCCTCCTCGAGCCTGCGCACGAGCGTCTGGATGCGCTGCTCTTGGAGCTGAAGGCGTCCCAGCGCGAGTTGCACGCGCGGGCCGGCCGACGCCATCTGCTCCATCGCCGCGCGCAGCCCGCGCACTTCGACGAGGAGGGCCGGAAGGATGTCGGTCGAGGGCGCGGCGGCCGGCGTTTGGGCCCGGGTGACGAACGACGCGCCGAGGGCCGTGGCGACGATCAACGCCCAGAACAGGAGGACGCGAGAGGACTGGCGCATGGCAATCTCCTTGGTCGAATCATGACCGAACGTCGACCGGCAAGGGCAGCGATCCGCGTGATCCGTCAGATCCGCGTGATCCGCGTTTACCGGTCGAAATATAATTGGAGGTTGGACCGCATGGACAACCCTGCAACGGAACCGGTCCGCGACGCCGCAGCGCCGCTGGACTTCATCCGGACGATCGTGAGCGAGGATATCAGGGCCGCGAAGCACGGCGGCCGCGTGGCCACGCGCTTTCCTCCAGAGCCGAACGGCTATCTTCACATCGGCCATGCGAAATCGATCTGCCTGAACTTCGGCGTCGCCGAAGAGTTCGGCGGCACGTGCAATCTGCGGTTCGACGACACGAATCCGACCAAGGAAGACACCGAATACGTCGACGCCATCCAGGAAGACGTGCGATGGCTCGGCTTCAACTGGCCCGGCGAGCCGCTGTACGCCTCGGACTATTTCGACGAGCTCTACGGCTACGCCGTTCACTTGATCGAGAAGGGCCTGGCCTATGTCGACAACTTGTCCGCGGACGAGATCCGCGCGTATCGCGGCACGCTGACCGAACCGGGGAAGGACAGCCCGCATCGCGACCGATCCATTCAAGAGAACCTCGATCTCTTCTCGCGCATGCGCGCCGGAGAATTCGAGGACGGTGCGCTCGTGCTGCGCGCGAAGATCGACATGGCGTCGCCGAATCTCAACATGCGCGATCCCGTGCTCTACCGGATCCGCCGCGCGCATCACCACCGGACCGGCGACGCGTGGTGCATCTATCCGATGTACGACTTCGCGCATTCGCCGTCGGACGCGATCGAGCACATCACGCACTCGCTCTGCACGCTCGAGTTCGAGGCCCATCGTCCGCTCTACGACTGGCTCGTCGACAACATGCCCGTGCCGTCGAAGCCGCGGCAGATCGAGTTCGCGCGGCTGAATCTGTCGTACACCGTGACGAGCAAGCGCACGCTGCGCGAGCTGATCGAAGAGGGGCGCGTGGCGGGTTGGGACGATCCGCGAATGCCGACGATCGTCGGGATGCGGCGCCGCGGGTACACGCCGGAAGCCATCCGCGCGTTCTGCGATCGGATCGGCGTCGCGAAGCGCGAGAACATGGTGGACGTCGCGCTGCTCGAGCACGCGGTCCGCGAAGATCTCAACAAGCGCGCGCCGCGCGCGATGGCGGTCCTCGATCCCGTGCGCGTCGTGCTCGAGAACTATCCCGAGGACCTCGTCGAGGAATTCGAGATCGTCAACAATCCGGAAGATGCGTCGGCCGGCACGCGGCGCGTCCCGTTCTCGCGCGCGCTCTTCATCGAGCGCGACGACTTCCGCGAGGACCCGCCGAAGAAGTTCTTTCGTCTGAGCCCCGGGCGCGAGGTCCGCCTGCGCGGCGCGTACTTCGTCACGTGCACCGGCGTCGTGAAGGACCCCGCGACCGGCGCGATCGTGGAGCTGCGCTGCACGTACGATCCGGCGACGCGCGGCGGCGACGCGCCGGACCGCCGCAAGGTGAAGTCGACCCTGCACTGGGTGTCCGCGGCGCACGCGATCGATGCGGAAGTGCGGTTGTACGATCGGCTGTTCACCAGCGAGAATCCGAGCGCGGCCGACGACTATCGATCCGATCTCAACCCGCACTCCCTCGAGGTGCGGACGGGCGCGAAGATCGAGCCGAGCCTCGCGGCGGCGGCGCCCGGGACGCGGTTTCAATTCGAGCGCCTCGGCTACTTCGCCGTCGATCGCGACACGTCGCCGGGCCGTCCCGTCTTCAATCGCACGGTCACGCTCAAGGACACCTGGGCCCGCATCGAACAAAAGGGCTGACTTCGTCGGTCTTTACGACCGCTAAAGGGCGAACGAAGTCTTGTCCGGGGAAGACTTCCTGGCGATTCCAATCCCGTAATCTCCGCTAAGCGCAGCAAAACCAAGTCGTTGCCCGCCGGTGTGTCCAGGCGGCCCACGGCACCCGCCTTGCGTTTTCGATGGGTGCCGGCGGTGACGGCACAAGACACGAAGAGACAACAACGCTTGAGAAAGTCGAGAAGAGCAATGTCGCGCATTTTGGCAATCGAACCGGATCCGAAGCGGAAGCGTGTGCTCGCCGGCCTCGTTCGCGAGTACGTGAAGGCCCAACTGACGATCGCGGACACGGCGCGCGCCGCGATCGCGATGATTCACGACCAGATTCCCGACGTGATCCTCGCGCCCGCGCTGTTGTCGCCGCGCGACGGCGCCGAGTTGATCGCGCACATCCGTGAGCGTCAGGACGCGCCGCACGTGCAGCTCCTGACGATTCCCGCGCTCGATCTCCTCTGCGACGCGCCGCAGGAGGAGCGCCGCGGGCTCCTCGGCCCGTTGTTCTCGCGCCGAACCGCGCCTTCGGCGCCGCAATACGATCGCGCCATGGTCGGCGCGCAAATCGCCGACGGCCTGGCGCGCGCGCTCGAAGTGCGGCGCGAGCACGAAGCGGCGGTGGCCTATCGCGAAGAGCTCGCGCGCACGATCGCCGAGCGCCGCGAACTGTCGTTGATCCGTCCGTTCGACGGCGCCGCCGCCCGGCAGGCCGGCGTCGACACGCTCGTCGTGGAAGCGATTCCCTATCACGTGAAGACCGGCGCCGAGCGGCGCGCCGCGCTCCGCCGCGCGCACGAGGATTTGCCGTGGCTCTCGACGGCCAAGCTCGGATGGGGCACGGACGTCGCGCTCGTCAACATCTCGACGAGCGGCGTGTTGATGGAAACGGGATCGAAGTTCCTCCCCGGGAGCACGACCGAGCTGCACCTGACCGGTCCGAGCACCGAGATGATCGTGCCCGTTCGGTTCGTCCGCAGCGACGTCGCGCGGATCGATCGCCTCGGCGTGAAGTACCACGCGGCGGCCGCCTTCGATCGCGAAATCGATCTCGCGGGTCCCCGAAGCACGTCGGCCTCGCGATCTCGAGCGCAAGCGCTCGCCGATCTGTTCTCGTCGGTTCTCGCCGGCCGCGATCGCCGGCCGGAGCCGCCGCACGCGCGGTTCGTCAGAGGCGTGGCCGAGTTGGTCGGCGCGCGCGACGTGCAACTGCGTATGATGCCGCTGGGATCGGCAGCCTCGCGCGACGCGCTGTGTTTCGATCTCCCCGATGACGACCGGTTCCGCCGGACGCTGCAGGTGGCGTTCGATCGTCCGCACGCCGTGACGGAACAGCAGCGCACCCTGCTGCGCGCGGCGGCGCTCCTCGCGGCCGCCACGCTGGAGTTGGAGGCGCCCGCGCGCGAAACGAAGCTGCTCGAGGAGTGCGTGGCCTAGTAACGTCCAGTTGATTGACCGCGCGTCCCCAACTCTCCAACGATCTCCTGGATTGGAGGACGGGACATGCGGCACGTTTCGATCGGCACGCGTCGGCGCGCGATTGCGACTCTCCAGGTAACGGCGCTGTTGCTCGCGGCAGCGCTCTCCGCCGGTGCACAAACCATCACCGGTCAAATCTCCGGCCGCGTCACGGATGCGTCCGGCGGCGTGCTCCCCGGCGTCACGGTAACGGTGACCAACGACGCGACCGGATTGTCCGTGACGCATGTCACCGACGCGGCCGGCGTCTACACGTTCACGAACCTGCCCGTCGGCACGTACTCGGTGTCGGCGGAGTTGCAGGGATTCCGAAAAGCCCAGCGCACGGGATTCGCGCTCACGGCGGACGGGCGCGTGTCAGCCGACTTCTCGCTCGGCGTCGGCCAGTTGAGCGAGACCGTCGAAGTGACGGCCGTCATGGGCGAGACCGTCAACCGGACGAACGGTGAAGTCGCCCGGACGATCGACTCGGAGCAGATTAGAGATCTCGCGTTCAACGGACGCAATTACCTCGAGCTCGCGTCGCTGATTCCGGGCGCCGTCGCGACCGACTACGATCCGCTCGCGCTCGCGACGAGCTTGAGCGTCACGGGCCAGTCGATCAACGGCAGCCGCGGCAATACCAACAACCTGACGGTGGACGGCGGCTCGAATCTCGACTCCGGATCGAACGGCAGTCAGATCAACAACGTCAGCCTCAGCTTCATCGATCAAGTCAAGATCCAGACGTCGAACTTCTCCGTGGAGCTCGGACGCAACAGCGGCGCCGCCGTCAACGTCGTCACGCGCAGCGGGACGAACAAGTACCGCGGGTCGGCGCGGTACGACTTCCGCGACGAACGGTTCGACGAGCCGAACTACTTCGCGCCGCGCGACGCGAACGGCAACCGGACGAAGCCCGCGCTCGAGTTCCGCAACTTCGAGGGCGCGCTCGGCGGTCCGGTCATCCGAAGCCGCGTGTTCTTCTTCGGCGGCCAGCAGTATCGCGTCATCAACAGGTACACGAATCCGTCGCGGCAGACGATGCCGACGCGCGCCGAGCTCGCCGGCAATTTTTCCGTCCGCCTGCGCGGCGGCGACGGCATCGTCGGGACAGCGGATGACGGCGTGCTGAGAGATCCGACGACCGGCCAGCAGTTTTCTGGCAACGTGATTCCGTCGAACCGCATCACGCCTGACGGCCGCGCGATCGCGAACCTCTACGGACGGATGATCGATCTCGCGTCCCAGTACACGGACACGCCGACCGCGAACAACTCGACGTACCAGCTCTACAACCCGTTCGAGCAGCGCCAGGACATCGTCCGGATCGATTGGCAGATCAATCGCGCGCAGCGCCTGCACGGACGGTATATCCACGACGAGTACGATCTGCTCGATCCGTACGGCGTGTTCTCGGGCGCGCCGCTGCCGACCGTCCCCACGAATCGCTCGCGGCCCGGCACGGCGTACCAGATCGGCCATACGTGGGTCGTGCGGACGAACATGATCAACGAGGCGCGGATCAGCGCGTCGTGGAACGGCCAGCGCATCAACCCGCAAGGGGACACGTGGGTGCGATCCACGTACGGCTTCCAATTCCCCGAGTTGTTCGAGGGCGGGTTCATCAACAACGGCATCCCGACGGTGCGCGTGACCGGCTTCCCGAATTTGATCGGGCCGTCGTTCGCGCTCCTGTCGCCGACGACGGACATCACGATCCAGGACACGCTGACCTACACACGCAACCGTCATTCGATCAGGAGCGGCTTCGCGATCACGCGCAACCGGAAAGATCAGAACGGGCGCGCGGCGTATCTCGGCGACGTCTCGTTCAGCACGTCCGGCAACTCGAACAGCACGAACAACGCGCTGGCGGATGCGCTGCTCGGGAACTTCCGCACCTACAACGAAGCGTCCGCCGATCCGGTGGGCTTCTTCCGCTTCACGGCGTATCAGGCGTTCTTGTCCGACACGTGGAGAGTCCGGCCGAACCTGAGCCTCGAGCTTGGCGTGCGCTACGAGTATCAGATTCCGACCTACGCGCAGGGGAACAACCTCGTGAACTTCGATCCGGGCCGCTACAACGCCGCGCAGGCGGTGACGGTCCTACCGAACGGGCTGCTGGTGCCGAACTCCGGCAACCGGTTCAACGGCCTCGTCGCCGCGGGTGATGGTGTGCCCTCCGATCAGCAGGGCAGGGTCCACCTGCTCACGGGCGGCGACTACGCGCGCATTCCGAACGGCGCGCCGCGCGGACTGTACGACGCGCAGCATCTCGTGATGCCGCGTCTCAGCTTCGCGTATTCGTTGAACGAGGCGACCGTTCTGCGCGGCGGTGCGGGGCTCTTCTACGACAAGCCCGAAGGCAACCTGATCTTCTCGCAGCTGAACATCCCTCCGGTCCTCGACAACGTGACGTACGAGAACTTCAACATCTCGGCGCCGTCGAGCGGCGCGGCCGGCGCCATCGGCGCGCTTGGCAACATCAGCGCGCTGGATCCGGCTCTTCAGCTCCCGTCGCAGACGAATTTCAGCATCGGCGTGCAGCGCGAGCTCGGCCGAGGCTACTTCGTCGAAGCGTCGTATGTCGGCAACAGAGGCAGACATCTGCTGCGGCAGCCCGACATCAACCGCGCGAGCTTCGACGCGCTGCGTGCGAACGCCGCGCTGCCGGCTGCGCAGCGGGTCTCGACGAATTACCTGCGGCCGTATCACGGCTTCTCCGAGATCCGCATGCGCGTCAGCGACGCGCAGTCCACGTACAACTCACTGCAGCTCTACGCCACGAAGCGCCGCGGCGTGCTGCAGTTCACCGTGTCCTACACGCTCGGCAAGGTGATCACGGACGCGAGCGGCAACGGCGACAACGACGCGCCGGAGGCGGCAGGCGATCGATCGTTCACGCGCGGGCCGGCGACGTTCGACAGGCGCCACGCGCTCGTGAATACCTTCACGTACCGTCCGCCGTATCTGATCGATCGCAACGATTGGCTCGGCGCCATTGCCGGCGGCTGGGAGCTCAGCGGCAAGATGCGGCTGCAGTCGGGGCAGTACTATACGGCGACGGGCAACTCCTCCATTGGTGGACGACGTGCGGACTACACCGGTGAGCCGATTGCGCTCGACGATCGCGACGAGACGCGCTGGTTCAACACCGCCGCGTTCGTCGTGCCCGCGGAAGATCGCCGCGGCACGGCCACGGTCGGACAGATTCAAGGCCCGTCCTTCTATCAGTGGGATCTGTCGCTGCGGAAGAACTTCCGCGTCGGCAGACGCGTCCGGGCCACGCCGATTTTCGACGTGTTCAACCTGTTCAACCGCGTCAATTTCGGCGCGCCGGAGACGAACGTGAGCAGCGGGTCGTACGGCACGATCAGCAGCGCGCAGCCGTCTCGGCAGTTCCAGTTCGGCGTGCGCCTCGAATTCTGATCCGGGCAGTCCAACGTTTCGGCGGCGGAGTGCATCCAAACCGTCGTGGTCGAGACCTTCTGGCAGGACGCGCGATATGCGCTCCGCACGTTGAGGCGAGCGCCGGCCTTTGCCCTGGCGGCGCTCGTCACCCTCGCGCTCGGCATCGGCGCGAACGCGGCGATCTTCAGCGTCGTGCACGCCGTGCTGCTCCGGCCGCTGCCGTACCCCGAACCGGAGCGGCTCGTGCAATTCGTGCGGCGTCATCCCGGCGGCCCGCAAGACGGCCAGACCGGCCGGCGATATCTCTTCTTTCGCGATCACTCCGACGCGGCGGTGATGGCCGCGTGGCGGAATCCCACCGGCATCAACCTCGTCGCAGGTGATTCGGCGGAATTCGTGAGGATGATGCCGGTGTCGAAGGAATTCTTCGACGTGTTCGGCGTTCGTCCGGCGCTCGGCACGGCCTTCACCGCGGATCACGATCGCGCCGGAGGACCGGCGGCCGCGATCCTCAGCCACGGTCTCTGGCTTCGCCGTTTCGGCGGCGGCCGCGACGCGATCGGCCAATCGATCGTCCTTGGCGAGCAGTCCCACGTCGTTCTCGGCGTCATGCCTCCGTCGTTCTCGTGGTTGAGCCCGGCGGATCTCTACGTGCCGCTGCGGCCCAGCACGACCGGACCTGGCGGCGGCTTCAACTACGGCGTCGTCGCCCGGCTCCGCTCCGGGATCACGCTCGAGCAGGCGAACGCCTCCGCCGCGGCAACGTGGCAGGCGATGAGCGTGGAGTTTCCGAATCAGATCCTCAAGGGCGAGCTGCCGTCCGGATTCGAGCCGCTGCAGAAGAACCTCGCGAAAGATGTTCGCGCCGCACTGCTCACGATCCTTGGCGCGGTCGCGCTGCTTCTCGTGATCGCGTGCGCGAACACCGCGAACCTCCTGCTTGCGCGCACGGCCGGCCGCGGGCGCGAGATTGCGGTGCGCGCCGCGCTCGGCGCGGGACGCGGCCGCATCGTTCGCCAACTGCTCACCGAGAGCGTCATCCTCGCGGTCGGCGGCGGCGTGCTCGGCGTCCTGCTCGCGTATTGGGCGGTGCCCGTGCTCCTCACGCTCACGCCTCCTGGGTTCCGCGTCTATCAGGAAGTTCGTCTCGACACGACCGTGTTGTCGATCGCGCTCGCGATCGCGATTGCGACCGGGCTCGTCTTCGGCCTCGCGCCGGCCGTTGCCGTGTCGCACGCCAGCCTCGTCGACGCGTTCCGCGAAACGGGCGCTGGCGCCATCAGCAGCGGCCGATCCGCATGGGTCCGCCGAACGCTCGTCGTCGCCGAGATCGCGCTCTGCATGCTGCTGCTCGTGGGCGCCGGCCTGCTCGTGAAGACGTTCATCCGAATTCGCGCGATCGAACCGGGATTCGATCTCACGAACGTGGTGACCGCGCGCATGTCGCTGCAAGGCGAACGCTACGCGACGCCGGAATCGTATCTGCGCTTCTTCGAGCAGGGGATCGAGCGGCTGCGGCGGATTCCCGGCGTGCGGTCCGCCGCTGTGGTGAACGGCGTTCCGATCGAGCGAGGACTCAACCTCAATGTCGACATCCTCGACGTGCTCGACGGCAGCGGCAAGCTGCGCTTCGAGGACGCGCTGACGGATTGGCGGTACGTCAGCGTCGAGTACTTCTCGACGATGGGAATGCGGGCGGCGTCGGGCCGTACGTTCAACGAGAGCGATACGAAGGGCGCGCCGCCGGTCGCGCTGGTCAACGAGGAGTTCCAGCGGCGGTTCTACGGAGGCGAGAGCGCCGTCGGCCATCGAATCCGCGTCTACGACAGCGACGGCGCGATCGAGATCGTCGGGATTGTCCGGAACGTGAAGGAGAGCGGGCTTACCAGCCGGCCGATTCCGGTGATGTACGTTCCGCTCGCGCAAGCGAATCCCTCAGGCGTACGGACGTCGCACGGATACTTTCCGATGAGCTGGGTCGTGAAGACGAGCGCGGCGAGCCCGTCGATCGAGCGCGAGATTCGCGAAGCGTTCCGCGATCTCGATCCGAGGCAGCCGGTCTCGTCGTTCAGGACGATGGAAGACGTGCGGTCGGCGTCGATGGGCGATCGACGGTTTCAGATGACGCTGCTGATGGTGTTCGCGTCGATCGGTCTGCTGCTCGCCACCGCCGGCGTCTACGGCGTGGTCGCATACACGGCCGGGCAGCGGACGCGCGAGTTCGGGATTCGCCTCGCGCTCGGCGCGACGCGCGCGCGAATCCTTCGCACCGTGATCGCGGACGGCGTCCTCCTCGCAATCGTTGGCGTCGCGATTGGGATCGGCGCCTCCCTTCTCTCGGCGCGCGCGATTGAAGGGTTCGTGTGGGGCGTCAGCCCGCGCGACCCCGCGACGTTCGCGATCGTCGCCGCCGTTCTCGTCGTCGTCACGATCGGCGCGAGCCTCGTTCCCGCCCTCCGCGCCATACGGTTGAATCCGATTCGGGCGATACGGGAACAGTAACAGGGCTCAAGGCTCAAGCCGTGGGGCTTGCGCGACTTTCTGTGGACCACGAATCCGGAAATCGATCGGACGTCGTTCGCAGGATGTTCACTGTCACGACGGTCATCGCAGAGCTCGCCGAGAGCGAGAGTCACGCCGAGGCAGATCTCAGTTGCCAAGTTCAAACGAGCGGCGCGGCCGCTCGCTCGACACGCCGCGATTGCGATTGCCTTTGCGCATCTCTTGCCCTCCGCGTGCTGCGCGACAACGCTTCTTCAGTGAACGTCACCGTTCGAAACAATAGGTGTTGGCGTCAAACCAAATCACTCGCCAACATTTGAGATCGAGCGTTCAGATCCAAGTGGGTCGACTAGGATCTGAGGGGTGATCCTTCCGATAGATCCGTTCCTTCCTCGCATCGTTGAGACCGTCCGCCGTCACCGCGCGGCTGTCGTGACGGCCGCGCCAGGCGCGGGGAAGACTACGCGCGTGCCGCCGGCGCTGGCGGTGGACGGGCCTGTCATCGTGCTGCAGCCGCGCCGCGTCGCGGCGAGGAGCCTCGCGAAACGAATCGCGCTCGAGCGGAACTGGACGATCGGTCGCGAAGTGGGCTGGCACGTGCGATTCGAAAGGCAATTCGGATCGCAGACGCAGGTCCTGTTCGCCACCGAAGGGATCCTCACCGCGCGCCTGCAGCAGGACCCGCTGCTCAGCGACTTCACGACGATCGTCGTCGACGAGTTTCACGAGCGCAGCATCCACGCGGATCTCGGCCTTGCGCTCGCGCGGCAGGCGCGCCGCGCGCGGCAGGATCTTCGGCTCGTGGTCATGTCGGCGACGCTCGATGCGAACGCGGTCGCGACATATCTGGACGGCTGCCCGATCGTCGAGGTGCCGGGCACGCTCCATCCGCTCGACGTGCGCTACATGCCGGAGGCGTCGTTCCCGGAAGCGGTCGACGTCTGCATGCGAGCGAACGACGGGCAGATCTTGTGCTTCCTCCCTGGCGCAGCGGAGATTGCGCGCGCGGGCCGCGATCTTCGTACGGCGTGGAATCGCTCCGGCGATCCACCCGCGGAGATCGCCGAGCTGCACGGCTCGCTCGACGGCGCGGCGCAGGATCGCGCGATCGAGACGACCACCGCACGGCGCGTCATTCTCGCCACCAACATCGCCGAAACCTCGCTGACCGTACCGGGCGTGCGAGCCGTGGTGGACGCCGGACTGCAAAAGGTCGCGCGATACGATCCGGATCGCGCGGTCGACAGCCTCGTGACGGAGCGCATTCCGCAGGACGCCGCCGATCAACGCGCCGGCCGCGCGGCCCGGATCGGACCGGGCCTCGTCGTGCGGTTGTGGAGCGAATCCGATCGCCTTCGGAGGCACCGGGAGCCGGAGATACACCGCGTCGACCTGTCCGGCGCGCTCCTCGACGTGATCGCGTGGGGCGGCGATCCGCACTCGTTCGAGTGGTTCGAATCGCCGTCCTCCGATCGCATCGCTGCCGGGCTCGATCTCTTGGACCGGCTCGGCGCGATAGCGGGCGGACGGCTCACCGATCGAGGCGAACGCATACGTCGCGTACCGCTCCATCCGCGGCTCTCCGTGATTCTGCTCGCGGCCGCCGGCGCGCGCGAGGCGGCGCTCGCCTGCGCCGTTCTGTCCGAGCGTCAGTTTCACGCAGCGTCCCCGTCCGCGACCCGGCCGACGACGACGAGTGATTTGTTGAGCGCGATCGAGCCGGAGCGCGAGCTGCCGCCGCACGTGCGGAGCGTCGCCGATGTGCTGCAGCGCCTCGCGGGTGGCACGAAGCAGTCGATCGACGAGCGATCGTTCCGCCGCGCGCTGCTCGACGGCTATCCCGATCGCGTCGCGCGGAGACGTGCGCCGGGAACGCCGCGCGTGCTGCTGGCGTCCGGCCACGGCGCGGTCGTCGGTCCGGAGAGCGGCGTACGCGACAGCGAGTTCCTGCTCGCGCTCGACGTCACCGCCGGAAAACGAGGCGAGGGATCCGAAGCCCGCATCCGGATGGCGAGCGCGATCGATCGTGAATGGCTCGAGCCGACCGCGACGCGCGTCGAGTGCCAGTACGATGCCGCCGCGGATGCCGTCCGCGCCGCGTCGCGCGACTACTACGAGGCCATCCTCTTGAGCGAGCGCGCGGTCGCGCCGGATCCCGACGAGAGCCGGCGCCTCATCGCGGAAGCGTATCGTGCGCGCCCGTTGAACGCCGAGGACGAACAGCTCATGCGGCGCCTCCGCTTCGCGCGAATCGACATCGATCTCCACACGATCGTCGATCGCGCGTCCGAGGGATGCCGATCCGTTCGCGAGATCTCGCTCGCCCGCGGGCTCTCGGCCGACGAGCAGCGGAAGCTCGATCGTCTGGCGCCGCCAACGATCGGCGTGCCGAGCGGGCGAGCCGCGCGGTTGGAGTACCAGGACGACGGTTCGGTCGTGGCGGCGGTGAAGCTGCAGGAGCTGTTCGGGCTTGCCGACACGCCGCGTATCGGCCCGAAGCGCACGGCGATTGTCATGTCGCTCCTCGCGCCGAACGGCCGCCCCGTCCAGACGACGAGAGATCTGCGCAGCTTCTGGCAGCGGACGTATCCCGAAGTCCGGAAGGAGCTTCGGGGCCGATACCCGAAGCATCCGTGGCCCGAAGATCCGTGGACCGCGCCGCCCACCGCCCGAACCGCCAGACGAGGGGTCAAATAAAGCAAGGTGCCAGGGTGCTAGGGTGCCGGGGTGCCAAGGTGCAAGGTGCCAGGGTGCGGGGTGCCAAGGTGCAGAGTGCGAGGGTGCTGTTCTTCATTCTTCTGCTGGCGGCGTTGCCGTCGGCGGGGCAGGACTGCGACTGCGCGCGGGTGGGGGCTCCGTGCTCTGCGTACTGGGACGGCGCGGCGGTGTTCGTGGGGCGCGTCGAGTCCGTGGCGCGCGAGACGGCGGCGCGGCGCGTGCGGTTTACGCTCCTCGAGCGCTTTCGCGGTCCGTCGTCCAGCACCGTTGACGTACTCACCGGCCCATCGGGTCAACGCTGCAGCCTTGCGTTCAAAGTCGGACGCGAGTATCTCGTCTACGCGTCGCGCGTCGATGGCGGATTGTTCGTGCCGGCGTGCTCGCGGACGCGCGACGTGGAAGATGCGGCCGCGGATCTTGCGTACGCGCGAGGGTTGAAGGACGGGACGACAGCGGCCGGCCGGATCACGGGACAAGTGCTCCGCGGCCGCCGCGACTTGAACGGGAAGACGAGCGGGCCGTCCGAGCCGATGGCCGGAGTGACCGTTCGCGTCGCGAGGGACGGCGCCGGCAGCCAGACGATCACGAATCACGCCGGCGACTTCGTCGTCGCGAGCGCTGGCGCGGGGAAGTACGACGTTCGCGTCGACGTGCCGGACGGCTACTACTCGGACGATTCGTCGTCGATCGTGGAGCTCGGCGATGCGCGCGGCTGCGCGGATGTCAGCGCGACGTTCTATTCCAACGCCGTCGTCGCCGGACGCGTCGTCGACGCGTCGGCACGCCCGGTTCCGGGGTTGACGATCGAGATCGCCACCGCGTCGCTGAGCCAGCGCCGGAAGACGATCACGGACCGCGACGGCCGATACGAGATCACGCGCCTGCCCGCCGGCCGGTTCGTCGTCGGTGTCAACACGGGCCTCCAGAAGAACGCGGCGCCGGTGAAGGTGTTCCATCCAGGCGTGGACAAGATTGCGTCGGCGACGCGCGTCGCGCTCGGGCAAGGTCAACGCGTGACGCTCGACGATCTTCGGATCCCGTCGCACATCACGTTCGTCGCGGTGTCGGGATTCGTGTTGGACGCGGATGGCACAGCCGCAGAAGGCGCACGGGTGTACTTGCGAGGCGTCGCCGAGGGGGATCACATCGTTGCCGAACCCGCGCTCGTCGATTTCCTCGGCCGCTTCGTCATCGCCGCGTTGTCGGGCGTCGAGTACGAGATCTTTGCGGAGCGATCGCGCTCCCCGCGCACGGATTCGACCGAACCGTTGCGCCTCACCGTTGGCGAAGGCATGAAGCCGCTGCGCCTCGTGCTTCGCCGGCGGTACTAGTCCTTCCATAGTATTTCGTGGCTTCCGGCTTCAGCCGGAAGATCAAATTCCGGCGACATTCACCGAGGGTCTCATCGCGGAGATGCAGAGGACAGAGGCTCGCAGAGGCAACCTCACGCGAGCGTTGCGATCGAGCGGCTGCCGCTCGTACGTTGTGGCATCGAGCGATCCGTATTCTCCGCGCATCTCTCGCACTCTGCGAACTCCGCGATGAAGATCGTGAATCACGATCGCCATCCAGTGAATGCAGCAGCGATCGAAGCGGGACACTACAATGGCTTGATGCCCCGCACGCTGAAGATTGGGACGTGGAACGTCAATGGAATACGAGCCCGGCTGGATCAAGTTCAGCAGTGGGTGACGCAAGAGAAGCCCGACGTTCTCTGCCTCCAGGAAATCAAGGCGTCGCCGGATCAGATCCCGATGTTTCTGTGCGAGCTCGAAGGGTACTGGTGCTATTGGCACGGCGCGAAAGGGTACTCAGGCGTCGGACTCCACGTCAGCAAAGAGCTCTCGCCCGATCGTCCGGCGTTCGCGCATCCTTCCTTCGACTACGAGCACCGCATCGTCACGGTCCGCACGCCGCATGCGACGGTTGCGTCCGTGTACGTGCCGAACGGCGGCAAAGACTTTCCGGCGAAGATGCAGTTCCTCTCGGCGCTGGAGCAGTTCGCCGCCGAAAGCCGCGCGGATCCGGTACCGCTCATCATCTGCGGCGATCTGAACGTCGCGCGGACCGACATGGACGTGCACCCGAAGGAACGCAAGCCGCGCGCGATCGGGCAGCTTCCGGAGGAGCGCGAGCTCCTCGAGCGCATCATCGCGCACGACCTCGTCGACGTCGGCCGCGCGCTCGATCCGGAGAACGATCAGATGTTCACCTGGTGGGCGCCGTGGCGGGAAATGCGCCAGCGGAACATCGGCTGGCGGCTCGACTACGTGCTCGCCAGCTCGCGGCTGTATTCGACGGTGCAGTCCTCCAAAGTCCAGCGGGAATTCGGCACGAGCGACCACGCGCCGGTCTCCGTCGAGTTCGCGCTTGACACGAAAAACTAAGTACTAAATAATTAGTATCAATCATGCGGACGCCTCACCCGACGCTCACGCCTCAAGAGCTGGCCATCATGAAAGTGGTCTGGCGGCTCGACAAGGCCACCGTACGCGACGTGTACGAGGCGCTGCGCGAAAAGCGCTCCGTCGCGTACACCACGGTGATGACGATGATGAAGATTCTCGAGGACAAGGGCTTCCTCAAGAAGACGCAGGTCGAGCGCGCGCACGTCTACCGGCCGACCCGGCCGCGGCAGCAGGTCGTCAGTGCGATGGTTCGGGACTTCGTCGATCGCGTGTTCGACGGCGCGGCCGGCGGCCTGCTGCTGCACCTCGCGAAGGACGGACGCCTGACGAAAGCCGAGCGCGACCGCATCAAGGATCTGATCGACAACACCAACGACTGAAGACCAGAAGGAACGATCATGGATTCCGAGCTTGGTCTCTCCAATCTGTTCCGGTGGAGCGCGCAGGTCGCCCTGCTGGCAGCGGTCGGCACGATGCTGCTCTGGCTGCTTCGAATACACGCGCCGGTGCTCCGCCACGCATTCTGGCGGGTTCTGCTCGCCGTCTGCTTGATCCTTCCAGCGATTCAGACGTGGACGGCAACTCCTCCTTCAACCGCGAATGTCGCCGACGCCGGCATCTCTCCGGCGATTGGCAATGCACCACCGAGCCAGGCGCGCGGCCATCGGCCATCGCCGGTCACGTCGTGGTCCGCGTTCGCGCGGGCGAAATGGGCCCCGCTGGTAACGCTCGCGATCGTTGCCGGCATCGCCGCTCGCTTGACGTGGCTCTGCGCCGGATTGCTCCGGCTTCGCCGCGTGCGGCGTCGTAGCGTGCCGGCAGTCTCCGACAGCAGACTCATCGAGCTCGAGAAGCTGATCGAAGCAGGCGCGACGATCGAGTACATCCACGGGCTCGGCCAGCCCGTCACGTACGGACTCTTCAAGCCGGTCGTGTTGCTGCCGGATCGATTCACCTCGCTTCCTCCAGCCGTGCAGCGCGCGGTACTCGCGCACGAACTCTGGCACGTGCGCCGGCGCGATTGGGGGTTCGTGATCATCGAAGAGATCGTGCGCGCGCTGTGCTGGTTCAACCCCGCGGTGTGGTGGCTCGTCACGCAGGTGCAGACGTCGCGCGAGGAAGTCGTCGACGAGCTCACCGTCCAGCTCACGAACTCTCGCCGCACGTATCTCGAAGCGCTGCTCGTCTTCGCCGATCAACCGACCGTCTTTCCCGCGACGCCGTTCGCGCGGCGCCGCCATCTGTTCCAACGCATGCTGCTGATCTCCCGGGAGGCCGTGATGTCATCCAGAAGAATCGTGACGTCCTCGATCGCCGCCGGCGTCGTCGTGCTGACTGCCGGGTGGGGCGCCTCGTCGGCGTTTCCATTGCTCGCGCCCCCAGCGGCCGACGCCGCGCCGCAAGCGCAGGCGCCTCCGCGCGATCGCCGGCCCGGCGAAGCGGCTCCCGAGACGCAGTGGGAGCAGCAACTGAAGGACAAGATTCGCGCCGATCCATCGAACAGCGAGGCATACCTGGCGCTGGCGGGGCTGCAGGAATCAAGAGGCGCGAAGGTCGAAGCGGAAGCGACGTTGAATGTGCTCGAGCGCGCGTTTGCGACCGACGCGAAGGTGCTCGGCAAGCTCGCGCGCGTGCACCAGGCGGCGGGACGCTTCGACAAAGCGGTCTCCGTCCTCGAATCGATGGCCGCGCTCGATCCCGGCCCGCAGGCTTACCAGAACATCGCCACGTTCTATTGGGAGAAGGCGTACAAGGACAAGTCGCTGACGGTTCCGGAAGTCGCCGGCTATATCAAACTCGGAGTCTTGGCGGCGGATCGCGCGCTTCGCTACGACGACAACTTTGTCGACGCTCTCATCTACAAGAACATCCTTCTTCGGATGCAGGCGAACATCGAGACGGATCCCGCCTCTCGTCGGGCAATCATCGCGGAGGCCGACCAATTGCGGGATCGCGCGCTGGAGTTGAGCAAGAGCCGCGGTGTTCCTGGCGGCGTTCCCGGCGGCGTGGCCGGTGGCGTACCTGGTGGCGTCGTGGCCGGCGACGCGCCACCACCTCCTCCTCCGCCACCGCCACCGCCGCCCCCGGAATTCGAGTTCGTGAACGGCGTCAGGCCGCTTCGGATCGGCGGTGGCTTGAGTCCGCCGGCGAAGATCCGCGACGTCAAGCCGCTCTATCCACCGATCGCCCAATCGGCGAGGATACAAGGCGTCGTCATCATCGAAGCGGTGATCGATGTCAATGGGCAGGTTGCCGCGTCTCGCGTGCTGCGCGGCCAGCCGCTGCTGGATCAGGCCGCGCTGGACGCGGTCAACCAGTGGGTGTTCACGCCGACGCTGCTGAACGGCGTCCCGACGCCGGTCATCATGACGGTGACGGTGAACTTCGCGCTGCAGCAGCAGTAGGCGTCAGCTGCGCTCTTCCCAGACGCGGCAGACGTTGATGATCGTGTCGACCGCGTTGTCCATGTCCTGAACGGACACCCACTCGAGCCGCGAGTGGAAGTTCTGCTCGCCGGCGAAGAGGTTCGGCGTCGGAAGGCCCATGAACGACAGGCGCGATCCATCCGTGCCGCCGCGAATGGGCTTCTCGACCGGCGTCAGGCCGCTTCGCCGGATCGCCTCGCGCGCGTACTCGACGACGTCCGGGTAGCCTTCGAGAATCTCCCGCATGTTGCGATAGGACTCCGCGATTCGAATCTCGACCGAGGCGCGGGATCGATCGCCGACGATCTCGCGCGCGATCTGCTCGACGAGCGATTCCTTCTGCTCGAGCCCTTCGCTCGAAAAATCTCTGATCAGCAGCTTGACGATCGTCTTCTCGACCGATGCGTCGACGACATACGGGTGAACGTACCCCTCGTAGTTTGCCGTCGTTTCCGGCGACAGGCGATCTACGGGAAGCCGCGCGATGAAGTCCGCGGCAAGCTTGATCGAGTTCACCATCCGATCCTTCGCGTAGCCGGGATGGGTGTTGAATCCTTTGAAGGTGATTGTCATCGCATCGGCCGAGAAGCTCTCCCACTCGAGCTCGCCGGCGCTGCCGCCGTCGATCGTGTACGCGCACACGGCGCCGAACCGACCGACGTCGAAGTGATTCGCGCCCCGTCCGATTTCCTCGTCCGGCGTGAACCCGACCCGGATCGTTCCGTGAGGAATCTCCGTGTGAGTGATCAGGTGTTCCGCCGCCGCCATGATCTCGGCGACGCCCGCCTTGTCGTCGGCGCCGAGGAGCGTCAGGCCCGATGCCGTAACGATGTCGTGTCCGATGTGAGCGGCGAGGACTGGATCGTCCGCGGTACTGAGGACGATCGAGGGATCGTCGGGCAGCACGAGATCGCGGCCGTCGTACTTCTCGTGGACGATCGGATGCACGTCATGTCCGGGCATCTCCGGCGACGTATCCACGTGCGCGATGAAGCCGATCACCGGCACGCGCTTCGTGCTCGTCGCGGGAATCGTCCCCATCACGTAGCCGTGTTCGTCCATCGTGACGTCTTCGAGACCCATGTCCGTCAGCTCGTTGACGAGCAGCCGCAGCAGCGTCAATTGCCCCGGCGTGCTGGGACACGACGTCGACGCTTCGTCGGCGCGCGTGTTGATCATCACGTACCGAAGGAACCGTTCGAGCGCGGACGACTTCAGGACAGGCGGCGGGACAGATCGGTCGGGTCGGACAGGTGCACGAGGAGCAGGTCGGCGCTTCGAATGGCTTCTTTGACGATCGGCCATGGTTGTGACGCGGACGACGAACGGGCGTGCCGGACCGTTTCCATCTTCAGGACCGACAAGCAAACGCGCAAGTATTCCACGATCCCGTGCAGTCCCGTTCCGTGATACGCAACCCAGTTCCCGAACAGCCGCGCGGAAAGATACCGCCGGACGACGCGATCGGCTTCGGGCCACCACGGAGCCACATCGCGCCAGGCCTCGCGAAAGCGGTCGACGCGATCCGGGCAACCCAGGCCGCGCGGCACGGAGGCGAGCGCGACGGACGAGCGCACCTCGTCCATGCACAGATCTTCTTTCGCTTCGCACGCGGGCGCAACGTCGAACTCGCGCTCGACGACCGCGGCGAGCGGCGCGCCGCCGGGGCGCCAGGACTGAATGCTGCGCGTGGCGGCGGCAATGCGTTCGATCGCGCCAGCGGCATCGCGATCGTCCTTGGACAGCGCCTGGATCGCGCGACGCTCCCATCGATCGTAGGCGTCGAGATCCATCAGCATGCCGGGGCCGAGCAGCGGCGGCAGCGCGTCGCGCGCGTCGAGACCTTCGACGTCGCCGTCGAGCGCGAGCCTCGCCGGCGCGGACACGATCTCGATCGCCGCGTCCGGGGAGAGCAATTCGGCTGCCGTCGGGCAATAGTGTGAAAGCGAGATGAGAGCGCCTCGCCCGTCGCGCAGGACGACGCGCGGGAATTGACGGCAGGCAGACGGCAGCCGCTCGGCGCCCAGCTCGCGATGCACGGCGCAGAGCCGTCCGCGATCCGGCTCGAAGAACACGCACGTACCCGTGGCGCGCCGCCCGAGGTACGCCGCCGCGCCCTCGGGCCTCGGCCCTTCCAACTCGAACAGCGCCGGATCCGATCCGAAGTGCACGCGAAGCGTTTCGTAGATCGGCGCCTCCACGGGTATCGCCCAATCCGCCGTGCAACATGCGCCCTCATGGCGGCACACGTAATCGCGATGAACGCTCAGACACGACGCGCTGACGGATCCGTGATCGCGCGGCTGAAACATGGAATGTTCCATTTCGAGAAGACAGATTACAGAAGTGCGGGGACTGCGCGTGAAACGTCCGGAAAACCTCACGAAATCACCGAAACGGCACCGGCCCCGGAATTGCTGAGAGTAAGGGACTTTCATGTCGGAAAGGGACACATTCGGCCCCCGCCTGCGCGCCGAGCGCGAACGGCGCGGCATTTCCATCGAGACGATCGCATCGGTCACCAAGGTCGGCGGCGACCTGTGGGACGGGCTCGAGCGCAACGACTTCTCGCGCTGGCCGTCCGGCATCTTCGCCAGAGCGTTCGTGCGTGATTACGCGCGCGCCATCGGCCTCGACGCGGACGAGACCGTCAACGAATTCTGCCGTCTCTTTGCAATCGGCGACCGCCGCTCGAGCCGCCTCCTTCAGGCACAAGCCACGCTGCTCGGACATTCGCTCGACTACGCGGAAAGCGGCGGCGTGCCGCCCGACGGCGATCGGCGATCGAACACGCACGAGCTCGACGAATCGCGCCGCGTGCGCGCGCGCCTGGCCGCGCGAACACTCTCGACCGCGATCGACGCCGGCGCATCGCTCGGCCTGGCCGGCGCCGTGGCTCTCGTGACCGGTCTCAATTTCTGGGCGGTGGCCGGCATGATCACGGTGATGTACTACACCGTCATGACGATCGCGTTCGGATCGTCGCCCGGCGCCAAGGCGGTCGACGCGCTGATGGCCCGCATCCCCGTGCTCGTGGACATCATGGCTGGACGCCGCGCCCATGCATGACGCGGATTGACCGCGGATCCGATCCGCGAGATCCGCGTCTATCCGCGTAATCCGTGTCTATCGGCCAAGCGCGTCTTTCAGGTGTCTAACGTGAATAGCCGGGACCTGCGACCCTGGCCAGGGTATATGGCTTCGCGCGCGATTCGTTTCTCTCCTCTTTCTTCTTCTCTCTCACAATATGACGCACCTTCTTCGTACGCCCCTGGCGGTCGTGTTGGCGGCGCTCGTGTTGCACGCGCCGCCGGTCCAC
>DATBJJ010000111.1:0-70046 GCA_036556425.1 Vicinamibacterales bacterium
GTTACAAAGAACATCCATTCCGAGTCTCAAGAGGCGCCGATCGGAGGTTCAGCAGCGCTCGAGCAGGCACTCGTTCGAGGTTCGGTTTCGATATCCCCTGCTGCCGCAGCCGCGAGCGCAGCAAGCCTAGACGAAATCACAGCAAGCACTGAAGAAACACTTGTGCTCTACGATCTAGCAAGCGGCCTGACCGGTCATGTAGAGCTGGGCGATGTCGGTGACGTGATTTCGAAGCACCTTCGCCGCATCGTTCCGGCATCAGATGTCGTCTTCTATATCTACGACTCCCATAGCGATCATCTCGTGTCGGAGCACGCTGCGGGTAGTCACTCTTCGCATCTGGTTGGCCTTCGTATCCCAAGAGGGGAGCGACTTTCAGGGTGGGTAGCCGCAAATCGGCAAACAATTCTGAATGCAGATCCCGTGCTGGATCTTGGAGAGGTCGCCAGGCTGCTTAAACCGCGTTTGCGAAGTTGTATGAGTACGCCTCTTGTTTATGGACAAGAATTAGTTGGCGTTCTCGCGCTCTACTCGGTGGACGTCGATGCGTTTAACGAGAATCATCGCCGCATCTTGGAGGTCGTCGGACGCCAGGTTTCTCAGACCGTGCACAATGCCCTTAGTTTTGAGCGGCACCGCGCGAGCGACTTGCGGGACAGAGCTACCGGCCTACCGAACGTACGCCACTTTGAGCGAATGTTTGCGGCAGCCAGCACCAACGTTTTGCCAGAGGATCGGGTATCTGTCGTCTCAGTGACAGTCAAGCCTGAATCAAAACAGCTGAGCAGCGGTGGACTAACGATTACGGACAGAGCTATCGAAACGGTCGCTCAGGCTGTCCGAAGAGCGCTGAGAGGTGGAGACCTGCTGTTCCGCTATGCTAGCAATGAGTTAGTGGTCCTACTAACGCAAACCGATGCGGCAACGGCCGATCTAGTGGCGGAACGAATCAGGGAAGCCACCGCCGCCGAACTCTCGTCGCATACGACCTCCGAGTTCTCTGTGTGCGTCGCGCTAGGCGTTGCGACTGCGCCGGTAGACGGTCTTTCCGTCCATGACCTCGTCGAAGCCGCGCGCGCCCGAGACCGATTCACTTCCGGTCCAGGCACACTGCCATCCGTGCACTAAGGTTCGGCCGATGCAACGCAACGAGCGCGCCGCGAGTGCGTATCGCCGGGGTCAGTTCGCTGCGGCGTACGAGGCGCTCTCCGCATCGCATGACAATACAAACGGCACCACCGTCTTACTTGTAGAGCTCCTCAATCAACTCGGTCGTTCTGACGAAGCAAAGCAAAGTGCTACGCGCCTGTTACGTACTGAGCGTCTAACCCAAGATCTACATGCTAGATGCCTGCTGGTGCTGGGCGATGTCCATTGGTACGGGAGTGAATGGTCGGCGGCACTTACCTTATACCGGCGCGCCGTAGCCCTTGCAGAACAGTTCGGCGACCCTGAGTTGCTGTGTCGGAGCACAACACAACTGCTTGAGCGCACGTGCGACACCACTGGGTTCGACAGTACGTTACCACTCGCAAGAATCGTTCGACGGTGGACGATGCGGTCCGGTGACATACACTTGCATGCACAAACGCACCTGACCTTCGGACGGCTCGAGGCCAAAGTTGGCCATTTTGCGGCAACGACGCGACACTTCGAGTTGGCGCGAAAGCTGTTAGCTGACGATCCCAATGAGCAGCTTTCCGCGTCGCTCGACGTGGATGAGTCCGTGGTTCTCTGGCTGATCGGCGATCTCGGTGGCGCACTGGCCTTGGCGGAGCGTGGCGCAACGGCGGCTTCCGAAATCGGTTGGTCGAGAGGATGCGCCGCAGCGAGGGCAAATCTCGCCTGTTTATACGTTGCGGCTGGGCGATTAGCTGACGCGCAACAACAGATTTACGCAGCCAAACGCGAGCGGTTTTCTAGCCCGAGCCTGAGCCACGCACTGTCCGATACGGCAGCGCGAGCCCTGATCGCTGAACGTCGATTCGAGGAAGCCCACAAGTTGCTGTCGCAGGTGTTAGAGGACACTAATCCACAGCCATGGTACAAGCTGAGTGCGCAGCAGACATTGGTGCGGCTTCTGGGAAGTGAAGGTAGATGGGATGACGCAGTTTTGATGGCAGATGAAGGAATTCAGGGTGCTCGTAATGCTCGTCTCGTGCCGATCGAGAAGTCACTCCTTCTTGCGAAACTCGAGGGAATGATCGAAGCCAATATCGAGATCGACAGTGAACTGTTTGACGCTGCGGCTACTCTCCTGGACTCGCCGATTAACCTCCAAGCGTCGTTTCACAGGATCTTAGGAAAGGCTCTACTGAAGTTAGACCGATGGTCTCGAGGAGCGTCAGAGATTGTTCGCGCTGCTAGGTTCCTCGATGGCTCCGGAGACCTCCTCGCTAGCCGCGAACTTGAGGAGTCCGGTGTATTACCAGCGTCGCCTGAAGTCCAACAACCTGGCGAGATAAACTCTCTCGACGCCGCCGTTGCACTGCTCGAACTGTCGGGACACCCCCAGATCCTCGCGCGGGAAGCGTTCGCGCTGCTCCAGGACTCCGGCTGCGCCGAGGCCCTCGCCCTCGCCACCACCGGCCCCCGCGGCGTCACTATCGTCGCCGCCGAGGGCTGGACCGCGGGCGAGGCGCTCGCCGCCGTCCGCGCCGCCGAACCCGACGATCTCATCGCCGCCGGACAGCACCGCGACGAGATGTGGCAGATCCTGGCGCGGCCGCGCGCCGCGCTCGATCATCGCTGCACCCTCGCCGCGATCCGCAAGCTCGTCGCCGCCGCCCGCACCCTCGAGGCCTACCGGCGCGACGAGAAGCAACGCGCCGCGCTCTGGCCCGCCGAAGCGCTCGACGGCGACGCCGAGAGCCTCTGGATCTCCGAGCAGTCCGCGGAGCTCCTGTCGATCGCCCGCCGGATCGCGTCCGCGCCGCTCCCCATCCTGCTGACCGGCGAGACGGGCACCGGCAAGGAGATGCTCGCGCGCGTCATCCACCGCGCCTCCGACCGCGCCGATCGTCCGATGCACCCGTTCAACTGCACCGCGGTCCCGCGCGACATGCTCGACAGCCAGCTGTTCGGCTACCGCAAGGGCGCCTTCACCGGCGCAGACGCGTCGTTCTCCGGCGTCATTCGCGCCGCCGCCGGCGGCACGCTCTTCCTCGACGAGATCGGCGACGTCGGCCTCGATCTCCAGCCCAAGCTGCTCCGCTTTCTCGAGCAGCAGGAAGTGCAGCCGATCGGCGAGCCGCAGCCGGTCAAGGTGGACGTGCGGATCATCGCCGCGACCAACGCCAACCTCGAGCAGCTCGTCGCGCAGGGGCGCTTCCGCGAAGACCTGCTGTACCGGCTGAACGTGCTGCGGCTCCACCTGCCGCCGCTCCGCGAGCGGCGCGAGGAGATTCCGCCGCTCGTGCAGCACTACATCCGGAAATTCGGCGACGAGCACCGCAAGGGACGCCTCACGCTCGGCGACGAGACGCTCGAGTACCTCCTCCTCTACGCGTGGCCCGGCAACATCCGGCAGCTCGCGAACGAGGTCCGCCGCATGATCGCGCTCGCGGAACCGGACGCCACGCTGACGCCGGCGATGCTGTCGCCCGAGATCCAGGCCTCGCGCCGGACCATCGCAACCCCGCCCGTCGCCGAGCCGGAGATCCGCCTCCGCCTCGATCAGCGGCTTCCGGATGCGGTGGAGATGCTGGAGCAGACGCTCGTCCGCCGCGCGCTGGAGCGCTCGCACGGCAGGGTCGAGGAGGCGGCGCGCCTGCTGGGAATCTCGCGGAAGGGCCTCTTCCTCAAGCGCCGCCGGTGGGGTCTTCACGCCGAATCGTAGCGGCCGGCGCTACGCTCGAACGCCGCTGAAATACGACGGCAGCGGCATGTCGCGCATCGTGTGCAGCCCGGGCGCCGCGTCGAGGATCTTCGGCAGCGAGTTCACGGTGATCGACGTCGTCGCGATGTCGCCGTGCACGCCGCCGGGGATCTTCATCTTCAGCGCGGGCGATCCGCTGATCTCCACCGCGTCGTACGACTCCGGCGCGCCCAGATACGCCTCCATGTGCAGCGTGATCACAGGCAGGCCGTCGCGATAGCCGACGCCGTCCTGCTCGATGCCGCAGACGTAGCCGGGATCCACCGCGAGATACTCGCTCGCGACCGTCATCGTCGCGATGCGGGGCTGAATGACGTCGGTGATCCGATCGAGCTTCCACCCGAGCGCGTCGGCGATCATCGAGATCGACTCGGCAAGACCGACGTGCCGCACCGTGCCGTCGTCCACCTTGCGGGCGAACTGCTCGCGCGTGAGGCCCGCGCCGATCTTCTGCTGGAACGGGAGCCGCCGGACGCGCGCGTCCTGAACGCGATCCACGCGAATGGCGTCCACGCGCTCGCAGACGCCGGTCAGCGCGATCGGCAGCGCGTCCATCGTGAACCCGGGATTGACGCCGGTCGCAAGCACCGCGACCTTGGCTTTCTTCGCGAGCTGATGGATCGCGCGCGCGTACTTCAGGTTCGACTTCGTCGGGTACGACATCTCCTCGGTCGTCGACACGATCGGCACCTTCAGGCGAAGAATCGTCTCGACCTGCGGCAGCACCTTCCGCAGCGATGAATTCGTGCAGAGCACGACGACGTCCGGCTTCGACGACTTGATGGCTTTTGCCGCGTCGCCGGAGACTCTCACGCGAAGCGCGCGGCCGAGCCCGGCCACCTCGCCGAGATCGCGATTCACTTTTCCCGGATCGATGTCGACGGCGCCGACGATCTTGAAGCCCTTCCGGGCGGCGACCTGCTTGACGATGCCTGCGCCAATCGGTCCGAGACCGAAGTGCAGAACCTTGATGGGACCCGATCGAGACGCCATGAGTGCTCCTGACGAGAATGCCGATGCGATCCGCAGATTATATCCGGGCGGCCGTGCGGTCCGCGGCAATCATTGGTGCTAGGATTGGCGCGTGCTCGCGCGAAGAATGGGCGCCGCGGCCATGCTGGCCGTCGCCGCGACCGCCGGTGTGCTGACACAAACCGGCCGCGTAGTCGTGCAGCAGCCGCCGCCCGGGCCGCGCGATCCGACCGCCATCACCGCCGCGCCGGCCGCGCAAGGTCAGGCGCGCTCCGCTCGCAACGCGAGCTACACGATCACCGCGCGCCTCGATCCGGCGAGCCGGACGCTCATCGGCGACGAGCTGCTGACGTGGCGCAACACCGCATCGATTCCCGCGACGAGCCTGCGTTTTCACCTCTACTACAACGCGTGGCGCAACACGCGATCGTCGTTCCTGCGCGAGCGCGCGCTGGCCGGCGACGACGATGCCTCCGCGCGTCCCGAGGCGGACTGGGGATGGATCGACATCACGAGCCTGAAGCTCGTGGCGACGGGCGGCGCGCCGGTCGACGTCACGTCGAGCCTCCGGTTCATCGCACCGGACGACGGCAATCCCGACGATCGGACGGTGGCGGAGATTCCGCTGTCGACGCCGATCGCGCCCGGACAAACCGTCAACGTTCAGATCGCCTGGTCGTCGAGAATTCCCCGCGCGATCGCGCGCACGGGCGTCATCGGCAACTACTACTTCATCGCGCAGTGGTTCCCGAAGATCGGCGTGTTCGAGGACGCCGGCTGGAACTGCCATCAGTTTCACTCGGCAACCGAGTTCTTCGCCGACTTCGGCGTGTACGACGTACGGCTCACGGTGCCCAAGGATTGGATCGTCGGCGCCACGGGCGTCGAGCGCGGACGGCGCGACGAGGGCGATCGGACGACGACGCACCACTACGTCGCGGACGACGTCCACGACTTCGCGTGGACGACGAGTCCGGACTTCGTCGAGCGGACGGAGCGATTCGGCCATCCCGGATTGCCATCGGTCGCGATGCGGCTGCTGCTGCAGCCCGAGCACACGCGACAGGCCGAGCGGCACTTTCAGTCGGCGCGCGCGGCGCTTCGCCATTACGGCGAGTGGTTCGGTGCCTATCCCTACGGCACTCTGACGATCGTCGATCCCGCGTGGCAAAGCGACAGCGGCGGCATGGAGTATCCAATGCTGTTCACCGCCGGCACGCGATGGATCGCGCCGCGGCGCGTGGCGGAGCCGGAAGAGGTGACGGTCCACGAGGCGGGCCATCAGTTCTTTTACGGAATCGTCGCCACGAACGAGTTCGAGCACGCGTGGATGGACGAAGGGATCAACACGTTCGCCACGGCGCGCGTCATGGAGCAGTTCTTCGGGCCGCAGTACTACTCGACGCGATACTTCGGCGGATTCGTGCCGTGGGTGTTCGACGATCTTCCGTTGAGCCGCGCCGTCGACGGGAATTACCTCGCCGGGTACCGGAACGCGGCGACGTCGGACACGCCGTCGACGCCGACGTGGCGGTACTGGCCCGGCACCGCCGCGAATATCACCTACAGCAAGACGTCGCTGTGGCTGCATACGCTCGAGCGGATGCTCGGGTGGGAAACGCTGCAGCGGATCCTGTCGACGTTCTTCACCCGCTACGCGTTCCAGCATCCGCAGCCGCGCGATTTCTTCGCCGTGGCGAACGAAGTCAGCCGCCGCGATCTCACGTGGTTCTTCGATCAGGTCTATCGCAGCTCGAGCTCGTTCGATTACGCGATCGACGTGTTCGAGAGCGAAGCGGCCGTGGACCGCGGCTACTTCGGCGACGGCAGCCGTCAGACGTTCTCGTCCAACGCGCGCGCCGCGGACGTCTACCGCACCCGCGTTGTCGTGCGGCGCCACGGCGACGGCGTCTTTCCGGTCGACGTTCGCGTGGTGTTCGAGAACAATCAGGACGTGCGGTGGCGGTGGGATGGACGCGATCGGTGGAAGCTCTTCGAGGTCGATCGGCCCGCGCGCGCCGTCAGCGCGCAGGTCGATCCCGAGCGCGTGCTCCTCCTCGACACCAACTACACCAACAACAGCCGATCGCTCGCGCCGAAAACGGCCGCGGCATCGCGCAAATGGTCGCTCGCGTGGCTGCTCTGGCTCCAGGATCATCTCTTGACGTACGGGTTTTTCATTTGACGCCGTCGGCGGCCTTGCGGGACGGCATCCGGCGCGTCAACGGGGCGCCGCTCGTGCTGGCGGGCATGTTCCTCGTGACGCTGCTGGTCGCGCTCCCGCTCTCGATCGCGCTGCGCGGAATGATTGCCACGCACCTCGACGACAGCCTCGCCGCCGACTCGCTGTCATCTGGAACGAACCTCGAATGGTGGGACGAGTTCTCCGCGCAGGCGACAGGACTCGGCACGACCTTCGTACCATCGATCGTCGGGTTCGGCGCGGTCCTCGACAACCTCGGCGGGCTCCTCGACAACCTGCCGATGGCGGCGACGATCGCGGGCGCGACGGCCGCATGGCTCGTGATCTGGTCTTTCCTCACCGGCGGCGTGCTCGACCGGTACGCGCGCCGCCGGCCGACGCGCGCGTACGGATTCTTTGCGGCGTGCGGCACGCATTTCTGGAGATTCGTCCGGCTCGGCGCGATCGCGTGGCTCGTCTACTGGTTTCTCTTCGCGAACGTGCACGGGTGGCTGTTCGAATTGTTCTATCCGTGGGCGACGCGCAACGTCACCGTCGAGCGCGCCGCCTTTGCCGTTCGCCTGCTTTGCTATCTCCTCTTCGGCGCGCTGCTCGTCGCGTGCAACATCGTCTTCGACTACGCGCGCATTCGAACCGTCGTCGAGGATCGCCATAGCGCGATCGGATCGCTCTTCGCAGGGGCGCGCTTCGTGCGCCGCCATCCGTCGACGCTGAGGCTCTACGCGTTGAACGCCGCGCTGTTTCTCGCCGTGGTGCTGGTCTACGCGATTCTGTCGCCGGGCGCCCCGTCAGGGTTCGCGTTTTGGATCGCGTTCGCGATCGGGCAGCTCTACATTCTTGCCCGCCATTACATCAAGCTGCTGTTCTACGCGTCGCAGATCGCGTTGTTCCAAAGCGCGCTCGCCCACGCGTCGTACACGGCCGCGCCGGCGGTCGAATGGCCGGACTCCCCCGCCGCCGAATCGATCGGCAACCTAGCGGCGCCATGAACCCGACCATAACCGCCATCGTCGACTGGCTGCGGCAGCGCACGAACGCCGCCGGCACGCGCGGCTTCGCCGTCGGCCTCAGCGGCGGCGTCGATTCGGCCGTCGTCGCGCGGCTGTGTGAGCTCGCGACGCCGGGACAGGTCGCGGGCCTCATCATGCCGTGCGGAAGCGATCCGCGCGACGAAGCGGACGCGCGGCTCGTCGCGGATCAGTTCGGCATCGCAGTCGTGACGATTGATCTCGAGCCCGCCTACGACGCAGTGGTCCGCGAGCTGGGCGCCGCGATCGACCAGTTGCCGAGTGAGATCTCGTCGCCCGCAAGGCGCTCTTCCGACGCCGCGCGCGTACCGCTCGCGAACGTCCGCGCGCGGCTGCGCATGACGTCGCTGTATTTCGTCGCGAATTCATTGAACTATCTGGTGGCCGGCACGGGCAACCGCAGCGAATTGACGATCGGCTACTTCACGAAGCACGGCGATGGCGGCGTCGACGTGCTGCCGATCGGCCACCTGTTCAAGAGCGACGTCCGGCAGCTCGCGAAGGATCTCGCCATCCCCCCCTCCATCATCGACAAGGCGCCGAGCGCCGGCCTTTGGCAGGGGCAGACAGACGAAATGGAGATGGGATTCAGCTACGCGGATCTGGAGAACTACTTGTCGAGCGGGCCGGAAGGCGTGTCGCCCGCGCTCGCGCTGCGACTCGAGCGATCGATTCGATCGAGCGAGCACAAGCGCTCGATGCCGCCGACGCCGGACTCGTAACTATCCGACGCCGACGCCCAGACCCATGTCGGCCGGCGCGGGCTCCTGCTGGACCGGCGTCTCCTTCTCCCCAGCCAAGCGGCGCCGAGCCGAGCGCAGACTCTGCCTGATCATCGGATCGGCATCGCGTTCGAAACGCGCGAGCTCGTCCTTCAGTTCGTGAAGCTGCAGCGCGCCGACGGCGTAAATCGCGCTCGAGCGGAGCCATGGATCCTCGCTGCTCAGGAGCGTCGCGACCGACTGCTCCGCGGAGTCGAGCGGCGCGCCGACGAGACGATTGGCCAGATCGATCCGCTCCGCGGTCGTCACTTGCGCGTCGAGCAGCGGCACGAGCAGCTGACGAAGCTCCGGCTCGAGCACGTTGTCGAGCAGCTCCAGCGAGTTCGCGCGAACGAGCTCGTCCGACGATCGGAGTCCGACGTACGCGTCGTGCAGCCCAACGTGCGGAAGGAGGAGCGCCATCAGCCGGAAAATGCGATCGAGCTCCTGCTCCATCGCATGCTCCATCGCCTGCAGGACGCCGTCTTCGTCTTTCAGCCGCGCCTTCAACGGCCCGAGCACTTGATACGAACGATAGTGTCCGGCGATTTCCGCCGCCAACAGCAAGTTGATCGTTGCGGGATCGAGCGCGACCTCGGGGTGCACGACGCGCAGCTTGTTCAGCGACGCGATGACGCGATGGCGCAGCGTCACGTCGGCCTGCAGCAGGCTGCCGATGAGCGCCTGCTCCGCTTCGATCGTGCCGAGGCGCACGAGCACCGATGGCAGCTCCCGCCGCGTGTCGAGCGACATGGTCTCGTCGCGCAGCGCATGCTCGATGTCGGGGATGATCGCGTTGCCGAATCGCGCGAGCGCCGTCGCCGCATCCTCCGTCAGCGCGTCCCTCGCGAGCACCGCCATGAGCGGCTCGATCAGCTCGTCGCGCGCGATCGCGCCGGCGGATGCAATCGCGGCTCGCGCGACGGTCTCGTTCTCGTCTCGAATCAGCGAATCGAGCAGATCGAGAAAGGCGTCAGGTACGAGCGCGATGAGCCTCGCCGCTTCGGCGCGTTCGCGAACCGCTTCCTTCCCCGACGATCGCACCATGCCCTCGAGCAGCGCTCGCGCGGCTTCGATATTCTGCGTGGGACCCGGAGACGCGAGGAACGCCGCCATGCCGGCGCGAATCGAAAAGTCCTCGAAGTCGCCGAGCTTCTGAATCTGCGCGAGCGGATCGACGTGCATCTCGCCCGTCAGGTAGAGCAGCGCCTCCGTGCGAACGCCGAGATCGGAATCCTTCAGGAGGTTCGCCGCCCTCTCGCCGATCTCCCGATCGCCGGCAGCGCGGAGCAGCGACAGCGCGCGCCGTCTGATGTCGCTCTCGGGGTGCGACAGCAAAAGACGCAGCGACGGCAGCCACGTGCGCGTCTGCTGCGCCTCCAGCAGGCCGAGCGCATACCGCACTTCACCCGGCTCTCCTCCAGCGAGCTTTCGCCGGAGCGCCTCCGCCGCCGAGCGCTCGATCGTCGTCGACGCGGCCCGCTCAGTGTCGAGGCGATGGCGGTGAATGCTGTCGTGAATCGTGCGGACGTACTCGGACCGCAAACGCCACGCGACGCCGCCCCAGATGCCGACGAGCACGACGTTGATGGCCGCTGTGCCGCGCAACCCGAGGCCGAGACCCGGCACGAGCGCGAATCCCTGCGTCGCGAGGCCGAGCAACAGGGCGCCGCATCCGTCGGCGATCCGGTTGACGACGATGTCGATCGCGTTCTTGAGATGCACGCGCTGCGCGGGAGGGATCGGGAGATAGAGGAGCTCGTAGCTCGCCTTATCGACCGAGAACCGGAAGCCTTGATCGAAGGCGTTCGTGAAGAGCACCGACCACAAGCCGGGCATCAACAGGATCAGCGCGGTGCCGAAGCCGAGCGAGATCGGCAGCACGAGAACGGTGACGGCAATGCCGAAGCGCCGGAGCGCCGGCCCGGTCACGAGCAGTTGGATCAGGAAGCTGACCGATCCCAGCGCGAAGTTGAACGTCCCGAAGAACGCCGTCAACGCGTCCGCGTCGCGAAAATAGCGTTCGTTTGCGACGAGGCTGAGCTGAAACGCCGTCCACTGCGTGACGACCGCGACGAGGAACACCATCGCCGCCATCAGGCGCAGATACGGGCTCGACGCGATCTGCCGGAGCGTCTCGCGCACCGGTTGACTCAACCGCGTCCCGCCGCGTGAGAACGTCTTCCGGCGCACGCGCTTGTTCGCGACCGTCACGATCGCGGCCGCCGAGAGGATCAGCGCTGCGAGCACGAGCAGCATGTTCACGGCGCCGCCGACCGGGCCGACGAGAAAACGCGCGAGCAGTCCGCCGGTGATCGCGCCAAACGACGCGCCCGCCCCGACGAGGCCGAAGAGCCGTTTCGCCTGGCGCGTATCGAAGAGCGAATTCGCGAAGCTCCAGGCCTGCACGGGCGCGATGATCCCGAAGCAGTTCACCCAGACATAGAAGATCGCGGGCAGCAGCTCGAATGGGTGAAAGCGGAACGCATACCAGAACAGGAGCACGTTCGCCGCGAAGAAGAGCAGCGTGACGGCCGTGAGGAGGCGCGACCCGACGCGCGCGACGGCGCGCGTGTAGAGCGGCACGAAGAGCGACAGGGCGACGGGCACGGCCGCATAGACGTAGACCAGCGAGTACGGCCCGTATTGCCGGAGGAACAGCCCGTTACGAATCGGTTTGGCGAGCAGATACGCGGCGACGACGACCGCGATGTACAGAAACGTGAGGAGGACCGGAAGTCCTTCGCCCGGCTTGACGTCGAGGAACCGCCGCAACCGAGGAAACATGAAGTCTCGCAGTTTACTTCAGTTTCTGCATCGCTTAGGCTTGGCCAATGCTCCAGCGACTGCTGTCTCCGCTCGTCGAGTTGCGGAAGGAAGAGGCCGTCACCGCCCTTTTGATGTTCTCGTATTCGTTTCTGGCGATGACGTCGTACAACGCCATCAAGCCGCTGACGCGGTCCGCGTTCATCACCAAGCTCGGTGCCGACAATCTCCCGTACGTGCTGCTCGGTTCCGGCCTCGTCATCGGCATCCTGATGACGGCGTACGCGTGGACGATGGCGAAGCTGCCGCGCCGTTGGGGGCTGCCGATCATGCAGCTCGG
Source organism: Vicinamibacterales bacterium (assembly GCA_036556425.1). Taxonomy (GTDB): domain Bacteria; phylum Acidobacteriota; class Vicinamibacteria; order Vicinamibacterales; family 2-12-FULL-66-21; genus DATBJJ01. Next base: position 11,948 of record DATBJJ010000111.1, read on the forward strand.
CATGATGGGTCTGATGATCGCGTTCTGGATTCTCTTCATCCGCCTTCCGCAGGCAGCCTGGGTGTCCGTTGCGTTTTACGTCGCCGGCCAGCTGCTCGGCGTGCTCCTCATCAGCCAGTTCTGGACGCTCGCCAACATCGTGTACGACCCGCGCCAGGCGAAGCGGCTCTTTGGATTCGTGGGCGGCGGTGCGCCGCTCGGCGGCGTCGCCGGCAATGCGCTCGCGGCCCAGGCCGGCGTGATCGGCTCGACGAACCTCCTGCTGCCGAGCGCGGGCCTGATGCTCCTCTGCGCGGGAATCGTCAGCCTGATCATCGGCAAGGAAAGCGTTCGTCCGGATTCCGCGCTCGCCGGCAAGGAGGAAAAGGGCGTCAGCATGGCGGAGGCGTTCCAGCTTCTCCGCAGCTCGAAGCACCTTCAGATCATCGCGCTCGTCATCAGCTTCGCATCGATCGGCGCCGGCATCATCGAGCAGCAGTTGAACATGGCGGCCGCGGCGGCGAAGGGCGGCGGCGGCACCGATTCGATCACGTCGTTTCTCGCGACTGTCGGACTGTGGATGTCGACGATCGGATTCGTCGTCCAGGTGTGGCTGACGAGCAGGATCCATCGCTATCTCGGGATCGGCTTCGCGCTGATGGTGCTTCCGGTCAGCCTCGGAACCACGGGCGTGATCATGCTATTGAACGGCGCGCTGTGGGCGCCGTCGCTCGCGCGCATTCTCGATCAGTCGCTGCGATACACGGTCGACAAGACCACGCGCGAGATTCTCTTCCTCCCGCTGCCCGGCGACATCAAGTTGAAGGCGAAGTCATTCGTCGACGTGACCGTCGATCGCGCGGCGAAGGCCGCGGCCGCGCTGCTCCTGATCGTGCTGGTCAAGCCGTGGGGCCTCAATCTCGATTGGCAGCGGCTCAGCATCGCTAGCCTCGTGATGACGATCGCCTGGATCTTCATGGCGCTTCGCGCGCGCCGCGGCTACCTGCAGGCGTTCCGCAACAGCCTCGCGACGCGAGACGTGCAGGCGAGCGAATTGCGGCTGAACGTCGCGGACCTGACAACGATCGAAACGCTGGTGCAGGAGCTCGCGCATCCCGATCCACGACGCGTGGTTTATGCGATCGACGTGCTCGAATCGATCGACAAACGCAACCTCGTGACGCCGCTGCTCCTCTACCACGAATCGCCCGTCGTGCGGCGGCGCGCGCTGGCGGCGCTCGGCGCCGTTCGAAGCGACATCGCGGAGCAGTGGGTGCCGCACATCCGCCGCATGCTCGGGGACGCCGACTCCGGCGTCAGGGCCGCGGCGATCGGCGCGCTCTCGTCGATCGCGCAAGCGGATGCCGCCTCGCTCGCGCGGCCGCTGCTCGACGATCCCGATCCGCGCATTCGCGCAACCGCCGCCGTGGCGCTCGCGGGCAGCGGGAACCCGGAATACGTGGACAAAGCGGAGCTCGCGCTGCTCGACCTCGCGAGCGACACGCGCGACGAAGCAAAAGCCGCGCGCCGAGACGTCGCGATCGCGATCCGCCAGATTGGCGATCCGCGCTTCCGCCGTCTGCTCATCCCGCTGTTGTACGACCCGGCGCCTGAAGTCGCGGACGAGGCGATGGAAAGCGTGCACGCGGCGGGCACGAGCGATTTCGTCTTCGTGCCGTCGCTCGTGTCGCTGCTCCGCAACAGGCGCCTGAAGGGACGCGCGCGCGCCGCCCTCGTCGCCTACGGCGAACCTGTCGTCGATGCGCTCGCGTTCTTCCTGCGCGATCCCGAGGAAGACATCTGGGTGCGGCGACACATCCCGGGCACGCTGGCGCAGATCCCATCGCAGAAGACCGTCGGCGTGCTGGTCGAAGCGCTGTCGGAGAAAGACGGATTCATCCGCTACAAGGTCGTCTCCGCGCTCGAGCGTCTCAGACGCGAGCATCCGGAGCTGAAGTTCAACCCGGAACCGATTGAGAAGCTCGCGATCCAGGAGGCGCGGCGGTTCTTCACCTTCCTCTCGCTGCACGACAACCTGTTCGGCAAGCAGAAGCTGAAGACCGATTCGCTCCTGGCGCAGGGGCTCACCGAGCAGATGGCGCGGCTGCGCAACCGCATCTTCAAGCTGCTGACGCTGCTCTACCCTCCTGTCGATATCGACGCCGCCCGCTACACGTTGGAGCACGGCGACGCACGGAGCCGATCGAGCGCGTCGGAGTACCTCGACAACATTCTGTCGAGCCAGCTGCGAAAACAGGTGCTGCCGGTGCTCGAGGACATGCCGCGCGACGAGCGCGTGCGCCGCGGCAACGTGTTGATCAAGACGCGCCCGCGCGACGTCGAGGAAACGCTCCTGCAATTGATCAACGACGACGATCCGGTCACCGCAGCGGCGGCGATCGACGTCGTCCGGGAGCAGCAGATGTGGAGCCTCGCGGGAGACGTCGAGCACGTGCTCGCGCACCGCGACGCGCAGGATTGGTACGTGTTCGAAGCGGCGTCGTGGGCGCTCGCGGAACAGCGGATGCCGGCGGAGCGCCGGCGTCAGTTGTGGCTCGAGCCGCTCCCGGCGGCGGAGCTCGCCGGACGGCTGCGCCGGCTGCCGCTGTTCGCGTCAGTCTCGATCGACGAGCTGTTCAGAATCGCGAGCGCCTCGAAACAAGTGCGTCACGAGTCCGGTAGCATTCTCGAACAAGAAGGATCGGTGCCGACGGCGATCCACATTCTGCTCGACGGCCGCGTGACGGCGGCGGGACGCGAAGGCGCGCCGTCGACAGTCGACGCGCCGGCGGCGATCGGGTTCGTCGAGGCGATGGCGGGGCTGCCGATGCCGGAGACCGTCCGCACGAGCGGCGCTGCGGTCACGCTGGCGCTCACGGTCGAAGAGCTTCGAACGCTGCTCGCCGACAACACGGATCTCGTGAGCGGACTGTTCGCGACGCTCGCGGAGCGCGTCGAGCACCCCGACCGTCCCGTGCATCCGACGAAAGCGGCGCGCGAGCTCGAACAGCTCGCGGCCGGCGGGCTGTCGCCGATCGATCGCGTGTTCGCCCTTCAATACGTGCCGCTCTTCACACGCGTCTCCGCTGAGGAGATGAAGCATCTGGCGGCAGTCGCGCTGCCGGTGCAGATGAAAGAGGGATCCGCGCTGTTCCCCGAGTCAGCGCTGCCTGCGTTGTGGATGGTGTTGACGGGCGAAGTGTTGTTGGAGAGCTCGACGGGGCGGCCGCCCGCCACGGCACGCGGTGGCGATGCCATCGGATCGGTGAATACGATGGCGGGCAAGAGCCTCGGACGCGCCGCGAACGTGACCAAGTCGGGCGTCGCGCTCAAAATCGATCGCGAAGATCTTTTCGACCTGCTCGGCGAGCGGCCGGATCTCCTGCGTCAGATGTTCGCCGGCATGTTCCGGCGCGAGCGGCCGCTCACCGCGACGAGATAGACGGCCGCTCGAGATCGCCTGCTACGCCGACTTGGCGGCGGCCGCCTTCCGGGCCATTTCCTGCTGGCCCCGAAGGATGCTGCACCAGTCCTTATGGTCGGCGATGGGCATTCCACACTCGATGCACACCCGGATGCGCTGCTTCGGCGCAGTTTTCTTCGAAAACAGTTTCGTTAGAATAGTCATCGCATCACCGCGAAAGTAAAGGACCCCACCCCCTGGAGGACCCGCTCCGGGGCAACTAGTGGTATGAGACGGAGAAACCCGCCCGGAGGTTTGCAGGACCTTGGCGGAGGATGAGAAAGGGGGTACCTTGCAGACCTCATGAAGAAGCTGAGCCGACCGTCCATCCTCGCCGCCACAGCCGCCGCGCTGTTACTGGTCTTCGGACCGCAGGTCCGTGCATTCGGCGAAGAAGGCCATCGCGTCGTGGGCCTCCTCGCGGAAATGCACCTGAAGGGCCTGCGGGGTCTCACCGAGGCCCGGAAGATCCTCCGGCCGCAAGAAACGCTGGCGGACGCGGCCGTGTGGCCCGACACGATCAAGTCGGCGACGTACGAGGATGGCGATACGAATCTCTTCAGGCTCGCGCATCCGGCGCACGACACGTATCACTACACGAACATCGCGTTCCAGGTGCCGCGCTACGATCGCTCGCTGCCTGGCGCGCGATCGACCGACATCGTGCAGACGATGCGGGAATGCGTGAAGGTCCTGCGCGGCACGTCGCGGACGTTCACGCCGCGGGAAGCGCTGCGCATGCTCGCGCATCTCGTCGGCGACCTGCATCAGCCGCTGCACGTCGGCAACGCGTTCGTCAGCGCGTCGGGCGACCTTCGCTTCGTCCTGCCCGACGGTCCGACCGGATGGCGAACGACGATCGGCGGCAACGCGCTCGTCTACGGCCCTCAGGATCGATTCAACCTCCACTCGTACTGGGATTCGCACATCGTCAACCTCGCGATGAGAACCGACGACGTGCCGGCGTTCGCGTCGAGGTTGAAGACGGAGATTCCGCCGGCGGCGGACTGGAAAGATACCGGCGATCCCGACGCATGGCCCGAGCGATGGGTCAACGAGATCCTCGTCCACACCAAAGAGGCGCACCGGGACATCAGGCTGGCGATGTATCTCGGCCCGGACGAGACCGGGCGCACGCCGCACCGCTGGCGAATCGAGCAGCCCGCGGGTTACGACGATCGCTCGCGCGATCGCGTCCGCATTCAGCTCGCCAAGGCGGGGTACCGCCTGTCGGCGCTCCTCACGGCGATCTGGCCGTAGCCAACCATTTCGAAATCGATCTCGTCATATACTAAGCCTCGCTACATATAGGGAGGCTTTCGGTCCATGTTCAGCTCAGAGCTCAAGAAGGGCAGCACCGAGATGCTCGTCCTGTCGCTCCTCGAATCGCGGGCGCGCCACGGGTACGAGATCGGCAAGCTGATCGAATCGCGATCGGGCGGACGGCTCAAATTCGCGCTGCCGACGCTCTACCCAACCCTGCTTCGACTGGAGAACCGCGGATGGATCAAGGGCCGCTGGGTCGAGAAGGCCGGCGAGCGCGAGCGCTGCTTCTACCGCCTCACGAAGGAGGGCCGGCGCGTCCTCGCCGAGCAGCGGCGGACCTGGAAGGCGTACGTCGCCGCGGTCAACGAGGTCATGGGCACGAACGGTGCGTGATTGGACGGCCTTCGTTCGCGCGCGCTTGAAGCTTCCCGATCTCACGCCCGAGCGGGAATCGCGGATCGTGCGCGAGCTGGCGGCGCAGCTCGAAGACTTCTATCGGGAGGCCGCGGCCCGCGGGGCAGACGACGCGGCGGCTGACGCGTATGCGTGCGCGCAGATCCGCGATTGGGAACGGATGGCGCAAGACGTGTGGCTGGCCGATCGCCGCCACGCAAAGGCCGCATTCGATCGGGCGATCGAGCCCAGACTCGAGCGCTTGACATCATCGCAGACAGGTCCGATGCACACACAACGTGGAGGAGCACTCGTGTTCTCGAACTTCATCCGAGACGTGCGATACGCGGTCCGCCAATTGGCGCGGACGCCCGGCTTCACCCTCGTCGCCGTGCTGACGCTCGGTCTGGGCATCGGCGCGACGAGCGCGATCTTCACCGTCGTCAACGGCGTGCTGCTGCGTCCGCTGCCGTACCCCAATCCCGACTCGCTCGTCCGCGTGCACGAGATCCTTCAGAAGTTCGGCCGCTTCGCCGTCGCACCGGCGAACTTCTTCGATTGGCGGCAGCAGAACACGGTTTTCGAGCGCATCGCCGCGTTCAACTCGACGGGCGCGACGCTGAACGCCAACGACGGACCGCAGCGCATCAACGGCGGCCTCGTGTCGTGGGACACGTTCGAGCTGCTCGGCGTGTCGCCGGCCCTCGGCCGATCGTTCCGCGCCGAGGAAGACGCGCCGGGGAAGGACAGCGTGATCGTGCTGAGCCACGGGATGTGGCAGCGGCGCTTCGACGGCGATCCCAACGTCCTCGGCCGGAGCATCACGCTCAACGGCGCGCCCGTGACGGTGATCGGCGTGATGCCGGCGGGCTTCGCGTTCGTGGGCGAGTCGGAGTTCTGGCGTCCGCTGGCAATCAATCCCGCGAAAGCGTCGCGCGGCGCGCACTTCCTGGCCGTCATCGCCAGGCTCAAGCCCGGCGTGACCAAGCAGCAGGCGCACGCCGAGATGCGCACGATCGCGGAGCGCCTGGGCGTGCAGTATCCGGCGACGAGCGCGAACGAGACGGCCGAGGTGATCGGCCTGCACGACAACGTCGTGGAGAACGTGCGGCCCGCGCTCCTGACGCTGTTGGCCGCGGTCGGCGTCGTGATCCTGATCGCGTGCGCGAACGTCGCGAACCTTCTGCTCGTCCGCGCGTCGGTCCGCGGCAAGGAGATCGCGATCCGGAGCGCGCTCGGCGCGGGACGCCGGCGGCTGGTGATGCAGATGCTCACCGAAAGCCTCATCCTCGCCGGAGGCGGCGGCGCGATCGGCCTGCTCATCGCGTACTGGACGATCCGCCCGATTCAAACGCTGAGCGCCGGCAGCATTCCCCGCGCCGCCGGCATTTCCATCGACCTGAACGTTCTCGCGTTCGCCGTTCTCGTCTCGATTCTCACGGGACTCTTCTTCGGCCTCGCGCCCGCGTGGCAAGCGTCGCGCGCCACGATTGGATCGGTGCTCAAGGAAGGCGGACGCGCCTCCACGTCGGCGAGCGGCCGCTGGGTCAGGAACGGACTGCTCGTGGCGGAAGTCGCGATGTCGATCGTGCTGCTCGTCGGAGCGGCGCTGCTCCTCCGCAGCTTCTATCGCCTCGTCAACGTCGATCCCGGATTCAAGCCGGAGAACGTGCTGTCGTTTCGCGTGGCGCTGCCGAACTCGCAATACCCGGAAGATCACCAGCGCATCGCGTTCTTCAACAGGTTGATCGAACGGCTCGAGGCGCTCCCCGACGTCGTGGCCGCCGGCACCACTCAGGCGATGCCGATGATCGGCGACTACATCCTCTCGTTCACGATTCAGGGACGCCCGACGCCAAAGCCGAACGAAGAACCCTCGGCGAACTATCGATCGATCGCGCCGCACTTCTTCCACGCGATGGGCATTCCACTGCTGCGAGGCCGGCCGTTCACGGCGCAGGATGGCGAGACGTCGCCGATGGTCGCGATCGTCGATCAGGCCTTCGTCGATCGCCACTTCCCGACCGAGGATCCGATCGGGCAGGGCATAAACATCGGCAACGGCACGGACGGCTTCTACCAAATCGTCGGCGTCGTCGGCGCCATCCGTCAGGCCAGCCTCGAAGAGAAACCCGTCCCCACCATGTACGTGCCGTATCCGCAGGGTGTGTTCAGCGCGATGACGGTCGTGGCGAGAACGAAGGGCGATCCCTCAGGGCTCGCGGCCGCCGCGCGGCAAACGGTCCGCGACATCGACAACGCGCTTCCCGCATTCGCGATGAGGCCACTCGCGACGGTGGTCAGCGATTCGGTCGCGCAGCGGCGGTTCTCGATGCTGCTGCTCGTCGCGTTCGCCGGCATCGCGTTGTTCCTCGCGGCCGTCGGACTCTACGGCGTCGTCGCGTATACGGTCAGCCAGCGGACGCAGGAGATCGGTCTCCGTATGGCGATTGGCGCGCAGCGAGGCCACGTGCTGCGCCTCGTCGTCGGCGGCGGGATGAAGCTCGCGATGATAGGCGTGGCGATTGGCATCGCGGCCGCGCTCGGCCTTGCGAACGTCGTCGCGGCGATGCTGTTCCAGGTGACGCCGTTCGATCCGGCGAGCTATTCGGCGACGGCGACGGTGCTGCTCGCCGTCGCGGCGCTCGCCTGCTACGTGCCCGCGCGCCGCGCGATGCGCGTCGACCCGATCGTCGCGCTGCGCGAGGAATAGCCGCCCGCCCGGCTGGCACGCGCCGTGAATCGATCCACCTCGGAGGGCGAGGTGGCAAAGCGACGCGCGTCAAAGAAGAAATCGGTTCCCACAAAGCGGCGTCGATCGAAAACTACCTCGACCGTTCGGAAGCCATCGACGCTGGCGAGCACCGCTGTCGTGCTCAAAGGGGCCGTCGCCGGCGCGGTCGCAACCGTTTCGGACAAACTTCCCTGGTTCTCCACCGCGCCGGACGCGATCACGCTGCTCGAAGCCGATCACCGCGAGCTGGAAACGCTGCTGAAGGAAGGCGAAGAAACGACGGAGCGCGCGGTCAAGGGAAGGACGGACCTGCTTCGGACGCTGACGACGGCGCTCAACATCCACGAAATGCTGGAAGAACGCGTCCTCTATCCGGCGCTCGAGAAGTACCACGAGACCAAAGCGATCGTGTTAGAGGGATTCGAAGAGCATCACGTGGCGGATGTCATTCTCAAGGAGCTGCACGCCCTGCGGCGCAGCCACCAGCAATGGGGCGCCAAGTTCAAGGTGCTCAAGGAGAACATCGAGCATCACATCAAGGAAGAGGAGCGCGTGATGTTTCGATCGGCGCGCGCCGTGATGGATCGCGATGCGCTGCGGCAGCTCGGCGCGAAGATGGCGGCCATGAAGGCGAGGGCCGAGAACAGCCAGCGGCACTGACGGCCCTGCTTCATTGCGTCGATCATGGTCCCCGCGCCCTTGGGGTGAGCGACGATCCTCACCTCGCGGCGCTCGACAGGTGTTGCGCCGTCCCACCGCACGAACACGAGATCGTACCTGCCCACGAAGCCCACGCCTGGGGCCCACGTGAAGAGACCAGCCTCGGGATCACTCGACGCCGTGATCGCGCTGACGCCCTTCGATACCGTAAAGAAGCGGCCGCCAATTCCTTGCGTCGCTCCCGCGCCATAGGTCGACCCACACGATCGTGTGCGTGCGGGAGCGTTGTGTCGATCGCTTTGAATCCGATCGCGCCGTTCGTGTTGTTGAACCCTGGAAACAGCGCCGCAATATCGGACTGGAAATGATTGTATGAGACGGGTCCGAGCGAAATGCCGTCTACCATGACGGTGATCGTGGAGCCGTCGGTCGGAATCGTCGAACGGTAATGTCGTCGTCGCGTTCGCGCACGTCATCGTAGGAGCGCCGAGAAGAGTCACCGCGCCTTCGCGATCCTCCGCGTAGATATGCAAGACGTAGGTGCCGTTGCCCGACTCGGCAGCATGTTGGTCAGCACCATGAACCCCCATCCGCCGAGCGTATTGGCCGAATACGCCGGGAATGCCGCCGCTACATCGGGCCGTGCGCCTTCGATCGAGACCGCAAACCCGATGAACACGTCTGCCGCGCCGCCGCAGTTTGGAGGGAGGCGCCGACTGGCAGCCGGCAGATCGCGACGCGCGAAATGCCGATGTCGTCGAGCGCCCCAGCCCGTGACCGGGATCGCCCCGCTCACGCCCGTCTGGCTGTCCGTCGGCGGATCGACGTTTCCGAACGGCGCCGCGGACGTACCGCTCTGGAAAACTGTGAGCGCCACGGCGATCGGTCCGGGATTGTTCGCCGAGCCGGCAAGGGTGAACGTGATCGAGCCGGCAAAAGGACCTGAGAGGTTGCGCGCCATCAGCGGCACCCATTGCTCGTATCCAGCCGTCGAATCCGATCCGCTGTTCGCCAACCTCCGGACGACGCCCCGGTTCGGCGAGATTCGTGCGGCCGGCCTCGCGCGTCAGAGAAGCTTTCTCGCGCAACGCTGCCCGCCGCCACAATAAAGTCCCTCAGCGCCCCATGCCCTTCGGGTGTACGGCGATGCGCACTTCGCGTCGCTCGATCGGCGTCGCGCCGTCCCAGCGCACGAAGACGAGGTCGTAGTTGCCGACGAACCCGACGCCGGGCGTCCACGTGAACGCGCCGGTCGCCGGATCGAGCTGCGAACCGATGGGCAGCGGCGACAGCTCGGAGCCGACACGCACGTAGCCCGTCAGCGACGTGCCGGCTCGCTCGCCCAATGCGAGCTCGAAGCGATCGATCTCTTCGCCGCGAAGCGTGATGCGACGGACGGGCGTCGATCGGTACGCATCGAACGGTGCGTCCAGATCGAACCCCCGCCGACCCCACACGACGTCGTCCGCGGCCGGCAGCGACGCGACGAGTGACGGACTGGGCACCGGCACGGCGCCTGCGGTCGCGCTCGAGGCCGTGACCGCGCCGACGCCATTCGATACCGTGAAGAACCTGCTGCCGATGCCTTGCGTCGTCCCGGCATTGTCGGTCACGACCCAGACGATCGTGTGGGTCCCGTTCGCGAGAAGCGTCGTGTCGATCACTCTGAATCCAATCGCGCCGTTCGTGTTGCTGAAGCCGGGGAACAGCGACGCGATGTCGGATCGGAAGTGGTTGTACGAGACGGACCCGAGCGAAATGCCGTCGACCATCACGGTGATCGTCGACCCATCAGTGGGAATCGTTTTCGGCATCGGCGTCAACGCCCAACCGAAATTGATGTACCCGGCGCCGCTCGCGACGCCGCCTTGCTCGGGCGTATCGATCGCGCCGAACGGCAGCGTGGCCGTCGCGTTCGCGCACGTCATCGTTCGCGTGCCGAGCTGCGTCCACGCACCCTCGCGATCTTGCGCGTGGATGACGAACACGTACGTGCCGTTCCCCTGGCTCGGCAGCATGTTCGTCAGCACCATGAATCCCCATCCGCCCGACGTATTTCTCGGGTAGGTCGGGAATGCCGCCGCGACGTCGGGCCGCGCGCCGTCGATCATCACGGCAAACCCGATGAACACGTGCGGCGCGCCACCGCAGTTCGGATTGGGCGGCGCCACTTCGGCGCCGAACGGAAAGCGGCAGACGGCGACGCGCTGTATCTCGATGTCGTCGAGCGCCCAGCCCGTGAACGGCACGGCGCCCGTGACGCCGGTGCGATTGTCGATTGGCGTGTCGACGTGACCGAACGGACCAACGGACGTGCCGTTCTGGAGCACGTTGAGCGCGACGTTGATCGGTCCGGGATTATTGGCAGCGCCGGTGAACGTGAATGTCACCGTGCCGGTCACGACGCCGGAGATGGCGGCCGTCGATAGAACCGATACGGAGAGCGTCGCCGAGCCGCTGCCCGACGCCGGGCTGATCTGCAGCCAGGGCTGATTGGACGAGGCTGTCCAGCTGACTGCGCCGGCGCCGGTCTGCGCCAGACGAACGGTCTGCGTGGACGTTTGAAACAAGAATGACGCGCCGTTCGTCACGGCGCCGAACCGCAGCGACGTCTTGTCCAGCGACATCGTCGCTGTCGGACCTCCGCCGCCCGACAGCGTTCGAACGAAGACGTCGGACTCGCCGTTCGTGTCGCCGTCGACGAGGTTCGTTGCGAACGACGAAAAGACCGCGACCGTCCCGTCACCGTTCAACCTCACGAAATCCGCGAACCCATCGGCCTGCTGTCCATTCGTATGCACGTTGACGCGCTGCACGGTTGAAAGCTGCCGGTCGAACACGAAAACATCCAAGTCTCCGTTCGTGTCGCCGGGAACATGGTTCGAAAAGCGCGACGTGAATCCTATGAACCGCCCGTTTCCGCTGATCCCGGGATTGTCCGGGCGTTGATTGATTGGCGTCCCGGGCGGCACGACGACGGCCGCCGCCGTGGTGGCGGTGCCCCGATCGTGCACAAAAACACCTGTGCCTCCACCAGGCTCGAGGTTTGTCGCCAACGAGACGAACGTGATGAACACGCCGTCCGCGCTCACGCTCGCGGAGAAGCTGCCGGCATTCGCCTGTATGCCGGCAGGGCCGACGCTGACGCGCGTGGTCGTTCCCGCCTGCGTGTCACGGACAAAGATGTCGGAAGCTGCATTAGTGTCGCCGGCCACGAGGTTGGTCGCCGTGCTGGAAAAGATGACGAACCTGCCATCTCCACTGATGGCCGGCGCGGACGAAGCGCCGCCCGTTGCCTGCGCCCCTCCTGTCGCGACGTTCACACGCGTCGTCGTCCCCGTCTGACGATCGTGCAGGAACACGTCCTGGAGGCCATTCGTATCCCCGGCGACGAGATTGGTCGCTCCCGAGAAGAAAGCGACGAAGCGGCCGTCCGCGCTGATGACGGGAACGTTGCTGAAGCCGCCGGTGGCCTGAATACCACCGGTCGCAACGCTCACGCGCGTCGTCGTGCTGGTCTGTCGATCGCGAACGAAGACGTCCGTTGCTCCGTTCGTGTCGCCGGCGACGAGATTCGTGGCGGCGGATACGAAAGCGACATAGCGGCCGTCAGCGCTGATGGCATAGTCCCCGGTGCCGTTGTTGCCCTGAACACCGCCTGTGCCGACGCTCACGCGCTCGGTCGTCCCCGTTTGTCGGTCGTGAACGAAGACGTCATCTTCGTCGTTGGTGTCGCCGGCGACGAGATTGGTTGCAGAAGATCCGAAGACGACATACCGACCGTCGGGAGTCAAGAGACCGTAGACGCTCGAAAGGTCTGCCTGCGCTCCTCCCGTCGCAACGCTCACGCGTGTAGTCGTCTGCGCTTCGCTCCAGCTGGCCGCGCAGACGACGATAGCGATCGCCCAAACGTAGTGCCTTGGGTTCATGATGGGCTCCTCCGAGTCCGCTGAGGGATGCGACAAAACCGGCGGGGAGGGACCAGGTGCGCCGTTGGCGGCGGTCAGAACCAGAGCGGACGAGCAGCGGGCTTCAGCGGATGCCGGCGGAGATTCTCGCGGATGTCGCGCTTCAGCGCGGTATCGGGCCGTCCGGCGCGCATCAACGGCACCAGATCGTACGCCCGCACTGCGGTCGACACGGAGGCGTCGACCTGCCCGCTTTGGAATTGCGCAATTGCAAGGACTGCCAGGGCGTCAGGATGTATGCCGCGCGGAAGATCGATAGCGCGGGTCGCGTACGAGAGCGCCAGCTTCGGATCGCGAAGGTCGATCGGCTGCGCCGTCAACAGCAGCCACGCGTACTCGGTCGCGCGGCTCGCGACGGCCCCTGGCGCGTCCGCTTGCGCGCGAAGAATCTTGAGCGCGTTGCGCGTCACCCCGCGGGCCTCGTCGACGCGGCCGGTCTCGACGAGCCACGCGCCGACGTGCGTCGACGCGTAAACGAAGTTGCCTGCGAACTCCGCGTTCGTCGGACGCGACCTGACCAGCGGTTCGCGAAGCGCCAGCGACTCGCGATAGGCTTTCTCGGCGGACGCTCGATCGCCCACGAGCAGATACGCGTCGCCCTCGTCTTCGGCGACCGCGGCCAAGCGATTTCTGGTGAGCGCTCCATCCGGTTGAATGCTTCGCTCGCGCTCGTGCATCGCGCGCGCGTTCGCGAGGTCCTTCAACGCCGCTCGCCCTTGCCCTTTCTGAATCGCAAGGCGGGCGCGCCAGTGATATCCCCACGCGCCCACGCCGTACGACGACTCGGTCATCTTGATGCCTCGCGCGATCCATCCATTGCCTTCGGTTTCGCGTCCGAGTTGATAGGCAAGATTGCCCATGAACATCAGGCACTGCCCGGGCAGATTCGGGCCGAGGTTCGCGCGCGTTCGAAACTCGTACCCTTGCTGCTGATTGCTGAGCGCCTCGAGCATCAACGCGCGCGCGGCGATGGGATCCGCGAGGCGGCTCGCAACCGACGCTGCCAGAACGTGCTGCGCCGCCCCGAGACGCGAATAGTAGGTTCCCCAAGGAAGGTTGCTGTCGGGTGGCGTGAACAGTTCTTCGATCGCGCGCCGCATCGTCTGCAACGTGGCGAACGCGGCGGCGAAATCGCCGGTCATCACCATCAGGTCGGCCTCGGAGAGCAGATGGTTTCGGCGCCTGGTGGCGTTCGCCGCCCGGGCCCCGTCGTGAAGCGCTGCGTAGTCCCGCAGGGACGCCTCGTGCCATCGATGCGCGGACGCGATCTCCTCGAGCCCCGTTTCCGTTTCTCCGACGACGCCGAGAGATTCGGCGATTGACGCGTGGAGGTCGGCCAATACGTTCGCGCGATCCCAGCGGATCGCCGATGGCCAGTCCTTCGGCGTCTCCAACAGCGCCACGCCGGCGCGGTACATGTCCACCGCACCACGAAAATCGCCCAGGTTCGCGTTGCCGTAATAGTCCCCTCGGAGTTGTCCCATCCGGCTGTACGCCTGCGCCAGCTCGAGGCGCAGCGCGGGATCGTCGCCCGCTTCGCGCGCCAATCCGTCCAAGTATTCGAGCCCGCGTGACAGAACCAATTGGCGCGCGGGAAGCGCGCCGGGCAGGCCATTGTTGATGGCGTCGTGGAGCTCGAACAACAGCGACCCTGCAACCTTGCGGACGTCGTTGAACCTCCGCTCGGCGCGATTGCGCTCGACGTCCGCACGCGCGCGTTCGACGCGCGCGACGTGCGCCTGCCAGAGCGCGGTCAGCACGCCTGCGCCGACGGAGAGAACGACGGTCACTACAACGGCGGCCGCAAGACGATGCCGCCGCATGAACTTCGCGGCCCGATACGCCGATGAAATCCGCCGCGCCGTGACGGGCCGGCCGGCCAAGTAGCGCTGCAGATCCGCGGACATGGCCTCGACGGACGTATAGCGCTGCGCGGGCTCCTTCTCGAGCGCCTTCAGCACGATCGCATCGAGATCGCCGTCGAGTTGTTTTCGCAGCGGCGAGCCGGCCGGAACGGCAACGCTCGGCCGCTCCACGTCTTGATCGCATACCGCGCGGACGATCTCCTCGTTCGACCCGGTCTTCAACCGATAGGGTCGTTGTCCGGTGAGCAGCACGAACAACAGCGCGCCCAGTGCGTAGACGTCGCTGGCTGTCGTGATCGCCTCGCCGCGGCACTGTTCGGGGCTCGCGAACTCGGGGGTTAGCACTCGCATGGCGGTCATCGTCATGTCGGGGCCGTCGGCCGCGAGGTCCTGACTCAGGATCTTGGCGATGCCGAAATCCAGCAGCTTCGGCTGCCCGTCGGACGCGATCAGAATGTTGCTCGGTTTGAGATCCCGGTGGACGACCAGGTTCTGATGCGCGTAGTGGATCGCGGTGCAGACGGTTCGAAAGAGCGCCAGCCGCTCGCGGACGCCGAGCGCGCGCGCCTCGCAGTATTTGTCTATCGGCTCGCCCTCGATGTAGTCCATGACGAGGTACGGCAGGCCGTTCGACGCGGTGCCGCCATCGAGCAGCTTCGCGATGCCCGGATGATCGAAGTGCGCGAGGATCTGCCGCTCGTTTCGAAATCGCCGCACGATCGAGTCGGAGTCCATTCCGCGCTTGATGATCTTCAGCGCGACCTTCTTCTTGAATTCGTCCTCGCGAAACGCGAGATACACCGCGCCCATGCCGCCGCGCGCGATGAGGCGATCGATGCGATACGGTCCGATGCGGGTTGGAAGCTCCGGGTCGACGCTGGGCGACGGCGAGGCATTCGATGCAAACGCGGGGTGCATGGCCGCCGGCACCTCGAGAAAATCGTCCGGCTGATCCGCGTCCAGCAGAGATGCGACCTCCTGCTGCAGCGCGCGATCGCCGGCGCAGGCCCGTTCGAGGAACGCGGGACGCTCGGCCCGGGCGACGTCGACCGCCAGATGGAACAAGGCGCGCACCTGCTGCCAGCGCTCGGGCGTCATGCGCCGCCCTCCAGCTCGCGCCGGAGCCACGCGCGCGCCATCGCCCAATCGCGCTTCACGGTCGTCTTCGATATCGACAGCACTTCCGCCGTTTCCTCGACGGTCAGCCCCGCGAAGAAACGGAGCTCGACGATGCGCGCTTGTTGTGGATCGAGCAGTTGCAAGCGCGTCAGCGCGTGATCGATGGCTTCGAGATCGATGCCCGGCGAAGCGGCCAGCGCGAGGTCGTCGTGGAGCACGACGCGGTGCGGCGCGCCGCCGCGCTTTTGGCGGCCGCGTGCGCGCGCGTGCTCGATGAGGATGCGCCGCATCGTCTGCGCCGCAATCGCGCGAAAGTGTGCGCGATTCTTCCAGCCCAGCTCATCCTGCCCCGCGAGACGGAGATACGCTTCGTGCACCAGGGCCGTCGTCTGAAGCGTGTGATCCGGCCGCTCGCGCCGCAGGTACGCGGACGCGATTCGGTGCAGCTCCTCGTAGACGATCGGCAGAATTCGCGCGAGCGCGTCCTGATTCCCCTCGCTGGCCTCGCCCAGCAGGCTGTGGAATTGAGCGCGTTCGTGATCAGTACCGTGACCCTCGTCCATTGGAAGCGCAGACTCGACGAATCATTTGCCGTTGGTGTAGGTGCCGCGCTGGGTCTTTCCACGAACGGGATAGGCCGGACGCACGGCTTTCGGCGGCGGGTTCTTCTTCAAGTCCGCCATCACCAGCTCGATGGCTTTCTCGAGCTGAGGATCGCGGCCGGCGATGACGTCCGCCGGCGTCTGCTCGATCTCGACGTCCGGCGGCACGCCCTCGTTCTCGACGATCCAGCCGTCCTCGGGCGACCAGATCGCGAGATTCGGCGCGGTGATCTGCCCGCCGTCCATGAGCACCGGGAACCCGAGAATGCCGACGAGCCCGCCCCACGTTCGTTGACCGACGAGCGGTCCCATCTTGTACTTCCGGAACATCCACGGCAGGAGATCGCCGCCGGATCCGGCGGTCTCGTCGATGATCATCGCCTTCGGTCCCTGAATCGACGCGAACGGCGTCTTGAGATCGGCGCCATACCGCATCGCCCAATTCGCGATGAACGGACGCCGCAGCAGATCGATGTAGTAGTCGGCGACGCTGCCGCCGGCGTTGAACCGCTCGTCGACGATGATCGCCTCCTTGTGGACCTGCGGGTAGAAGTAGCGCTTGAAGTACGCATGGCCGCCGCCGCCGGTGTTGGGCACGTAGACATAGGCCACGCGGCCGCCCGTCGCTTTGTCGACCTTCTTCAGGTTGCCCTCGACCCAGTCGCGATTGCGGAGCGCGGCTTCACTCGTCACCGGAACGACCTGCACCGTGCGCGATCCCGATCCGTCGGCGTTGGGCCCGAGCGTGAGCTCAACGATCTTTCCCGCGGTGTTCTCGAACAGACTGTAGACGTTCGTCGGCGGCCGGAGATCGCGTCCGTTCACCGCGATCACGTACTCGCCCGCCTTCGCGTTGACGCCCGGCTCGGTGAGCGGCGCGCGAAGCTGCGGGTTCCAGTTCAGGCCGCCGAACACCTTCTTCAGTCGGTACCGGTTGTTCGCGATCTCGTAGTCCGCACCGAGGAGCCCTCCGGGAACGGTGCGCGGCTCGGCAAGGCTGTCGCCGCCGCCGACGTTGTGGTGGCCGACCGACAGCTCGCTCGACATCCACTGCAGCACGCGGTTCACGTCGGCGCGCGTCGCCGCATGCGGCAGGAATTCCGCGTACTTGGTTCGCTGCGCGTCCCAGTTCACGCCGTGCATGTTCGGCGCGTAGAAGTAGTCGCGGTTGATCCGCCAGGCCTCGTCGAAGATCTGCTTCCACTCGGCGCGCGGGTCGATGCGCACTTCGATCGCATCGACGCCAATACGTCCCTCCGACGGCGTGATGGCTTTTGTCGTCGCCACGATCGACCACGCATTGCCGTTGCGGTAGAGGAGCTTCTTGCCGTCGGCCGACACGACGTAATTCGTCGCTTCGGGCACGAGCGTTTCGTTCTTGCGCGTGTTCAGGTCGTACCGGTTCAGCGAGGTCTTTCCGTCGACGGTCTTGAGGTAGTAGATCTGACCCGCGGCGCCCGTCTGCAAGTTGGACAGGTCCGCCGGCGTGATCGGCAGATCGAGGATGCGGTATTCGAGCCCCTCGAGATCGATCCTGAACGGGGCATCCTTCTTCGCCGGCGCTTTTTCTTCCGGCGTTGGCGCGGTTGGCTTCTCTGTCTTGTCCGCCGCCTTGTCAGCCGGCTTCTCGTCGGCCTTCTTGTCGTCCGCCGGCTTTTCTTCGTCGCTCTCGCGCGCGAGCGGCGACACCACGTCGTTGGGCAGCACGACGAGATAGATGCCCGACGTCGTTCGCATGTCGGCGTTCGACTGCGCGAACCAATCGTTCCCCGGCCCCGCGTCGGTCGACGCGAAGAAATAGAGGTATTTCCCGCCGCGATCGAAGACCGGGTTGTTCACGTCGCTGAGCCCGTCGCTCACTTGAAACGACTTGTCCTGCAGGGTGGAGTGCACGTAGACGGTCGTGATCATCGCCGGGTTGTCCATCGCGTACGCGAGCCAGTTCGAGTCGGGCGACCACGCGTAGCTGATGCTGATGACGGGCGAATAGATCGGCTGCGACGCGACCTTCTTCGACACGCCGCTCTTCACGTCGAGCCAGAACACCGACTGCGAGTTGTCGAAGTAGGCGATTTTCTGAGAGTCCGGCGACCATACCGGCAGGCTGTAGAAGCCTTCGCCCGAGACCTTGATCGCGCGCGGCTCGCCCTTGCCGTCCTGCGCGCCGATGTAGAGCTGATACTCGCCCGACTTGTCGGAGAACCACGCGATCGAGCGGCCGTCCGGCGACCACGCCGGGAATCGATCGTGCGCGGCGACGCTGTTCGTGAGGTTGCGCACGTCCCCTTTCTCGGCGGGCACGGTCACGATCTCGCCGCGGAATCCGAACGCGGCGCGCACGCCTGTCGGCGACAGCGTGGCCTCGCGAATCCATCGCGCACCTTTTGCAAACCGCGCGCGCGTCTCGCGCAGATCCGATGCGACGGCTATCGACAGCTTCCGGCTCGCGCCGGACTGCGGATCGAGAACGTGCAGCACGCCGGCCTGCTCGTACACGATGCGCCCGGCGCCCGATGACGCGGTGAGCACCGGGAAGTCCGAGTGCTGCGTGACCTGGCGAACCTGCTTCGTCTTGGCGTCGTAGGCGAAGATGTTGAACTCGCCGCTGCGATCCGATCGGAAGTAAACCGTGTCGCCAATCCACATCGGATCGGTGTCGTTCGCGCGCGAGGCCGGCTGCGGGATCTTCTCGATCGCGTATCCCTTCGTGTTGAACAGCCACAATCGCGACACGGTCCCGCCGCGGTACAGCTTCCACTGTTGAAAGCGCGGCCCGAGCGGGTTGTACGCGATGCGCTGACCATCGGGCGAATAGGTTCCGCGCGCCGCGTTCGGAATCGGCAGCGCCTCTTCCATCCCGCCTTGAACCGGTACGGTGAAGAGCTGCGCGTAGCGTCCGGTATACGTTGCCCGCTGCGAGGTGAACAACACGCCCTTGCCGTCCGGCGTAAAGCCCTGCACCACGTCGGCGACGGGATGCCACGTCAGGCGCGTCGGCGCGCCGCCGGTGACCGGCACGGTGAAGACATCCGTGTTGCCGTCGTACTGCGCGCTGAACGCGATCGTTCGGCCGTCGGGCGAGAACGCCGGATTCGATTCGACGCCGTCGTCAGCCGTCAAGCGCCTGACATTGGTTGGATTGCCGCTCCCGTTGAGATCGGCGGCGTAGAGGTCGCCGCCGTAGATGAACGCGAGATGGCTCGCGCTGATCGCCGGCTGGGTCAGGAGCTTCGTGTCGGCGGGATCGACGCGCGCCACGACGGTGGACGTGGGGCCCACGCCGACGAACAGCACGAGAACGGCGAGCGAAACGGTTCGAAGTCTTCGCAGTGTTCGCATTGTGAACCTCGTGTTTTTGCGGCCTCAGTATACCGAGGGTCAGCCACCGCCCGCCGAATATACTTCCCTGAGTGGGCCTGACGTTTCTCTGCATTGCCACCTATCGCAAGGGCGACGAGTTTCTGCGTGAATGCCGCCGTCGAGGCTGCCGCGTCCTGCTCGTCACCGAGGAAAAGCTGCAGGATTCGGACTGGCCGCGCGACGCGATCGACGCGTTCTACTACATCCGGCGCGACATGCCGCTCGGCGACATCCGCAAGGGCGCGGCGCACGTCGCGCGCACGGAGCGGATCGATCGCATCGTCGCGCTCGACGACTTCGACGTCGAGCTCGCCGCGATGCTGCGCGAGTACCTGTTCGTGCCGGGCATGGGGGAGACGACCGCGCGCGCGTTTCGCGACAAGCTGGCGATGCGGCGCCGGGCGCGAAGCGCCGGGCTCCCATGCCCTTCGTTCGTTCACACGCTGAACCACGCGGCCATACGCGAGTGGACGGATTCCGTCGCGCCGCCCTGGGTGCTAAAGCCGCGCGCGCAGGCCGCGGCCTTGGGCATCAAGAAACTGCAGTCGGCCGACGAGCTCTGGCACGCGCTCGAGACGCTCGGCGACGCGCGGGCCGATTACGTGCTGGAGCAGTTCATTCCCGGCGACGTCTATCACGTCGATTCGATCGTCTTCGAGCGGCGCGTGCGGTTCGCGATTGCGAGCCGCTACGACACGCCGCCGTTCGTCGTCGCGCACGAAGGCGGGATCTTCGTCACGCGCACGCTGCCGCCGCGCGATCCGCGCGTCGTTGCCTTGCAGCAGTTGAACGCTCGCGTACTCGATTCCTTCAACCTTCAGCGAGGCGTGTCGCACACCGAATTCATCCGCGCGGCCGACGGGACGATCTACTTCCTGGAGACGTCCGCGCGCGTCGGCGGTGCGTACATCGTCGACGTCGTCGAAGCGGCCACCGGAATCAACTTGTGGCGCGAATGGGCGCGCGTGGAGATTGCGGGCGAGGACGGCGCGTACGATCCGCCCGCGCCGCGCGACGCCTGCGGCGGCATCGTTCTGTCGCTCGCGCGGCAGGAAGCGCCCGACATGAGCGCGTATACCGACCCGGAGATCCAGGTGCGCGTGCGCAAGCCGCATCACGCGGGCCTGATCGTCGCGTCGACGAACGCCGATCGCGTGACCGAGCTCCTCGCGAGCTACACGAAGCGGTTCTACGCCGATTTCCACGCGTCGGCTCCGGCACCCGATCGGCCGACTGAATGAGCGGTGCCGGGCCCCTCCGCCGCGTGTTGAGAGCCGTACGGTCCCCGCAACGCGACACCGCGCGCGACATCGATGTGTATCTTCCGCCCTCGTACCGGACGAACAGGCGGCGATATCCGGTCGTGTACATGCAGGACGGACAGAACCTCGCGGATCCGCATCGCGCGTTCGCCGGCACGTGGGAGCTCGAGCGCGCGATGGCCACGCTCGCGGCGCGCGGCATCGACGTGATCGTCGTGGGCGTGCCCAACATGGGCGCCGCGCGCGTCCGCGAGTACACGCCGTTCGTAGACGCGAAGATCGGCGGAGGCGATGGCGACGCCTATCTGGCGTACCTCGAGCGAACCGTGAAGCCGCTCGTCGATCGCCGTTTCCGCACACGGCCCGAGCGCGAGGCGACCTGCATCTTCGGCTCCTCGCTTGGCGCGCTCATCAGCCTTTACGCGTTCTTCCGCGCGCCGGAAACGTTCGGCCTTGCCGGCGCCATGAGCCCGTCCATCTGGTTCGCGAGCCGCGCGATGCTCTCGTACGTCGAACGGGCCGCCGCGCCCGCAGGACGCCTCTACATCGATACGGGGACCGACGAGGGCGGAACCACGCTCAAGGATGCGAGGCATCTCGCAGAGATCCTCGAGCGGAAGGGTTATTCCGAGGACCGGCTGCGATTCACCGTCGATGCCGGCGGGCGGCACACCGAAGCGGATTGGGCGAAACGTCTCGTGCCCGCGCTCGAGTTCCTCCTCGACGGACGCGGATCTCGCAGATCCGCGTGATCCGCGTCTAGCGTTAGAATCACCCTTCTGGGGGTTGACAGTATGTTTGCTCGTGTCCTCTTCGCCAGCGCGTGTGCGCTCCTCATCGCCGCTTCGTCACCGATCGCCCGCTCGGAGGTGACGCCGCCGAAACTCAAGACCGAGAGTCACACGCTCGACAACGGTCTGCAGGTCGTCCTCGCGCAGGACACCTCACGGCCCGTCGTGAACGTGCAGGTGTGGTATCGAGTCGGATCGAAGGACGAGCGCAAGGGACGAACCGGCTTCGCGCATCTGTTCGAGCACATGATGTTCCGCGGCTCGGCGAACGTCGGTCCGGAAGAGCACATGCGCTACGTTCGCGAAGCGGGCGGCGCCGTCAACGCGTACACCAACTTCGATCGCACCGTCTATTGGGAGACGGTTCCGTCGAACCACCTCGAGCGCGTGCTCTGGCTCGAAGCCGATCGCATGGCCTCGCTCGTCGTCAACGACGAGAACTTCAAGAAAGAGCGCGAAGTCGTCAAGGAAGAACGGCGGCTTCGATTCGAGAATCCGCCGTACGGCATGCTCGCCGAATGGGTGCTCGATGCCACGTTTCAGGTGTATCCCTACAAGTATCTTCCGATCGGATCGATGGACGATCTGAACGCGGCCACGGCGGCCGACGTCAAGGAGTTCTTCGATACGTACTACGTGCCTGACAACGCGACGCTCGTCATCGTCGGCGATTTCGATCCGAAGCTCGCGCTCGGCTACGCGCGAACACACTTCAGCCGCATACCGCGCAGCAAGGGCGTCGCGCGCGTGAAAGCCGAAGAGCCCGCGCAAAAAGAAGTGCGCGTCGTGAACAAAGCCGATCCGAAAGCGCCGCTGCCAGCCGTCGCGAGCGCGTTCAAGCTGCCGCCGCGCGGGCATGCGGATACGTATCCGTTGCAGATGGCGTTCGACATCCTGTCGTCGGGCGAGAGCTCGCGGCTGTATCGCCGGCTGGTCTACGAGGAACAGTCGGCCGTCGCCGCGCAAGCGCAGCTTCTACTGCTCGAAGGGCCGTCCGTTGGTTTTCTCTTCGGCGTGGCGAATCAAGGCAAGGACGTCAAGGACGTCGCGAAGAGCATTCGCGCGGTCGTGGACGGACTGGCCGGCGCGCCGCCGTCGGCGGACGAGCTCGACAAAGTGCGGAACACGATCGTCTCGCGCCTCGTGGTCGGACGGCAGACGATGCAGGACAAAGCGGACAACCTCGGCGAAGCGGCATCGCTGATGGGCGATCCGGAACGCTACAACACTGAGTTGACCAAGTACCAGGCGGTCACCGCCGCCGACGTTCAGCGCGTGGTGAAGGAGTATTTGGCGGAGCCGCGCGAGACGCGGTTGTTCATCCAGCCCCCGGCGGCGCCGGCGGGGAAGAAGTGAGAGATATGCCCATGCGTGCGAAACACCTGGCTACCTTCCTCGCCGCGGCGGTGATGCTCGTTCCAGCGGCTTCGGGATTCGCGCAGGCGCAGACACCGGCGAAGAAGCAGCAGCCGCCTGCGGTCGCGCCCGAGCGGCCATTCAAGTTTCCGGCGCACACGACGACGAAGCTGGACAACGGGCTGACCGTGTTCGTCGTCGAGGATCATCGGCAGCCGGTCGTGTCGGCGACGCTGATGCTGACGGGCGCCGGCGCCGCCGCGCGTTCGGGCAAGCAGGCGGGGCTCGCGGCAATGACCGCCGCGCTCGTCCGCCAAGGCACGTCGACGCGATCCGCTCAGCAGATCGCCGAAGCGATCGATCGCGTAGGCGGATCGCTCAGCGCGAGCGCGTCGCAGGATTCGACGCAAGCGTCCGTCACCGTGTTGACCTCGTCGCTCGACACCGGCTTCGATCTGCTCGCCGACGTCGTGCAGCGGCCGGCCTTCGCGCCCGACGAGATCGAACGTTGGCGCCGTCAAACCTTGTCGAATCTGCAGGTCGCCTATCGCGATCCCGAGTACCTGCGCGACGCCACCGCGGACCGCGTCGGATACGGCGATCATCCGTACGGCTTTCCAACCGACGGTTTCCCCGAAACGGTCCGTTCGCTTGGACGCGACGACGTCGTGCAGTTCCACAAAGAACGCTACACGCCCGTCGGGTCGTTCCTGGCAATCGCCGGCGACATCGCGCCGGACGCCGCCGCGGGGCTCGCGCGCAAGTACTTCGGCGCGTGGAAGGGAGCGGCAGCCCAACCGGCGAGCACTCCAGCGCAGCAGCAGCAACGGCGCATCGTCGTCGTCGACCAGCCGGATGCGGTGCAGACGCAGTTTGGAACGATCGGCGTCGGCGTTCCGCGCAATCATCCGGACTTCATCGCGTTGAATGTCGCCAATCAGATTCTCGGCGGCGGCTTCAATTCGCGGCTCAACCTCCGTCTTCGCGCCAAAGAAGGATTGACGTATGGCGCCAGATCGGCGCTCGAGACCAACAAGGCCGCGGGGCTGTGGAACATGACGAGCTTCACGCGGACCGAGGAGACCGCGAACGCGTTGAAGGTCACGCTCGATGTCCTCAACGAGTTCCGCAAGAATCCGGTCACGCCGGCCGAGCTCGCCGAAGCGACGTCGTACATCGCCGGTGTGTTCGGTCTTCAGATAGAAACGGCGGACGCGGTCGCGGGACGCGTGTTGTCCGCTGCGCTGTATGGCCTGCCGGCCGACTATTGGCAGACGTATCGGGATCGCGTGAGGAAGATCACCGCCGCTGAAGTCTCGGCGGCAGTGCAGAAGCACCTGAATCCCGATCAACTCTCGATCGTCGCGGTTGGCAACGCGAGCGGTTTCGCGAAGATGCTCGAAGGTCTCGGACGCGTCGCGATCGTTCCGGCGGCGAAGCTGGATCTCACGCAGCCCGACTTCCAGGCAAAGCAGGAGACGGCGGCGGGACCTGACGCGGCAGCCCGCGGGCTCGCGCTGATCAAAGCGGC
The DNA here is from genome assembly GCA_036556425.1 of Vicinamibacterales bacterium. Lineage (GTDB taxonomy): Bacteria > Acidobacteriota > Vicinamibacteria > Vicinamibacterales > 2-12-FULL-66-21 > DATBJJ01. The sequence goes on from DATBJJ010000111.1 coordinate 36,297, forward strand.
CGCCGAAGCGCACGGCGGCGCGGCGAAGCTGGCCGAAATCAAAGACGCAACGACGACGTCGAAGATCACCGTCGTGACACCGCAAGGCGAAATCGAAGGCACGGCCAAGGGAGTGATCTTGCACCCCGACAAATCACGCGGCGTGCTGACGCTCCCGTTCGGCGAGCTGGTGCAGAACTTCGACGGAAGCAAGGGGACGATCGTGCCGCCCGGCGGCGATGCGATCGAGATTCCGGCGGAGATGACGGTCGAGCTCCGGCGCGCGGTCCTGCTCAACGCGAACGTCGGCGTGTTTCGCGACGCGCTGAACGGCAGCGCGCAGGTCGCCGCGCTCGAGCCGAAGCAGGTCGAGGGCGTGGCGCTCGACCGCGTGTCGTGGAAGAAGGGCGAGATCGACATGGTCCTCGGCCTCGACCCGAAAACACACTACGTCGTCAACGTGACCTATCACGGGATGTCGCAGCAGGGCCCTGCGGACTTCGAGACGCGCGTCTCGGACTTCAAGCCGGCCGGCAACGGCGTCGTGGTCCCGATGCGCATCATCACGTTCCAGAACGGACAGAAGGCGGTCGAAGCCGTCATCTCGGAGTGGCGCTTCAACACGGGAGTGACGCCGGATACGTTCAAGAAGTAGCGCGCGCGATCAGCGCGTCGCGCGCGTGAACCCGCAGCGATCGAGCAGTGCGGGAAACCGAGGATCGGCTCGCAGCGTATCCCACTTGGCATCGACGGTGAGGAAGATCAAGTGGACGTCGCGGACCTTTTCGGCACGCTCGAGCCATTCGAACGCGGCATCGGTTTCTCCGAGAGCCGCGTGCACGAGCGCGATCGCAACGGGCGGCACGTACCGCGTGCGAGAGACACCCTCGAGCGCCGCCAGCACGTCACGCGCTTCCGCCGTCCGTCCCGATCGCGCCAGCAGGTATCCCTTGAACGAGATCGCCTTGCTGTTCTGGTTGGAGAACCGCGCCGCGGTCGTGAGCTCTTCGAGCGCGAGATCCGTCTGCCCCAAATGAAGGAGCGCCTGTCCCTTCATGATGTGCCCGATCCAGAACTCGGAATCGAGCGCGACGCTCTGGTGCGCATGCTCGAGCGCGGCGGTGTAGTCGCGCGCCTGCGCGGCCATCTGCGACGACATCGCGTGCATCATCGGCTCGAGCGGCTCGAGCTCGCGCGCACGGCGCGCCGTTGCGCGTGCCTCGTCGTGCCTTCCGGTCTGCGAGAGCAGATGCGCCAGCGAAATGTGGGACCACGCGTGATCCGGCGACAGGGCAATCGCCTTTCGGAAACCGGCTTCCGCCGCAGGCCAGTTCCACTCGAACTGCCACTGGACGAAGGCCGACGCGTACTGCGCTTCCACGAGATCGGGATCCGCGCGGAGGGCGCGGGCGGCGGTGTCACGGGCGCGCGGCGTGACCTCGAGCGGCGGTGCGTCGCCGTTGACCGGACTCGCGGCGTGCGCCGCCGCTAGACCCGCCCACGCCAGCGCGTAGTCTGGATCCACGCCGGTCGCGCGCTCGTAGTAGTCGATCGCGCGTTTCGTCGTGGCGGGCGTCCGCTGATTCGCGAAGTTCCGGCCGCGAAGGTACAGGTCGTATGCGTCGGCGCTTCGCGTCTGGCGGCGGGCCACCGCGTCGAGCCGGTCCACCGACAAACGAAGCCGAATCTGCTTCGCAATGGCGGCGCTCAGCTCGCGTTGAAGACCGAGCGCGCTGGCCGGCTCGTAGTCGTACGTCTGCGTCCATACGTATTCCTGATCGCGTACGCGAATGAGCTTCGCCGTCACGCGGAGACGGCCCTGCTCCGATTGAAGCGAGCTTTCGAGCAGATAATCGACCGAAAGCTCCCGCCCGATCTCCGCGGCCGTCTTCGTCGTGCGCTTGTATCGCAGCGTTCGGCCCTTGACGCTCAGGCGATCGGGATCGATCTGCGCGAGTGACGCGCTGGTCTCCTCCGTCAATCCATCGGCGAGGTATTGCCGTTCGGGGTCGCTGCCCAGATTCTCGAACGGCAGCACTGCCAGCGTGATTCGCGCATCCGCGGAATCACCGCGGCGCGTCCAGCTCAGCAGGCCAACCGCCAGAGCCATCACGACGGCTGCGGCGACGGCGGCCGGCCACGCAATCGAACGCCGTCGCGCAGATGTCACTGGCGCCGGCAGCGCCACGGGCACCGATGGGGACGCGGCGACAACGTCGGGCGGCCGCCCGACCTCGACTGGCGCGATGAATCGATATCCCCTCCCGGGAACGGTCTCGATGAAGGCCGGCGTGTCGACCGAGTCCCGCAGCGCGCGACGCAGCTTGCGGATCGCGGTATGGACGCCGGTGTCGACATCCACGAACACGTCTTTTCCCCAGAGCCGGTCGACGATGTCGCTTCGCGCGACGAGCTCGTTGCGGCGTTCGACCAGGAGAATCAGCAGATCGAGCGGGTGCCGCTCGAGGCGGACGGGCCGTCCGTCCCGGCGCAGCTCGTACGCGGCGACGTCGAGCTCGAACTCACGAAACCGGAACGTCTGGCGGGAACCGCTGCTCACCATCGGACGACGGATCTCCAAAATACCTTAACGTCAGGCTCGTCTGCCAGTTACAGATTCAGACGAAAGACAGGGCTTCTTCAGGCTGGCGCCATGGCGGGACCCCGCGCGCGGCGGCGACGATGGCGGTGCCGGCGCTGACCACCGCACTCATGCGTCGGGTCGCGTCGCCGGCAGGAGTCACAATCATGTTCTCGAAAAAGACAGGCCTCTCTCGCAGCCTTCGCGCGCGGACCTCGCTGGGTCTTGCCGCCGCGCTTCTCATGACGAGCGCGGGGACGGCGACCGCCGAGTCGTCCAGAGGTCTGGTGGGGGCCTGGTCCGTGCAAGTGACGCTGCGCGACTGCACCAGCGGCGCGCCAATCGGAAGCCCGTTCAACGCGCTCGTCTCGTTTCACGAAGGGGGAACGATCAGCGAGAGCGCCGGCAGCTCCGGGTTCGCGATCGGTCAGCGCGGTCCGGGGCATGGGACGTGGAGCCGGAAAGACAGGACTACGTTTCGACAGAAAATGATCGCGCTGATCCTGTTCGACACGGCGCCCAACCTGCCCGGCACGCCCGGCTTCGATCCCACCAAGCCCGTCACGCCAGGCTTCTTCGCCGGCTGGCAGACGGTCACGCACACGGTCGATCTCGTCGACGCGGACAATCTCTCGTCGTCGGGAACGAACGCGTTCTACAAGACGACCGGGGAGCTGTACAGAACCGGTTGCTCGACGGCAATCGGTCAGCGCTTCAAGTAGGAACAAGAAGGCTGGCGCTTCGTGGAGAAGCGCCAGCCTTGTCTTTCCGTGGGACGGCGGCCGAGCGCGGCGATCAGTGGACGACCTGATCGTCCTCGTCTTCCCATTCGAGGTGTGGAATCTCGAGCGCCTTGACGGCCTGAAGCGCCAGATCGAGCGCGCCGTCGACGCTGCGGCAGTGGCCAGTTTTGAGGTCCTGACGGACCTGCCGCAGCGCGCGCAGCACTCGCGCGCGATCGAATCGCTGGCCTTCGCAGTGTTCGCAATAGCTCATGTCATCCACCCACGGACGATCTTATCCGCTACTGCGCGATATCGGTGATATCGACGAGGCGGAGATTGCGCGGCGCCTCCGGCGGAATGCCCGGGAGCTGCACGTCCATGACAATCGACGAGGTCGACGTGACGGACACCTGTCGGGTAACGGGCTGGTAGCCCGGGGCCGAGAAGCGGACGTCGTAGGTCCCCGGCGGAAGGAACATGTGATACGACCCGAATGGACCGCCGCTCGAATTGCGCTCGCCGTTCGTGAACGCGACGTTCAGCAGCTCGATCTGCGCCGAGAGCGGAACGCCCGATACCGCGTCGGTCACGTGTCCGGACACCGAGATCGGCCGCTCGATCACGGTCAGCACGCCGGGCCAGACGAGCGCCGCCTCGCTGACGGCGCTCGCGTAGGTTGGTTGAAACTCCGTGTGCGTCTCGATCAGGAACGCGTAGGCGCCGAGGTTCGCGAACTGCCACTGCGGGTGCTCGCCTTCCGCGCTGGGCAGACGCGTCGCGCCGCCATATCCGGATGCGCGCGAAAGCGCCGCGGCTTCCTGCTGCATCCACGCCGTGAATGGATGGCTCAAACACAGATATCCATACAGGACTTCTCGACCGTACGAGTGATAGTCGATCACTTTTGCGAACCGCTCCGCGCGCGACCACGCCGTCATCGTCTGCGTCTCGGGCTCGGATCCGGCCGACGGTCCTTTGTAGGTCTCCGTCGCCGCATTCGTGCTGCCGGCGCATGACGCCGTCCAGCCTTGTGGATAGTTGCGATTCTGATCGACGCCGATGCCGGTCCCGAACACGCGGCGGTTCTTCCTCCACATGTTGTCGGTCGCGAAGACGTGGTTGTATCCGTCGGGATTCCACACCGGGGCGATCCAGATCTCGTGGCCGTTCACGGCGGCGGCGATCCGCGGATCGGCCGCGTAGCCCGCGGTCAACCGCTCGGCGGCGTTGAGCGTGATGAGCGGCGTCGTGATTTCACGCGCGTGATGCGCGCTCACGACGAGCACCGCGGGCTCGTCTTCATCGTCCGCGACGTTGTCGGAAATCTTGAGCGCGAAGAGATGTCGGCCTTCGAACGTCACCGGCGTGCTGTACGTGGCCGTGATGTCGACCACGCGCGCGATCGCCGGGTACGCGGACGCGATCTGCTGCATCCGCGCGAGCAGTTCGTCGAGATCGAGATACGTGGAGGACGCGCCGACGCCGGCTTCGATCGACACTTCGCCGGCGGTGCGAGTCGTTCGTGTCCGATCCGACCGCCGAACGAGCTCTCTCGCCGGACGCGTGCGGCCCGTGATCGTCACGCGATAACCGCGCGCAACGAGCGCCTGCCACTCCGCGCGCGTGACGACGAGTTCGATCGTCGGCGGTTTCGCCTTGGCGTTCACGCGCAGGATGTCGTAGCCGGAGGTTTCGAGCTCGGTGCGGATCGGCTCGATGCTGGAGACCGCGAGGCGAACGAGAAGGCGAGGCTCTTCGGACGTCGACGTGCGCCCCGGCACGACGAGGACCATCATCGCCAGGCAGAGGAGGATCGCGAATGCGCGAATCTTCATGACAGGCTGCCTACCCGTGAGGCACACCCCACCTGGACTCGGTCGCCGATCGGGAATCACAACCGATGCCACATGGAAAACGGCGGTTTGCCCGTGTGTTTTCGGCGGGAGGCCGCCGGCGAGACGCCCCGACGCGTCTCAGACTTGTGATCGACGGGGCAAAACCGGTGCGGGCGTTGCCGGTCCGCGCCGACCCTACGACCGGCGATTTCACGAGGCCAAGCTCGAGGATCAGCGTGAGTACTCCAATACCTGACCATCTTTCAGCAGGCGCTCCCGTAGCAGCGGATACGGCACGTCCTGAATTGGCACGCCGCGATCGATCGCGAGCGCCGCGGCCGTCGCCGCGGACTGCGCAAGCACCATGAACACGGGTTCCATCCGGATCGAGCCGAAGGCGATGTGAGAGCTCGAGACGCACACCGGGACGAGCAGATTGTCTGCCTGGCCGCGCTTCGGCACGAGCGCGCCGTAAGCAATCTCATACGGGCCTGGAAGTGCGATGCCGATGTCGCCTTCGTTCTGCACGGCGCCGTCTGACGTGATGTAGCGCTGAACGTTGTGCGAGTCGATCGTGTACGACCCCATGCCGACCGACGACGGCGTCGGCCGCCGCTTCATCAGCTCGTTCTCCGTCATCACGAACTCGCCGATCATCCGCCGCGCCTCGCGGACGTAAATCTGATGCGGCCAGCCGCCGTTGTCGGTGAACTCGTCTTTCGGAAGACCCCACTGGCGCATGCGCTCCTGGACCTCTCGAGGCACGCGCGGATCGTTCGCGATGAAGTACAGCCATCCCTTTTGATATCGCTCGTGCTCGGCGAGGATCTCCCGCCGGCGCTCGTACGACGCGTCGGGGTAGTCGTAGTTCATGCCGATGTTGTCGGTGCTGAACGGACCGTGATTGTTGCTGTCGGTCTTGCGGTTCGGGATCGGATCGAACTTGTCGAACGTTTCGCGCCAGCCGACCTGGTAGATCCGCAAGAGGAGCTCGTATTGCGCGGGGTCGTAACCGTCAGGCTTCGGAAACGGCACGCGATTGTCGGGATGATCCGTGACGCAGTACCGATAGCAGTACGCCTGGATTCTGCGATCGCCTTGGCCGTACGTGCCGGGCGCTTCAGTACTGATTCGCGGCAGTACGCCGCTCGCGCGATCGTTTGGAACTACGTACGGGCTAATCAACGTGGGCAGAACGCCGAAATGATGTCGATGGTGCAGCACGCCGATCTGAACGCCGTTCCACTTCTCGCCATACGTCGACTGCGATTCTCGGCCGACGTGGTAATCCACGCCAGCCGCGGCCATCAAGTCTCCTTCGTACGTCGCGTCGATGAACATGCGGGCGGTGTACGTCTTCCCGCTCAGCATCGCGATCGACGTGATGCGCGACCCGCTCTTGACGACGCCTCGCGAGCGGTCGAGCCATTCGCCGCGATCGACGGGAATCTCGTACTCCTTCACGAAGTCCTCGAACACGCGCTCCGCCGCGTGCGGCTCGAAGATCCACATCGTCCGCTCGGTCCCGTCGATCGCCGGCGTGCCCTGGCCCTTGTTGCCGTACTCCTCGCGCTTCTGCCATCGCCAGGCCGAGGCGCTGTCGTAATGCCGCCAGATGCGGTGATAGAACTCGCGCGACAAACCGCCAATCACCGCTTTGTTGCCCGTGTCGGTGAACCCGAGTCCGCCGCTCGAGAGGCCGCCAAGATGCTTGTCGGGTCCGACGATCACGACTCGCTTTCCGAGGCGCTTCGCCTGGACCGCGGCGATGACGCCGGCCGACGTTCCACCGTAGACGACGAGATCGTATTGTTGCGCTTCGACGGTGGTTGGCGCAGCGCGCGAGAACGCGACGACCGCGGCTACGATCGCAAGAAGTAACCGGCGCATCATGTGAATCTCACCTGACCGCAAACAACACTTTGTGCGCGGTGCGCGCCTCGGCAAACGCCGATGCGTGCTCCGCCAGGGTCGCGACGCGCGCTATCAAGGGCTTGACCCGCACGGCCCCCGACGCGAGCAGCCGGATTGCCGGCAGAAATGGACCGCAGCGCGATCCGACGATCGTCACCTCGTCGACGACGATCGGCCACGACTCGATCGCTCCCTCGCCGTGGAACGTCGACTTCATGACGACCGTGCCGCGCGGACGGACGATCTGCAGCGCTCGAGCGAGGCCGCCGGGCCGACCCGTGACGTCGACGACGACGTCGAAGCGCGATCCTTGGGGAACCTCCTCCTCGGAAGAAAGGACGGCGAGTCCGAGCGCTCGCGCAACGGCGAGCTTGCGCGCGTGGCGTCCGATGACGGTGACGTGCGGCGTCGCCGTCCGGATCGCCTGCGCGGTGAGCAACCCCATTCGCCCATCGCCGACAACGGCGACGCGCGCGCGATCGTCGATCGACATCTGCTCGAAGATCCGGCACGCGGCAGCCACGGGCTCCACGAACACCGCGGTTTCATCGTCAACGGTATCGGGGACCGCGTGGAGATTCGCCGCCGGCAGCGAGAGGAATTCCGCGAAGGCGCCGTCGCGCTGACGGATGCCAACGACGGACCGATCGACACAGTGCTCCTTGACGCCCGCCGCGCACCATTCGCATCGGCCGCATCCGACGTTGATCTCTCCCACGACTCTCGTTCCAACCCAGCGCGCGTCGGCCGGACGATCCACCTTCTCGACGACGCCGACGAACTCGTGGCCTGGAATGCCGTGAAAGTCCGCGTAGCCGTCGAGCATTTGCAGATCCGTTCCGCAGATGCCCGCCATGGACACGCGAACGAGGCATTCGCCGGCGCGATCCGGAGGCGGCACGTCGCGGAGCTCTACTCGGCCCGGGCTCACGAGAACCAATGCGTTCATTCGAGGAGCATTCTATCGGCACAGTACAATCGGAGCGTCATGATGAGTCAACGGCACCTGCGGCTGCGCGTGCTGGAGGCGCTCGAGCGGATCGTCAAGCAGTTCAGATCGCGCGAGGAGCTGTGGTCCTTGCGCGTTCCGCACGAGCCGCTGTCGCTCGACCGCGTCGTCGACGAGGCGCTCGGCGACGATCGCCGGGCGTTCGATCTCATCGCGCTGCGATCGCGGACGCTGCTCCATCTCGAGTGGCGAGGCGGCGCGACGTGGGACGCATGGGTCGTGGTGCTCCCGTCGGGAATCAAGCTGTACTGCGATACCGGCGACGACGAGTCGCGCATCCTCGCGTCGGGAGGGAAAAACGAAGGGGACGCGAGCGACAAGTTGTTTCTCGAGCTGCTCTCGGAATCGGGCGGCGAGCATTTCGGGATCGAGATGTCGGGGGCCGCGCCGGTTCGCGCGCGTTCGTCGATCGAGGACCGCGCCTTTCTCGTCGACATCTTCGTGAACCTGTTCGAGGTCGCCGGTATGGAAGAGTCGGTGCGCGGCGATCTTCCTGCCGACGCGCGCTCACCGAGCGCAGATGAGCTTGGCAGCGACTTCCGCGTCGACGTGGAACGCTGGCTGGAGCGCGCGCTGCGCGCGCCGCGTGCGTTATAGAATCGAGCTTCGTGCTTCAGGGCTCTTCTCGTTCGTCGCTTCGGCGCGTTCGTCTCGGCACCATCCTCGCAATCCTGGTCTTGAGCACTACGGTCCCGCTAGGCCTGTTCGCCGCCCGCCTGATCTACACATCGTGGGAACAGCAGAAGACGCTCGTCAATCGCCAGAACATGGAACGCGCGCGCGCGATCAACGCCGCGCTCGATCGGGAGGTCCAGAACACGATCGCGGAGCTTCGCGTCCTCGCGTCGCTCGAGCCGATCGATCGCGACAACCTGCAGCCGTTCCATGCCCTCGCGTCGCGAACGGTGGAACTGCTCCCCGGATGGGAGTCGGTCCGTCTCGTCGATCCATCGTCCCTGAAAGTCCTCGTGAGCACGGCGATGCCGTACGGCGAATCGTCGACGCTCCTGACCGACGACTGGGTCCGCTCGGTCCGGACGACGACCAATGCAGCGGTCTCGACGTCCCAGCGCGATCCGGCGACCGGCAACTTCTTCGTGTCCGTGGGCGTCCCCGTGATGAGAGGGCAACGGCTCCTCTACGTGCTCGGCGCTCGCTTGCCCGTGTCGCAATTCAGCGACGTGCTGCGAACGCAGCCCGCCCCGGCCGAGGCGATCGTCGCGCTGCTCGATTCCGATCTCGCGATCCTCGCGCGCACGGTCGATGAAAAGAGCTTCATCGGCGGGAAACCGAACGAACAGTTCGCGGCGGCCGTTCGCTCGGCGTCCGAGGGCTATCTCCGATCGATGCTGCGAGACGGCACGCCGACGTATGCGGCGTTCAACAGGTCGGCTCTGACCGGATGGACCGTCGCGCTCGGCATGCCGGCCTCCGCAATCGACGGACCACTCCTCTGGTCGAGCGGCGCGCTGATCGCGTTCATGGCGGCGATCTTCGTGAGCGGCTTCCTGATGGTGCTGTTCGTGCGGCGCCGCATCGTACGCGCGCAGACGGCCGCGATCGAAGCGGTCCGCGCGCTCGCGCGCAGCGAGTCGTTTTCCCTGACGGACTCATCCGTCGTCGAGTTCAACGAGCTGGCGGATGGATTGCGCGAGGCGGCGGCGATCCTCGATCGCCGCCTCGAGGAACGAGACCGAGCGGAATCGGAGCGCGCCAAGGCCGTCGAGAATCTCGAGCGCGCATTGGCGGGCGAACAGGCCGCGCGTGCGGCGGGCGAACGCAACGAGGCGCGCCTCTCGGTCACGCTTCGCAGCATCGGCGACGCGGTCATCGCAACAGACGCAGAGGGACGCATCACGATGCTCAACCCGGTCGCGCAGACGCTGACCGGATGGGCCGAATCGGAAGCCATCGGCCGGCCGATCGATGCGGTGTTCGAGACCGTCGACGAGCAGACGCGGCGTCCGAGGCCGAGCCCGATCGACCGCATTCGCGCCAACGAGGAAACCGACGCCGCCAAGATCGCGCCGTCGTACACGGTCCTCATGGCTCGCGACGGGCGGGACATTCCAATCGGCGACAGCGCGGCGGCCATCCGCGGCGTCGACGGCGCGCTGCTCGGCATCGTCGTCGTGTTCCGCGACGTGACCGCCGACCGCGAGGGTGAACGACAGCGCGCGGCGGCGCTCGAGCGCGAACAGGCCGCGCGGCGCCAGGCGGAATCGCTCAGCCGCGCGAAGGACGAGTTCGTCGCGACCGTCTCGCACGAGCTGCGAACGCCGCTCAACGCGATCTTCGGGTGGGTCGCAATGCTCAAGATGGGCTCGCTCGACGACGCGGGCCGCGCCAAAGCGCTCGAGGTGATCGAGCGCAACACGCGCGCGCAAGCGCAGCTCATCGAGGACCTGCTCGATATGGCGCGCGTGATCCGTGGAACGATCCGCCTCGAGATGCAGGCCGTCGATCTCGCCGCGGTGCTCGACGCGGCGCTGGATGCGGTCAAGCCAGCGGCTGACGCCAGGCGCGTGCAGATCACCGTCCGAGCGCCGCGCGGCGTCGCCTGCGTCTCCGGCGATGCGAGCCGCCTGCAGCAGATCTGCTGGAACCTGCTGTCGAACGCGATCAAGTTCTCGGAAGCCGGGGACGAAGTCACCGTCGATCTCGCGGCCGAAGACGACGAAGCCGTGCTGCGCGTTCACGACACCGGCGCGGGCATCGCTCCGGCGTTTCTCCCTCACGTCTTCGATCGGTTCCGGCAGGAAATGTCCGACGTCACGCGCGAGCATGCCGGCCTCGGCCTCGGTCTCGCGCTGGTTCGGCACCTCGCCGAGCTCCATGGCGGTACGGTGTCGGCGGAGAGCGCCGGAAAAGATCTCGGCGCGACGTTCACGGTGCGCCTGCCCATCATGGGGGCACGCGTCGCCCCGCAGGACGCGGCGACCGATGGATTCGCCGCCGACGTCAACGGCCACACGCTTCAGGGTCTCGACACGCTCGTCGTCGAGGACGATCCGGACACCCGCGAGCTGATGACCACGGTCCTCGAACAGGCCGGAGCAAACGTGCGCAGCGCCGAGTCGGTGCGTCAGGCGCTCGAGCTCCTCGAGAACAAACCACCGGATGTCGTCGTCACCGACATCGCGATGCCGCAGGCGACCGGGTTCGATCTCGTGAAGCAGATTCGCGAGGATCCGCGATGGGTGGGAATCCCGACGATCGCCGTCACGGCGTACGCCAGGGCGGAGGACCGCGCTCAAGCGCTGGCGCTCGGGTTCAACGCGCACGTCGGCAAGCCGTTCACGCCGCGCGTGCTGGTCGCCATCGTCGCCGAGTGGGCCACGGCCGCATCCGGCGCTCGAAAAACTATCGATCGACCGACAACTTGAAGCCCGCGGTGATCACCTGACCGCCGTGCTTCACTTGCACCCACAAGCGATATCGCCCCGCTCTTGGAAACGCGTATGGAATAGAGAGCTCGCCCGCCGGTGCGTCATGTGCGGCATGTGAATCCGCGCGAGCGCCGCCGAGCCGAGATTCGAACTTCCGCAGCGCTGCCATCGAGATGCTGCCCGACGGATGCAGGTGCGCGAAAACGGATCCGTCTTCGCTCGCGACAACGGCGTGGCCCGACATGCCCATGTAAGGCTCGAGCATCAACGGCTTGCCATCAGGTCCCCGAGCCTTGAACGTCAACAGCTGATCCTCCCCGGCAACGAGCGGCGTGTTTCCGCGGTCCCACGCGATCGTCGATCCATCCGCGGTGGTAAAGGTCGGTTCGGCCTTCTCGTCGACGCTGGCGGCAGTGAACCACGAATCGTCGGGATCGCGATTCGCCGCATCCCTGCGGTCCGCTTCCGGTCCCCGCAGGATCGCCGTCGCGACGAGCGTTTGCGCAAACCCGCTCTCGTGGACGATGTCGCCGTACACCTTGTAGTTGCCGGGCGGCAGCGGAGGCAGGGCGACGTCGAACGCCTCCGCCGTCGCGGTACGCGGTACAGGGTGCACGTGCGCGAACGCATCGAGATCGCGATCGCGCACGAGGAACATGTGCATCAACTTGCCGTGGTCCGGCATCAATGCGTTGTAGCGTGTCCGCACGTTGGCGGCTGGCGCCGGCCATCGCGAATCACGAATCACGAGGCTGAGCGTCTGGCGTCCATCGGCGGCCGCGACGGACGCCTCCGCGCCGAACGGGCGATACAGAATGCGCTGCGTGTAGTCGTTCGCCTCGAGATTCCACCAGCCCCATCCGCCCCACGCGACGAGCACCATCATCACGGCGCCAACGGTCATCACGATGCGCGCGCGACGGCGATCGCGAGGGCCTGGACGTTCGCCGAGCGGGATCGTACTCTCGCGCGACGCCGCGCCCATCAACGTCAGAACGCCCACCGCGAGAAAGAGCCCAAGGCCGGCGAGTAGAAGCCCAAGCGCGCGAGGCATCTCCTTCTGCGCGGTCGCGAGCGCGACGATGGGCACGACCGCCGTGCCCGTGCCATCGCGCCCCTCGACGGCGATGTGGACGCGGTACGACGTGGGCACCATCAACCACAATTCGGCCGCGTAGAGGCTGCGATCGCCGGGAACGGCCCGCGCGACGTCGGGCGGCGGCGCGCCTTCGGGGCCAACGTCCCATTGAATCGCCTGCACGGTGACGCGCCGGATCGCGTCGGGATCGTTCGAGGTGAAGCGAACCGTAATCTGCGCCAGGCCAGGAATGACGCCAGGCAAACGCACGGCGACGCGCAGTGGGTACGGTCCTGCCTGCCCGGTGAAGAACGTGTCGGGACTTCCGACGTGCGCCATGGAAAAAACCGCCAACAGGACCATGGCGATTCTGCGTACCGCTCGGATCCGGACACTGGGGTCTACCGCTCGGATCCGGACACTGGGGTCAGACCCCAACCGCGTGTTTACACACATCACCGCCGAACTCTCGCCATCCAGGTGCCGCGCCATAATCCGACGCGGCTCGAGAGGAACGCCAGCGGCAGCGCGATGAGGAGCCCGCGCGTCATATCGTCGGACGGATTGAACTCCTGCCATCGCTCCTGCGCGATCGGATGAACCATGTACGCCATGCGGTCGGTCGCAAAGATCCAGTTGTGCGACCAGTCGCTCATGAGGAAGCTCGCAAAGTGCCATTGGGCAGCTGTAAAGAGCCCAACAAAGACAATCGCGATCACCGCGGCGAGCCGCCAATCACGTCCGCGCCCGGCCTTGCGCATGACGAGATCGATCGCGATGGCCGGCACGATCAGGAGGAGCGGCGGATCCGGCGGGAGGAAGCGATCGAGCTGCACGTAGATCGGCCCGAGCAGCGGCCGTCCCGCGAAGAGCGGAAGGATCCACACCATCAGCAACACGACTGCGCTGTACGCGCCCGCCGCGATCGTCGCCGGCCAGCGCATCGTCGACGCTCTGCCGGTACTGACGAGGAAAACCGGAAAGACGCCGCAGACGACCTGATAGAAGAGCGCGCGGTGCATGTCCCACCGCTGCACGTACTCGGTCGAGAGCGTGGCGACGTTGAGCAGCATCAAGCCCGCGCTGTAGAGGAACAGCCATTGCAGCCGCCGATCGTGCCCGTTGCTGCGATTCTGCGCGGCAACGGCCATCAGCATCGCACCCAACTGGATCGCGCCAATGCCCGCGGCGAGGACGGCATGCGGCGGGCTCAAGATCTTCACGTCCAGGCCGTACGCGTTGTGCCACCAATCGTCGAACGGCGCCGACGTGAGCATCGCGAACGATCCCCAGATGCAGATCCACGCGCCGAGCGGCGCGCGGAAGCCCCAGAACCGGACGGTCTCCTCGCGCTCCGCCGGCGTGGCCGCAAACGTCAGCCGCAGCGCGAGCCAGCCGCACGTGACGCCGGCGACGAGTCCGCCGAGATAGATGGCGAGGTGCGCGGGCGTCCAGAACGTGTCGCGCCCGATTGTCTGATGCCAGGAGATGTCCCACAGGACGCCGACGATCACGCTCGTCGAGGCGAAGAGCACCGCGTAAATCGTCCACGACACGCGCTCGTCCTAGAATCTCTGGAACGCCGATCCGTCCCAGTGCGCGAGCTTGCGGTTCGATTCGGCGTCGAGGATCGTCATCTGTCCCGAGCTCCCCTGCTCGCGGCAGTACTCGCCGAGCACACGTCCCGTCTGCTCTTGATCGCTCGCGCGCATCGCCTGCCAGTACGACACCTGCACGAACGTTTCCATCGACTGGCAGCTGCGCCGCACCATCATCGGTCCGCGCTCGAGCGAGCGAATGAACCGGGCGCGGCGCCCTTCGGCCGTGAAGAGCTCGGGCCTCAACACGTACGCCGCGGCGATCGCGACGGCAACGATAACGACAACGGCGAGCACGAGGCGTTTGAACACAATGCTACCTGCTCGACGGCGTGGTACCAACGGCGCGCACGGCAACCGCGGCGTGGGATCGGCGCGGCTCGGCGCCTCCCTGGACTTCACGGCGCTCGGCGTCGACGATTGCCGCCGCGGCGTAGCCGTAGCGGACCTCGCCCTTGCGCCCGATCTTCTGGAATCGATGGCCGCGGGCGCTCAGATCCGTCAGCACCGATCGCGGAATGCGATCCTCGATCTGCGGACGGCTCCCGCCGGGATCCGCGGGATCGCGGCCGACGAGAAACCGCGCGCCTTCGATTGCGCGCTGCGCGTCCATGCCACCGTCGATCACGTTGAGGATGATGCCGTACACAGATGCCGGAATCCAGGCGTTGCCCGCGGCCGACACGGCGAGCCGCGACGCGCCCACACGATCGCCGGATCCGCCGCGGAAGACGAGCGTTGGAACGCTCGTCGACGACGAGCGCGCGAGCGGCAACGCGCGGCCAGGCGCGGCCCCGCCGGCAAATCGCAGATGGTTGTTGTAGAGAAAACCGAGGCCGTCCGAGACGTAGAACGTTCCGCCCCACGTGCTGAGCGTCTGCGTGACCGCGATCATGTTGCCGTCGACGTCCACGACGGCAAATGCGGTCGTGCCGCGTCCGATGCGCTCGGGCGGTCCGTCGCCCTGCGGGCTGCTGCGATCGCGATACACCTTCGCCGGATCGATGCGCTTGAAGAGCGACGCCGCGTGCGCCGCGTCGAGGTGCGATCCCAGATTGACGTCCCACAGCGCCGGATCGGCGATGCGCGCGCCCTGATCGCGGACGCGCCAGGCTTCGATCGCGTAGTGCAGGTAATCGGCGTCGGTCGCATACGTCGCGCCGGCGCGCGGCGTGTATTGATCGAGGATCTGCAGCGTCTCGATCATCGCCGCGCCGGTCGACACGGGCGGCGGCGCCGAGAAGATCGTATGGCCGCGGTACTTGCCTGACAGCGGGCGGCGCTCGATCGCGCGGTATTGCGCGAGATCGTCGATGCCGATGATGCCGCCGTTCTTCGCCATGTCGTCGGCGATCCGCCGCGCGATCGATCCGCGGTAGAACGCATCGGCTCCATCC
Source organism: Vicinamibacterales bacterium (assembly GCA_036556425.1). Classification (GTDB taxonomy): domain Bacteria; phylum Acidobacteriota; class Vicinamibacteria; order Vicinamibacterales; family 2-12-FULL-66-21; genus DATBJJ01. Next base: position 51,802 of record DATBJJ010000111.1, read on the forward strand.
TTGGCGATCGTGCGGAGCGTCGACGCGTAGTCCGTGTTGACGAAGCGATCGCCCGCTCGCGGCACTTTTCCGTCCGGAAGGTAGATCCGCTTCGACGCCGCGTACTTCTCGAAGAACCGGCGGCCTTCCGCGATCGACGTGGGCAGCGACGCATCGAGCGTGTAGCCGCTCTCCGCGTATTCGATCGCCGGCGCGATCAAATCGGCCCACGTCAGTTTCTTGCTGCCGTATTTCCGGTACAGCAGGTCCAGCCCCGCGACGACGCCGGGAATGTTGGCCGCAGCCGCGCCGTCGCTCGACGCGTTCGCGAGGATCGGGTTGTCGCGCGTCGCACGGATCGGCGCCTGGTCCTTGTAGTCGATCGCGACGGGCTCGGTCATCCCCGACAGGTAGAGCATCGCCATGCCGTCGCCGCCGATGCCCGACGCCTCCGGCTCGACGACGCCGAGCGCGAAGGCGACCGCCACGGCCGCATCCACGATGTTGCCGCCGCGCTCCAGCGCGATCGCACCCGCGCGCGACGCGAGCGGGTGACCCGAGACGACAACCGCCCGATCCGACACGACCAGCGGCTTGATGAGGGGCTGATCCGCAATCATCCGATCGAGGACCGTCTCGAGCGCCGCTTCGTCGGCCGCGGTCTCGGCCGCCGGACGGTGCGCCGCGCGCAGCTCCTGCCAGCGCGACGCCGACGGTCCCTCCGAGTAATACAAGCGCCGGAGCGTTTCCCATACGCGATCGAAGGCCGCGAGCAGCTGACCATCCTTCGGCGCGGCGTGCGCGATCTCCCGCGCGCCCGCGTCAACCGGCAGCGGCGCGTCGATCGTCCACAATCTGAACGCCTCCGCGTTCGCGAAAAGCGGTGGAGGCTCGTCGCTGTTGCGCTCCGGGTTCCCGTTGTACGTCGGATCGGGCGGAGGGATGTTCGCGATCGCGATGCGTCGGCCGTCGGGCGACCATGCCGGCGCGCCGCCGCGCCTCGACACCAGCACCGGCGTGTCTGCCGGCCGCGGACGCGGACTGGTGTTCGCGTCGGGAGGAGGCGGCGGGGCTTCCACGCCGCTCACCCAAACGGATCCAGCGCCTTCGCGGACGGCGTAGTACGCGAGGCGCTGCCCGTCCGGCGACCACGACGGGTATCCTTCAGTGCCACGGGCCCGCACGACGCGCGTCCGCGTCACGCGATCGCGAGGGCCGAGCGCAAGCTCCGCCACCCACACGTCCACGTCTCCATCGTCCGACTCGCGATCCGAAACATAGGCGACGCGGCTGCCGTCGGGGGAGACGCGTGCCTGCCGCTCGTCGTCATTTGCCGTGTCGTTGAAGAGAGCTTTTGGATCGCCGCCGCTTGCGGACACCACATACAAGCGCCACCGGCCGCCTTCGCGATGCGAGAAGATGATGCGGCCGTCCGTCGTCCATGACGGCCAGCGCTCGTCGCCGGAGAGCGTCGTGACCTTTCTGGCGCTCCCACCGGCGCTCGGGACGACGACGAGATCGAAGCCGCCGCCGCCGTCGGCGGAGAACGCAATCGACTTGCCATCGGACGACCACGCGGGATCGCGTTCCACATCAGAGCTCTCCTGATGGAGCGCTTTGCCGTTCCGTCCGTCGGGCGATGTGATCCAGATGCGATCGAGGTACGAGAAGGCCAGCCGCCGGCCGTCGGGCGACCACGCCGGCTCGCGCGCGCCTCGAGGCGTCGTCTGCGCGACGAGCGAGAGCGCGCAGGTTGCCGCGGCGAGAAGAGCGAGTGTCGCGTTCCGCACGCGGGCCGCCTACGGCGCCGAGCTCACGCGGCTCGTGCGCGCGGCGCGGCGGACCGCATCGACGATGTGCTTCGACGAGATGCCGTATCGATCGAGCAGCTCCTCGGGCTTGCCGCTCCTCGGCAGCTCGCGAACCGCCAGCCGGATGACCGAGATGCCGTCGTACGCCACCGCCTCGGCGACGGCGTCGCCCAGCCCGCCGGGCAGGTAGTGATCCTCGACGGTGATGATCACGCCGTTCGTGGCCTTGCCGGCCGCGACGAGCGTCGCGCGATCGATCGGCTGCACGGAGTACGCGTCGATCACGCGGATCGGAAGCCCTTCGGCCTTGAGCTGCGCGTAGGCTTTGCGCGCCTCGAAGACGGTGATTCCGGCGGCCACGACCGTGACGGCATCCGATGCGCTCTGATAGAGCGTCTTCGATCCGCCAATCGGGAACTGCTCGTCGACGCCGTAGATGATGTCGGTCTTCGGGCGCGACGTGCGCATGTACGCGAGACCCGGCGTCTTCGCCATCTCGACGACGAGCCGTTCGGTGCTGACGGCGTCGGACGGATACAGCAGCGTGAGATGCGGCACCGCGCGCATCATCGCGAGATCCTCGAGCGCCATTTGCGACGGGCCGTCCTCACCGATCGACACGCCCGAATGCGAACCCGTCAGCTTCACGTGCAGCGTGCCGCGCGCGTTCGAGAGGCCGGCCATGCGAATGAAGTCCGCGGCGCGTGCGAGGAAACACGCGAACGTCGAGGGAAACGCGATGGCGCCCCGCGCGGCGAGCCCCATCGCCGCGCCGACCATGTTCTGCTCCGCGATGAAGTTCTGATAGAAGCGATCGGGGTGCGCCTTCTCGAAGCGATCGCTGAACGTCGAGTTCTTGACGTCCGCGTCGAGCGCGACGACGCGAGAATCGATGCCGCCCAGCGCGGCAAGCGCGGTGCCCCAGGCCTCGCGGGTCGCGACCTGCTCGCCGGGCTTGTAGTTCGGCGGCGGCATCTTGGAGTAGTCCGGGTTGACGGCCTCCCGAGGCTTCGTCGCCGGCGGTTGAATCACCGCCTTCGGCGCACCCTGAACGAGCTGCGCCTTCAACTCGGCGATAGCCTTGTCGGTCTCCTCCCCTTTCTTCAGCGCCTTGCCGTGCCACCCCTCTTTGCCCTCGATCGACTTCACGCCTTTGCCCTTGAGCGTTCGCGCGAGGATCATCGTCGGATGACCCTTCGCCGCGCGCGCGGCGGCAAACGCGTGCAGCAGCGCGGCAACGTCGTGGCCGTCGACCGTGAGCGTGTGCCAGCCGAAGGCGTTCCAGCGCGCCGCGATGTCCTCCATCCGGTGATCGAACTGCGCGGGCATGCTCTGGCCGAGGCCGTTGACGTCGACGATGCCGCACAGGTTGTCGAGCTGATAGTGCAGCGCGATGTTGGCCGATTCCCAGACCGAGCCCTCGGCCATCTCGCCGTCGCCGAGGAGCACGTACGTGCGGTAGTCGGACTTGATTCGCCGCGCGTTCAACGCAGTCCCGACAGCCGCGCAGATTCCCTGGCCGAGCGAGCCGGTCGCGACGTCCACGAACGGCAGCCGCGGCGTCGGATGGCCTTCGAGATCGGAATCGATCCGCCGCAGCTTCAGCAGGTCCTCGCGCGGAAAGAGTCCCGCGTGCGCCCACGCGGAATACAGAATCGGCGCGGCGTGCCCCTTCGAGAGCACGAACCGATCGTTGTCCGGATTCTGCGGGTTCGTCGGCTCGTACCGCATCTCGCCGAAGAACAGCGTCGCGACGATCTCCGCCGCGGACATGCACGTGGTCGGATGGCCGCTCCCCGCTTCAGTGGTCGACAGAATCGAATCGATTCGAAGCTCGGTGGCGATATTTCTCAGCGCATCAACGGATGTCGTCATTGGAATTTCGCAGTTTATCACTGGTTCACGGGCTGGGTCCCCTCGCGAAGGGCGAGGAGGTAGTGCGCGGCGAGCGGTCCCTGTCGAGCCGCCGACCTGCCCATGGCAAGCAGGGTCAGTTCGGCTTTATTCGCGAACTCCGCATCGCCACAGGCCGCAGTGAGGCGCCGCAGCACTCTGGCGGCGTCGCAGTTTGCCACGAACGATTTGCGCCGCTCGCGCATGAGGCCGACCGACTCGCGTTCGTCCGGCGCGCTGCGATCGAAGAACCCTCCATCCACGTCGTCCCACATCGTCCTGATCGCGTAGTGCAACAGCTCTTGCGCCATCATCTGATACACGATGTTTCCTGTCGCGGCGTATGCATCCAACTGCGCCGCGGCCATCGCAACTTGATCGTCGAGCAGGCCGCGCACGCGCGGACGCCCCTCGACGTAGTGCGCGACGCCGGCTCCAGGGCTGTAGCACGCGATCAGAACGCGTTCGAGCGATTTGAGCGCGAACTCGCCGAGCGCGTGGTCGTCGAGCGCTTCGGCGGCGCGAAGCGCGGCGGAGGCCATCAGCGCGTTGGCGCCCGCGAAGAACACGCCGTCGACCTCCGGCGCGGCGAGCGCCCGCCGCTCGTCCGGCGATGACGCGGCATAGTACGCCGCGTCGCCGCGCTGCGAGTTTCCCCATCCACCGTCCACCGTGTCGGCCAACCAGGTCTGCACGTAGCGCAGTATCTCGATCGCGCGCTCGCGATAGCGCGCGACGCCGAGAATCTCCGACGCCTCGACGTAGAGTCGCAGGAGCGCGGCGTTCACCTCGAGCAGCTTCTCGCGCTGCGGCTGCTGCCAGTCGACGCTCGCGGCGCACCTGAAGAACCCGCCGTCGACTTCGTCGTACAAGCCGCTCCAGCCCATCGCGTCGAGGCTCGTCTCGACGATGCGGGCGATTCGCGCGTCGCCGGTGTCGCGATACATCGACAGCGCGAGCTCCAGCGGCGCGGCCAGTGGAAACTTCGGCGCGGTGCCAAAGCCGCCGTGCTCGGCGTCGAACGTCGAGAAGACCACGTTCGACAGATCGTCCGCGCTGACCGATACGCGCTCGCCCGCGGACGAGTCTCGAGCCGGCATGTCGCGCGGCGCACTGAGCTCCGGACGCTTCGAGCGAAACACCTCCGCGACCTTGGCGAGGATGGACGGCATCCGCTCGAGCGGCACGTACGTGCCGCCGCCGACGATGTCGCCGGTTGCGGTGAGAAACGCGGTGGTGGGAAGACCGCCGAGCGTGTATCGTTCGCTGATGTCCGGCCTGCGATCCGCGTCGACGCGGATGGGGACGAAGCGATCGTTCACGATCGCCGCGACCGCCGGATCGGCGTACGTCGTGCGATCCATGTCGCGGCTCGACGCGCACCAATCCGCCGCGATGGAAAGGAGCACGGGCTTGTCCTCGGCGCGCGCGCGCGCGAAGGCAGCGGTGCTCCACGGGAGCCAGCGGACGAGGGCCACGATCTTCGCTCAATTGTAGTGAGGAGATTCAATGGAAGACGAGATTTAATAGAATGACGGGAATGCCCGCGCTTCGATACGCCACGCTGGTGGCGCTCGCCGTCTGGATTGGCGGACTGCTGGCATTGGGCGCCGTCGCGGCGCCGGCGATCTTTCAAGTCGTCGCGGACAAAGGCGTTCCCGCCGGCCGCGCGTTGTCGGGCGCGATTTTCGGCGACGTGCTCCGGAGGTTTCACCTCGTCAGCTACGCGTGCGGCGCGTGGATCCTGCTCGCGCTCGTCGCGCGCGCCGTTCTCGGTCCCCGCCCACGGCGCTTCGCCGTTCGCGCCGGCATCGCCGTGGTGATGTTGAGCGCGGCGCTCTACTCCGGCGTCGTGCTGTCCCGCGACATCGCGCAACTGCAGCAGCAAATCGGCGAAGGCGTCTCGCCGTCGAGTTTGCCGCCGGGCGATGCGAGGCGGGCCGCCTTCGATCGGCTGCACGGCCAATCCACGCTTCTGCACTTCGTGCCGCTCGTCGGCGGACTGATACTGCTGTTCTGGGAGATGAACGATTGATTTCGAACCCTGTTCTCTGGAGCCAGTCGTGAAGCTCGACGCGACGTTCGACAAAATCCGTGCGGCGGTTTCTTCCGAGCGCGATCCGAAGATCGCGATGCGGGAGACGGTCCGCATCCTCAACGAAGATCGTCCGCATTACACGTGGGCCGGCTTCTACCTGCTCGACGGCAACGAGCTCGTGCTCGGACCCTTCGTCGGCAAGCCGTCGCCGCATACGCGGATTCCTCTCGGCCGCGGCATCTGCGGCGCCGCCGCCTCCGAGAAGGCGACGATCGTCGTCGACGACGTGAACGCGGATCCGAGATACCTGGCGTGCAGCGTCGAGACACGGTCCGAGATCGTCGTCCCGATCATGGACGGCAACGAGGTGCTCGGCGAGATCGACATCGACAGCGATCGGCTCGCCGCGTTCGGCCAGGACGATCGAGAGCTGCTCGAGGCCGTCGCCGCGCTGCTCGCGCCGCGTTTGAGCAGCGGCGTACGGCTCTAGCCGGGTCGGGCTGAAGCCGGACGCCACACGCTGAGATTCCCCATGCATCACACGCTCACGCTGATCCCCGGCGACGGGATCGGTCCGGAAGTCACCGAAGCCGTCGTTCGCATCTTCAAGGCCGCGAAGCTCGATATCGAGTGGGAGCAGCACGAGGCGGGCGTGACCGCGTTCAAGCGGTTCAACCAATCGCTCCCGGCGGAGCTGCTCGAATCGATCAAACGAAACAAGGTCGCGCTCAAGGGACCGGTCACGACGCCGATCGCCGAGGGATTCACCAGCGTCAACGTCGGCCTGCGCAAGGCGGTCGATCTGTACGCGAACCTGCGTCCCGTAAAGAATCTCGACGGGGTCGCGAGCCGATTCCAGGGGGTCGATCTGGTCATCGTCCGCGAGAACACGGAGGATCTCTACTCGGGGCTCGAGCACGAGGTCGTGCCGGGCGTCGTGGAAAGCCTGAAGATCATCACGGAAAAGGCGTCGACGCGCATCGCACGGTTCGCGTTCGAGCACGCGCGCGCGAACGGACGCAGGCGCGTAACGGCCATTCACAAAGCGAACATCATGAAGTTGGGCGACGGGCTGTTCCTGCAAAGCGCGCGCACCGTCGCCCGCGACTACACGGACATCACCTACGACGAGCGCATCGTCGATGCCGCGTGCATGTCGCTCGTGATGAACCCGGAGCGGTTCGACGTTCTGCTGCTGCCGAATCTATACGGGGACATCGTCTCCGATCTCTGCGCGGGGCTCGTCGGCGGGCTTGGCGTCGTCCCGGGCGCGAACATCGGCGAGAGCTGCGCCGTGTTCGAGGCCGTGCACGGCAGCGCGCCGGATATCGCGAACAAGAATCTCGCGAACCCGACCGCGTTGCTCCTGTCCGGACTGATGCTGTTGGATCACATCGGCGAGCGCGAGAAGAGCGCGCAGATTCGCTCGGCGTTGAATCGCGTGCTCGCGGCCGGCAAGGTCCGCACGCGCGATTTGGGCGGCCAAGCGACCACGACGGAGTTTACCGAGGCAATCTCGAGCGAGCTAAATCGATAGCGGCTCGCACGGACAGCGAGCAGCGGATCGCGAGCAGCGATCTAACGCTTGACCGCATCCAAATAATCCCGCACCGCTCGATCGAGACCTACGTACAGCGCATGGCTGATCAACGCGTGGCCAATCGACACTTCGTCCAAGTGCGGAAGCGTGCGAAACAACGTGAGATTGTGGAGATCGAGGTCGTGGCCGGCGTTCACGCCGAGGCCAATGCTGCGGGCGAGGTTGGAGGCGGCCACGTACCGCGCAAATGACTCCTGCAGAGCCGAGCCGCCGACCTCGAACGCGCGCGCGAACGGCTCCGTATAGAGCTCGATCCGATCCGCGCCGAGCGAGCCGGCCCACTGCACCGCCGCCGGATCCGGATCCACGAAGATGCTGACCCTGATCCCCATTTGCTGCAGATCGCGCACGATCGATCCGAGCGCGTCGACGGGCGTCGAAGGCGGCCATCCAGCCTGGCTCGTGATCTCCCCTTCCTTCACGGGCACGAGCGTGCACTGATCGGGACGAATCTCGTGAACGAGCGCAAGGAGATCAGGCCGCGGATCGCCTTCGATGTTGTATTCGACGCCCTTCGCGCTCCGGACCACGGCAAGAACCTCGCGCACGTCCTTGAAGGTGATGTGACGCGCGTCGGCGCGCGGATGAACCGTGATTCCCGGCGCGCCCGCCGCGATGCACACGCGGACCGCGTCGACGACGCTCGGCAGGCGGCCGCCCCGAGAGTTGCGGATCGTCGCGACTTTGTTGACGTTGACGCTTAACTTGATCACTACCCTAGATGCTCTTTGACCTTGCCTGCGATCTCGGACGCCCAATTCTGAATCTCTTCCTGGTTGCGGCCTTCGAGCATGACGCGCAGGAGCGGCTCGGTCCCCGAATACCGCACCAGCAGCCGGCCCTGCCCGGCGAGCTGTCGTTCGACGCGCGCCATGGCGGCGGCAATCTCCGGCACCGAGCCCAGATCTTTTTTCTCGCGCACGCGCACGTTCACGAGCACCTGCGGATACGTCACGAGCTCGGACGCGAGCTCCGCGAGATCGCGGCCCGTCTCCGCCATCACGCGAAGCACGTTGAGCGCCGTCGCGATGCCGTCGCCCGTGAAGAGGTGCTCAGAGAAGATGATGTGGCCGGATTGCTCGCCGCCGATCGAGAGCCCGCGCTTGACCATCTCCTCCATCACGTACTTGTCTCCCACCGGGCAGCGCACGATCTGGATTCCGCTCTCGCCGAGCGCAATCTCGAGGCCGATGTTGCTCATCACGGTCGCGACGACGGCATTGCCGTTCAAGCGGCCGGTCGCCTTCATGTGCCGCGCGCACATCAGCAGGACCGCGTCCCCGTCGACGATGCGGCCCACGCCGTCGACGAAGATCGCACGATCGCCGTCGCCGTCGAAGGCCACTCCCACCTTGGACCCGTTCTCGCGCACCGCCTTCGACAGCCGCTCGGGATGCGTCGAGCCGCATTCGAGATTGATGTTGCGGCCGTTTGGCGACGCGGCCAACACCGTGAGATCGAATCCGAGATCCGCGAACAGCTTCGGCGCGACGGTCGTCGTCGCGCCGTTCGCGGCATCGATGGTGATCTTCATGCCGCCGAGCCGCGCGGGATCGGGAAGCGCGAGCCGGGTGTGCGCCATGTATTCGTCGATGACGTTCGTGCGATCCAATCGCACGGCGGCCGTATCGGGCACGGACCAGTCGGTCCGCGCGACGATCGACTCGACCTGACGCTCGAGCGCTTCGGTGAATTTCTCCCCTCGTCCCGAGAAGACCTTGATGCCGTTGTCCTGAAACGGATTGTGCGACGCCGAAATCACGATGCCCGCGTCGAATCCCATCGCGGGCGTCACGTAGGCAATCGCCGGCGTGGGGATCACGCCCGCGCTCGTAACCGTCGCGCCCTCGGATCCCGCGCCGCGCGCCAGCTCCTGCTCGATCCACTCGCCGGATTCGCGCGTATCGCGCCCGACGACGAAGCGAAGCGATCGCTTATCGCCATGTGACATCGCGCGAACCAGCGCCGCGCCCAGGCGCGCCACGGTTGGCCGATCGAGCGGATACTCGCCCGCATGGCCTCGCACACCATCGGTACCAAACAGGGGACGGGAGGTTGTCATTTGAGGGTGATCGTGACGGCGTTGGGCGTCACCGTGCCGACGCCGAATTCCTCGGATGGATCGACCTGAACTCCAAGAGTATACCGGCCCGGACCCAACCCGGTCAGGTCGACGAACGCATCGACGCTGTCCGGCCTGATCTTGGCGAGCGCCTCTTTCTGCCCCCGTACTTTGACGCGCACCGTTTCGGGCACGATCCGGACGCTCAGGCCCTGACCAAGGTTTCGCGATCGCACGGGCACGCCGGAAACCTCGTGCTCCACGGGCGCGGGCGAGATCTCGACGACGACGGTGACGTTCTGCGGCTCGGCGAGCCGCACGGACGAATCGGCCGCGCCGACCGCCACCACTTCGCGGACCCGCGAGCTCTTGCCGTTGATTTCGATCGGCTCCGTTGTCGCCTCCGAGACCTCGCGGACGTGGCTTTCGGGACCGACGATCTCGACGGTCGACGGCTCCGCCGAAATGCGCCCCACGACGAAGCCGGCGGCGGGCTCGCCATCGGTTGCCGGCACGATCGGCACGATGCGCTTCGTCGATCGCTCGATCGTCAGCGACAGCGACGGCGGCATCACCTGGGCGACGTCGATGCCGTAGGGGACTCGGACCTCGTCGGTCCGCAGGTGGAACAGCCGCGAGCCGGTCCGGGCGCTCGCGAGATCGATCATCGCGACGACTTCGCCCGGATCGAGGCGACTCAGCTGCGTCGACGATCCACGCACGCGCACGTCGACTGTGGCGGGAAGGTCGCCGACGATCTCCAGCGACGACGACAGATTGCGCACGGCCAGCGGCACCCGCAGGCTTCGCTCGACGACGTGTTCGCCGGCGACGGTGAACCACAGCATGCTCGCAAGCGTGATGGCGAGCACCTTCAGGCCGAGATGTCGGAAGGGATGGTACGCCATCAAAAGTCGTAGGCCTGCGCCACCGGCCGCGGCGATCGCGCGTGCCTTTGCACGAGCAGCGTCTGGAGCCGATCGCGCAGTTGATCGACGGTGAGATCGCGCTCGAGCCCGCCGTCGATCGCGAGCGCAATCTGGCCGCGCTCCTCGGACACGACCACCGCAAGCGCGTCGTTCTCTTCCGTCAGCCCGATGGCCGCGCGATGGCGCGTGCCGAGATCGCGACTGAGCTTCGGATTGACGGTCAGCGGAAGGAAGCAGGCGGCCGCCGCGACGCGGTTTTCCTGCAGGACGACCGCGCCGTCATGAAGCGGCGAACCAGGCTGGAAGATCGTGACGAGCAGATCGTAGGTGATCTCCGCGTCGATCGGGATGCCGCTCTCGATGTAGTTCCGGAGGCCGATCTCACGCTCGATCGCGATGATCGCGCCGGTCTTCTGCGACGCCAGCATGCCCGCGGCGACGACCACCTCCTCGATCGTCTCGAACCTGGCTTCTTGCCGCATGAAGTATCGGAAGAACGGCGCGCGGCCGAAGTGCGCGAGCGCGCGGCGGATGTCGGACTGGAAGATGACGATCGCCGCGAACGCGACATACACGAGCACGTTGCGGATCATCCAGTTCAGCGTCTGCAGCGGCGCGAGCCTCGACACGTAGAACATCGCGACGATGAGGAGCGATCCGACCGCCATCTGTACGGCGCGCGTACCCCTGATCAATTTGAGGAACTCGTAGATCAGGATCGAGACGATCGCGATGTCCAGCAGGTCCCACCACCCGACCGGCGGCCGGTAGCGGAGCAAGCTGCTCAGATATTCGTTCACCGTCACATAGCTTAATGCTTGGGCCAGGATTTCAACACCGGCGAATCCGATCCGCGACGCGCGCGACGTCGGCCATTTCCTTCACGCCGTGCACGCGGACGATGTGCGCGCCGCCGAGCACCGAGGCGGCAACGGCCGCCGCCGTTCCCCACTCCCGCGCGTCCGCCGGACGATCGCCGAGTGCCAGCTTCAGATAGGACTTTCGCGAAGGGCCGACGAGGATCGGCCGGTCGAGGACGGCCAGGCGATCGAGATTCGCGAGCGCCTCGAAGCTGTGCTCCGCTCGCTTGGAGAAGCCGATGCCCGGGTCGACGACGATCGCCGCGCGAGCCACGCCGGCCGCGGTGGCGCGCGAGATCGCCGCCTCGAGCTCGGCGACGACTTCGCCCATCACGTCCGCGTACACCGCTTCGCGGTACATCTCCTTCGAGCGCCCGCGATTGTGCATGAGCACGAGTGCGGCGCCCGATCGCGCCGCCACGCCGGCGAGCGAGGCATCGAACAGAAGCCCGCTGACGTCGTTGACGATCGCCGCGCCGAGATCCATCGCGCGCCGCGCAACCGACGCCTTGTACGTGTCTATCGACACGGGCGCCGAGCCCTCTCGCGCGAGGCGATCTACGACCGGGAGAACGCGCCGAAGCTCCTCGTCCTCGGGCAGCGGCTCCGCCCCGGGACGCGTCGACTCGCCGCCGACGTCGAGGATGTCCGCGCCGTCCGCAATCATCCGCAGCCCATCGTCCGCGGCTTTCGCGGGGTCGAAGCGGAGACCGCCGTCGGCGAATGAATCAGGGGTCACGTTGATCACGGCCATGATCAACGTCTGCCGGCCGAGCTCCAGAGGAGCCCGGCCGGGCAAGGGAAGGGAATAGAGCTTCCGAGGTGCCGTGCCTATTCCTGCGTGAGAGGCTTGTTCAGCGGCGGAATCGGCGGAACGATCGACGGCCGCTCCTTCGGGTGCCGCTTCGTTCCGTCCTCGGACGACGGCGTGGTGACGGCCACCTTGGCGTCTTCCAACGGCTCGCCGGCGACGATGCGGCGGACCTGCTCCGCGTCGAGGACCTCGCGGACGAGGAGCGCGTCGGCGATCCGATCGAGCGCGTCGCGGTGCGACTCGAGCAGCTGCTTCGCCTTCGCGTAGTTCTCGGTCACGATCCGCCGGATTTCCTTGTCGATGTTGATCGCGGTGTCTTCGCTGTAGTCCTGGTGCTGCGCGATCTCGCGGCCGAGGAAGATCTGCTCTTCCTTCTTGCCGAACGTGAGCGGCCCCATCGCGTCGCTCATTCCGTACTCGCAGACCATCTTTCGCGCCATCTCGGTCGAGCGCTCCAGGTCGTTGCCGGCGCCCGTCGTCATGCTGCTGAAGGTGATCTCTTCGGCGAGGCGGCCGCCGAGAAGAATGGCGATCCAGTCGTTGAGGTACTCGCGCGTGTAGTTGTGCTTGTCGTCCTCGGGCAGCTGCATCGTCACGCCGAGCGCCATGCCGCGCGGGATGATCGTGACCTTGTGCACCGGGTCGGCGTGCGGCAGCACCATCGCGAGGAGCGCGTGGCCCGCTTCGTGGACCGCGGTGACCTTCTTCTCCTCGTCGTTGATGATCATCGAGCGGCGCTCCGAGCCCATGAGGACCTTGTCCTTCGCGAACTCGAAGTCGAGCATCCGCACGACCTTCTGGTTGTAGCGCGCCGCGTTCAACGCCGCTTCGTTGACGAGATTGGCGAGATCGGCGCCCGAGAATCCCGAGGTGCCGCGCGCCAGCACGTGAATGTTCACGTCGTCTGAGAGCGGAATCTTCTTCGTGTGGACGGCGAGGATGCCCTCGCGCCCCTTCACGTCCGGACGATTGACGACAATGCGCCGATCGAAGCGGCCGGGCCGCAGGAGCGCCGGGTCGAGCACGTCGGGCCGGTTCGTCGCCGCGACGAGGATGACGCCCTCGTTCGATTCGAAGCCATCCATCTCGACGAGCAATTGATTCAGGGTCTGCTCGCGCTCGTCGTGGCCGCCGCCGAGGCCGGCGCCGCGATGACGGCCGACCGCGTCGATCTCGTCGATGAACACGATGCACGGGGCGTTCTTCTTGCCCTGCTCGAAGAGGTCGCGCACGCGCGACGCGCCGACGCCGACGAACATCTCGACGAAGTCCGAGCCGCTGATCGAGAAGAACGGAACGTTCGCCTCGCCCGCGACCGCGCGCGCCAGCAGCGTCTTCCCCGTTCCCGGGGGGCCCATCAACAGAACGCCCTTCGGAATGCGTCCGCCCAGCTTCTGGAATTTCTGCGGTTCCTTCAGGAACTCGATGATCTCCTGGAGTTCTTCCTTGGCTTCGTCGACGCCCGAGACGTCCTTGAAGGTGACCTTCTTCTGGGAGCTCGACGAGAGCTTCGCGCGGCTCTTGCCGAAGGAGAGCGCCTTGTTGCCGCCGCTCTGCATCTGCCGCATGATGAAGATCCAGAACCCGATCATGAGCAGGATGGGGGCCCAGTAATAGAGCAGGTTCGCCCATGGACTCGTGCCGGGGTCTCTGCCTTCGATGACGGGGACGTTGTCGGCGAGCTTATCGCCGAGCAACTTCTCGAACTGCGGCGGGGCGTATAGCTGGAACCGGTCGTGGCCGTCGACACCTTGATTCGTGAAGCGGCCCTTGATCTCGTTGCCGGTAATGGTTACTTCAGCAACCTCTTTTTTCTCGACTCTTGAGATGAACTCGTTCAGCGTGATGGTCTTCGGGTTGCGGTTCAACTGGGTAGAGAAATTCCAGATGAGCGCCGCGACGACGACGAGGACCATCCAGAAGAGCAAGCTCTTGAGGGTAGAGTTCAACCTTGGCCTCCTAACCGCCTTGCTTTCAAGAATATCACGCCTTGCGAAGGCTCCGTGACCCGAAAATCCTCGGCCGCCGGCTCCCCCACAATCCACACGATTCGCTCGGATCCGTCGACGACCAGCGGCAGCGAGTCTCTTTCGGTCCTGGCGATTTTGCGATCGACCAGGATGTCCTGGAGCTTCTTGCTCCGTCCGCCCATACCGAGCGGCCGATACCTATCGCCCGGCTGCCGGGACCGAACGGTCAGCGGCGGCGTAACCCCGCGTACCTTTACGGCGAAGCCGGCGGCGCTGTTACTGGGGTCAGACCCCAGCTCCACGCTTACACATTCGAAGGCGGCGGACACAGCCCAGCCGTGGTCGGGCAGAACCACCTCACCTGGTATAGACAGCGAAACGCGGAAAGAGTTCGAGAACGGCCTCGACGGTTCCCGGCTGAGCACCAGCCGGCTCCCGCGGCGCTCGACGTGCTGACCTGGCAGGCTGACCGATCCGCGCTCGTGCGGGCTCGCAGCAAGCTCCAGCAGACGCTCGATGTGCTCGTATCCCACGAACCGTCCCGGCTCGATTGCCTCGAGCGCGAGCCGGGCCACGCGGCCCGCCAGCGCCGGATGAAGCGACCTCAGCGCCGGGACATCGATCTGAACGGTGCTCTCTTTCTCATTCCTTAAGACGATCGAACGCGCGAGATCGATTGCTTCCCCCTGCAGACGATCTTCGTCATGCCGCGCGATGGCCGCCTCGCGCGCGAGGATCGCCCTGATTTCCGGCGCAAACCGCGCCTCGATGAAAGGCAGCAGCTCGTGGCGGACGCGGTTCCGCGGAATCGCGACGTCGGCGTTCGTCTCGTCCTCGCGATACGGCTGGGCGAGCGCGTCGAGATATGCGCGCAGCTCGTCGCGGCCGATCTCGATGAGCGGCCGGACCGTCCTTCGCGCCAGTGGCGCTTCGGAGGGCAGGCTGGAGACCACCTGCGGATGAATGCCGCCGAGGCCGCGCGGGCCGGCGCCGCGAAGCAGGCGCAGCAAGAACGTCTCGGCCTGATCGTCGCGCGTGTGGCCCGTCGCGATGGCGGACGCGCCTAGCTCGCCGGCCACGCGATCGAACATCTCGTACCGCGCGCGGCGTCCGGCATCCTCGATCGAGATCCCGCAGCTCGCCGCGAGGGCGCGGACGTCGATCCGCTCCGATCGAAACGGCACGCCAAGCGTTTCCGCGGTCGCACGGCAGAACCGCTCGTCGTCTTCAGCCGACGGCCGGAGACCGTGATTCAGGTGCGCGGCGCCGGCGACAGCGAACCGGCCTTCATCCTCGAGCTCACGCAGGATCCGCAGGAGCGCGACCGAATCGGATCCGCCCGACAGCGCGACGAGCACACGATCGCCGTCGCGCAGCAGCGCGTGACGATGAATCGTGTCGAGGGCACGGGAGGTGACGTTCACAGTGCCAAGGTGCCAGGAGTGCCTAGGTGCCAGGGTGCAGAGTGCCAGGGTGCAGCGTACACCCTGCACCAGGGCACCGAGGCACCTTGGCACTCTTGCACCCTGAAATTGGTGCCGGTGCAGGGACTTGAACCCCGGACTCCGCGGATATGAGCCGCGTGCTCTAACCAACTGAGCTACACCGGCAGGAAACACTAAGTATAACAGCCGTCAGCTTTCAGCTGTCAGCTAAGAGCATTCAGATCCGAATCCTGCAGCGAAGATCGGAAACCTCACAGCTGAGAGCTGAGAGCTGAGAGCTAGAGAATCAACATCGCGTCCCCGTAGCTATAGAACCGGTACCCCTCCGCGATGGCGGAGCGGTAGGCGTGGAGCACGCGCTCGCGTCCGGCGAACGCGCTCACGAGCATCAAGAGAGACGACTTCGGCAGATGAAAGTTCGTGATCAGGGCGTTGACGATCTGAAACTCGAAACCGGGATAGATGAAGATCTCGGCTGATGCGGCGCCGGCGCGAACCGAGCCATCGCCGCGCCGTGCGGCATCCTCGAGCGCGCGCGTTGTCGTCGTTCCCACCGCGATGATCCGCCGGCCCTCGTTGCGCGCGCGGGCGATTCGATCGGCCGCGTCGCGATCGATCGCATACGGCTCCGGATCCACGAGGTGATCCTCGACGCGCGCGGCCTTGACCGGCTTGAACGTGCCGTAGCCGACGTGCAGCGTGATCGCGGCGAGCTCCACGCCCTGCGCGCGAAGGTCGTCGAGGAGCGCGGTGGAAAAATGCAGGCCCGCGGTCGGCGCGGCAACCGATCCGCGCACTCGCGCGAACACGGTCTGGTACCGCTCGCGATCCGCGGGCGTGTCCGCGCGCGAGACGTACGGCGGCAGCGGCACGTGGCCGAGCGCGTCGATCGAATCGGTGACGGAGCGATCCGACTCGGACCAGAGGCGAATCGTCCGGCGTCCCTGGAAGTGCCGCTCGAGCACTTCCGCCATCAACACGCCTCCGGCTCCCTCGAATCGCACCAGCGCACCGGGCTTCAGCTTCTGCCCCGGATGCATCAACGCGCTCCAGAGCTCGCCGCGTTCGTCAGGCTCCGTCTGCCGCGACAAGAGCAGACATTCGACCGCTCCGCCGCTCGGCACGCGGCGTCCGAGGAGCCGCGCCGCGAACACGCGCGTGTCGTTGACGACGAGGAGATCGCCGGCGCGAAGGACGCGAGGCAGGTCGCCGATCCGGCGGTGATCGCATGCGCCCGATACGCGGTTCAGCACGAGGAGCCGCGACGCGCCTCGGGGAACGGCCTCCTGCGCAATCAGTTCCGGGGGCAGCGGAAAGTCGAAGTCGTCGACCTGCATTGGGTACGATTCATGCTCGACGGTTGGACGAGCGTGACATGGCGACCAGCGAAAAGAAAGCGATTCCACACGCCGTCGAGCCCGACAGGCGACAACCGCCGCCCGATCCCGAATCGAGCGCGGAGCGCCCGATCGGCGTACCGATGGACGTTCGCAGCGTCTCGCTGACGATCATCGCGACGCTCGCCGCGATCCTCGTGCTCCAGTACGCCCAGTCCGTGCTCATCCCGATCGTGCTCGGGGTGCTCATCGCCTACGCGCTCACGCCGCTCGTGTCCGGGCTCGCGCGCATTTACGTGCCGCGCGCGATCGGCGCCGCCGTTGCCGTCATCCTGCTCGTGTCGGCGATCGGCGTCGGCGGCTACACGCTGAGCGACGAGGCCCGCTCGATCGTCGCGAACGTTCCCGTCGCCGCGCGCCGGCTGCGCGATCGCGTGATCGCGTCGCGCAATCAGAAGAGCAGCGTGATCACGCAGGTCCAGCAGGCGGCGAAGGAGCTCGAGAAGACCGCCGAGATCGCGACGGTCACGCCGGACGATCAGCGGACGGCGGACGGACGCGTCCAGCCGCAGCGCGTGCAGATCGTCGAGCCGGCGTTCCGCGCGTCCGATTACCTCTGGATCGGCGGCGTCGGGCTCGTCGGGTTCATCGGACAGTTCGTCATGATCCTCTTTCTCTCGTACTTTCTCCTCGTGACCGGCGATTTGTACAAGAGGAAACTCGTGAAGATCGCCGGCCCCACGCTGTCGAAGAAAAAAGTGACCGTTCAGATCCTCGACGAGATCAACGCGCAGATCGAGAGCTTCATCAGGGTCCAGGTCCTCTCGAGCACCATCGTCGCGGTCGCCACGGCGTTCGCGCTCTGGTGGTTTGGCGTCGAGAACTTCGCGATGTGGGGACTCCTGTCCGGACTCTTCAACTCGATTCCGTACCTCGGTCCCGTGCTCGTCACGGGAGGACTCGGCATCGTCGCGTTCATGCAATTCGACGATCTGATCAAGACCGCCTACGTCTGCGGCGTCGCATTCGCGATCACGAGCCTCGAGGGATTCCTGCTGACGCCGACGCTCATGGGCCGCGCCGCGCAGATGAACCCGGTCGCGATTTTTGTCGGTCTGCTCTTCTGGACTTGGGTCTGGGGCGCATGGGGAACGATCCTCGCGGTGCCGATGCTGATGATGCTGAAAGCGATCTGCGATCACGTCGAGGATCTGCAGTCGGTCGGCGAGTTACTCGGCGAGTAGGTCAACCACCTGCCGTGACACGGCGCAAGCCGAAGAAATCCGCCCCTTCGACCACGACCGGGTCCTCAGTCGTCAGCGCGCGCACCGAGCGGACGCCCACGCGCCTGGCCGCGCGATCGAATAGCGTCACGTTGATCCACGTTGCCTCATAGGTCGACCACCAGCGCAGGCCCGCTGCCTTGCGATGCTGTTCGTGCAGCGCGAGCGCCTGCGGCTGCGTGATCGCGCGGTCGCGCGTCGCGATGCGCGACGGACGCAGCCGC
>DATBJJ010000112.1:0-6120 GCA_036556425.1 Vicinamibacterales bacterium
AGTTGACGGCCGTTCCGCCCAGGTCGATTCCCGCAACGACGGTCGCTCCGCGCCCCATTGCGTTTGACGATAACATGTCCGCCGACAGAGCTCATACGATCGCGCAAACGCCGGCGATCGTCCTCGCCGCTCTCGTTCTCCGCATCGAGCGCCGCGCCGCAGACCACGGAGCGCACGCCGCCAACCGGAGCCACCGTGACTTCTACGGTCAGCATCCGCAGCGGCACGAATGGAATCTGCCCGCGTTCGAGTCGCGCGGCGCGACGATGCGCCACCTGCTCGGCGGGTGGCAGGTGAACGCGAGCACGTTCCTCCGCTCGGGCCTGACCGCCAACATGCCGGGCAGCGTCGATCTCATCGGCGATCCGGTACTCGCGAATCCGACGACGGCGCGGTGGTTCAACACGTGCACGCTGACAGCCGCCGGCGCGCGGCAGAACTGCGCGAGCGACAACGAGCAGCCCGCGTTCCGCATCCGCGCCGAGAACGCGCTCAACACGACCGGCTCGCGGCTCGAGAATGTGTACCGCAGCGATCCCTGGATTCTCGATCTGTCGTTCTTCAAGACCGTGCGGCTCTCGCAGCGCTTCAACTTCCAGACGCGCGTCGAGATGTTCAACGTCACGAACGCCGTGCAGTGGCCGGCGCCGAACACGACGGTCACCTCCGCCAACTTCGGGACCGTGGCCGAGACGCAAGCCAACGATCCACGCTTCGTGCAGGTTGCTTTCAGACTGATCTTCTGACGCTGACGCGAACCGCGTCCCGCTGTCCGCAGCCCGTCCGATTGAGATGGATCGGGCCGCGGGCGGCGGACCGCGCGGGCAGCGTTTGGTTCGCATTGCGAAACCCAGGTTTTGTACGCAGGCCGGTCATATACGATCCTCCCCAAGAAAAACCTCGATTCCCGGACGTTCGCCCGTTTCTCATGCCGAAAGGCCCGCCCGCCGAAAGACTTGTTTTGACACGCGTGTGACGGAGACGTAGCCTTCGCGGCACTAGCGTCCTTCGTCCCGGCGACGCGAGGACGCGCGTGCACCACCAGAGTTGTACTCACGTAGGGGAGATAGGAGGAGATCGTGAGCAAGCGTCTCTGTTGCGTCCTGCTCGTGCTGGCGATCTGTACTGCCGGCGCCGCATCGCGCGCACTCGCTCAGGGCCTCACCGGCCAGATGTCGGGCATCGTGACCGACACCGGCGGCGGCGTGATTCCCGGAGCGACTGTCACCATCAAGAACGTCGGCACGACCCTTACGCGCGAGGCCGTCACCGGTCCCGACGGCGCATTCGTCATCACCAACCTGCTCGCGGGCACGTTCGACTTGACCGTCAGCGTGCAGGGCTTCAAGCCGTACGAGCAGAAAGGCATCGTCCTCGGCGCGACCGAACGGTTGGCGCTCCGGCCGATTGCGCTCGAGGTCGGCGGCCTCACGGAAGTCGTTTCGGTCGCCGCCGAGTCGGTGAAGGTCCAGACGACGAGCGGGGAACGATCCGCAACGATCACGTCGAGCCAGATCGAAGACATCGGCTTGCGCGGACGCGACTTCATGGGCGCCCTCAAGACGCTGCCGGGCGTCATCGATACGTCGGCCCGCGATGCCCCAGGCTGGGGCTCGGTCGGCGGCATGTCGATCAACGGCCAGACGTCGTTCAACTTCTCGTACGACGGCGTGACCAACAAGGACACCGGATCGAACTCTGGCAACTACGCGGCGCCCGGCCTCGACTCGATCGCCGAGGTGAAAGTGCAGGCGTCGAACTTCCAGGCCGAGTACGGACGCAGCTCGGGCGCGACGATCACCGTCGTCACGAAGAGCGGCACGCGCGACCTCAAGGGAACGGTCGCGTACTTCAAGCGGAACGAGCGCTTCAATACGAACACGTGGGACCGCCGGCGGCAGTGCGATGCCGGTCAGTTGGCGAGCTGCCAGAAAGCGCCGTACCGGTTCGACAACACGGCGTGGACGCTCGGCGGTCCGGTCGTGCTCCCGGGCACGGACTTCAACCGGAACCGCGACAAGCTGTTTTTCTTCTTTTCGCAGGATCTGCTCCCGAGAAACGACCCCGGCACGCTGCAATTGAGCACGATGCCGACGGCGCTCGAGCGCGCAGGCAACTTCTCACAGACGTTCGACAGCCAGGGCCGCATGCGCTTCATCAAGGATCCGCTGCTCGCGGCGCAGGGTCTTGCGTGCAACGTCAACACCGGCGGTCCGGGATGCTTCCCCAACAACATCATCCCGGCGAACCGCATCAACCCGATCGGCCAGATGATGCTCGGGCTGTTCCCGCTGCCCAACGCGACCGATCCGACCGGCAGCCGGCAGTACAACTACACGTACCAGAACGAGCTCGAGAAGCCGCGCCACGACCAGGTCGGGCGCGTCGACTTGAACATCAACCGCGACACGACGTTCTACACGCGCGTGCAGTTCGGCAACGAGGTCAATTCACGCGGCTACAACGCGTTCCTCGGCGCCGGCACCGGCAACGGCGGCAACGCCGGCTGGCCGCAATTCAACACGTCGTACGAGGTCGGCTCGTTGAGCCTGGTGAGCACGCTGCTGCACACGCTCAACTCGTCGACGGTGATGGAGTTCACCTACGGCCGCAACTGGGCGGAGCAGTCCGTGACCCACGTCACGCAGGACTCGCTCGATCGCAACGATCGCCGCAACGTCCTGGGCGGGCTGACGCAGTTCTTCCCGAACGCGAATCCGCAGTACCTGGTGCCGCAGATCAGCTTCGGCGGGACCAACGCGCTCCCGAACACGCGCGGCATCGGCGTCGCGGATCGCTATCCGTTCAACGCCAAGAACATCATCCAGAACTTCTCGGCGAACATCTCGAAGATCGCCGGCCATCACAACCTGAAGGCGGGCGTGTTCTACGAGCACACGGCGCGGCCCGCGCCGCGCGCGGCGGTGTTCAACGGCAACTACAACTTCGACGGCAACGCGAGCAACCCGTTCGACACGAACCTCGGGTTCGCCAACGCGCTGCTCGGCTCGATCAACAGCTACACCGAGTCGACCGCGAAGCCGTTCGCCGAAGGGCGCTTCAACCAGGCCGAGGGGTTCGTGCAGGACAACTGGCGAGTGAAGTCGAACTTCACGATCGATGTGGGCGTGCGCTTCTACTACATCGGACCGACGTTCGTGTCGGGACAGCAGGTCGCCTACTTCGATCCAGCGAAGTGGTCCGCGAGCGCGGCGCCGCTGCTCTTCCAGCCGGTCTGTCCGAACAACGCCGCGACCTGCGCCGGCGGCGTCCGCCAGGCGCGGAATCCGCTGACTGGCGAGATCCTGAACAACACCTACATCGACAAGCTCGTGCCGGGATCGGGTGATTTCTACAACGGCATGCAGATCGTCGACGAGACCGTCTACGGCGGCAAAGGTCTGTTGCCGGCGCCGCGCCTCGGTTTCGCGTGGGACCTGTTCGGGAACGGCAAGACCTCGATCCGGGGCGGCTGGGGCATCTTCTACGATCGCTACCAGGACGACATCATCCTGTCGCTGACCGAGCAGCCGCCGCTCGTCGACACGCGCACGACCAGCTTCACGACGGTTCAGCAGCTGCAGAACTCACTGTTGATCCAGAGCCCGCGCGGCGTGCAGGCGTTCGACGAGTTCAAGGCGCCGACGGTCTACAACTGGAGCATCGGCGTGCAGCACGCGCTGCCGTGGAGCATGATCGCGGACGTCGCCTACGTCGGAAACGCCGGCCGCAACCAGCCGGTGCAGAGTGCGATCAACGACTTCACCTACGGCACGCAGCTGCTGCCGCAGAACGCGGATCCGACCAACAGCGGCCAACCGGTGGCCTCGAACTACCTGCGCCCGTACAGGGGTTTTGGCGGCATCAATCTGCGCCAGTGGACGGGCTACAACGACTACCACTCGATCCAAGTGTCGGTGAACCGCCGCTTCTCGCACGGCCTCGCGTGGGGCGTCGCCTACACCGGCATGAAGCGGAAGTCGCTCGGCACGTTCGATCCGTTCCTGACCGCCGAGGCGAACAAGGCGCGCAACTACACGTTCAGCAACAGCCGGCCGCACAGCCTCGTCATCAACTACAACTACGAGGTGCCGCGCTTCTCCGAGAGCCTGAATCCCATCCTCCTGGGCGTCATCGACGGGTGGCAGATCTCGGGCATCACGGTCGTCCAGAGCCAGAACCGCGGCGGCTTCTCCTACACGTTCACCGGCGCGCCGACCAACGATCTGTCGGGCAACGGCGGCCAGCGCCGCGTGACGCTCGTCTGCGATCCGAACCTGCCGAGCAGCGAGCGGACCTTCGATCGCCAGTTCCGCACGGAGTGCATCAAGCCGGGCGGCGGCGCCGACGATCCGTTCTATCTCGGCAAGTCGACCAACGACGAGTACCATCCGCCGGGATACATCAACCACGACATCACGCTGTTCAAGAACTTCGCGATCGGCACGCGGACGCTGCAGTTCCGCGCCGAGATGTACAACGCGTTCAACCTGACACAGTACGAGGGCGTCGACACGAGCGCGCAGTTCGATTACGCGACGGGGAATCAGACGGACACGAACTTCGGCCGGATCACGGGCGTCCGCGCAAACACGAATCGCGTCGTTCAGTTGGGGGTTCGTTTCCGGTTCTGAGAAACACGCGGCTCGCGGTCCGCTGTCCGCGGTCCGGAAAGCATTCGGATCTTAGCCGTGCGGCTAGGATCTGAATGTTCTTTCGGACAGCGAGCAGCGGACTGCGGACCGCGGGCTGCAACACGCTATCATCGAGCGCATGCGCCCTGCGGTTCTCATCTGCGTCAGCGCTCTCGCCCTCGCGGCGCAATCACGCCCGCCCGACATCCCCTTCCGCATTCATTTCATCGATCCCGGCGCGAGCGAGACGGCGGCGATCGCCGACGTCAATCGCGACAAGCGACTCGACATCATCTCGGGTGAGTCTTGGTACGAAGCGCCGTCATGGACGCCGCACAGATTCCGCGATCTCGGCTTCAGCAATCAGTACGTCGACAACTTCAGCGATCTTGCCGTCGACGTCGACGACGACGGGTATCCGGACGTCGTGTCGGTGTCGTGGTTCGCGAGGAAGATCGCGTGGTGGCGCAACTCAGGAAAGTTGGGCGGAACGTGGAAGGAAACCGCGATCCACACCGGATTCAACGTCGAGTTCGCGATCCTCGCGGATATCGACAACGACGGGAAGGCGCGCGAGATCGTCGCGCAGGAGAACGGCACCGGGCAATCGTGGTACGAGCTCAACGACAAGACGTGGGTCAAGCACGTCGTCAGCGATCGATCGTACGGGCACGGAATCGGCGCGGGGGACGTGAACGGCGACAAGCGGACCGACATCCTCACGCCGCGAGGCTGGCTCGAGGCGCCGCCCGATCCGCGATCGACCAATTGGACTTTCCACGCGGTTTGGGAATCGATCAACGTACCGATCACGCCGTCAGCCGCGCCACCCAAACCTGACACTCCCACACGCGTCGCCGAGCTGGGCTTCATGCACGTGATGGACGTCAATGGCGACGGCCGTCCGGACGTCGTGACGGCCGCCGGCCACGACTACGGCGTCTACTGGTTCGAGCAGGGCGTCGGCGGCACGTGGACGCGGCGCGCGATCGATACCGCGTGGTCGCAGGGGCACGCGTCGGCGCTCGTCGACCTGAACGGCGACGGCCGGCTCGATTTCCTCACGGGCAAGCGCTTCATGGCGCACAACGGGACCGATCCCGGCGAGCGCGAGGCGTTGGGCGTCTATTGGTACGAGACGATGGCGGCCGCGGGGACGGCGGGCGTGCAATGGGTCCGTCATGTCGTAGACTACGGCGGCCGGATGGGTGGGGGGATGCAGCTGCCGGTGGTGGATATCGACGGCGACGGCGATCTCGATCTCATCTGTCCTGGCAAGAGCGGGCTCTTTCTCGTCGAGAACCTCACGAAAAGTCGATCCCGGTGAGCAGCGAGGGAGCAGTGCGACCGAGTCACGTGAGCGGAGCGGGGCGAAGGGGTCCCCGCGAGCGAGCGTGTAAGGGGGTCCGGGGGACGAAGTCCCCCGGTAAGAGACGAAGTCCCCCGGTGAGATAGGATCAGCGGGCCAATGCTGTTGGCCGCGCTC
>DATBJJ010000113.1:0-130926 GCA_036556425.1 Vicinamibacterales bacterium
CCGATCGCGCAGTTGAAATCGGATGAACCGGTCGCAACCGGTCAGTCGGTGACCAAACCGATACAAGCCGGCATCTACTACACGCAGGCGCTGCTGGGTGGGACGGTGTACGGACTCGCGCTCGATCCGATTGCGGTGGGATCGACGACCGTGACGGTCTCGGCGCCCGGCTTGACGACGATGAGCCTCAGCGGCGTTCGGGCGGTCACGATCTCCGGTCCGGCAATCACCACGTTCGGGACGCAGGTTGTCGGCGCGGGCTTGCAGTTCGGCCTCAACGCGAGCTTGGGCGCGTCGCAGCACGGCGGCGTGGTCGTGACGGTGCAGAGCGACACGCCATCGCGCGTGCTCGTCTCGCCCGACGGCGTCACGCCGGGCACCGCGTCCTTCACGCGCACGATACCGAACGGCGAGACGTCGATCCTCTACTACCTGCAAGGGCTCGAGAACACGACCGGCACCGCCACGATCAACATCTCGGCGCCGGGATTCGCGTCCGCGTCGCACGAAGTGCAGGTCGCGGCCGCCGGCATCGAGATCGTCAACCTCGATCCCAACACCTCGACGCTCTCGGCGGATGACGTCGACTGGTACGTGCAGGTCGGGTTGCCGTGCAGCGGCGGCACCTTCGTGTTGTGCCAGGTGCAGAACGTTCGCGCCGGCGGACCGCCATTCCTCGCGACGATATCGCTCGCGCCCGCGCCGACCGCGATCGCGCAGCTGAAATCCGATCAACCACCGGCCGTCGGCCAAAGCGTCACGAAGCCGATTCAGCCAGGCTTCTATTACACGCAAGCCGTAGGCGGCACGTCGGTGTACGGCCTCGCCTTCGATCCGATCTCGACCGGGTCGACGACGGCCACCGTCACGGGTCCGACCGGCGTGGTGACGATGAGCCTCACCGGCGTGCGCCCGGTCACGATCAGCGGACCGACGATCATCGCGCCAGCCGAGGCGACCGTCGGCGCCGGACTGCAGATGCCGGCGGTCGGCTTCCTGACGGCGTCCGAGCACGGCGGCGTCACCGTCACGGTCACGAGCAGCGATCCGTCGCGCGTTCGCGTCTCTCCGGATCCACTAGTCGCGGGGACGTCGTCGATCAACATTCCGGTCGCGAACGGCACGACCGCTTTCGTCTATTACGTCCAGGGCATGGAGAACGTCAACAACACCACGAGCGTCACGGTGAGCGCGCCCGGCTTCGGCAGCGCGAACCAGCCGGTGCAGGTCGTGCCGATCGGTATCGAGATCCACCAGCTCGACCTGAGCACGTTCAACCTGTCGCCGGACGACGTCGATTGGTACGTGCAGATCGGCATCCCGTGCGTCGGCAACGCGCAGCTGTGCTCGGTGCAGCCGCTGCGCGCCGGCGGACCGCCGTTCGTCGCGACCCTCGTCAACGGCAACGACGCGGTGGCGCGCCTCCGCTCGGACGAGCCGGCCGCGATCGGTCAAGTCGTCACGAAGCCCATCCAGCCGGGCATCTACTTCACGCAAGCGGTCGAATTCGGCACGACGTACGGCCTCGCGTTCGATCCGATCGCGAACGGAACGACGACGGTGTCGGTCGGCGGGCCGGCCGGCGTGCTCACGATGACCGCGACGGGCGTGCGGACTGTCACGGTCGGCACGCCGACGTTCCAGTTCTCGTTCGACCCGGTCATCGTCGGCGCTGGACTTCAGGTCAGCACGGCTGCGTTCCTGACGGCCTCGCAGCACGGCGGCGTGACCGTCACCGCGACGAGCAGCGCGCCGTCGCTCGTGATCGTGAGCAGCGATAACCTGACCGCGGGCGCTGGATCGATCCAGATTCCTATGGCGAACGGCTCGACGTTCGTCCCGCTCGTCGTGCAAGCGCTCGAGAACGTCACGGGCACGGCCACTGTGACGCTCACGGCACCCGGCTTCACGAGCGCGACGTTGACGGTCACCGTGAGGCCTTCGGGGATCGAGGTCTACGGGCTGCCGGAGAGCATCGCGGCAAACTCGCCCGACGCGACCGGGTGGTATGTCGCGGCGGGCCTCCCGAGCGACAACGGAGCGTTCCTCGCGCAAGTGCAGAACGTCCGCGCGGGAACTCCGGGGTTCGTCGTCTCGCTCGCGATCGGAACGCCCGGCGTCGCGCAGCTCGTCTCCGACGAGCCGATCGCGGTCGGCCAGGTCGTCACGAAGCCGATCCAGCCAGGGTTCTACTACACGCAGCAGATTCCGTTCGGTACGCCGTACGGTCTGCGGTTCGATCCGTTGGCGGTGGGAACGGCGACGGTCACGGCGACCGGTCCGTTCGGCGTGATCTCGCTGCCGGGGGCAACGAGATCGGTGATGGTGGTGAATCCTTAGGGTGCCGATCCGCGCGCGGGCGTGCTACTTCGCGATGCGCTTGCGCGCGTCTAGTGCGAGCGGATCGCGCGCGGCGTCCGGACGGAGCGTCAGGAATTTTGCGTAGTTCTCCGCAGCCGCGGGGCTCGACTTGTTGAGCCCTTCCTGCATGCGTCCGAGCCAATAGAGCATCGGCGCAAGATGACGGTACGTCGGCAGGTCGTCGAGGAATACTGCCGACGCTTCGACGCGGCGTTTGTCCACCTGCGTCAGCTCGGGCTGCGCTTCCAGATACTTGTCGGCCTCGACGTAGGTTCGGCCGAGCAGCATCCGCACGAGCCAGAGATCCGCAAGCCCTCTCGCGCGATTGAACGCATCGGCGGCATCCAGGAAGCGGCCCGATGCGCGCGCGAGCTCACCCTCGACGATCGCGCCATACGCGCGGCTGCGCCGTTGGAATCCTTTGCTCAGATCCTTCGCGATCGCTTCCGCCTGCGATCGCTGACCCGAGCGAACGAGCACGAGCGCGGCGGGGACGACGGTCGCGTTGTCCTTCGTGAGCGCGAGCGCGTCCTTCGCCGCCTGCGTCGCCTGCGCGGTGCGGTTCATCGCGAGGTGAAGCTCGGCGAGCATGACGAGCTTCTGCGCCTTGCCGGCGGTGTTCTTCGTCTTCTCGTCCGCCGCGATGCCGTCGGCGAGCAGCTTCTCCGCGTCGCCCCATCGTCCTTCGTACATCGCGAGATCGGCGAGCCCGTGCGTTGCGAGCGACGCGCCGGCGGCGCCGGTCGTTCGCATCGATTCGTACCCCTCGCGCATCTTTGCCGTGTCGGACGCGACAAAAGCGATGGCGACGAGCGGCAGATACGCTTTGTATTGCGTCTTGCTGTCCTCGAGGACCTTGAGCGCTTCGCGCTCCGCGGTTTTCAGATCGCCGGCGTACGTCGCGTAGATCGCGTAGTTCGCGCGCGTCCGCGGGTTCTTCGGGTAGAGGTTCACCGCCTTCAAGCCGACGTCCATTGCCTTCGCGAAATCGAGCGTCTGGAAATAGCTGAACGCGAGATTGCTCAAACCGGCGCGGTCGGACGGATACGCGGCGACGAGCTTCTCGAAATCCTCGATCGCCTTGTCGTAGTCGCCGCCGGGACCGGCGAACCAGAGCCCGCGCGTTCGATACTGCTCGCGCTCCGACATGCGGTCCATCATCGTGAGCGACTGTTGCCAGAGCTCCGCGGCTTTGTCGGCTTGCCCCGTGTTGAAGAGAACGGTCGCAAGCCCGGAGTACGCGCGGCCGAAGTTCTCGTCGAGATCGATCGCGTTCTGGTAGTGCTTGATGGAGTCGACCTGCCGCCCGCTCGACGAGAGATCCTGCGCGATCGAGTACTCCTGCAGCGCGTCGAGAGAGACGGTGGTCACCGTCTCGCCGGCGGCGCGCCGCACGCTCTCGGGCGTGGTGTCGCCCAGTTGCTCGCGAAGCGTCGAGGCGACGGTTTCCACGCCCTTGAGCACGCCCCCCTTGTCGTTGACGCGCGCTTCGGCGGCACCCAACTGAGCGCCGTTCGGAGACGGATCGATGGCTCTGACTTTGATCAAGTATCCGCCGCCCTCCGCGGCGACGGATCCTGTCAGCACGACCTTGATCCCTTCGCTTGCGGCAACGAGGCGCGCATTCGACTCGTTGAGCGGCCCTTCGAGCTTGAGGCCGGCCATCACCGATTTCGCGCTGGTGCGAGGATGCGACGTGATGAAAGACGCGCCCTCCATCGCGATGCTCAAGGCCTGCTCGAGCGATTCGGTGAAGACCGGATCCTTTGCCTGATTGTCGAAGTCCGCGATCAGCACGGACAGCGGTGCGCGCGCGGCGGCTGGCGCGCTGACGCCCGACGGCGGCGACATGAACGTCTGAGCGATCCACGCGCCAATCAACAGCACTGCCGCGACCGCGAGGCCGAGACCGGCGAGCGCGATCGGACTGAGTCGCTTCTTCGCTTCCTGCGCGTGCGCCTGCGGTTGCGTCTTCTCGAAACCGTTCGCGTCGAGCCGATCCAGGTCCGCTTCGAGATCCTTCGTCGTCTGATAGCGCGCGTTCGGATCGGGCTCGAGGCATTTCGAGACGATGCGCTCGATCGGCTCGGGGATCGACGCGTCGATCGTGCGGAGCGGCGGCGGCGCCTGGCGGGACCGCTCGATGAGCTGCGCCAGCGCGGTGTCGCCGCCGACCGTGCCGCGGCGGCCGGTCAGCATCTCCGAGAGGATCAACCCGAACGCGTAGATATCGGCGCGTTGATCGACGGGACGCCCGCTCGCCTGTTCGGGCGCCATGTAGGCGAGCGTGCCGATGATCGCGCCGGCGGCGGTCGCGAACGTCCCCGCGTCCGTCGATCGCGCGATCCCGAAATCCGTGATGATGGCTTTTTCCGACTCGTCGATCAGGATGTTCGCCGGCTTGAGATCGCGATGGACGATGCCGACCTCGTGAGCGGCGCGAAGGCCGGAGACGACCTGGCGCGCGAGCGGCAGCGCGCGCGCGAGCGGCAGCTTGCCCTCGTGCGCGAGGACCTTCGCCAGATCGCTCCCCTGCACGAACGGCATCGTGATGTACTTCGTGCCGTCGATCTCGCCGAGGTCGTGGATGCGAATGACGTTGGTGTGCGTGACCTGCCGCGCGAGCACGAGCTCGCGCTTGAAGCGCCGCTCGAGCTCCTGCGCGGCGCCCGGATCGGTCTCCGGCTTGATCACTTTCAACGCGAGCGACAGTCCCAGCTCGGAATCCCACACGTGATACACGGCGCCCATCCCGCCGACGCCAAGCACGCTGATGACTTGATAGCGATGGCCGAACGTCTGACCGGGGACGAGGCTCGAGGCCGTACGTACGCCGGTCAGCGGGATCACGTGCGAGACGGCAATCGTCTCGGCGTCCGCCGCGCTGATGCTCGACGGCACCGGCGGCGTGAGGACGGCGGTCGCGACCGTCGGCTTGCGTAGAGGTCTGGCGCAGACCGCGCAGGTCGCGGCCGAATCCGGCGCGCTAGTTCCGCAAGTCGGGCACTTGATCATTTGCAGCGGACGCTCGCAGCAGAGTCCACCAAAACGAACGAAGAACCAAGAACGGAGAACCAAGAACGAGGCGAATTCGTCCGACTTGAAGATCGTCGCTCTCGTTCTTCGTTTTTCGTTCCAAAGAGGGGGTAGGGGATTATCCCTCAGGCCCGCCCCAATGTCCTATTCGGCCGTCGAGGGCGACCTCGACAGCTATTCGGTCAGATCGGCGCGCGGGGGCTCCGGTAAGAAGAAGCTCGCGATCAGCCCTACCAGATATACGGAAAAGCCCACACAGGCGGCGACGAGGGCCACCTTGGTCGGGGCATAGGCGCGATCCGGCGTGACTGCCAGCGTGGCGGTGACCCAGGCGAACGAGGTCCCGATCAAGCGCCCGCCGATGTTCGCGGCGAAGCTCTCCCCCGTGCCTCGCAGGTGCACCGGATACACGCGCGGCAGATAGTTGCCCCAGAAACTCAACTGCCCCACCGTGCACACGCCGGCGAGGAAGATGAACACATAGAGGTAGCTCAAGCTCGTTGTCGCCGCCCACGCGAACGTCAGCGGCATGATCACGAGGCCCGGGATCTGGAACATGCGAATCAGCCGCTGACGGCTGACGACGATCGTCGCGAGCCACGCGAGCAGCACGCGGCCCGTAAGGCCGCCGACCTCCTGCACCTTCGTGACGTCCGCGGCCGTCTTCAATTCGATCTGGCGAGCCTGCGGCGGCTTCAGCCCCTGTGTCGTCTCGTGCACTTCCGGCAACCCGGGCGCGATCTGTGGAATCTGCTGAATCGCGCCGAACGCCGCCCCGTACGACATCGCGAACATCAGCGTCGTCACGAGCGTGGTGCGCCGCAGCTCGGGCGCGAAGAGCGCCGCGATGCTCGGACGCTTCAACGTGCCGGCTATTTTCTTCTGATGCCAGATGGGAGACTCCGGCAGGAACGGGCGGATGACGATCAGCGGAATCGCGGGGATCACGCCGGACATCACCGTGTAGCGCCACGCCGCGTGCGGATCCTTGATGCCCTCGATGCCGAGCGACGTCAACGCGGGCAGGCTCGCGGCATGTTCGACCGCCAGCCCGTTCGCGAACGCGACGAGCAGACCGCCGAGCGACGAGAACGCCTGCGTGTAGCCGAGCACCTTTTCGCGCTGCTTCGGCTCGGGAAAGAGCTCCGCGAGCCACGCGATCGCCGCGACGAATTCCACGCAGACGCCGATGAACACGAAGCATCGCAGCAGGAGGAGCATGCCGACGGAGGTCGCAAACCCCGAGAGCAGCGCGGAGAACGCGTAAATGAGAATGCTGTACGTCAGCACGCGGCGGCGGCCGAGACGATCCGTCAGGTATCCGCCGAGGAGGCCGAAGATGCCGCCGGCGAACGCGGGGATGTAGAACAGCCGGCCGACCCACATCTGATATTCCGGCGTTCCCGGCGCGGCGCCAATCAGCTCCTGCAGCGCGGGCCGCACGATGAGCGGCAGCATCAGGATCTCGTAGATGTCGAACGCGAAGCCGATCGCCGCGATGCTACAAATCAGCCACTGGCTGGACGTGAGTCGAAACGCGGGTTGGCTCGTGGGCATTGGGATGGTTACGCGCGACCGGGTGATAGAGTTTACTTCAGATGATTCCGTTCGATTTTCACGCGCGAACGCGCGTCATTTTCGGACCGGGCGTCGTCGATTCGCTCGGGCGCCTGGCGCGGGATCTCGGCTTCCGGCGAACCCTCCTCGTGGCCGATGCCGGCGTCGTGCAGGCGGGCTACGTCGAGCGGGCGCTTCAAAACCTCGCCGCGGCGGAGATCCAGACGTTTCCGTTTCACGACTTCGGACAGAACCCCGATTCGGCGATGGTCGAAGGCGGCCGCGCCTTCGCGGCTCCGCTGCGCATCGATTCGATCGTCGGATTCGGCGGCGGCAGCTCGCTCGACTGCGCGAAGGGCATCAATTTCCTGCTGACGAACGGCGGAACGATCGCCGACTTCAAGGGCTACGGCAAAGCCGCGCGGCAACTGCTGCCGATGATCGGCGTGCCGACGACGGCGGGAACGGGGAGCGAGGCGCAGAGCTATGCGGTCATCTCGGACGCGTCCACGCACATGAAGATGGCGTGCGGCGATCCGTCGGCCGCGATGAAGATCGCCATTCTCGATCCGGAGCTGACGCTGACGGCGCCGGCGATGGTCACCGCGATGTCCGGCTACGACGCGATCGCGCACGCCGTCGAGACGTGGGTCACCACCAAGCGCACGCCGCTCTCGGACACGTTCTCCGGCCGCGCGTGGGAGATGCTCGGCGGCGCGTTCGAGCGCGTGCTGAGCGATCCGTCCGATCTTTCCGCGCGATCGGCGATGCTCCTCGGCTCGCATTTCGCCGGCATGGCGATCGAGCTGTCGATGCTCGGCGCGGCGCATGCGTGCTCGAATCCGCTGACCGCACGCTTCGACATCCCGCACGGTCACGCGTTGTCGATCGTGCTGCCGCACGTCGTCCGCTGGAACGCGGTGATCGTGAAAGAGCGCTACGGCGCGCTCCTGGATCGCTCGTCGTCGGACGGCGCCGGCGAGCTCGCCGCGAAGCTGGAGTCGTTCGCGGCCACCGCAGGTCTCGGCGGACGCCTGCGCGACCGCGGCGTCACATCTGATGCACTCCCAACTCTCGCCGCGCTTGCGGCCGAACAATGGACTGGAACGTTCAATCCGCGTCCGTTCGATGCTTCAGGCGCGTTGGAGATCTATCGAGCGGCGTTTTGATCGGGATGCGGGATCAGGGATCAGGGATCCGGAAGAACTCGATAATCACCAGTCGCGCGACTGCGCTCACAAGGCCCTCACGGATCCCGGACCCCGGATCCCCGATCCCGACGCATACCCGTGACGTGCGAGTGTTTCGGGTGACGGCGGTTTCGTGAGCAGCGAAACCACGATCATCAAGGTGGCGGCGATCAACGTGATCGGCACGACCGGCAGAAGCCCGAACCAGGCGAGCGCACCGGGAGTCGTGGCCGTGCGAAGGACGGCGACGGCGGTCCACAGCGCGACCGCCAGCGCGCCCCACTTCGTGCTCCGCTTCCAGAAGAGCGCCGCAAAGAAGAGCACCGACAGCGCGGCGTAGCCTGAGAACGCGTACTGCACCGCGAGATCGAAAATGCCCTGCGGCGCGCGCAGCGCGATCGCGTACGCCACCAGCGTGAGGATCACGACGAAGAGGCGGCCCGTCTGCACCTGCACGTGCTCGCCGAATCGGGTCTTCCCTCCATAGAACGCAAACACATCCTCGGTGAACATCGTCGAGAGCGCGAGGATCTGAGAGTCGCTGGCCATCACGGCCGCCATGATGCCGGCGCCGAGAATCCCGGCGAGCCACAGAGGCGCGTACCGCTCGAGCATGATCGGCACGACGTCGTCGCCCGCGGCTTGACGCCGGAGCGCTGCGCGATCGCCGGCGGGCATCGACGCGGGCGCGGCGGCGAGCGCGCGGCGCGCCTCGAGCTTCTGCTCGATCCGCGGCACGTCGCGCATCGAGTTCGCCGCCACGCCGAGGAACACGCACGGCAGCCAGATCGCCAGAATGCAGAGCGGATAGAAGACGATCGTCCGCTTGAACTGGGCCATGCGCCGCGCGGTCAGGCAGAAGATCGTGATGTGCGGAAAGGCGATCGTGGAGAGCGGGATGAACGTGTAGCTCAGAAACGTGAGCGGCGAGAATCGCTCGCGCGTCAGCAGCCATGACGTCCCGGGCGAATCCAGCAGCGATTGCATCGCCGCGGGAAACCCGCCCAGGCCGCGGCCGATGACGACGACCGCGATCGCGCCGAACGACAGGAACAGCGTCGTCTGGAACGCGTTCACCCAGGCCGTGCCGCGCATGCCGCCGAAGAACACGTAGCTCATGACCACGAGCGCGACGACGGCGCCGCCGAGCCAGTACGGCACGAACCCGCCGGTGATCGCGCGAAGCGCCGTGCCGCCGCCCATCACGCCGATGATGATGTACGGCACGAGCAGCGCGGCCTGGACGGCGAAGATGACCGTGCCGATGTGCGCGCACTCCCAGCGATCGCGGAACATCTGCACCGACGTCATGAACCCGTGCCGCCGGCCGAGCGCCCACACGCGCGTGCCGACGAAGAACAGCGTCAACGGGATCACGAACGCTGACGAAGAGGCCATCAAGCCGAACGTGACGACGCCGTTCGCGAACGCGTGGCCGGCGGAGCCGAGGATTGTGAACGCCGTCATGTTCGTGCCGAACAGCGACAGCAGGAACACCGCGGGTCCGAGGGCGCGGCCGGCGAGGAAGTAGTCCTCCGCCTCGTGATCGGTCGGCGTCGCGCGGCGGAACGCGAAGATGCCGATATAGAGAACGACCGCGAGGTATGCGAAGACGAGGAGCGCAGGGATCATCGATCGCGCTCCGCGCTAACGTCGAGATGGCTCGGCCACGCGAGCGTGGTCAGCGTCCACATGAGGAGCGCCGCGGCGGCGCAGTAGGCCGCGTGATACGCGAGACCGACCGGCAAGAACCCGAAAACCAACGGTGTAGCGGTGCGCCAGAACCACACGTCCTGGTGCAGCGCGTAGAGCGCAGCGGTGGCGAACACGAGGAGCGGCGTCGATCGCATGTCGTTGGAAATGTGAGATGGGAAAGGTGGAGCCTAGCACGATCGGCTGCTTGATAAAATGATCCGCGTGCAATTCACGCATCGGCCGTTTCTGATCCTGCTCTTCGTCGTTCTCTCCGGGCTGTCGTCCGCGGCACGGTCGTCGGCTCAGACCAACGCGACGCTGTCCGGCACCATCGTCGACTCGACGGGCGCCGCGCTGCCCGGCGTCACGGTCACCGTGACGAACGCGGATACCAACCTCGTCCGCACGACCGCCACGGATGCCGAAGGCCGCTACGTTCTCGCGGCGCTGCCGCCGGGGACCTACAACTTCGCTGCGTCAATCACGGGATTCACGCCGCACGAGTTGAAGACCGTGCAGCTCGCCATCGCGCAAACCGCGGTCGTGAATGCCTCGCTGCGAGTCGGACCCGTGACGAGCGACGTGACGGTCCGCGCGCTGCCGCTCGTCAACATCTCCAGCTCGGAGTTGAGCTTTCTCGTCGGCTCCGAGACGATCGAGCAGCTGCCCTTGAACGGGCGCAACTACACGGACCTCGCACTGCTGCAGCCCGGCGTGCTCGCCTTCCCGCATCGAGACGGCGGATCCGTCGTGGCGCACGGCCTCGGGATGAGTATGAACGGGCAGGATCCGCGATCGAATGTGTACCTGCTCGACGGGACGCTGCAGAACGATTTCACGAACGGTCCTGCAGGAAGTGCCGCGGGCACGGCGCTCGGAATGGAAACGATCCGCGAGTTCCGCGTCGAGACGAACGCGTACAGCGCGGAGTTCGGACGCAATTCGGGCGGCCAGATCAATGTGTTGACCAAGTCCGGCTCGAATCGCTACACGGGCAGCGCATACGAGTACCATCGCAACGACGCGCTCGACGCGCGCAACTACTTCGATTCGCTCGGCAAGCCGAATTTCCATCGCAACCAGTTCGGCGGTTCGGCCGGCGGTCCGATCGCCGCGAACCGCGCGTTCTTCTTCGTCGGATACGAGGCGCTGATCGAGCGCCTGGGGAAGACGATCTCGACGGTCGTTCCCGACGACAACGCGCGGCAGGGAATCCTGCCCTCGGGGAGCGTCGGCGTGAACGCGGCCGTCGCGCCGTTCCTCAACGAGTTCCCGCGCGCGAACGGTCCGGCGCTCGGCCAAGGACTCGCGGTGTTCAACTTCCCGTTCGCCCAGAAGCTGGATCAGCAGTTCCTTCAGGGGCGCGTGGATTACAACACCGAGCGGCGGCAGTTCTTCGGGCGCTACACGATCGACGACACCGAACAGTTCCTCCCGACCGACTATCCGCAGTTCCCGCGGACGTTCTTCTCGCGCAATCAGTTCTTCACCGGCGAGTATCGCGAGGTGCTCTCGAGCCGGACGCTCAGCACGATGCGGCTCGGCTTCAGCCGCACGCGGATCGGACAGAACGTCGACGCCGACACGAGTCAGCCGCTGCCCGTGTTCGTCCCGGGTCGCGATCTCACCGGCTCGATCGACATCGGCGGGCTGCGGCGCTTCGGACCGCAGAGCTCCGCGAATCTGCGTCTCGTACAGAACGTGTTCAGCCTGCAGGAAGATCTCGTGCAGGTCCGCGGGCGCCATCTACTGAAGGCTGGCGGATTGATCGAGCACTACCAGGACAACATGGTGAACCCGACGTTCAGCCTGGGCATCTACGCGTTTCCCAACCTGAGCGCGTTCCTCCGCAACGCGCCGAACAACTTCATCGGCCTGACGCCGGAGGCGCAGTTCGATCGCTACTGGCGCTTCACTCTGTTCGGCGTCTACGTGCAGGACGACTACCGCATCTCCCCGACGGTCACGTTGAACGCGGGCCTTCGCTACGAGTTCGCGACGGTGCCCGAGGACATCCGTGGGAGAGATTCGTCGCTGCCCGACCTCTCGGCAGCGGCGCCGACGCTCGGTCCGCTCTACGAGAATCCGACCTACAAGAATCTTTCACCCCGCGTGGGATTCGCGTGGGACGTGTTCGGCGACGGCACGACGTCGGTGCGCGGCGGCTACGGCTTGTACTTCAACACCAACAACCACCAGAATCTGATCGTCACCGTTACGAATCCGCCGGCGACGCCGCGGCCGGTGATCGCCAACCCGACATTTCCGACGCCCGACTTCAACCGCGCAGGCGCGATCTCGATTCGACCGGTACAGTTCGATCTCGAAAACCCGCGCGTCCACGTCTACAACGTGAACGTTCAGCGCGAGCTGTTGTGGCGGACAGCGCTGACGATTGGCTACGCCGGATCGCGCGGCAAGCACCTGCTGCGCAGCGGCGACGTCAACACCGCGCGTCCGACGACGCTCGCCGACGGCACGATCTTCATTCCCGCAGGTACGCCGCGCCCGAATGCGGCGTTCTCGACGATCGAGCTGAAGAGCAGCGACGGCGACTCCTGGTACAACGCGCTCATCATCGATGCGCGGCGGCGTCTGAGCGGTGGGTTATCGCTGCAGTCCTCGTACACGCTCTCGAAGAGCGAGGACACGACGCAGGCGTCCACCTTCTTCTCGGATGCCACCAACGGCACGACGTCGGCGATGCCGGAGTACATTCCCGGCTACAACAGAGGCCCCGCCGACTTCGACACGCGGCACAACTGGGTGATGAGCGTGACGTGGCAGATGCCGTACGCGCCGGCCACGACGTCGATCGCGCGGGCCGTCTTCGGAGGCTGGCGATTGTCGGGCATCTGGACGATGAAGACCGGGCAGCCGCTGACGGCGTTCGTGGCGGCGAATCGCTCGCGCTCGCAATGGAATCCGTCGCGCGGCCCGGGCATCGGACAGGATCGTCCGAGCTATACGCCCGGATTCGGTCCCGACAACGCGATCAACGGCACGCCGGAGCAATGGTTCAATCCCGGGGCGTTCGTGCTTCAGCCGGCCGGCACGTTCGGCAACACCGGACGGGGCGACTTCAGGGGACCGAACCTGCGCACGCTCGACGTGTCGTTGAGCAAAGACATCCCGTGGGCACGGCTCGGCGAGGGCAACAAGATCGAGATCCGCATCGAGGCGTTCAACGTTCTGAACCGCGCCAACTTCGGCATCCCCGAGCTGCGTGCGTTCGCCGGCCA
This sequence comes from Vicinamibacterales bacterium, assembly GCA_036556425.1. Taxonomy (GTDB): domain Bacteria; phylum Acidobacteriota; class Vicinamibacteria; order Vicinamibacterales; family 2-12-FULL-66-21; genus DATBJJ01. Next base: position 13,082 of record DATBJJ010000113.1, read on the forward strand.
GGCGGACGGCGAAGCGCCGCTTGCGACGTTCGGGCGCATCAGCAGCACGGTCACGTCATCGCGTCAGATTCAGATTGGAGCGAGGGTGACGTTCTGACTCGCGGTCCGCGGTCCGCTGTCCGCTGCTCGCTGTCGGCTGTTCGCGGTCCGCTTTTCGCTGCCCGCTGTCCGCTGCCCGTTGTCCGGTTCTTCGACTAAGATCGGAACGCTTGCGAGCCGCGAACGGCGGACCGCGGGCGGCGGCAGACGTTCATTTCACCCGGAGCTGACATGACCTGGCTGGCTTTCGTCGCGGGAGCGGTGTTGTCGTGGGGCGTCTATGGCGCGATGCTGCACGGCGGGCAAGTGAAGCTTGGCAGCCCGATGCGCGCGCTGCTGTGCGTCGGCGTCGCGTACTTCCTGATCGGCGTGCTCGTGCCGATGGCCGTGCTCTTCAGCCAAGGCCAGGGGCTGAGCGGCTTCAATCGCGAAGGGACGACCGCGGCGACGATCGCCGGCGCGCTTGGAGCGCTCGGCGCCGTCTGCATCATCTTCTCGTTCCGCACCGGCGGGACGCCGACCTACGTCATGCCGCTCGTCTTCGGCGGCGCGCCCCTCGTCAACGTGCTCTACACGATGTACCTGCACCCGCCGAAGAGCGCCGTGAATCCAATGCTCTACCTCGGGTTCCTGATCACGGCGATCGGCGCGGGGATGGTGCTCTACTTCAAGCCGCAGGCCTGATCGTCGGGCTAACGTCGTTCAGGGGCAATTTGCTCCTGCGTCGTAACGCCCGGCGGCAGCTCGAGGATGCGGATGTTGCGAAAGTGGATCTCCGCGCCTTCGGCCTCGAGGCACAAATATCCTTTCTTCTGCGTCGATCCGCGCACGCCGTTGACGAACTTACCGTTCACGGCCAATTTGATCACGCCGTCCACCGCGACGACGTCGTAGACGTTCCAGTTGCCGCGGCCGAGCGCGCGATTCTCGATCGACATGCTGCGCTCGCCCCGCGGGTTGTCCGGAATCGTCCGCACGCGCGCGACGCCCCACACTTCGCCGTGAACGTACGCGATCGGTGGAACGACGCCGTTCCGCGTGTTCAGCTTGGGCCAATCGAGCTCGAGCATCTGCACCTCGACGCCGTTCGGCAGCGGATTCTCCTTGGTCGTCGCGGTGTCGCTCCACACGAAGACGCCGGAGTTTCCGCCGGGCTCGAGGTGCATCCACTCGATGTGCAGCAGGAAGTTCTCGTACTGATTCGCGCTGCACATGACGCCCGTCGGCTTGCCGGAATTCACGAGCAGCCCGTTCTTCACGCTCCACGTATCGGGCGCGGTGTTGATGTTCACCCAACCGCTGAGGTCCTTGCCGTTGAAGAGATCCTTCCATTGCGGAAGAGTCGCGGGCTGGGCCGCGGCGGCGGAGCCGATGGCGGCAATTGCTGTGGCGATGAGAATGTGTTTCATGGGCTCAGAGAGATTATGCCCTGAGCCCTGAACCTGAAGCCTACGCCTTCTTTCGAAATCTGAAGAATCCGCTCTGATTGAACGTCGCGCCGAAGTGCAGCCGGTTGATGCGCTCGAGGAATCCGATGTTGTAGTAGTCCTGCCCGCTGTAGAACCGCACGAAGAATCCCCAGCCGCCGTTCTCCCACGGGAAGCACGAGAACTGTGGATACACCGAGAACGACAAGTTCTGATCCGAGTCGACGACGCCAGGGTTCACTACCGCGCCGATCGATCCCTCGAGCCGCTTCCGGCACGGCCGAACGTCCTTGACCGCGAACGCGCCGTTCACGTTCAGCCGCGTCCGGCCGATCAGATCGACGATGTCCTCGTCCACCCACGCGCGTGGATGGTGCTCGATCTCGGCGCGGAACCGGACCTCCTTCACCGCTTCCAGCTTGGTCGAGTTCGCCATCCAGTTCCGGCTGTAGTTGATGCCGGCGCGAAAGTAGTTCGTCGAGAAGCTGCCGTCGACCTTGTTGATGGTCTCTCGAGTGGGAACGATCCCCGAGGGAAAGCAGTCGCCCGTTTCAGCCGGTATCCGCTCCTGCAAGACGGTGATGCAGCCGTCCTGACCGTTCGAGTGATGCCCGATGATGAAGTGCGCTTCCCACAGCCCGACATTCGGCAGCCGCGAGAACGCCTCGGAGACGTCGGCGGTCATCGCCGCGCGCCGCACGTTCTCCTTGAGCCCGCGCGCCCAGAGGAACTGGACGTTCCCGCGCGGCATGTATGACGGCGTGCGCACGGGCCTCGAGACGTCCCGCGTCATCCGGATCCGTACGGCCGGCGTGCCGGAGATCGACATCGCGAACTCGCGAATGCGCTGCGCCCCTTTCTGCTGCTGCTTCTCGATGTCGACGATGTCCGTGAAGTTCTGATAGGCGACGAGGTGGGGAAAGATGTCGGCCTCGAGCGCGCTCGGAAATCGCGAGCGGCCGTCGCCGCCGTTCTGAAGCGTCCAGAACACATCGGTTGCTTCGAGGAAAGGAATGATAGGCGCGCGATTGGTCTCCGTCGCGTCGGACTGCGGCGCCGGCTGGGCGCCGCTCGTAGAGGGCACGATCGCGATGGCCGCGATCGCGAGAACGAGGATGTGCGTGTTCATGCGTGACACCCGTGATGGCTACTCGAACCCCTGCATGGATTTGTAGATCGCCAGCCGCTTCGCGCGAAGCGTGCCCGGCGCGTACTTCTTGACCCAGTTCTTTCCCGTCTCGTCGAGGAAGAGATTCGCTCTCGCGGCGGCGTTCGCCGTGCCGCGCTTCTCCACGACCGCTCTGAAGTAGTAGTGATTGAAGAGGCGGTTGAACTCCGTGAAGTAGATGTCCGCGACGCGGCGGTCGCCGCGGATGATCATCATGTTCTCGTCGTTGTCGTTCGTCGACGCGACGCTGAAGTTCGCCGAGCCCGTGACGACGACCGGATCGGCGCCGAGCGGATCCTTCAGCAGGAACTTCGAGTGGATGAAGCTCACGTGCCGGTTGAGCTTCAGTTGGCGCGCGTTCGTTTCGCGCGCCCACTGGTACACGGGATCGCGAAGGTTCGATCCCCACGCCTTGTACACGTTGTTGCGCGCGTTGATCACGACGAACGGCTTCTTGCTCCGCTTGTTCGGCGTGTCTTCCTTCTCGAGCAGCAAAAAGACGATGTTCTTCTTGTTGGAGTTGTCTTTCAGCGCGGTCTTGAACAGCTCGTTGATGCCGAACGCGAGCGTCACGCACGACGTGATCGTCGACTTGTCCGCGAGCTCCACGTAGAGATCGAGCACCGATCGCCCCGACCGCGGACTGAAGATCGTCGTCACGCCCTTGCGAATGGTGTGGATCGCTCCAGGGGGCTTGCCGAGCGCCTCGATGGATTTGCGATATGCGTTCTTCTTCCTGCTCGCGAGCGCGCGCGCGTCGCCTTTCGCGGCGCCAGGATTCCGCGAGACGACGTCCCAGTACTTCTTGAACTCGCGGGCCACGCCTTTGTGCCGCACCCAGTGGCCGACGTTCGTCTGCCCGCTGAATCCTCCGAGCGACAGGTTGGTCGATCCGGTCCAGACCTCGGCCGGCGCCCCGCGCTTGAGCAGCACCATGAACTTGTTGTGCTGGATGTTCGACGGGTTGGCGTCGCGCTCGATGATGTGCGACGAGGAAATGCCGGCGTCCTTGATCGCTTTCAGGTTCTCGACGCGGGGGAAGCTCTTGATCAAGGTGCCGTTCTTGTCTCTTCGCTGATTGACCTTGGCGTCGATGATGATCTTGACCTTCACCTTGCGGGCGATCGCCTTCCGCAGCTCCCTCACGACCGGCATGTAGTGGAACTCGTAGAAGCAGCCGAGGAGCGTGTCGCCTTTGCGTGCCGCCTTGATGAAGTCCAGGATGGCCTCGTCGAGATCGCGCGTCAGCCACTGCAGCGCCTCCCGCTGCTTCGCCTGCGGTTTCAGCTTGTCCGGCGGCTTGTTGCCGAACTTCCGCTGATACGCCTGGCTGCTCGCCACGCCGCGATTGAAGAAGATGTCGTGCTGATCTTTCGTGAACAGCTTCTCGGTGCGGACCGAAATGCGCACCGGCGACGATCGGTCGGGCTCATTGGGCGTGCCGCGAAACGGATGGAAGAAGTACGTGTACTTCGTATCGGGCTGGCCGGTGAAGTCGTCCCACACCAGGCTCTGGACCGGATGATCCCAGGTGCTGACGCGTGTCTTCGGCGTAGGCTTCGGGATGACCGACTTGAACACCTTGAAGCCGGGCATCTTGGTCTTCGGTCCGTTGTTGATGGACCGCTCGACCGAAAAGCCCAGGAGACCGCGCTTCGCAGCGTCGGACGCGTCGATTGCGAAGGAGATCGTGTTCGTGCCGGTCACGGCGAACACCTGAAAACCGTTGGCGGCCGCGGATTTGAAGCGCATGGTTCCTCTCGTCTTACACGGAGGGCGTTCAGTACGGGCGTAGCTGTACGAGTACTAACGTAGCGTCAGCGGGGATCGAACAGTGGGCAATTTGACGGTTGGGGTCTGACCCCAGATGGGGCTAGTCCCCCGTGCCGGCGCCCCCTTTGCCGATGGCCCAGAGGAATTTGTCGGTCCGGATGAAGATCTGCCCGTTCGACACCGCCGGCGACGCGAGACAGTAGTCATCCAGCGGATTCTCCGCGAGGACCTCGAACTTCGGGCCGGCCGCGAACACCGACGTCAGCCCTTCGTTCTCGCTCGTCACGTACAGCTTTCCATCGGCGAGCACGGGCGACGAGCTGTACGCGCCGGTCTTCAGGCGCTCCGGGCCCCACACGACCGCGCCGGTCTTCACGTCGAGCGCGTGCACGACGCCGTTGTCGCGCAACACATACAACAGCTTTCCATCGCTCACGGGCGACGGCACGTCAGGACCGAGGTCGAAGCTCCACGCTTTGTGGCTCTCGGTGACGTCTCCCGATCCGCCCGGTCGCAGCGCGAGCATCGGACGGTTGCGCGTCGGCGCGATGATGAGACCGCCAGCCAACACGGGCGACGCCACGATGCGATAGTTCGGGTCGCGCGACGGATTGAGGCCGTTCGCGCGCCACAACTCCTTTCCCGATTCCGGATCATGGCCCGTGACGATGTCGCCGCCCGTGATCGCGATCTCGACGGTCTTCCCCGATCCCACGAGCAGTGGCGTCGTATACGAATCGGGCGACTCCATCACCGCCGGCGTCGGCCGCTCGACGCGCCACATCGTCTTGCCCGTCTTCCCGTCGATCCGCATCACATATGACGGATCGTCGGTCCGCATGCCGTGGAGCACCTGCACGTAGAGCGAGCCTTGATGCAGGAGCGGCGACGACGCGTAGCCCCAGTTCAAGCCGAAGCGGCCGTAGTCTTTCTGAATGTCGCGCATCCAGAGCTCGGTGCCGCCGAAGTCGAACGCCTTGAGGATGCCCGTGCCGGTCATGACCCACACCGTGGCGCCATCCGTCACGGGCGACGGCGTCGACATGTTCTGCTTGCGCTGTTGATTGTTGCCGCCGCCGAGCGGCCGCTTCCAGACGGGCTCGCCTTTCTTGCGATCGACGGCCCACAGCTCGAGATCGCCGGTCGTCATGGCGGTCGCGACGTTGAGGAAGATGCGATCGCCCCAGATGATTGGCGTGGCGCCGCTGCGGCTCGGCATCGCGAGCTTCCACGCGATGTTCTGTTCCGTCGACCATTTCAGCGGGACGTTCTTCTCGCCGCTGACGCCGTTCGCCAGTGGACCTCGCCACGCGGGCCAGTTCTCAGCCGAAATACCGATTGCGGTGACGAATCCGCCGGCCGCGACGACAACGAGAGACAACGCGAGTCGCTTCATCTGCACGCTCCTGATGCGATCCTGTCGATCGATATCCTAGATCACCAAGAGGACGGCGCAGAAACTCAGCCGCCGCCGGGCACGCGCAGGTTTTGCTCTTTCTTTTCCCCCTCCGCAATGGTGACGCGGACTGCAGCGTTGTCGAGCTGCTGCAGGAATCCCGGGTCGTACCACGAGCCCGGCTCGGGATCCAGCACCGGCGCGAGGCGATATTCGCCGGCGGGCAGATTGCGGAAGATGAAGCGGCCGTCGGTCGACGGACGCGTCGAGGCGATGCGCCGCGATTGCGGAATGCGGTAGCGCGCGTCGGTTGGATAGATCACCATCGTGTAGTCGGGGACGGGCTGCGCGCGATCGTTCGTGATGAGGCCGGAAATCTCGGTTTGCCGATCGACGAAGGTCACGACCGCGCCGCTCACGCCTTGCCCGCCCTTGATCTCGATCGGAAAATCGAGCGAGTCCTGCCCCGCGATCGTCGACGATCCGAGATACCAGCCATTGCCGGCGCCCGAAGCGGTCAGTCGATAACGTCCGGGCACGACGCTCGCGATCGAGAATTTGCCGTCGGCCTCGACGCGGCCGGCCGCGGAGCTCGCGACGTCACCCGTCGTCCCGGGCGCGACGACCGGCTGCAGCGTGACGCGCATGCGCGACAGATCCGCGGGCGCCTGCTGCGTCGTCCCCTCGAACGTGATGCGGCCCGCAACGGGCACGCCCGGCTGAAGCGAAACGACGACGTTCGACACGTTGCGGCCGTCGACGGTGATATCGGCCGACCCCCACATGCGCGTCTCGGTGCCGGGCGCGGCCATCCCGCGGCCGCGGCCGGCGAGGCCCGGCTCGCCGCGTCCAGCGGGGGTCGGGAATCCTCTTCCAGCAGGACCGCCTTCGCGTCCCGAATTGACGGTCCCGCGCGCGATCAACGTGTATTGTCCCGGCGGCACGTTCTGAATTCTGAACGCGCCGTTCTGGTCGACGCGTGCGCTGCCCGGATTGAGTCCGGGAACGTCGAACGCGGTGTTGAGCAGCGTGACTTGCACGTTCGGCGGCATCGGCCCCGTCGAGCTCGTCACGACGCCTTCGACGCGTGCGATCGGAACGACTTGATATTGAAAGTCGACGCCGGTCTTCTCTTCACCCGCGCCGACCGCCACGACGGAGGCGCTCGCGGGCGCCGTCGTGCCCGGATAGTAGACGGGCGCGTATCCAGTGTTCTGTTCGTCTTCGATCGCGGCCGACACCATTTGCGAGAGCGTGGACTTCATTTGCACGACCCGATCGGCAATCATCTGCGCCTGCGCGGGATTCGCTTGCGCGAGCCGCTCCGCGTTCTGCATCAACGCCTGCAGCGTGGCCTGTTGTTGTTCGATCACCGCGCCGCGTGTGTTGACGTTGCGCGGCGTGGCGGACACGAGATACTCGCCGGGCTGGAGTCCGAAGATGCGATACATCCCGCGGTCGTCGGTCTGATCCTGTCCCGCGTTCTGCAGCGTCCGCTGGCCGCCGGGCATCACGAAGCGAAGCACGCGCACCGGCGTATTGGGGATCGCCTCGCCGTGCTCGTCGAGCACGATGCCGGTAATCACGCCGCCGCGCGCCATCGTCAACTTCACGTCCATCTTTTGTCCGTCGCCGAGCTGAATCGGCGTGCCCGGACGTCCAGGGCTCCGCTGGCCGTACGTCGCGGACACGTATCCGGCTTTCGACGCGGAGAGCGTGAAGCGGCCTTCGGGAAGCGCCGTGAACGTGAAGCTGCCGTTGTCGTCGGTCGTCGCCGATCGGCCGCCGCCGACTTCCGATCCACCCGAGAGGTTGACGCGCGCGCGCCTGGCGGGCTGGCCGCTCCCCATCACGACGACCGTGCCGCTGATGGTCCCCTTGCCGACTGGTAACTCGAGGGGCGTGGGCCTGGCGTCTCTCGGCGGCTGTGGCTGCGCCGGTGCGCGCAAATCCCGCGGCGGCTGGGCAGGGGTCTGCAGCGTTGCGGAAACCGACATCGCCAGAGCGCCGAGCAATACGATTCCGGGCGCCGCGATCGTGCGTCGAGCGAGCGAACGGCGTGGCTTCATAGTCTTGTTAGACGCGTGGTCGAACGGCACTGTTGGGTGGCGAACCAGTTAGCCCGAGCCTAAAACCGCCAGAATGCGAGCGTTTCCGCGTCCTTGACGACCAAACCATCCGCGGTAAGGCCCGGATGCGCCCACACGGGGGAGTCGGCCAGCGTATAGCGTTTGACCGCCTCGAACTGCGCCGGGTTGGCTTTGAAGACGACCAACTCCCCTTCGGTCGTCATCGCCATCACCAATCCCTGCACCGTCACGAGCGCCGCATTCTCCGCCTCGCGCCCTTTTGTCGTCCACATGACTTTGCCGGTGGCTGCATCGACGCAGAAGAACTGACCGCTGTTGCGATGCGTGAGGCCGAAGAGGAAGCCGCCCGACTCGACCGGCGTGCTCATATACATCGGTACGGCCGAGCTCTGCCACACTTCGGTCGCCGTCCACTTGCCCTGCGCTCGCGCGATACGGACGGCGGTCGTCGGCTTCGAGATGCCGCTGTAGATCACGAGGTCCTTCACGACGAGCGGCGTGATCGCGTTCTGCTCGTACTCGGTCGTGAACGGAATCTGCCAGAGCAGCTTTCCATCCGCCGCCGACAGCGCGACGATCGCGCGCTGCGATTGCGTGATCACGTGACGCGTGCCGGCGATGTCGGCGGCGATCGGGGACGCGTACGCGGGACCATCGCCCTTCCACGACCATTTCTGCGCGCCGCTCATCGCGTCGAGCGCGACGATCGCGCCGTTGTCCTTCCCGCCGACGTGAGCGATCACGAGATCGCCGACAACGATCGGCGACATCGCGACGCCGAAGTCCGGAACCGTCGACTTGAAGTCTTTCTTGAAATCTTTCCGCCACAACAAGCGCCCGTCCTGCGCGTTCCACGCGGACAGCACGCCGCTGATGCCGAAGGCATAAAGATGTCCGCGATCGAGCACCGGCGTGGACTTCGGCCCTTTGCCGTGCGCCGCCGCGGCAGGATTGACGTCGTACGGCGCGTCGTACGCCTCGCGCCAGATCTCGACGCCGGTTTGCAGATTGCGCGCGACGAGCGCTTCCTGGTTGTCGATTCTCGAGAAGAGATACACGCGTCCGCCGGAGACGATCGGCGACGAATGCCCGATCCCTGCGCGTACTTTCCACACCTGCTTCGGCCGGTCCGGCCACGCGGCCGGCGGCTTGAACGACGCGACCGCGCTTCCTGTGCGCAGCGGTCCGCGCCACTGCGGCCAGTCCTGAGCCGAGAGCGCCGGCAACGTCGCGGCGAGCATCAGCAAGGAAAGCAACACACGGTCTCTCATGACTTGAACCTTGAACCCGTGAACCCGTGAACTCGTGAACCCGTGAACCCGTGAACTCGTGAACCCGTGAACTCGTGAACCCGTGAACTCGTGAACCCGTGAACCCGTGAACCCGTGAACCTATTCTGCCCTGAGTCCCTCAATCACCGTTCCGCTGAGCGCGGCGCGCGTCGCAATGATCGATGATACGAGGCCTGCCGCGATCACCGCCAGAAGAAGGAGCAGCAGGCCCACATCCGGAAATGCGCCTCCACGCCCGAGCCATGCGGGCGCGATTGCGACCGCCGCGCTGCCCGCACCTGCCACCAGGCCCGTGCCCAGAAGAAACGCCGCCTCGGCCAGGATCATCGTCGTCACGCCGCGCGCGTCGTAGCCGACGGCACGAAGCAACGCGAGCTCTCTGCGCCGCTCGAGCACGTTCCTGAACATCACCGTTGCGAGGCCGATCGTCCCGAGCAGCAGGCCCAGGCCGCCGAGCGACTGAAACGTCGACAGGTACGTGTTCTCGACGCGATGGAACGCCGCGAGACGCTCCGAGGTAACGGTCGCGTCGACGCCGAACGGCTGCAGTTCGCGCTCGACGATGCCGGCGAGCGCGCGGGCGTCGTCGAGCGTCTGCGCGGGCCCGTCGACGAGCAGCAATCGATATCCCTGCAGTTGAGGGAACAGCTGCGCGAATCGATCGGGCGCCATGACGAGCTCTCCCTGGAGCACGCTGTCGCTGAGCGCGCCGACGAATCGGATGACGAGCGGATCGACCGCGCCGGTGTCGATCGACATCGTGTCGCCGACGCTCTTGTGCAGCACGTACTGCAGCGAGGTCGCGTCCGCGACGACCGGAACGGTGCCGTCGGGAAACTGGCGTCGCAAAAGCAGCCATGGATTCGCGTGCTCCGCGTCCGACTCCGCGACGGACGCCGCGAACGTGAAGCGATTGCTCTCGATGAAGCCGTCCTCCGGCGCGACGATCGTCGGGTTCGTCGGCCGGTACAGATTCAAGCAGCTCGCATCGTCGCCCGCGCGCACGCGGAAACGCGTGAAGTGCGCCGCGGCGAGCTCGGGCGCTTGAATCATCATCGCCTCACGTCCGGACGCGTCGTTGGGATTGTTGAGCAGCGGGATCTCCGATTCCGCGTAGAGGACGTACCCGCCCGTGCCCGATTTTGGATCGGTCGTGAGCGCTCGACCTTCGCGGCGGAACGCATCGACCGACACGATGATGAACGCCGCGGACGCGATGAGCGCGGCTGAGAGAATGCTGCGCGCGGGCCTGAACGCCGCGCTGCGAAATCCGAGGCGCGTCAATGCCAACGGTCCATGGCCCGCGATCGGCCGGGCGCCGCGCGCGCGAAGCCATGCGGACAACGCGGACAGCACGCTCACGAGCATCGCGGCGCCGGCGCCGAAGAACGCGCCGGTCTGCGCGGCCGGTCTCACGAACGCCAGGATCAGGGAGCCCACGGCAATCGCCGCAAAGAGGACCGAAACGAGACGGCTTCGCCGCGCCCGGCGCGAATCGATCGCAGAGGGGGCGTCGATCGATTGCGCGGTGAGCAGATGCCTCGGTGACAGCCGCGCCACCGCGCGAAGCGAGACGAGGACGCACAAGACGGCGGCGATGACGCCGCCCGCGGCGCCCGCGGCGAGGGTTCCCGGCCGCACGTGCAGATCGATCATCGTCGTACCGACGGCGCCAACCCACCACGTCCGCAGTCCGTAGACGATCAACTGGCCGTACGCGATCGCGCCGGCAATGCCGATCGCACCGCCGGCGGCCGCGAGCACGAGCGCTTCACCGATCAGCAGCCGTCTGACCGTCGCCATCGTGTAGCCGGTGGCGCGCAGGATTCCGATCTGACGCAGTCGCTGCTCGACGCCAAGCTTGAAGAACAACACGGCCAGCAAGAGCGCCGATACGACGAGGAAGAAGCTGAAGTACGTGAAGTACTCGCCGAAGTCGGTCGCGCCTTGCGCCGCTTGAAGCGCGGCGGCGCGCACGGGTGCGATCGATACGCCGGCCGCCGCCGGCGGCAACTGCGCGTAGATGCCGGAGGCGATCTCTTTCGCTTTCTCCTCGATCGGCATCCCGCCCGTAATCAGCCTCACCGACGTCGCGCGCCCGTAGCGCGTTCCCCACAGCGCGGCGCCGCGCTCGTAGGGGATGAACGCTTTCGGCGTGGTCCGATACTTCGTCCAGTACTCTTCGTCGACGGGGCGCACGCGCGCGAGGTCGATCGGGAACGGCGGATCCCAATCGCCGAGGCTCTTTGCCTCGGTCATACCGGGATACTCGGGCACGAGGCGGCGATCGGATGCAAAGCCGGCGACGGGCAGAATGCGCTCGAGCGTGAACGTCTCGGTGTGCGTGGTGAGCCCGGTCGTCGCATCCCAGCGGTAGTATTCGACGTCGATCTTGTCTCCGACGGCGGCCGACAACTCTCGCGCGGCCCATTCGTTCAGCGCGATGCCTCCAGGTGTCAACTCCGGCGGAAGATCGACATCGGCGACCTCTCGGACCGCCACGCGGCCCATCGGATCGATCGGACCTGCCGCGGTGATCAGCGAGTAGGGCACACGGCGATCGCCCTTTCGAATCGTGTTGGCGAGATAGCTGAAGACGCGAACGTTCACGCCGTTGACGGTCGGAATGGCCTTGACGAGAGCGTCGCTGAGAACGCCGCTCGCGTGCTCGACGATGATTGTGCCGGGCGGCGATGCCGTAATCCTGACGCCGAGGTCCTCGAGCGGAAGAGGCAACTTCGGGGCCGTGCCGAGTCCGGCGACGAGAATCGTGTTGACCTGTCCGGGAACCGCGAGGTCGCGCTGAACGCGGCGGAGCGGCGCGAACACCGCGCGCACGTCCGTCTGCTGCGGCTGCAGCGCGAACTCGCCGAGACGATCGCGCGGCAGCACGCCGTCGAGCGTCAGGCGAACCGTTCTGCCGACATCTTCTTTTCTGCCAAACAGCGACTCGATGGGGACCGCGGACGGCTTCTGCAGGCGCGTCAGCAGAACGTCCCCTTCCTTCGCCCCGACTTCGGCGGCCAGCGCGGGTGATACGAATACGCCGTCGGTTGGCGGCAGTCCGTGAAAGGTCCAGAACCGCTCGTCGACGCCATACACGAAGACGTTTCCCGCGCGGCGGCCCGAGGATTCGAGCGTGACGAAGCCGTCGGCGACGATCAGCGGAGCCGCGGCCGCGGCACGATACCCATCCGGCGAACGCACGAAGTCGATCGCGCTCTCGCGGAAGAAGCCCTGCGACGAGATCGCGTGCTCGGTTCGACCGAGCCGCCCGAGCGCGAGATCGCGCAAGCTCCTGCGGACCGAGTCGCCGACGACGAGCGCGCCCGCCAGCACCGCGACCGCCGCGGCGACGCCCAGGGCGACCGCGATATTCGTGCGCCAGAAGTACTGGGCGCTCTGGATCGAGAGCTTGTTCAGGTTCATGAATCACATTGTCGTAGTCCGCGGTCCGCCGACCGCGGTCCGTATGCGAGCACGGACGGCGAGCAGCGGACAGCGAGCCGCGGCACGCGTCATTGTTTCACCAACACTCCCCCATTCATCTCGTACCGAACTGGAAAGCGCTCCGCGAGCGCGGCGCTGTGCGTGACTACGACGAGGATCGTGTTGCGGCGGCGATGAAGATCGAGCAGCAGCGAGGCGACCGTGTCCGCCGTCGCGCGATCGAGATTGCCGGTGGGCTCGTCGCACAGGAGCAGCAGCGGATCGCGGATCAGCGCGCGCGCGAGCGCCGCGCGCTGCTTCTCGCCGCCGGACAGCTCGCCCGGACGATGGTCGAGGCGATCGCCGAGCCCCACTTGCGTCAGCAGCTCCCGCGCGCGGGCCTCGTCGGACGTGCCGCGCTCGTCGGGGGGCGCGACGAGCGTGGGCGCGAGGACGTTCTCGAGCACGGAGCACTGCGGCAGCAGCGAATGATCCTGGAACACGAATCCAATCCGCCGGTTGCGAAATGCCGCCTGCTCGCGCTCGTTCAATTCAAAAGGATTCTGACCGTCGAGCGTCACGCTGCCGGACGTCGGCGCATCGAGGACGCCAAGGACGTAGAGAAGCGTGCTCTTGCCGCTGCCCGAAGGACCCATGATCGCGACGGCGTCGCCGCGATTGAGCGTCAACGTGATGCCGTTCACGATTGACAAAGTGCCGCGCGGCGTCGGGTACGACTTCGTGAGATTAGTGGCGGCGAGCACGGTTCGTCAGCTCCCGGTAGACGTCTTCGGCCGCTTCCGCCATGCGCTCGACGTTGTAGTGCGCTCTCACGCCGGCGGCGCCGGCCGAGCCGAGCGCGGCCGCGCGATCGGGATCGCGCCACAGACCGAGCCAGCCGTCCGCGAGCGCCTCGGGATCGTCGGCGTCCACGATGATCCCTCCTCCTGTCGCGGCGACGATTTCGGGAAACGCGCCGCGCTTCGGCTGCACGACAGGAACGCCGTTCGCCATCGCCTCGAGCAGAAAAATCCCTTTCGGCTCTTCGTACGTCGCCGGCACCGAGAAGACGTCGAGGCTTTGAAGGAATCTGATCTTATCGGCGCGGTCGACTTCGCCGCGATACTCGAACTGCGAGTCGATGCCCCACGCCTTCAGATCCGATCGCACGCCGTCCAAATACGCCTGATGCTCGGGCGCGAGATAGCCGGCGGCGACGAGGCGCGATTCTCCGATCCCCGATCGCGCGCGCAGGCGCCGGTACGCGTCGACGAGCACGTGCAATCCTTTTTCGGGCGCGATGCGCGCGAAGTACCCGATCGTGAACGGACCTGATCGTTTCGGCTGGCGCGTCGCGTACCCCTCGAGATTGATCCCCAGCGGGACGAGCCGCATTTTCTCCGCCGGGATCCCGAGATAGCCGGGCATGTAGTCGTAGTAATACCTGCTCACCGGGAGGAACGCGCCGACGTGCACGCTCGCCGATCGAATGAGATCCATCGACTGCTTCTTCCACGGCTCGCCGAGATTGTCGAGAAAGAGATCCTCGCCCTGCAGCGTGCAGCAGATTGGCGCGTCAAGCGTGCCCCGGAGCGGCTCGGCGAGGCCGATGAGCAGCGTGTACGGCAGATTGATCACGTCGAACGGCGGCTCGCTCTTCAACCAGTCGAGCAGCTTCGCGATCTCCTTGCGCTGAAATCCTTGCTCGCCGCGCAGCATCGATACCGTCATCTCGCCGAGGCTCTTCGGATCGACTTTGATCTGGCGCTTCGACGCCATCTTGATCACCCACTCCGCGTCCCAGATGCGATCGAGGATCCGCGGCGTGTGCCGGAAGAACGACGAGTGCTGCTCGAGGAAGACGCTGATGCCGCCGAAGGCGACGCGGTTGCGGCTCACGTTGCGCTCGTCGGTCCGCGTTGGCGTGTAGACCGGTGTCAGCACGACGTCGTGGCCGCGCGCGATGAGCGCCGACGCGAGCGCGTTGTCGCGCAGGCAGCTCCCGCAATACATGTTGCCGGCGCCGCCAGTGAAGGACAGGATGCGCACGCTGATAGGAACTACTTGTGGCTTCCGCCTCGAGGCGGAAGCTTCCGGCTGAAGCCGGAAGCCACGCGAGTCATGCATGCCTCATGCGGTCTGGAACGCCCGCGCGCGGAACAGGAAATCGACGATGTTGCCTTCGTGCGGCTGAAGCCAGTTCAGTTGAATCGTCGGGACCGGGCCGAGGTTGAGACGATCGATGTTGACCGCGTCGAGCAGCCGCCGGCGGAACCCGGCATTGTTCGTGATCGCGCTGCAGACGAGCGTCGGACCGATCGCGTCGATCATCTTCGCTTCGGGGCACTCGACAACGGTCACGAACGGGAACATGTACTCCTGTTTCACGATCGCCGCGTCGGGCGACGTGCTGTGCACGACCGTCGGCAGCAGATAGTCGGCGAGGCCGTCTTTGACGACGCGCGGGGCGTCGCGGTACTTGGCGGTCACCTCCGTGACGCCCGGCGTCGCGAGGCTTGCGTCGATCGCGCCGGAGATCGCATCGGCGACGCCGGGAACCGTGAACGCCGCGAGGCTCGCATCGGGATGATCCGGCTTCAGCGGCTTTACCGCGCCGAGCCGCTTCGCGATCGCGTCGGCGATCTCGCGCGTGTGCCGGCTCGCCCAGATGCCGGAGCAATTGATGCAGCCGCGTCCGCTGTTCGCGTAGACGCTCTCGACCATCAAGTCGAGATACTTCTCCCAATTGTCGACCTCGTCGTCGCCGAGCAGGATCTTCGAGAAGCCCGGGCCGGGCGCCTGGACTTTCGGATTGCCGCGATAGCGATCGACGGTCGCCTGGCCGCCGAAGATCACGCTGCGCCCGCAGTGATCGAGCACCGCGGCGCCCACGTCGGGTCCGCCGGGATACACGGAGATCGCGTCGCGCGGAATGCCCGCCTGGAAGAACGCTTCCGTCATGCGGTACGGCGTCCAAGGCTCCTGCGGCCCCGGCTTGAGCACGAGCCCGATCTGCATGGGAATGATCGGCAGCCACAGCGCGTGGACGCCGGGAGAATTCGACGGGAGCACGAGCCCCAGCACCGGGCTCTGCGCCTGATAGCTGATCGGCACGCCGCGCTCTTCGCCGTGCCCGCTC
Organism: Vicinamibacterales bacterium; assembly: GCA_036556425.1. Lineage (GTDB taxonomy): Bacteria > Acidobacteriota > Vicinamibacteria > Vicinamibacterales > 2-12-FULL-66-21 > DATBJJ01. The sequence goes on from DATBJJ010000113.1 coordinate 28,835, forward strand.
GTGAGCACGTCGAGCGACAAGCCGCGCGTCAACGACGTGAGCACGCGGCGCATCTCCGACAGCACGAACGCGTTCTTCTTCATGTTCGCGCGGCACATCCGCTCGGGCAGCCCCGTGCTCGCCGACTGCGCGCGCGCGAACTCCTCGGGCGACTGCGATCCGTCGCCGATCGGCAGCGTCGCGTTCATGTAGAGCTCGCCCGCCTTGCCGACGCGCGTGATGAGATCGTCGATCGGAATCTCGCGCAGCGCGTCCCGCGCGCGCTGCGCCTTGCGCATGTCGCGGCCGATGAGCCCGCCGTTCGAGCGGCTCACGCGCGCGATCGGCTCACCCGTCGAGAAGTGGACCACGTCGTCCACTTCCATGCTCGTGTAAGGCTGTCCCCAACGAAGAATCGGTATCTGGAGCATTCAAAACTCTTGTGGTGGCTTCCGGCTTCGGCCGGAAGTCTAGTACACGCCGACGGTGGTTGTCGCCGCCAGCGCGCGATACGGACGTACGCCGCTGACGCCGTCCCACGGGTAGAGATCGCACGCCGGCTCGCGCTCGCCTTCGTCCCTCTCGAGGAAGCCCGGCATGAAGAACTCTTTCGTCAGCGTGGTGAGCTTGACGCGTCCGGTCTGGCCGTAGTCGACGACCTTCGTCGGATCGTCGAGGTCGACGACTTCCGTGACGGCGCGCGGCTGCGGCGCGTAGTACGTGATCTTGTAGTTGTTGTGCGGACCGGACGGGCTGCTCGCGGCGAGGCCCATGAGCGTGTTGCCGTAGGTCGGCGTCATGTACGCGCCGTCGAGCAGCTCCTCATGCGCGAAGCGGTTCCATTGCGGCGTGAACTCCGTGCCGCCGGAAAAAATCCCCGTGATGCCGGCCTTGCGAATGCTCGTGCCCATCGACTCGAGGCGCAACGCAAGCGCCTCGAGCAGCTTCGGCGTCGTGAAGAGGCATTTCAGATCGTGCCCCGCGCCGAGCAGCGTGACGGCTTGATCGATCACGTGATCCTTGTACGCCTGAAGCTGCTCGGTCCAGCCTTTCTTGATCAACTTGATGACCCAACGCGGATCGAGATCGACCATGAAGCAGATCCCGCCGCGATGCTGCGCGAGGTGCTCGACCGCGAGCCTGAGGCGCCGCGGCCCCGACGGTCCGACCATCAGCCAGTTCGAGCCGAGCGGAAACTTGTCTTCCGGCAGCGTGTCGCTGAAGTTCGTGTAGTCGATGCGAAAGTCTTCGTGATTGATCCGCGATTTCGGGATGCCGGTGCTGCCGCCGGTCTCGAAGACGTAGATGGGTTTCCCGACGTACGCTTTGGGGATCCAGCGTCCGACCGGACCGCCGCGCAGCCATTCGTCCTCGAAGAATCCGAACTTCTGGAGATCGCCGTAGCCGTGCACGTCGGTGCGCGGGTCGAACGTCAGCTGTTTCGCGCGCTCGAGCCAGAACGGACATCCGGTGGCCGGGTCGAAATGCCATTTGACGATCTCGCGCACGTGCGCGTCGAGCCGCTCGCGCGCGGTGCGGATCGCGGGATCCGGTTGTTTGGCGGTCGCCTCGTGCATAGCCGGCGATCGTATCAAACTCGCCCGTATTTCTGTGCCAGGGACTGCAGGAACGACGCGCGCTCGTGGGACGCGGGGCTGGCGGCGAGATCCTCGATGGGGGCAGGCAGGCGCCACGTCCAGTTGCGATCGTCGACGAGCGCGGGGACGTTGACGCGATCGCGCCAGCCGAAGATGTCTTGAATCGGCAGGATCAGGATGTTCGATCCCGACGCGAACAGCGCCTCCAACATGGCGTCGCGGACGCGATCCGAGAAGGGTGCGTCGGCCGGAATGTTCGCGGGCGCAAACTCGGGCAATGCCAGCAGCGCGCGGCGCTCGGCCTCGTCCGCGCCGTCCCACCATTCGGCCAGCGTTTCGGTGTCGTGCGTTCCGCTCGTGGCCACGGATACGGCCGGATAGGATGCCGGATCGCGAAACGGCTGACCGGGGTCGTGCCATTCGCGCTCCCAGCGCATGACTTTCATCCCGGGCAGCCGCCGCGCGGCGAGCGACTCGCGCAGGAAGTCCGGCACCGTCCCGAGATCCTCGGCAATGACCGTCGCGCCGCTTTCCGCGAACATCGAGAGGAGCCGCTCGCCCATCGCGCGCTGCGCGTGTTCACCCGCGGGCTGGAATCCCGGCTCGTACCCCGGCTTTCGCACGTAGGTGCGGAAGAATCCGATCAAGTGATCGATCCGGAATCCGTCGAACAGCTCGGCCGATCGACGCGCGCGGTCGCGCAGCCACGCGTCGCCGCTCGCCTCGACAACGTTCCACCGATAGGCGGGAAGATGCCAATCCTGCCCGGTCACGGAGAACGCGTCGGGCGGCGTGCCGACGGAGGCGTCGAGATCGAACTCGTGCTGGCGCGACCAGACGTCCGCGCTGTGGCCGCTCACCATGAACGGGAAATCGCCGAACAGTCCGACCGGCGCCTCCGCGCGCACGCGCCGCCACTGCTCGTCGGCGAGCCATTGCAGGTAGCCGTAGTACCGAATCTCCGGCGCGAGCCGCTCGCGCGCAGACGCAAGCGCTGACGGATCGCGATCTCTGACGCCGTCCTCCCATTCGCGCCAGTGACGGCCGCCGAACGCGTCGTGCAGCGCGCGGAACAGCACGTAGTCGTCCAGCCACCACGCTTCGCGCTCCTCGAACGCATGAAACGCTCGCACGCGCCGGTCGCGATCCTTGGCGCCTTTCTGGTCCAGATGCTTTGCAAACCAACTGAAGGATTTCCGCAGGGCGTCGTTCTTGATCCGGCGAACCGATGCATAGTCGACGCGCGGCGTGTGCCGAGACGCGTCGATCGCGGCGTGGTCGGCGTCGGACATCAGGCTCCGTCCCGCGACGATCCAATCGTGCACGTCGTTCAGCGCGATGAAGATCGGATCGATCGCCATCGCGCTCAGCGCGGAGTACGGAGAGCTCTGGCCCTCCTGCATCTCGTTCATCGGCAGGAGCTGCACGAAGTCGAGGCCCGCATGATTCAGCCATTGGCCGAGCGCGAGGAGATCCGGAATCTCGCCGACGCCCCAACTGCGCCGCGTGGGAATCGAGAACAGCGGCACCAGCACGCCGGCGTGTCGTCCCGCCGAGAATCGTCCACCTTCGCCGATGCTCCGGTGGACAGGCGGCGTGTGATCACTCATGGACGCTCTCCAGTACCCGTCGCACGCCATCCGCGAACGTATCTGGCTCGGGGAGCAGGCTGATCACGACGAACGCTTCGTGTGGAAAATCGAAGAAGAACCCGGGATGCACGAGGACGCCGGCCCGCTCGACGAGATCGAGGACGAGATCCTCTTCGCCGCGCGTCGAAGGAACACGAAGCACGGCGGACCATCCGGCGTCCGCGTGAAGCCGCTCGACGGACGGATGCGCGGCGACGAGTGGCGCGAGCGCCGCGTAGTTGCCCCGCACGCGATCGAGAATCTGCTGGCGCACGAGCGCGCCGGATTCGACGAGCTGCGGCGCGGCAACCTGCACCGGCGTCGAGACCGAGAGGTACGCGTCGCAGATGATCTCGAGCCGCTCGAGCGCGTCGTGCACGGCGGCATCGCGTCCCTCGACGAGAATCCATCCGAGCTTCACCTGCGGCAAGCCGGCGGATTTCGATAACCCTCCGAGGCGGAACGTGAGGCAGTCTGTCGTGTCCGGCGTCGGCCGGACCGTCTCCGGCTCTGTCGGATTCTGCAACGGATAATCCGCGAACACTTCATCCAGTATCAGCGCCGCATGACGATCGCGGCACCGCGCCGACAGTGCCGCCACTTCGTCCGGCGAGAGCACGGAGCCCGTGGGATTGTTCGGGCTGACGGCCAGCACGGCGCGCACCGATCTGTTCCAGTCGCGATCGATGTCGTCGACCGCGAGCGACCAGCGGCCGTGGTAGTCGAGCCGATACTGAATCGCGCCGACGCCGTCGAGCGTGGTGAGATGCTCGAACAGCGGATAGCTCGGCACTGGAATCATCACGGCGTCTCCATGCGGCGCGCAGAGCAGTTTGAAGAGGAGCGAGTACGCTTCGCTCGTGCTCGCCGTCAGCACGATCCGCGCGGGGTCGACCGCGATCCCGCGCCGCGCGTAGTCGTCTGCCACCGCGCGGCGGGCCTCGAGCAGCCCGAAGGGGTGCGGAGCGTAGATCAATCCTGCCATGGACGCGAGCGGCTGCAGCATCGATGCCGGGTACGTGAGACCGACGACGGTCGGGTTCGTCGAGGTGAGATCGATCAACGGCCGGCCGGCGTCGCGGGCGCGGCGCACGGCCTGCGTGATGCGATTCGGTACGAGCGTGCGCGGCACGCGTTCGGAGAACATCCCCTGATAGACTACATCGCGTTGTATGGCTCTCGGACTCGGCTTCGACGAGCTGATGCGCTACACCAACGAGGAGCGCGACAAGTGGCGCGCGTGGCTCGTCGCGCATCCCGAGGCGATGGAGGTCGCCGTTCAGCGCGACGGACGGTTCTCAACCGTCGGCAAGCTGATCGATCACATCTTCCTCGTCGAGCGCCGGCACCTGCAGCGGCTCACGAACGATCCTCTCTCGAACGCCACCGGGCTGTCGGCGAACAACGCCGGGCCGCTCTTCGACTACGGCGCCTCGGTCCGCCGAGAGCTCGATCGATTCGTCGACGTCCTCGACGCGGACGAAGCCGACGAGCCGCGCGCGATCGTCGTCCGCGAGACTAGCTACTCGATGTCGCCGAGAAAGCTGCTCTTTCACATCCTGCTGCATGAGATCCGGCACTGGGCGCAGATCGCGCTCGCCGTCCGTCTTGCCGGTCTCGATCCGCCTGGCGATCACGATCTGTTCTTCAGCAGCGCGCTGCGATAGACGCGGATTGCGCGGATGATCCGCGTGATCCGCGTCTATCGAATGTACTTTCTGATCATCAGCACGAGAACATCTTTCGGCGCGAACCAGTACGCATAGGTCGGACCGTTGGGGCCGGCCACGAAGTTGACACCGGTCGCCATCTCCATGTTCTGCCAGATGGCTTCCTGCGTGTCCGGCGAGAACGTCATGCTGACCTTCTGCGGCGCGTCGCTGTAGTTGAGCGCGACGAGCATCAGGACATCGCGCGATTCGAGGAACCGTGTCTCGATCATGCTGCCGCCGTCGATCGCGACCGCGGGCGCGACGCCTGCGAGCCTGACCAACCGGACGATCCGATCCGCGGACAGCGACGACTCCGTCGCGTTCACGATCGTGCCGCCGTTCGCGGCGAAACGCGTCAGCGCGTCGGTCGCGTCCGATGGCAGCGGCAAGTTGGACGACACGACGAGCGCGCGGTATGCGCCGAGCGTGGCGAGCTGCGCAATCTCCTCGACGTGCACGACGTCGACGGGGATGTTCTGATGGAACAGCGCGGCATGCGCTTTCGCAATCGTTCCGGCATCGTGAGGGTCGTAGAGGAGCGCGGTCCTTGCGGCGACCGGCTTCAACTGATCGAAGAGCGACGCATTGCGCGTGATCACGCCCTCGAACGTGCCGCGCGCCGGCGCGTCCGCGTAGCTCAACATGCGAGCGCCGCGGGAGATCGCTGCCCATCCTGCGAAGCGGCGCGCCGAGGTCGGGATCGACGCGTCGGCTCTCATCCACCATCCGCGCTGACGTCCCGCGCCGGCCATGCTGTCGAGCACCAGCGCGAAACGATCCGGACCGAGCAGGCTCGACGACAACGTCGGCCCGTAGTGATCGACGACGCGGCTCATGAGCCAGTCGTCTTGCGGCGGATCGCCAGTCGACGTGCGGAGAATCGCCGGCGTTCGCGCGTGGCTGACCGATCGCGCGCCGCGCGCCGTGTCGACCAGCAGCGTCAAATCGTCACGAATCGACATGCGCAGGAAATCATCGCGTGCGGTGATGCCCTTTGCCGCGAGCGCCTGCACGCGCCTCGCGGTGTACGGGCACGTGCAGAACCCGTTCGGCGGATCTCCGAGCAGATCGAGCGCGAAGACCGCCGGCGATCGAGACGCATGACTCGAGGCGGCGGCGTTGAACGCTCGAAGATCTTCTCTGATACCGGGATGATCGAAACAGACTTGCGCGCCGCTCTGCGCGTCCTCTTTCTGCCTGTTCTCGGGAAGCCGCCGGCCGTCGCTGTAGCGGCGCAGCACCCATTCGGGCGGCGTGTTGTCCACTCGCACGATCGCGCGAAGCCCGGACTGCGCGGCGGCGTCGAGCACGCGATCGAGACCGTCGAAGGCGTACTTTCCGCGGAACGGTTCGGCGTCCGCCCAGCGAACGGTCGTTTCGATCGCGTTGAACGCCATCGCGCGAATGGACTGCAGATCGCGCAGAAGCGTGTCCCGATTCGCGCCCGCGCGCGCGGCATACTGAACGGCAACGGGGATGAACGGCTCGGGTCGCGGTTGCGCGGTCGTGGCCAGGGTCCGGCTGAAGCCGGACGCGACGCCAACGGCGACGAGGCCGATCGAAACTGCCTTTGCCAGCATGGTCTCAGGGCGGCGGGGCCGCCGGTTTATGCTATCTCGCGACACCCATGACTCGATCCGCAACCGAATCCTCCCTGACCACACTCGAAGCGATTCGCGACGCCGCCGCGCGCATCAAGCCCGTCGCGCGCGTGACGCCGCTCGTCGACGTCTCCGGGCCCGCGGGCCGGCCGCTCTTCCTCAAGTGCGAGAACCTGCAGCCGGCCGGCGCGTTCAAGATTCGCGGCGCGTACAACATGGTCGCGCAGCTCACGCCCGAAGAGCGTGCCGCCGGCGTGATCACGTACTCCTCCGGCAATCACGGCCAGGCCATGGCGCTCGCCGCGCGCACGCTCGGCGCCCCCGCCGTCGTCGTCATGCCCACGACCGCGCCGCAGGTGAAGATCGACGGCGCGAAATCGTTCGGCGCGGAAATCATCCTGGCCGGCACGACCTCGTCCGATCGCCGCGCGCGCGCGGAAGCGGAAGCGGCCGCTCGCGGATTGACGATGGTGCCGCCGTTCGATCATGAATGGATCATTGCAGGACAGGGCACCGCGGGCCTCGAGATTCTCGATCAGTGTCCGCAGGTCGGCGCCGTGCTCGTCCCGATCGGCGGCGGCGGGCTCGCGGCCGGTGTATCGGCGGCGATCAAACAGTCGCGGCCCGATGTCGTGGTCATCGGCGTGGAGCCGTCCGGCGCCGCGGCAATGAAGGTGTCCGTCGACGCGGGACATCCCGTCACGCTGCCGAAGACCGAGACGATCGCGGACGGCTTGATGCCGGTCAGACCCGGCGACCTCACGTTCGCGCACGTGCGCAAGTTCGTCGACAGCGTGATCACGGTCGAGGATCCCGACATCATCAAGGCCGTGCTCTGGATATTCTCGAACGCGCATCTCGTCTCCGAGCCGAGCGGCGCGGCGGCGACGGCGGCGGTGCTGAGCGGGGCGTTCGATCGCGCGATCGGCAAGCGGTTCGAGCGGCCCATCGTGGCGATCGTGAGCGGCGGGAACATGGCGGCGGAAAAGATCGCGGAGTGGACGTGCCGATAGAGCTCTTCGCGATGGAGCGGATGCAGTCGACGTGGGAGAACATCGTCGACTACGACATGAGCGAGAGCGGCGTGCGGCCGCTGACGCTGCGCGAGCTCGTCGATATGGGGCTCGACCTCGAGTCGTTCATGGATCAACCGCTCGGCTACTCGCAGTCGAACGGCACGATCGAGCTGCGCGAGCGGATCGCGGCGATCTATCCGGGCGCGGATGTCGAGTCGATCGAAGTCACCAACGGCACATCGGAAGCCAACTATCTCGTCGCGCTCAGTCAGCTTCGTCCTGGCGACGGCGTCGCGATGGAAGTGCCGAATTACATGCAGTTGCCGGGCGTCTCGAAGAGCCTCGGCGCGAACGTCACGAGCGTTCGCCTGAGGCAGGACACCGGGTGGGAGCCGGACTGGGACGACTTCGACCGCGCGGTGACTCCGAAGACGCGGCTGCTGTATCTCTCGAACCCCAACAATCCGACCGGATCGATTCTGTCGGCGGATGCGATGACGCGCATCGTGAATCGCTGCGAGAAGACCGGCACGTGGATCGTTGCGGACGAGGTCTATCTCGGCGCGGAGATCGATCGCGAGCGAACGGCGAGCTTCTGGCGAATGAGCGATCGCGTCATCGTCACGAGCGGGTTGTCGAAGGCGTATGGGATCCCTGGCGTGAGAGTAGGCTGGATCGTCGGGCCGCGGGACGTCGTCGCGGCCTGCTGGTCGCAGCACGACTACCTCACGATTGGCCCGAACAAGCTGTCCGATCGCGTCGCGCGCGTGGCGGTCGAGCCGCAGAATCGCGAGCGCTGCTACGCTCGAACGCGCGCCATCCTCCAGCACAATCTTCCGATCGCGCGCGAATGGATCGCCGGGTTCGGTGGACGATTGACGTGGCGCGAGCCGCAGGCCGGCGCGATCGCGCTCGTCAAGTACGACGGCGGCGTGCCTAGCATCGCGCTCGCCGAACGGATACGCGTCAATCAGAGCACGCTCGTCGTTCCTGGCTCACACGTCGGCCTCGAGGGTTACCTGCGCATCTGGCTTGGCGGCCGCGAGGAATTCCTGCGCGAGGGCCTGACCCGTATCGGCCGGGAGTTGTAAGGGCGGGGACACCCAATCGGGACACCCAAGGTTGGGTGTCCCGATTGGGTGTCCCCGCCCTTCCGCCCTTGCCCCTGTTAACCCGCCGGCGGCGGGAGCGTAGTTGGAGGTGAGGAGTTTCATCAGCCAATGCTTGACGCACCGCGCTCTACCGCCGCCATCCTGTTGGCGTCGTTGACGTTATCAATACCGGCCTCCGCCGCCCAGGAACGCGTGGCCGTGCCCGTCGAACGACAGGCCGCCCCGCAGCAGACCCTGACGGTCATCCGCGACGACGACGCGCGGGAGACGCGCGAGAAGCTCGAGGAGCTCATGCGGAGGCTGCCGCCGTCGGTCGGCCGGGTGCTCCGCGCCGACCCGTCGCTCATGGGCAACGACGCCTATCTCTCGACGTATCCATCGCTTGCGGCTTTCCTCAAGCAGCATCCCGAAATCAGGACCAGCTCCGGCTTCTTCTTCGAGCACATCGGCTCGTACGATTTCTACAATCCGGATCCGTCGCCCCGCGAGTCGAACGCCGTCCGTTTCTGGCGCGAAATCTTTCAGTTCGTTGCAATTACGGGCGTTTTCCTCACGATAGCCGGCGTGTTGATCTGGATCATCAGAACGCTCGTCGAATACCGTCGATGGAATCGCGCGTCGAAGGTCCACACGGAAGTGCACAACAAGCTGCTGGACCGGTTCACGGCCAACGAGGACCTGCTCGCATACATGCAGACGCCCGCCGGGAAGGCGTTCCTCGAGTCGGCGCCGCTGCCCCTGGAATCCCCCGCCCGTCCCGTCGGCGCGCCGTACGGACGTATCCTGTGGTCCCTTCAGGTCGGCATCGTGTTGGCGACGGCGGGCATCGGTCTGCTCTACGTGAGCGGACGCGTGGTAGAAGAAGTCGCGCAGGCGTTCTTCGCGATTGCCGTGCTGTCCCTCGCGATTGGCGCCGGTTTCGTGGTTTCATCGGGCGCGTCGATGCTCTTGTCGCGGCGCCTCGGGCTCTTCGATACTCCCCCGGCCACGACGAAGGTTCGATCGATTGAAGACGCGAACTGACGAACGACTATGACGTTCACGCATGCGCACTCCCTCGATGCCGTCCTGGACGACGTAGATGTGTCGTTCGAGATGGACGAAGATGCCTTTCGCGCGTTCTACGATCGCACCGCGCGTCCGCTCTGGAACTATCTCGCACGGCTGACGGGCGACGCGCAGGCCGCCGACGATCTCTTGCAGGAGAGCTACTATCGCTTCCTTCGCACGCGCGTCGCGTGGGAGAGTGAAACGCACCGCCGCGCGTATCTCTTCCGCATCGCGACGAATCTCGTCCGCGATGGCCACCGCCGCTCGAAGTTCGGGCGAACCGTCGCGCTGCCGGATCCCGAGAACGACGCGCGCTGCGCGACGTCCGACGATCTGGCCGAATCGACGGCGCGCCGGACGGATCTTCGGCGCGCGATGGGCCGCCTGCGTCCGCGCGAACGCGCGCTGCTGTGGCTCGCCTACGCGCAGGGCCACGCGCATACGGAGATTGCCGAGGTGCTCGGCGTGAAGACGGCGAGCGTGAAGCTGCTGTTGTTCAGAGCGCGGCGCAAGCTCGCCGGCTTTCTGCGCCAGGCGAGCACGTCCGGGATCGGAGGGCGCCTGTGAAGACCTTCGAATGCCCGCGTGAACACGACGTCCTGGACGCTCTGACGACCGGCCGCATGGACGACGAGCTGCGGCAGCATGTCGCCGCCTGCGCGATCTGCGCGGACGTGGTCGACGTCGCGGCGCCGATCCTGATCGATCGCGAGGATCGCTCGCGCGCGCCGCACATTCCGTCGTCGGCCGTGATGTGGTGGCGCGCGCAGAAGCGCGCGCGCCAGGACGCGGCGCGCGAAGCCGCCCGTCCGATCACCGTCGCGCACGTCGTCGGCGTGCTGTCGGCCGCCGGCATCGCGATCGCGCTGGCGGTCATGCTCTCGCCATGGCTGCGCGGCGCGATGAGCAATGTGATTGCCGGCGCATCGAGCGGCTTCAGCGGATTCAGTCTGCAGACGGCGATTCTCTCGCACGGCTGGCTGATGCCGGCCTTGATGATCACCGTGCTGTTGCTGCTGACGCCGATCGCGATCTATTTCGCGGTCGCTGAAGACTGACGGAAGCTCGAAGGCTCGGAGGCTACCGACCTTCCGAGCGTCCGAGCGTCAGCGTCACGCCTGCCTTCGCGCCAGTGTGCTCTCCCTTTCGAACGACCTGGACGCCGTTGACGATGACGTAGGGAATGCCGCGCGCGTAGGCGTGCGGGTTCTCGAATGTCGCGGCGTCGGCAACCGTCATCGGATCGAAGACGACGACGTCCGCGGCATGGCCCACGGCGAGGCGGCCGCGATCGGTGAAGCGGAATTGATCCGCCGGCAGCGACGTCATCTTGCGGACCGCCTCCTCGAGCGTCAGGAGCTTCCGCTTGCGCACGTACTCGCCGAGCACGCGCACGTTGTTGCCATATCCGCGCGGGTGCGGCACGCCTTCACCCATCGTCAGCACCGAGCTGTCGGACGCGATGCCGACCTGCGGGTGCTTCATGATGCGATCGACGTCTGCGTCGGACATGAAGTGGTAGACCATCGACGCGCCGCCGGCGAGCATCATCTCGCGAGCGGTCTCGAGCTGCGCGTCCGCTGAATCCGATCCTTTGAGCTTGCTCGCGATTTGTTTGATCGAGAGCCCGTTGAGCGACGGATCCGCGCGATATGACGCGACCACCGCGAACGAGAGATCCGAGAGGCCGCGCTCCGCGAGCAGACCTCGCATGTCCTGCTTGATCTTCGCCCAGGTGGCTTCGTCCTTGAGCCGCGCGGCAATCTGCGTCTCGCCGCCCTCGAGCGCCCACGCCGGAAAGCGGATCCCGAGCGACGAGCTTGCGGCGGTATAGGCGTATTGATCCGCCTGCACGATCACGCCGCGCGCTCTCGCCTCGTCGATGAGCGCCAGCGCCTTTTCGCTCGCGCCCCAGCGGCTGGGACTGTCGACCTTCAGATGAGAAATCTGCACGCGGCACGCCGAGGTGAACTCGCACAGCCGAATCGTCTCGGTGATTGCTTCCTCGAGGTTCGTTCCCTCGTTCCGCATGTGAGAGGCGTACACGGCGCCGGCGTTGCCTGCGATGCGCGTCAGCTCGACGAGCTCGAGGTTCTTGGCGTACGTGCCGGGCACGTACTGGAGACCGGTGGAGAATCCAACCGCGCCATCGGCGAGCGCGCGCCAGACGAGCGACTTCATCTTGTCCAGCTCGGGAATCGTCGGCGTGCGATCGGCGGTCCCCATCACCGAGCGACGAACGGTGTTGTGTCCGATGAGCGTGGCGAAGTTGATGGACACGCCGGCCTGATCGACCGCCGCGAGCGCTTTCGAGATGTCGAGCGCCGACGACCCGCAGTTGCCGGCGACGATCGTCGTTACCCCCATCCTGACGAAGTTCTCCGCGCGCGGCGTCTCGGCGATGTCGTCGGCGTGCGTGTGAACGTCGATGAAGCCGGGCGCGACGATCATGCCGGCGGCGTCGATCACTTCGATCGCGTCGAGGCGCGCGATCGTTCCAATGGCGGCAATCTTGCCGCCCTTGATGCCGACGTCCGCGCGGCGCCGCGGCGCGCCGGTGCCGTCGACGATCTGCCCGCCCGCGATCACGAGGTCGTACCGCTGGCGCGTTTGCGGCGGCTGCGCCGCCGGTCGAGGGGAACTCTGACTGACGAGAAGAATCAGAAGACCGACGAGACGTGCGGTGATCGGCACAGTGGCGCTCTAGAAGCGGTCACTATGGTACCCGAACCGAGAACCTTGAACCCTTGAACCCTTGAACCCTTGAACCCTTGAACCCTTGAACCCTTTGAACCCTTGAACCCTGAACCGTGTGATTCAGGCTATGGGTGGACCGAGGCCGGCGGGCGTCCGCACCGCGGGCGCGCGCGGCCGCGAAGCCTTTGCGCTCCCGACGATGAAGTCGGCGTGCGCGTCGACGTCGCTGCGATTGACGTTCATCACGCCGGGCGCTTTGAGGATCGATTCGCCCGCCAGCAGCGCCACCTCGACGCGGTATTTTCCTGGCTTCACTTTGAACGTGAATCCGCCCGCATTGCTCGTCACGGCGCGCTGGCGCTCTCCGGTCGCGACGTTCACGACTTCGACCTGACGCCCCGCGATCGAGCTCGTCCCTTCGGGGCCGCGGACCGTACCGCTGATTGTTCCGTCCGTCGTCGGCGGACGCTCGCCTGGATCGATGACGGGCATGCCTTGACGGCACGCGGTGACCGCCACAATCGCGATGATCACCGCGACGAGGCAGGCTGCCGCAACAAGGCGCGTTCGCGGCATCTCGAGTGCGGCGGTCAACATGTCACACGATCCCTTCCGCCATGCGCGCGTACTCGGCGGTAGTGTCCGATTCAGTGACGAGCGGATCCCACGCGATAGGCCCCGGTGCGAGCCGCCGGCTCCAGCGAGTGAGCAACGCCGCGCCCACCGCCGATCCAATCACGCCCGCCAGTACTCCCCACGCTGCCTTGCGCACAATCCCTCCCTCCGGGCACTGAAGGGGCGCTGCAATAGGGGGGCCACTAAGTCGCGCGTCGAACCAAGCTGAACCTTGAACCTTTGAACCTTTGAACCCTTGAACCTTTGAACCCTTGAACCTTTGAACCCTTGAACCCTTGAACCCTTGAACCCTTTGAACCTTGAACCACCCAGCATCAGAGGTCTATTCCGATCATCTTCATGAGCCGCAACGCATTGCGTGACGTGGCAAGGCCGGGCTTGAGGGCATAGTCGAAGCGCATCGCGCCGTCAGGGTCGATCGTCTCGGAAAAATGCAGAAGCCTCGCCGAGCTCTTCAATGGCTCCTGCTCCGCCAGACTCAAATCGTGCGTCGTCATGGCGCCGATCGCCCCGGCGTCGAGGAGGTGGCGCGTGACCGCGCGGACCGCGATGCTGCGCTCGACGCTGTTCGTGCCTTGCAGGATTTCGTCGAGCAGGAACACGAGCACCCGCCGTCCGCGATCGTGCTCCGCCGCGTCGACAACGCCCTTGAGGCGCGCGAGCGCGGCCATGAAGTACGAGAGCCCCAGCTCCAGCGAGTCCTGCACGCGAATGCTCGTCTCGAGATCGCACTCGGGAAGACGCATCGTTCGCGCGCAAACGCATCCGCCGGCCTGCGCGAGCACGACGTTCAAACCGATCGCGCGCAGCAGCGTGCTCTTGCCCGACATGTTCGACCCGGTGATGAGCGCGACCGTGCCCGGGGGTCCAACGGTGACGTCGTTCGGCACGCGTCGATCGTCGGGAATCAGCGGATGACCGATCCCGTGTCCCTCGATCAACGCATCGGATCCAATCTCGGGCACCGCCCAATCGGGATTGTCCCGCTGCGCCGTCGCGAGCAGCGACAGGGCGTCGAGCTCGCCGACGGCCTGCAGCCACCCTCGCACACGTGGACCGCTTCGTTGACGCCAGTGCTCGAGCGCGAACATCACGTGAAAGTCCCAGAGCGTGAGCGCCTGAATCAGGAAATGAAAGATCGCTGCGCCGCGGCGCAGCTCGCCGAAGCCGAGGATCCGATTCAGCTGCCGCATCGATTGGGGGGCCGGGTGGCCTTCCGCCGAGAGGCGATCGAGAAGCGCCTTCAGTCGCGCGCCCGTGGCTGGCGCCCTCACGACATGTTCCAGCATTGCCGCGTAGCGACTGAGCGCATCCTGCCCGCCGCCGGCGCGATCGAGCGTGCGCTGCACGGTCTTCGCGGTCGCGAACGAAAGAACGATCCCGGCGATCAACGGAATCGGCCAGAACGCAACCGGCGTCAGGCCGGTGCCGTGAAGAACGATCGATGCCCAGAGCGTCAGCACGATCGTCAGCACGGCGACCTGCAGCAGCGCCGCGCGCTTTCCGAATGGATGCTCACCTTCCGCCCAGCCCAGGAATCGATCGATCTCGTGTTGCCGCGCGCCCGTGGCGAGCACGCCATGCGCAGCAAGGACGATGCGCCAATCGTCGATTGTCGCGAGCGCGGCGACCGCCTCTTGACGCTCGACGATTTCCGCGCGCGGCGCAGGATGCAGCAGCCAGTTTGCCAACAGCGCACGGCCCCTTGGCGTGGCGGCGGGGCCCAGCCACTGAAAGAGCGACGCGCGACCGAAGAGGTCGAGATCCAGCGCGAACGGATGCTCCTCGCGCGCGAGCTCCGGCGGGATGTCGCCGTCCGGCAGGTCGTCCCAGCTCCGCGCGCGACGTGCGAGCGCGCGCATGTTGACGACGCGCAGCGCTTCGTGGCGCGTGATGCGCTCCTCGACGCGCGCGTGCCACGCGACCGCGACGCCGAAGAGCACGAACAGCGCCGCGGCAATCGCGAGCGGGATAGGCGTCGCGCCGCGGGTCAGCGTCCAGACCGCGGTTGCCGCCGCGAGCAAGAACGTCGTCAGGCGAATGCGGGAGATGCGTTCCGAGAGCTGACGCTCGGCATCGCGCGCGGCCGCGTGCCGCCGCGCGTTTTCCACGTACGGAACCGGTTCGCGCGACATCAGGCGGCGCGCTCGACGCCCGCCGGCTTGCGCGCCTGAATGTTCAGACGCCAGTAGTCGAGCGTGTAGGGCGGGTCGTCCGTCTCCGATAGGGTGGCCAGCGCTTCGACGAAGTCGGGACGCGCTGCCGGGGGCAGCTGCGCGATGTGC
The DNA here is from genome assembly GCA_036556425.1 of Vicinamibacterales bacterium. Lineage (GTDB taxonomy): Bacteria > Acidobacteriota > Vicinamibacteria > Vicinamibacterales > 2-12-FULL-66-21 > DATBJJ01. The sequence goes on from DATBJJ010000113.1 coordinate 44,152, forward strand.
TCGCGCACGCAGACCGTGGAGAGGAACTCCTTGTACGTCGCGCGATCCGGCAGCGTCGTCGGCGCCGGTTCGAGCGTGACGTCGATCGCGGTGAAGCCGGCGCGATCGAGCCGTTCGATCGTCGACGGAATGTCCGCGAAGTACCACGGATCGGTCCAGCCGTCGAAGTATTTCGCGAACCGACGACGGGCTTTCACACGGTCGGAGCGATCCAGCAATCGCGCGAGGTTGCCGGCGCCGCCGCACTGCGCGACGAGGCGTCCGCCCGGCACGAGCGCGCGGTACACGCTCGCGAACAGCAGATCGTGATCGAGGATCCAGTGGAACGTCGCCGTGCTCAACACCGCGTCGAACGTGTCGACGAACGGCAGGTGCAGCGCGTCCGCGCGCACGAATTGAACGCGCGGCGACAGCCGGTCGGAATGGATTGGGTGCGGCCCGCGCCGCCCGAAGTCCTGCGCGGACGCCTCGCGAATCATCGCCTCGGATCGATCGGCGGCCACGACGAGGCCGTCGCGGATGACGGCAAAGAGCTCGGCCGTCAACCGCCCGGTCCCGCACCCGAGATCGAGGATCCGCTCGTTCGGCTCCGGGGCGAGCCGCTCCAGCACGCGCCGCCCCCATCCGAGCTGTGGGTTCGAAAGCCGATGGTACCGTTCAGCGTCCCAATCGCTCATCGTTCGGACGATCCAAAATCCAATCCTACGCCAGCCGCGAATCGTCAATGCTTAGTGTACAGTCCGCTGATCACGAGGCCTACCATGCGTCTTTCGAGCGCCGCGGTGTTGTTCGCGATTCTGTCGATGTCTCCGGCGCCCGGGCGATCGGCGGCGCAGGAACGGCCGGCGGCGCCGGACCGTGGACAGCGCCTCGAGGACGTCGCGTGGCCAGAGGCGGAGCGCCTTCTCACGCCCGACGCCATCGTCGTCCTTCCACTCGGCGCGGCGAGCAAGGAGCACGGTCCGCACCTCAAACTTCGAAACGATCTGGCGCTCGCGGAGTACCTGACGCGACGCGTGCTGGACGCCGCCGCCGTCGTCGTGGCACCGACGCTGACGTATCACTTCTATCCTGCGTTCGTGGAGTATCCGGGATCGACGACGCTGTCGCTCGAAAACGCGCGGGCGATGACGATGGATGCGATCAAATCGCTCGCGCAGTACGGCCCGCGCCGTTTCTACGTGCTCAACACGGGCATCTCCACGATTCGCGCGCTCGAGCCCGCCGCGCGCGCGCTCGCCGACGAGGGCATCCTCGTTCGCTACACCGATCTCAACGTGCGGCTCGAACCGGCGGCGCGCGGAATCGCCGAACAGCAGGGCGGCAGCCACGCGGACGAGATCGAGACCTCGATGATGCTCTTCATCGATCCGTCGAGCGTCGACATGAAGAAAGCGGTCAAGGAGTTCACGCCGTCGGCGGGCGGCGCGCGACTGACGCGGCAGCGCGGCGGCAAGGGGGCGTACTCGCCGAGCGGCATCTGGGGCGATCCCACGCTCGCGACGCGCGACAAGGGCCGCGTGTTCGTCGAGGCGCTCGTCGCGGGGATCCTCGACGACATCAGGCAATTGCGATCCGCGCCGCTGCCGGCGGCGGCACGCACGACAGCACCCGCTTCGGAGAAGCCGGCGGCGGCTTCGGCGCCGCGCCCGGCACCCATCGATCCGAGTAGTGACCCCGGCCGGTGCTCGCCGGGCGACGAGCGCACGATTCGTTCGATCGGCGACGCCTTCAGCGCGTACTGGGCGAACGCCGATGCCAAGAGGATCGCGGAGCTTTGGAGCAAGGACGGCGACATCATTCACGCCGACGCGTCGATCGAACGCGGACCGATTATCATCGAGCAGAACCGCGCGGCGCTCTTCCGCAGGCGCGAGTATCAGCGCTCGCGCCATTCGCTCGTTCTCACCAGGATTCGCTGCCTGACGTTCGACATTGCGATTGCGGACGGGAAGTGGGATTTGCGCGGGGTCGTAGACAATACCGGGAAGCCGGTGCCAATCATGGAAGGACAGGTTTCTCTCGTCGTCAAACGGAGTTCGCCGCCGGGCGTTTCAGTCCCGAGCATGTGGACAATCGAGGCGTACCGCTACACCGTCAAAATGCCAACCGAGCAGATTCCTACGACGCCGCCGAAGCGGCCAAAGATTTGAACCCGATATGACATTCCTCCGAGCGGCAACGGCGGCGATCGCGATCGCGAGCACGGCGTGCGGATCGCGCTTCGTTCAGGCGCCCGAGTACGACGCGATCATCCGCAATGGGACGGTCTACGACGGCACCGGCGCGCCGGGCCGCATCGTCGACGTCGGCATCAAAGGCGACCGGATCGCGACGATCGGGAACCTCGGCACCGCAACCGCGACGACCACGATCGATGCGAAGAACCTGGCGGTCGCCCCGGGCTTCATCAACATGCTCTCGTGGGCGACCGAGTCGCTGCTCGTCGACGGCCGATCGCAGAGCGACATCCGCCAGGGCGTGACGCTCGAGATCTTCGGCGAGGGCAGCTCGATGGGCCCCCTCAACGACCGCATCAAGAAGCGCATGGTCGAGGAGATGGGGGACATCAAGTACGAGATCACCTGGACGACGCTGTCCGAGTATCTGCGCGAGCTGGAGCGCCGCGGCATATCGACGAACGTCGCGTCGTTCATCGGCGCGACGACGATCCGCGAGTACGTGATTGGCCTCGAGGACAAGAAGCCGACTCCGGAGCAGCTCGACGCGATGCGCGCGCTCGTGCGGCAGGAGATGGAAGCAGGCGCGCTCGGCATCGGATCCTCGCTCATCTACGCGCCGGCGTTCTACGCGGCGACGGAGGAGCTGATTGCACTCTCGACAGAAGCGGCGAAGTACCGCGGCAAGTACATCTCCCACATGCGGAGCGAAGGCAATCGTCTCCTCGAGGCCGTCGACGAGCTGATACGCATCAGCCGCGAGGCCAAGATTCCCGCCGAGATCTATCACCTCAAGGCGGCGGGCAAGGCGAACTGGGGAAAGATGGACGCGGCGATCGCCGCAATCGAGAAGGCGCGCGCCGAGGGATTGAAGATCACGGCGGACATGTACACGTATCCGGCCGGGGCGACCGGACTCGACGCCGCGATGCCGCCGTGGGTGCTCGATGGAGGCTACGAAGAAGCCTACAAACGTCTGAAGGATCCTGCCACGCGGAAGAAGATCGCGCACGCCATCGAGACGCCGTCGACGGACTGGGAGAACCTCTACCTCGCCGCGGGCTCGGCGGATCGCGTGCTGCTCGTCGAGTTCAGGAACGACGCCCTGAAGCCGCTGACGGGCAAGAGCCTCGCCGAAGTCTCGAAGCTCCGTGGCGAGCCGGTGACCGACACGATCATGAATCTCGTGCTCGAGGATCGCTCGCGCGTCGGCACCGTCTACTTCATGATGTCGGAAGAGAACATCGTCAAGCAGCTTCGACTGCCGTGGGTCGCGTCCGGATCGGACGCGGCGTCGCTGGCGCCGGAGCTGCCATTCACGAAATCGAATCCGCATCCGCGGGCGTACGGCAACTTCGCGCGGCTGCTCGGACGCTACGTCCGCGACGAGAAAGTCATTCCGCTCGAGGAAGCGGTGCGCCGCCTGACAGGACTGCCGGCGACGAATCTCGAGCTCGAAGGGCGAGGCTTCGTTCGCGACGGCATGTTCGCCGACCTCGCGATCTTCGATCCGATGCAGGTGGCCGATCGCGCAACGTTCGAAAAGCCGCACCAGTATGCGGTCGGCATGAAGCACGTGTTCGTCAACGGCGTGCAGGTCCTGAAGGACGGCGAGCACACCGGCGCCAAGCCGGGCCGGGCCGTGTGGGGCATCGGTAGGCGCTGATCACGCGGATTAACGCAGATCACGCGGATTAACGCAGATCACGCGGATTCAACGCGGATTACGCGGATTCAGCACGGATTACGCGGATCGGATAGCACACTCGCGACATCATGCACATCGATCATCGATTCTGGCATTCACACCGTCTCGGACACGACATGGGCGTGGCGGTCTTCGGCCATTGGGGCATGCCGATGCTCGCGTTTCCCACGAGCCACGGGGATGAATGGGAGCTGCAGCGCCACGGCATGATCGACGCGCTGGCCGAGTTCATCGACGCGGGCAGTGTCAAGATGTACTGCGTCGGCTCGAACAACCACGAGTCGTTCCTCAACAACAGCGCGCATCCCTACCATCGGAGCTGGCGGCAGCGGATGTTCGACGAGTACATCCGCGAAGAGGTGGTGCCTTTCATCTACGCGGACTGTCAGACCAACGAGATTCCGATCGCGACGATGGGCGCATCGCTCGGCGCGTACCACGCCGCCAACACGCTGTTTCGATATCCGCATCGGATCAAGCGCTGCTACGCGCTGTCGGGCGTCTACGATCTGAAGCGTTTCATGAGCGGCTTCTACGACGACAACTTCTACTTCCACAACCCGGTCGACTACGTCTCGAACCTGACCGACCCCTGGACGTTCGAGCAGCTCGAGAGCTGCGAGATCCATCTCGTCACAGGCTCTGGACCGTGGGAAGAGAGCCGCTTCTCGTACACGATGTCGGGCATCCTCGCGCGCAAGGGTATCCGGCACCATCTCGACGATTGGGGCTCGCGCGGCGGACACGACTGGCCGTATTGGAAGGATCAGATGCGGGAATACTTGTCGCGGTGGTAGGCGCTACACGGTGAATTTCTGCAACACGTACTGCCCCTGCTCGATGACCTGGTCGTCGTCGATCCAGACATCGCATTCGCGCGTGAGCACGTCGACGTGCGTGCGCGACGTCCAGTCCGCGTGCGTCTGGCTGCCGTAGGGATCGCCGAACGCCAGGTGGACGCCGGGCACCTTCTCATCCTGCAGCAGGATGCCAATCATCTCGCGCAAGCCGAGATTCGTGCCGAACGCGAGCTCGCCGACGCGATCGCTGTTGGCGTCGGTGTGACAGTAGGCCCAGAAGTCGCGCTGCAGATCGCCGCGCTCCGACCGCGCCGACGTGAGGCGGCCTCCGCTGATCTCGAGGACGAGCGGAAAGGCGCCGAGCGTGCCGTACTTCGCGTTGAAGTAGTCGCCCGCGGTGCCGTCGCACACGAACGTGCCGTCGACCGACGCCGGCGTCGTGAACACCTCGCCGGCGGGAAGGTTGGACCAATACCGAGGGTTGATGAGACCGCTCGTCTTCACCCACGCGAGCGATGCGTCGAACGTGGCGGTGAAGTTCGTGCCCGCTTTCGTTCGAACCGTGAGGCGTCGCGCCGACGGCATGCGGTCGCAGAGCTGCTGACTCAATCGATCGACGCGACGGTAGTCGGCACGCATGCCCTCGCGCATGATGCGCGGCGTGACGCCGACCATGTGCGCGTACCGGATCCGCCGCCGCTCCACGATGCCGACGATCGCGCGGCGGGCGTCGAGCTCGCCTTCCATCGGCTGAACGCAGAGGATGCCGGCGTCCGCGCGCTCGAGCGCGTCGCGCGCGGCCGGCGGCGCATCGCGCAGCGGGCGGCCGGCGACGGACTCGATCACCAGACAGTCCGCGACGGCATCGCGAAGGCCGAGCGCCTGCTGCAACGCCGCCGCCACTTCGCCGCTCGCTTCGTCCGCGATCAACGCGACGCGCTCGCCCGGTTGAATGCCGAGGCAGACGTCGACGGCATTCCGCGCGCCGGGAAGCAGATCTGGAGCGAAGGACCCGAACGTCATCCTTTCTATTGTAGCCGCGCCGTCGCGCGCGAACCGATTGCTCGTGCTCATCGCGAGGACCAAGATGCGCTGGAAGAAAACATGCCGTCGTGATGGCTGACGAAATCGCGGGTGACGACGACGATATCGGGACGCAGCGTTGCCACCCGGCGGAACACATCCAGGGAACCATGCATTCTCAGATTACGAAGGGGACGCCTGAGAGGAGCTGAGCGGACCGTGAAGAAGCCTGAAAACCATCGGCCGGCAGGCGAATTTCGACGATGGCACCGCCGCCGTCGCGATTTCTGGCCGCGATCGACCCCGAATAGCCCTCGACAATCGCCTTCGCAATCGCAAGACCCAGCCCCATGTGCTGCCGCGTGGGCCCGCCGCCTGGCCGGTAACTGAAAAAGCGATCGAAAACGCGTGCGAGATGTCCGTCGGGGATGCCAGGCCCGCGATCCGCGATCGTGACGACGCACGCGCCGGCCTCTATCGCCGCCGACACGGCGATGATGGAGTCCTGCGGCGCGAACCCCGCGGCGTTGTCGAGAACGTTCTCGAGCACTTGCGCGAGACGGTCACGGGCGGCGCGGACGACGAGCCCTGGAACAATCGTGAGCGACACGTCGATGCCGGGCTCGCGCATCCGAAAGCCCTCGACCAGCTCGCGAAGGAGCGCGCCCACGTCCACGCGTTCGACTGCGTCGTGCGCGATCTGCGCGTCGACGCGCGCCAGCTCACGGACGCCGGACACCAAGCGCTCCAGGCGATCGACGTCGCGAATCATCAGGACCAGCAGCCGATCGCGCTCGGCGGCGGATTCACTCGCGCGGATCATTTCGGCGGCCGCCCTGATCGACGCGAGCGGATTCTTGAACTCGTGCGACACATCGCCCGCGAACGACTCGAGCAATCGGATATGCGCATCCAACCTCGTCGTCAGGCCCTCGAGCGTCCTCGCGAGATCGCCGATCTCGTCGTTGCGATCGACATGTCTGAAGCCGGCGGGCGTCGCGCGGCGATCGAACAGCGCGAGGGCAGCGCTGCGAAGATGCACCAACGGTCGAACGATGGTCGCCGACATGAGAAGTCCGAGCGCAACCGCGGCAACCAGCGACGCGACGACGATTTGAAAGATCCGCAGCCGGACGTCGTAGAGCGCCTGCAGGATCCTGAACGTCGACTGCGACACGACCGCCGCGCCAATGACTCGATCTCCAGAACGGATCGGCACCGCGCTGTACAGCGTCAACGATCGTTGCCCCGGCGTGAGGCGCGCGTCGGCGCCATATCGTCCGGCGAGTGCGGCCCGCACTTCGGGACCCGGCGACTCGTTGCGCGAAGCGTCGGAGGAAGACGAACCGGCACGCGATGGAACGAGCAGCGAACGTGCGATCCTTCCTAACGCGCGGCGTATGAGGACGATCCGTGCGCCGACCCTGTAGAGGATCCGCTCGCGAATGCCAGGCACGGACGCGTACTCGCCCGCTGCGTCGTCGGACGTCCGTTCCGGCGGCGTCTCGTACGCACGAATCGAGTCTGCGACGAGCGCGCCGCGCGTGTCATAGACACGAATCCGCGCATCGCCGCGGCGCTCGAGCCGCGCCAACAACGCCACCGCGTCTGACGCCGTCAGGTCGTCGCCGCCCCCGAGCGCAGCCGCGACCAAACGGCCCTGCTGCACCATGCCGCGCTCCTGCGCTTGCAGGAGCTGCGTTTCGTACACGTCGAGATAGAGAATGCCGGCGACCGGAAGAAAGACCAGCAGCAGATTGAACGCGAGCAGCCGCAGACCGATCCGCGACGGCCGTTTGCGCGCGATTCGAGCGAGCCGGGATCGGAGGACGCTCGTCACGTGCGGTAGCGATATCCCGCGCCGTAGACGCCTTCGATCCGATCGAACGCGGCGTCAACCGCCTGGAACTTCCGGCGAATCCGCTTCACATGGCTGTCGATCGTGCGATCGCTCACGGATACGCGATCGGGATAGGCATCCTGCATCAGTTGTTCGCGGGTCTTGACGATGCCGGGGCGCCGAACGAGCCCCTGGAGGAGCAGGATCTCCGTCACCGTCAGCGGTACGCTCCGGCCGCCCCACGCGACCGTCAGCCGCAGAGGATCGATCGCGAGCGGACCGCATTTCATCGGCTCGTCGTCTGCTGCTCTCGGTGATTCTGCCACGGACGCGCGGCGCAAGAGCACTTTCACACGCGCCATCAGCTCGCGCAGCGAGAACGGCTTGCACAAGTAATCGTCCGCCCCGATCTCGAGGCCGAGCACGCGATCGAATTCTTCCTCGCGCGAGGTCACGAAGATGATTGGTAGCGTCTCGGATCGTCCTCGCAGGCGCCGGCAGATCTCGAGCCCGTCCAGACGCGGCAATCCGATGTCGAGGACGACGAGATCCGGCAGCGCTCTCGCGAACGCGTCCCACGCCTTCACTCCGTCGTCGAACGCTTCGGTTCGATAGCCTTCCTTCCCCAGCGCAAGGCAGATCGTTTCCCGAATCGTGTCTTCGTCCTCGACGACGGCGATCAAACGCGCGGACGACATCTGTTTTGACTGTAACCCAATCAGTCGCAGCGGCCGCTGCCTTAGTGTCGCCACAATCTGCCTTCGCATTTCCATCGCGGCGACATGACCGCGCCCGGCCGACCGGCGACGCTGGAACCTTGAAAAGGAGCTCGAATGCGAACGTCGCCGATACTGCGTCTTCTCGTGATGGGGATTCTGCTGGTCGCGCTCAATGTGCCGTTGACGATGATGTGCGGAGTCGTTGGCGAGCGGGCCGCACGCCGGAACGAGGTGGTGCAAGACGTCAGCAGGGATTGGGGCGGCGAACAGACGATTGCCGGACCCGTGCTCTCGATTCCGTACCGGTATTCGTGGATGGATTCGAACGGACGCGAGCAGATCGGGACGGAGCTTTATCACTTTCTCCCGGAGTCGTTGGAGATCGACGGCGCGATCGAGCCAGGCGAGCGGCGACGAACGCTCTTCACGGTCATCGTCTACACCGCGCGACTGAAAGTGCGAGGGCGCTTCGCGGCGCCGCGGATGACAAACGTGCAGCCCGCGCCCGTGGCCGTGCTGTGGGATCAAGCGAAGGTGAGCGTCGGCATCGAGGATCCACGCGGGATCGCGCGAGGGATCGCGCTCAACTGGAACGGACAGACCGAGCCGTTCGTACCGGGGTCCGGCCGCGTCGCGCTGTTCGGGACGGGCGTGCAAGCGAACGCGCCTGGCATCACCGCAACCCGCACCGATCCACTGCGCTTCGAGCTCGACCTCGACATCAAAGGGACGCGCAGGTTTCGCGTCGTGCCGTCAGGCAACGAGACGGTCGTCAACCTTACATCGACGTGGCCGCATCCGAGCTTCCTCGGCGCGACGCCTGACCCGTCCCGCGTCGACGACACCGGGTTTGCTGGGTCCTGGCGAATGCCGTACTTCGGCCGCGGTTTCCCTCCGGAATGGAAGGGAGGCGATACACAGTTGGACAACACCATCTCGAGCCAGGCGTCGGCATCCGCGTTCGGCGTCTCACTAATACAGCCGGTCGACATCTATGCGCAGACCGATCGCGCCGTAAAGTATGCCGTGCTCTTCATCGTGATGACGTTCGTCATCGCGTTCTTGTGGGAGATTACGGGTGGTGTGCTCGTGCATCCAATTCAGTACCTCTTCGTCGGGTTCACGATGTGCGTGTTCTACCTGCTACTGCTCTCGCTCGCGGAGCATCGCGGCTTCGACGCCGCTTACTCGATCGCCGCGTCGGCGACGATCGCCCTGCTCGCGTGGTATTGGAGTTGGGTCCTCGGCGGACGCAAGCAGGGATTCCTGATGGGCGCGGCGCTCACCGGGCTGTACGGATACCTGTACCTTTTACTGAGGCTCGAAGACTACGCGTTGCTCGCGGGTTCGATCGGCCTGTTCCTGATGTTGGCGCTGGTGATGTTCCTGACGCGGAGGATCGATTGGTATGAGCTGCGGCTCGGAGCGAAGTTAGGCACGGCCGCGGGCCGGGAAGAGCATGCAGATCCGAGTGGGACGGTATGATCTGAATGCTCTTCCCGAGCCGCGAGCAGCGGGCAGCGGAGAACATGCCCTTCCTCGACACTGACGGCGCGACGATCCACTACTCACGCGACGGGCAGGGCCCGCCGGTGCTGCTCATTCAGGGCGTCGGCGTGGTTGGGAATGGCTGGCGGCCGCAGATCGACGGGCTTTCCGATCGGCACACGCTCGTCGCGTTCGACAATCGAGGGTTCGGCCAGAGCACGATTCGCGACGGCACGCTGACGATCGAGAAGATGGCGGAGGATGCGCTCGCGCTGATGGACAGCCAGCGCTTCGATCGGTTTCACGTCGTGGGACACTCGATGGGCGGCGTCATCGCGCAGGAAGTCGCGCTGCGTGCGCCGGAGCGCGTGCTCAGCCTCGCGTTCTTGTGCACGTTCGCCCGCGGCAAAGAGGGCGCCGCGATGTCGGTGCCGATGCTCGTCACGTCGCTTCGGATGCGAATCGGCACGCGCGCCATGCGCAGGAACGCGTTCCTCGAGCTGATCATGCCCGCGCGCTATCTCGACGAGATCGATCGCGCGGAGCTCGCGGCGACGCTCGCGCCGCTCTTCGGATACGACCTCGCGAACCAGCCGTTCTTCGTCATGCAGCAGCTGAAAGCGATGGCGCGCTACGACGCGGGCGCGCGCCTCGCGACGCTGTCAGCGATTCCGACGATCGTCGTCTCGGCCAGCGAAGATCGCGTCGCGCCGGCGAAGAACGGCCGCGCCCTCGCGGCGGCGATTCCCGGCGCGAAGTACATCGAGCTCGAGGGCGCCGGCCACGGCGTAACGATTCACCGCAGCGGCGACATCAACCGTCTGCTCGCCGACCACTTTGCTACTGAACTTCGATCTCCAGCCCGCCGGTGATGCCGGAGACGAGGTTGTAGAGCCAACCCATCAGCGCGGCGCCAATCGCGCCCAGGATTCCGTAGAAGATGGGCAGGATGATCACGGCGCCGATCCCGAAGACCGATCCGAGCCAGGCCGGCGTATCGTCGCTCGACGCGGCCGCCGCCCCGAAACCGACGAGCGCGAACAGCGCGAAACAAAGGCCGATCACGAGCCCCAACAGCGCGTACAGCACGCCAGCCACCTTGACGAGCGATCCGATCCCGATCCTGCGAATCACCATGGCGACTCCAATATGGCGCTCGGCGGCGGCCTCCCGGCCGCTTGCCTCCGGCGCCTCGCTGACGGTTACGAGAGATGTGACGAACGGCTCGCCGTCACAATAGCAGAGCCGGACAAAAAAGGCGCCCGGAATCAACCGGGCGCCTGCGACCGAACGTGTGAGGGGGTCCGGGGGACGAAGTCCCCCGGAATCTATTTGATGAACAGCATCTCGCGATAGGTCGGAAGCGGCCAGAGATCGTGCGGCACGATCGCCTCGAGCGCATCCCCCGTTTCCCGAAGCGAGACCATCGCCGGCACGACCTTGTCGCGGAAGTACTTTGCGTGCTTGTCAGGCGAGCCGTTGCTCTCGTGCTCGAGGAGCGACTGAAGCTTGTCGACCTTCTGCTTCAGCCCTTCGGCCAGCGTGACGATGGTGTCGAGCGTCTTCTTGCCCTCCTTCGACGCGCTGCCGGCGGCCTTGACGGCGTTAACGGTCTCGGCGACCTGGGTCTGATAGCGGTACGCGGCCGGCAGGATGTAGCGGTTCGCCATCAACACCATCAACTGACCCTCGATGTTCAGGGTCTTGTTGTACTGCTCGAGCGCGACCTCGTAGCGCGCCTTGAGCTCGCGCTCGTTGAGGACGCCGTAGGTCTCGAACGCCCTCACGACGTCCGCCTTCAGGATTTCGCCGTAGGCGTCGACCGACGTGCGATGGTTGAGCAGCCCGCGCTTGGCGGCTTCCTTCTGCCAGTCGTCGGAGTAGTTGTTGCCGTTGAAGATGATCTGCTTGTTCTCCTTGATGATCTTCGTCAGCAGCCCCTTCACCGCTTCTTGCAGCTTCTTGCCGCTCTTGAGCGTCTTCTCGAGCTCGGTCGCGCAGTAGTCGAGCGATTCGGCGACCGCCACGTTCAGCGCCACGTTCGGGAACGCGATGCTCTGGTTCGCCGACACGGCCCGGAACTCGAACTTGTTGCCGGTGAACGCGAACGGGCTCGTGCGGTTGCGGTCGCCCGCGTCCCGCGGCAGCTTGGGCAGCACGCCGACGCCGGTGTCGAGGATGCCGCCGTGCTTGGTGGTCTTCGCGCTGCCCGCCTTCTCGATCTGCTGGAAGATGTCGGTGAGCATGTCGCCGAGGAACACCGAGATGATCGCGGGCGGCGCTTCGTTCGCGCCGAGCCGGTGATCGTTGCCCGCGCTCGCGATGCTGTAGCGCAGCAGCCCCTGGTACTTGTTCACGGCGCGCAGGACGGCGGCGCAGAACACGAGGAACTGCACGTTCTCGTGCGGCGCGTCGCCGGGATTCAGCAGGTTGTTGCCGAGATCGTCGCCCATGCTCCAGTTCAGGTGCTTCCCCGATCCGTTCACGCCGGCGAACGGCTTCTCGTGCAGCAGACACGAGAGCCCGTACTTCGGCGCCATCCTCTTCATCGTCTCCATCGTCATCATCTGGTGATCGGTGGCGACGTTGGCGTTCTCGAAGATCGGCGCGACTTCGTACTGGCTCGGCGCCACCTCGTTGTGGCGCGTCTTCACGGGAACGCCGACCTTATAAAGCTCGCGCTCGACGTCCATCATGAAGGCGAGCACGCGCTCGGGAATCGATCCGAAGTACTGATCCTCGAGCTCCTGGCCCTTCGGAGGCTTGGCGCCGAAGAGCGTCCGGCCCGCGTTGATCAGATCGGGACGATTGAAGAAGAACTGCCGATCGATCAGGAAGTATTCCTGCTCGGGACCGCAGGTGGTCACGACGCGCTGCGCCTTCGAGCCGAACAGCTTGAGAATGCGAACGGCCTGCTTCGAGAGCGCATCCATCGAGCGGAGGAGCGGCGTCTTCTTGTCGAGCGCCTCGCCGGTCCAGCTGACGAACGCGGTGGGGATCACGAGCGTCGTGCCGTTGGCCGTCACGAGAAGCCACGGCGGACTGGTGGGGTCCCATGCGGTGTAGCCGCGCGCCTCGAAGGTCGATCGCATGCCGCCCGACGGGAAGCTCGACGCGTCCGGCTCGCCTTTCACCAATTCCTTGCCGTTGAACTCCGCGACGGCGCGGCCGTCCGAGGTCGGCGAGAGAAACGAGTCGTGCTTCTCGGCGGTGATGCCGGTCATCGGCTGGAACCAGTGCGTGTAGTGCGTGGCGCCGTGCTCGACGGCCCAATCCTTCAACGCGCTCGCGATGATATCGGCCACGGCGGAATCGATCGGCTCGCCCTGCGCGACGGCGCGGCGAAGCGCGCGATAGACATCCTTGGGCAGACGCGCGCGCTGCGCTTCGTCGTTGAACGTGAGCGAGCCGAACTCGTCGCTCGCCTTGCGGCCGGACGACGCGGCTTTCGCGCCTTGCGTCCAGCTGCTGATAGTCCTGATCGTGTCGCCTGCTGTTGCAGAACCCATTGCGAGATTCCTTTCTCTCGTATCAACTGAATGATTGCTGGTGGGACACGGAATGCGTGGCCGCCCTCGAGGCAACACATTATGGTCGGACGATCGGCACGGTGCAACACGATTGCGACGCGCGGCGGGCGCGCAAGCGATTTCTCCGCGGAAATCAGCACTTTATGAAGGGTATTATTTAATATACAATGTTAGACATATAAACGCGATGAAGCCGTTTCCGTTCGGGTTGATTCTCGGCGAGTTCGAGCAGCTCGTACTGCTTGCGCTGCTGCGTCTCGGCAACGGCGCGTTCGGCGCCGCGATCCACCGCGAGATCGTCACGCGCACCGGCCGCGATCTCCCGATCAGCGCGGTCTACGTCACCCTTCGGCGTCTCGAACGCAAGCGGATGATCTGCTCGTACATCGGCACGTCGTCGCGCCAGCGCGGCGGCCGCCGCCGCAAGCACTATCTCCTCGACACCGCCGGACAGCGCGCGCTCGTGCGCGCGTATCGCACGTTCGGGGCAATGACCGCAGGTCTTCAGCCCGAGCTCGACGAGTTGGCGCAGCGGCTATGGCCCGGTGCGAGCGCCGCGACGCCAGCCCCCAGAAAGGTCGGTTGGTGAATATCGGTTCCTGTTACTGACAGTTCGCACGGTCGCCACGACTCCGAGATATCCGGCCATCAAACTCCAACCCTCTCAGGAGGTGTCATGGAGAAGGCTTTCCTCAAACCTCGCGTGGACCGGCGGAGTTTTCTGACGCAGACGGCGATCGCGGCAGGCGCGATTGCGGTGGCCGCGCCGTTCGACGCGCTGCTCGCGAACGGACCGCAAGGCGAACCGAACAATCGCAAGCACAGTCCCGATTACGGCCCGCTCGTCGAAGCGATCGACGAGACGACCGGGCTGCCGCTGCTCTTGCTGCCCGAAGGATTTCGCTATCTTTCGCTCGGCTGGACCGGCGAGATGATGGGCGATGGGCTGGTGATCCCGGGCGCGCACGACGGGATGGCGACGTTTCCCGCGTCGCACAAGCGCATTCGTCTCGTGCGCAATCACGAGATCGGCGACGGACCGAACGCGTTCGCGATCGGCATCGACTACGACCCGACCGCGGGCGGCGGAACGACGACATTCGAGTTCGACACGCGCAAGGGGGAAGTCGTCAAGAGCTGGGCGAGCATCAGCGGCACCGTCCGCAATTGCGCCGGCGGCGCGACGCCATGGGGATCGTGGCTCACCTGCGAAGAGACGACGATCGAGCCGGCGGCCGGCAACGACCTGACCAAGAAGCATGGCTACATCTTCGACGTGCCCGCATGGGGCGTCGCGGATCCCGAGCCGCTCGTCGCGATGGGCCGCTTCTCGCACGAAGCGGTCGCCGTCGATCCGTGGACGGGCGTCGTCTACGAGACCGAGGACGCGGGATCGACGTCCGGCTTCTACCGCTTCCTCCCGCGCAGCCGCCGCGGGCTTCGCCATGGCGGCAAGCTGCAGATGCTCGGCATCAGCGGCGCGCCGCAGTTCGATACGCGGACGAATCAAACGGGTGAATGGCTGCGCGCGACCTGGTTCGACGTCGAGAATCCAGATCCCGATCTCGCCGGTGGAGAGCCCGCGGTGTTCAATCAAGGGTTCGAACAGGGCGCCGCGCGATTCGGCAGGCTCGAGGGCGCGTGGTACGGCAACGGGCGGATCTACTTCGTCTCGACGAGCGGCGGAAACGTCGGACAGGGGCAGATCTTCGAATACGATCCGCGGCGCGACAAGCTGCGCCTGCTGTTCGAGTCGCCATCGGCGGACATCCTGAACGCGCCCGACAACATGTGCGTCAGCCCGCGCGGCGGTCTCGTCCTCTGCGAGGACGGCGGCGGAACGGAATTCGTGCACGGCCTGACGACTGATGGCGTCATCTTCAAGTTCGCGCAGAACAACGTCGACCTCCGCGGCAACCCGGTCCACGGTCTCGAGGGAGACTTCCGCGGCAGCGAGTTCGCCGGCGCCTGCTACAGCCCAGACGGCGAGTGGCTCTTCGTCAACGTCCAGTCCCCCGGCGTGACGATGGCGATCACAGGACCGTGGAAGAAGGGGGCGCTCTAGAGAACTCAGTCGGGATCCGGGAGTCGGGATGCGGGACTCGGGGTCCGGAAGATCCTTCCGCGAGCCCATCCCCGGATCCCGGCCCCCGCAACCCGCATCCCGCATCCCGCATCCCGGATCCCGCATCTCGGATCCCGCATCCCGGATCCCGCCTGAGTCACGCGCTTGACACCCGCCTGTTAACCAGTTATACCCATAGTCCGTCTATGGGAAAGAAACGAACGGACCGTCAGGACCTGCTCCCGGGCACGCTGGACATGTTGATCCTCAAGAGCCTCACGCGCGGCGTGATGCACGGCTATGGCATCGCCGAGCACATCCGGCAGCTCTCCGACGAAGTGCTGCACGTCGAGGAAGGCTCGCTCTACCCGGCTCTGCAGCGGCTGCAGATCCAGGGGTGGATCGACTCGGAATGGGGGCATTCCGTGAACAACCGCCGCGCGCGTTATTACCGGCTCACGAAAGCCGGACGCCGGCAGCTCGGCGACGTGGAGTCGAGCTTCACGCGGCTCGTCGCGGCGATCACGCGAGTGATGAAGCCCGCATAAAGCGGCCGGGTCGGTTCCATTGGCTGTCTAGGGGGAACAGAATGACCGCGTGGCTTCGCCGGCTGGCCGGCTATCTTCGCCGCCGCCATCTCGACGACGACCTGAAGGACGAGATCCGGCTGCACCTCGAGCTCCGGACGCAGGCGCTCGTCGACGAGGGCATGAACCGGCGCGAAGCGGAAGCGCAGGCTCGCCGGTCGTTCGGCAACGCGACGCTGCTCGCGGAGCGCTCACGCGAGGTATGGCGATTCCGGCCGCTCGCGTCCCTGGCGCAGGATCTGCGCTTCGGCGCCCGCATGATGGCGCGCGCGCCGCTCCACGCGGCAGTCGTCGTCGCGACGATCGCGCTCGGCACGGGATTGAACGGCGCGGTCTTCGTCCTCTTCAACGCCGCCCTGCTGCGTGCCCCCGACATCCCGGAAGCCGGCGACGTCGTGCGCGTGGACGACGGAGAGCCCTCGGTTGGACTGACGTATCCCGACTACGTCGATTACCGCGACCGTGCCGCGCAGGCGATCGATCTCGCCGCGTTCAGCAGCGCGCGCGCCACGGTGCAGATCGATCGCGCCGGCGAGAAGCTCACCGAAGAAGTGACTCCCGTGATCGCATCCGGCAACTTCTTCGACGTCGTCAAAGTGCGGGCGCTCCTGGGGCGCACGTTCAGCGGCCGCGAGGATCTTCCGCCGTTCGGCACGCCGGTCGTCGTGCTCGGCGAAGCGTATTGGGCGCGGAGATTCAATCGCGATCCGGATGTCGTCGGCCGCACGATCGATCTCAACTTTCAGCCATTCACGATCGTCGGCGTCATCCCTGCCTCGTTTCGCGGGCTCGACGTTCCTGGCGGCGGCTTGCCGACCGTTCGCGAGATGTACGTCCCCCTGTGGTGCCTGCCGCAGCTCAGGCCCAGCGAGGCGCCGCTGCTCGACCGTACGACGTGGTGGGGATTGCAGGTCATCGGCAGGCTCCGGCCGGGCGTGACCCTCGGGCCGGCTCGCGCGCAGCTTGGCATCGTGGCGGCCTCGCTCGATCGGGAGTATCGCGGCCTCCGCGGCGCGCGCGCGCCGTGGATCGGACACATTACCGACGTGGACCTCCGGATGCTGACGACCGAAGCCGGGATCGTCGCCGCGGTGATGGGAACAGCGACGCTGATGGTGCTGCTCATCGCGTGCGCGAACGTGGCGAACCTCGCGCTCGCGCGGACGTGCGCGCGGAGCCGTGAGATTGCCGTCCGCATGTCGCTCGGCGCGGCGCGATGGCGAATCGTCAGACAGTTTCTGACCGAGAGCGCGATGCTCTCCTCGCTCGGCACCGTGCTTGGGTTCACGATCGCGTATTGGGTGCTTCGCATATCCACGGGTTCGCTTGCCGAGCAGCCGTTCTCGTTCTCGCTCGACCTCGATCTGAGAGTCGCTGCGTACGCGGCGATGCTGGCCGCACTCGTCGCGCTCGTCACCGGTCTCGTTCCTGCGCTTCAGGCGTCGAAGCCAAACATCTTGCCGGCACTGAAAGACGTCGCGGGAACGTATCGGCTCGGCCGACTGCGCGCGCTCTTCATCGGCGGTGAAGTGGCGATCTGTCTCGTGCTGCTCGTCACGACCGCGCTGATGGTGCGCAGCGCGCAGAAGGCCGAAGCCATCGATCCCGTCATGCCGGCCGCCTACCTGCTCGCGATCGAGAACCACGACGCCGTGCTCCTTGGATACAAGGATCGGAAGTTGTCGGCGCTCGTCGCGGAGATGCAGCGTCGAGTCGGCGCGCTGCCCGGCGTGCAGTCCACCGCGCTCGCCAAGCCGCTGCCGTTCAGCGGCAGTCGATACGGCACCACCCTGCGCCGCGGCGACGCCGCCGACGGACCCCCGATGCGAGTCCTCCTGTCGAACGTCTCCGCGTCGTTCTTCCAAACGGCCGGCCTCGAGATCCTTCGTGGGCGAACGTTCGGCGGCGCCTCGGACGAGGTCGTGATCAGCGAGGCACTGGCCGCGCGGATGTTCGGCGACGGCGATCCCTTGGGTCAACGGCTCATTACCGGCGAGTACGATCGCTCGACCCACACCGTCGTCGGTGTGGTGCGCAATGCACCGTTCGTGTCGCTTCAATTGCGGAACGAGCCGTTCATGTTCCGGCCGATCGATGCATCGGACGGTGCCGCGATCGTCGCAAGAACCGCCGGACCCGCACGCACGTTGGTTCGGCCGGCGGCTGCCGCGGTCCGCGCCGTCGATCCGCGTCTGTCGACGGCCGTCAACGCCATCGACGACGGCATCGCGCACGAAGTGTCGGAAGTGATGCAAGGCGCCGCTGTTGCCGGCGGACTCGGCGCCCTTGCGCTCGTCCTGTCGCTCTTCGGCGTCGGCGCGGTCACGGCCCACTCGGTCGCCCAGCGCACGCACGAGATTGGCGTTCGCATCGCGCTCGGCGCGGCGCCGTCCGATGCGACGACGTTCGTCGTCCGTCAATCCATTCGACCCGTGATTGGCGGCCTTGTCGTTGGATTCGTGGGAGCCGCGGCGGTTTCGCGCCTGGCTGCCGCGCTCCTTTACGGCCTGAGCAGCGTCGATCCCGTCGCGTTCGGATCCGCTGGATGTTTCCTGCTGATCGCGGCGGCCGCATCGGCGTGGCTTCCCGCGAGGCGCGCCGCTCGCGTCGACCCGCTGATCGCGCTCCGCGCGGAGTGAACATGCCGGCGGTGGATCTGTCGTGGCGCTGCGCAGCGAATAGCTGGAGCAATCGATCATGACCATTCCGTCTTCCTTGAGGCGCCTCGCGGCGCTCTTCAGGCGCAGCCGGCTCGACGACGACCTCGCGCAGGAGATTCGCGAACACATCGCGCTTCGCCGTCAGGCGCTCATCGACGACGGAATGGATCCGCGCGAGGCGGACTACGAGGCGAGACGAATCTTCGGCAACGTGATGCGCAAGCGCGAAGACTCGCGGGACGCGTGGGGATTTCGTTCGCTCGACGCGCTCGTGCATGACTTGCGCTTCGGCGTTCGCCTTCTGCTTCGATCGCCGATGTTCTCGCTCGTCGCCGTGCTGTCGCTCGCCATCGGCATC
Source organism: Vicinamibacterales bacterium (assembly GCA_036556425.1). Taxonomy (GTDB): domain Bacteria; phylum Acidobacteriota; class Vicinamibacteria; order Vicinamibacterales; family 2-12-FULL-66-21; genus DATBJJ01. The sequence continues at coordinate 63,110 of DATBJJ010000113.1, forward strand.
GGCGCGACGTCCGCCGTGTTCAGCCTCGCCGACGCGATGCTCCTACGCAAACTGCCGGTCGAATCGCCCGACGATCTCACGCTCTTCCAGTGGCGATCCGGCCCGCGCCACCCGGCGCCGAACTACAGCGGCAGCTCCCGCGGCGATGCGACGATGAACTACGGCACGTCGTTCTCGTTGGCGACCTTCGAGGCGCTCCGCAGCGACGGAGCCCGTATCGCGCGCGTATTCGGGTTCTCGACGTTTTCCGGCGGCGTGAACCTCACGATCGAACAAGACTCGGAAGTCGCGACGGCGCAATTCGTCTCCGGCAACTACTATTCGACGCTCGGCGTTCGCCCGGCCGCCGGGCGGCTTTTGCTCAACGCCGACGATCGGATCGACGCGCCGCCGGCAGCGGTCATCAGCCATGCCTTCTGGGTTCGGCGGTTCGGCGCCGCACCCGGCGCGATCGGATCGATCGTCGCCGTGAATCGCGTGCCGGTGACGATCGTGGGCGTGACGCCCCCAGGCTTTCACGGCACGATGCAACTCGGGGATTCGCCGGCCGTCTCGTTCCCGCTGGCGCTCCGCCAGACCATCGACGCCCGTGCCCAATGGCGGCTGCCGTCGACGTGGTGGGTCCTCGTGATGGCCAGGCGCGAACCGGGCGTCACGCCGGACGCGCTCGGCGCCGCACTCGGCGGCGTGCTGAATCGAAGCGTCGCCGAGGGCGCGCCCGAGCTGGCGGCTCACGAGCTGCCCCGCCTCGAGCTCTTGCCGGGCGCTCGAGGCGTGGACTACACCCGGGCATCGAGCCGGGCGCCTCTGGGCATCATGGCTTCGGTCGTCGCGATCGTCCTCCTCATCGCGTGCGCCAACATTGCGAACCTGCTGCTCGTCCGCGGCACCGTGCGCGCGAGAGAGATGGCGCTGCGTGCCGCGATCGGCGCGTCGCGGCGACGGCTCGTTCGGCAGCTGCTGACCGAGAGCGTCGTGCTCGCGGTCCTGGGCAGCGCGGGCGGGCTGGTCGTGGCCAACTCGGTCGCCGCGGCGCTCCTTCCGGCTTTGAGCGGAGCGCCGATCGACACGTTCGACATTCGTACCGGTTGGCGGGTATTCGCGTTCACCGCCGTCCTCGCCGCGATCTGCAGCGCGCTCTTCGGCGTCGTCCCTGCGCTGCGAGCAGCGAGCGTGGGCATCGCGGCTGGCCTCCAGGAATCGGCGCGCGGGGCTTCGGCGTCGCGCCGACGCGTGAGCCTGACCGGGATGCTCGTTGTCGTGCAAGTTGCCTTGTCCGTCGTTCTCGTCGTCGTCGCGGGTCTGCTGGTCCACTCGGTGCGAAACCTGCAGAGCGTCGATACGGGCTTCGATGCGGCGAACACGCTCCTCTTCAACGTCAATCCGACGCGCAGCGGGTACGATCCTCCGCGAACGCTCGTGTTGCTCGAACAGCTCCGGGACCGGCTGAGCGCGCTGCCATCGGTCCGCTCCGTGTCGTTCTCCCACGCTGCGCTCATCTCCGGCAGCAACCACGTCACTGTGGCGTTCCCGCTCGACACGCCCGCTGCCCTGCAGGAGAACTACGAGGAGCGCAACCGCCGCGCCACCTGGCGTCTCATCGTGGGCGATGACTTCTTCGCAACGATGGGAATCCCGATGCTGCGGGGCCGTTCGTTCTCGCGCGGCGATTCGGGTGAACAGCACGTCGCGGTCGTCAATCGCGCGCTTGCGGAGCGTCTCTTCGGAAGCATCGACGTCGTCGGACGTCAATTCAACGTCAGCTCCAGAGCGTACAACGCCGTCGTCGAAATCATTGGGGTGTGCGCGAACGCGAAGTACGATTCTCTTCGCGACGACCCGCCGCCAACCGTGTATGTCGGCTATCGTCAAGCCGGTGCCGGCGCGGTGACCTTCGCGATCAAGACCACGGGCGAACCATCGGCCGCCGTGCCGCTCGCGCGCGAGGTCGTTCGCTCCCTCGATCCCAACCTGCCGCTCACCGGCATTCGAACCCAGGAAGCGCAGATTCAACTCGCGCTGACGCGCGAGCGATTGATGGCCGCGCTCGCGACGGTACTCGGCATGGTTGCCGTGTTCCTCGCAGGCATCGGCCTCTACGGGATGCTCGCGTACTCGGTCGGCCGCCGCGTTCCTGAAATCGGCATTCGTCTCGCGCTCGGGGCCGAGCCGGAGGCCGTTCGCTGGATGGTGATCAGAAGCGCTCTGCTGCTCGCATGCGTGGGCGTGGCGATTGGCTTAGGCGCCGCGCGCGTTGGAACCAGCGTCGTCCGGTCGCTGTTGTTCGGGCTCTCGCCGACCGATCCGATTACGTTCATCGGGGCGGCGGTCGCGATGATGGCGGTCGCGTTCGCGGCGGCGGCGATACCGGCGTGGCGCGCGGCGCGGGTCGATCCGATGGTCGCGCTGCGGGCGGAATAGCGTGCGCACCATCCTTCAAAAGATCGCGGCAATGGCCCGCCGCCGCCGGCTCGACGACGAGCTCGAGGAAGAAATCCGTCAGCACATTCAATCGCGCCGTCAGTCGCTCATCGCTGACGGAATGGATCCGCGCGAGGCGGAGTACGAGGCACGCCGGATGTTCGGCAACGTCGCGCTGAAGCGCGAGGAGGCGCGGAGCATGTGGGGATACCAGTGGATCGACAACCTCGCGCAGGATGTGCGCTACGGCATCCGGCTCCTCCGTCGATCTCCGGTGTTCGCGGTCGTCGCGGTGGTGTCGCTCGCGATCGGGATCGGCGCGAGCGCGGCTGTGTTCACGCTGGCCGATTCCCTCTTGTTCAAGAAGCTGCCGGTCGCGTCACCCGACGAGCTCGTGATCCTCAAATGGATTGCCGGGCCGAAAAACCCCGCGTCATCGCTCAGCGGGAATTTCGACAACGACGGATCGACGACGACCAGCACATCGTTTTCGGCGGCAACCGTCAGCGCGCTTCGCACCGACGCCGCACGCGCGGCGGACGTCTTCGGCTTCGCGACCGTTCCGAGCCTCGATCTGACGATCGACGGACAGTCCGAAGTCGGGAACGGCCAGGTCGTCTCCGGCAATTACTTTTCGACGCTCGGCATTCTGAGCGCGGCCGGCAGGCTGCTCGTCGACGCCGACGATCGCGCGGGCGCCGCGCCGGTCGCGGTCATCAGCCACGCTTTTTGGGTGCGCCGATTCGGTGCGGGACCGGACGTTGTCGGAAAGACGATCCTCGTCAATCGCGTTCCGGTCACGATCGTCGGCGTCGCGCCGAAAGGCTTTCACGGCGCGTTCGAGGTCGGCGATTCACCGCTCCTGACGATGCCCATCGCGGCTCGCTCCGCAATCGCCGGCAGAACGCTGTGGAACGATCCCGGGTACTGGTGGGTGCTTGCGATGGCTCGGCTGCGGCCTGGCGTGTCGCCGGAAGCAGCGCACGGCGTGCTCGAGGGCTCGATGAAGCGGACCGTCGCCGAAGGAAATCCCGCGCTGACGGCGAGCGAGCTGCCGCGTCTCCAGATTCTTCCTGGCGCGCGCGGACAGCTCGAGAGCCGCGGCTCGCGGCGCGACACGCTCGTGATCATGGCGTCGGTCGTCGGGATCGTCTTGCTGGTCGCATGCGCGAACGTGGCGAGTCTTTTGCTCGTGCGAGGAACGTCGCGCGTGCGTGAGGTCACGCTGCGGGCGGCGATCGGCGCGTCGCGCCGCCGGATCGTTCGACAGCTCCTGACCGAAGGCGTTCTGCTCGCGCTGGCGGGCAGCGCGCTCGGATTGCTCGTCGCGAACATCGTCGCCGCCGCGCTCCTGCCGGTGTTGAGCGGATCTCCGATCGAGGCGTTCAACATCCGCACCGACTGGCGCGTGTTCCTCTTCACCGCGGCGATCGCGACGGCGTGTAGCCTGCTGTTCGGATTGATCCCATCGCTTCGCACGACCTCCGTCGATCTCGTGAGCGGGCTGCAGGAACAAATGCGCGGTCATGCCACCGCGCCCAGGCGCGCGCGGTTCACGAGCGTCCTCGTGGTGTTTCAAGTCGCGTTGTCCGTTCTCCTCATCACGATCGCCGGGCTGCTCGCGTACTCGATCAGAAATCTTCAGCGGGCGCCGCTCGGGTTCGACGCATCCAACGTGTTGATCTTCCGGGTCGATCCGGCGCGCGCGGGGTACGAGCTTCCGAGAACGCGCGCGCTGCTCGAGCAGGTTCGGGAAAGGTTGCGCGGCATTCCCGGCGTGCGCTCGGCGTCGTTCTCCACCGCAACGCTCATCTCGGGTGGCGGCTCGAGCGGGCCCGCCGTTCCGCTCGATGCGCCAATCACCGAACGCGGCAGCGTCGAGGATCGAGATCTCTCGCGCCGCTATTCGTCCATGCGAATGACGGTGGGCGACGAGTTCTTCGACGCGCTCGGCATTTCGATTCTGCGCGGCCGCACGTTCATTCCCGGCGACACGGCGGGAGGACAGCCCGTCGTCGTGATCAACCGCGCGCTCGCACGCCGACTCTTCGGCGACGAGGACGCCGTCGGCCGGCAGTTCAGGTGGGGCACGACGAAGCAGTCCGTCGTCATGGAGGTCATCGGCGTGTGCGCCGACGCGAAATACACGTCTCTGCGCATCGACCCGCCGCCAACGCTCTATACGAGCTACCGCCAGTTCGATATCGGCGGCGCTACGTTCGAAGTGAAGACGGACGGCGATCCGGCGGCAATCGTCGCGCAGGCGCGCGACATCGTCCGACAGCTCGATTCAAACCTTCCGCTCGCGTGGATCCGAACGCAGGAGGACCAGATCCGCCTGTCCCTGCAGAGCATCATGTGGATGGCGACGTTCGCGACAGCGCTCGCGATCGTGGCGATCGTCCTCGCGGCGATCGGCCTTTACGGAACGCTCGCGTACTCGGTCAGCCAGCGAGTGCCCGAGATTGGCATCCGCGTGGCGCTCGGCGCTCAGCGTCAATCGGTCGAGTGGCTCGTGCTCAAGAGCGCGCTCGCGTTGACGACGACGGGCGTTGCTCTCGGCGCCTGCGCGTCGTATTGGGGTACGGGGCTCGTGCGATCGGTGCTCTTCGGCCTGACGCCAACGGATCGATCGACGTTCCTTGTGGCTGCGTTGCTGATGACGACGGTCGCGACGGCGGCGGCGTATCTTCCGGCGCGCCGCGCGGCGCGCATCGATCCGGTTGAAGCGCTGAGAGCTGAATGATCAGATCGGCTCCCGTTCCACTTCGCGTTTGAGATTCGCGAGCTGCGGACGATACCGCGCGCGGTGCCCGCGCAGCAGCAGCGGAAAGAGCAGCCATTTCAGACCGTGCGGACGGACGTCCGCGGTGAACGTCACGATCGTGCCGGTTCCGTCGGGCCGCAACGTGTATTCGAACGTTCCGGTGATCCCGGATTCGGTGTTGCGCTGACCGATGCGGCGCGGCCGATCGTACGCCCACAAGCTCGACACGACCTGGCGCGTCTGTCCCATGACATCGAACGTCACGCTGATCTCGGCGCCCTCGCGCGGCGCGCCGCCGCCGACGATTTCCATCGACCTGACGAGATTGCGCCAGCGGGATGCCTTGCGAAAATCCATGATGAAGTCGAACACCTGCTCCGGCGATCGGTCGATGTGCTCGACGTAGGTGAACGTGCGCATCAGTCCCCATCCTCCAGCTCGAAGACCTCTTCGACCTTGCGAGAAAACACGCGCGCGATCTTCATCGCGAGCGGAAGCCCTGGATCGTACTTGCCCGTCTCGATCGCGTTGATCGCCTGCCTCGAGACGCCGACGCGCATGCCGAGCTCCGCCTGCGACCAGGCCTGTTCGGCACGGAGCACACGCAAGCGGTTTTTCATCGGTAGTAGCGCGCGGTGGCAATCATTGCGAGCCACCACAACCCGATCATCAGCATCCATATCGCATCGAAGTCGAGGTGGCCGAGAAACCCGGCGGTCTGCAGGAAGTCGCCGGCGATCGCGAGGAGCGCCATCGCGACGAACGCGATCGCGATCGACACGAGCTGGATGCGCTGGCTGAACTCGTCCTGCGACGCGACGAAGCGCACCATCGCGACGAGCCACGCGACGAATCCACCGATGCCGATCGCCACCATGGCGGCGCGCAGCAGCGCCGCCTGCGGATCGGCGAGGAGCACGCGCTTCGCGACGATCATCGTCGTCACCCATAGCAGGAGCCCGAACGCGAGCCACCCGATCGTCCGTACGCTCGTATCTGGTTTCGGCATTTGTTGTCCTGTTAGCGTGACTAAATGTAATGTTAACATTACATATTGTCAAGCAGTACGGACTATCGTCCCCGCTTAAGCGAAAGGCTACGGGAGGAGGACTATTCGGAGCCGGGCGTCGGAAGGATCGGGCGCGGCGCCGTGACGGAGGGGACGGCGGGATTGGGACGGAGCGGCGCGGGCACCGCGTTCAGGGACGGACGGCCCGCACGAATCGGCTGATACGGGATGATCTGCGCACGGTCCATCTTCGCGCTCGGTTTGTCCGCCACGAGCGGCGCGACGTAATTGGGCTTCTGGCCGCTCGAGGAATTCAGCCGCGGCCGGGTCTTTCCGCCCAGCGTCTGCACTTTCGGCAGCTGCTTCAGCGTGATTGTCTGCGTCTTCGACGAGGCGGGCGGCTGGCCGCTCGTCGAGACGATGGGCGCCTTCTTCGCCGCCACGGCGGCGGCAAGCGCGGCGAGCGGCGGGCGCGCCGGCGGCTCGGCGCCTTGGGCCGCCGCGCGGACCGGCAGCGCGACCAGCACCGCGGCGCCTAGAGCCGCAAACACTCGCGCGAGTGAAAGCTGCGAAGTCGAAGAACGCATTGCTTTAGGCCACTTCAGCCATATGCCAGATCGTGGCCATATTCAGGACATTAACATATCGCGTATTATCAATAACTTGTGAGTAAATGGTCAATATTGAACTAGCGCCTCTCCGTGCGCCGACGCACAGTCCAGACACACTGGCGCACACTCTAACATCGGGGACACCCAATCGGGACACCCAACATTGGGTGTCCCCGCCCTGTCAACGTCGAGCGACGCTGACGGTTGCGCCCGGAAAACGCGATCGCAGGCGCGCGTCGATCGATCCCATGACGCCGACCGCGGTCGCGAGCGCGTCCGCCATTGCCGCGTCGCTCGCGATCACTCGCACGACGACATCCCTCGTCACGCCATACCCGGTGCGCGGATCGATCACGTGCGAATAGCGGGCGCCGTCGACGTCGACGTATTGCGCCGTTGGACCGGACGTGGCGAGCGCCGCGTTCCTGAGCCTCGCCGCGCGCGCCGCGAAATCGGCATCCGCGCCTCCCGCATCGATCGTCCATCCGTCGCGCTCCGGCGGCGCATCGCCGGCGACGATGTCGCCGCCGGCTTCGAGGAGAGCTGAGGCGATACCGTGCCCGCGCAGGACGCGGAGCGCGTCCTGCAGGATGTAGCCCTTCGCGATGCCTCCGAGATCCAGCCGCATCCCTCGACGAGTGAATCGCACCGCGCCGCGCCGTCCGTCGATCTGCAGATGACGCCAGCCGACGCGCGCCCGTGCCGCGTCGAGATCCGCGCGATCGGGCAGGCGCTGCAATCGACGCGCGTCGCGCCATAGCGCGACGAGCGGAGCGATCGTCGGATCGAACGCGCCATCGGTCGCGCGCGCGACAGCGAGCGCGCAGCGCAGCACCGCGATCAGCTCCACGCTCACCGCCGTCCATGTCCCGTCGCTCGAGAGACGCCGCACGTCGCTGTCCGGGCGATAGTCGCTCATCATGCGATCGAGCTCGGCTATGCGCGCGAAGGCCGCGGTCGCCGCCGCCCGGGCGATCTGCTCGTCCGCCGCGTACAAATGCAGCCGTACGGGCAGGCCCATGTGAACCTGCGCGTACTCGTAACGGTCCGGCCGCCCGGTTGCCCGGTCGCTCGGCCGCTCGGGCACGCCAAGCGCAACGAGCGCGAGTACAATCAAAGGCCGCAACGATGCCAATGCGTCTCACCATCCTCTCGTTGATCGTGCCCGCGCTGCTGTCGCAGGCGGCGCCGCCGCCATCGGCCCAAGCGTATCGCGAGACCGTTCCGGGCACGGTCGTGAGCTTCGAGATGGTTCCCGTGCCGGAGGGCACGGTCACTATCGACGGCGCGAGCGTGAAGGTCGCGGCGTTCCACATCGGCCGGACCGAAGTCACGTGGGACTTGTACGACGTGTTCGCGCTCGCATTGGACACGGCGAAGAGCGGTGGCCCGGACGCGTTCGCGCGCCCCTCGCAGCCGTACGGCGCGCCAGATTACGGATGGGGCCACGCGGGCTATCCCGCGATCAGCATCGCGAAGCCGGCGGCACAAGCGTTTGCCGCATGGCTCTCGGCGAAGACCGGAAAGAAATACCGGCTTCCGACCGAAGCGGAGTGGATCCGCGCGGCGGAGCTCTCGAAGTTCTCGAGCGCGCAAGCGAACGAGCTCACGTGGCACGCGGGAAACGCAAACGGCCAGACGCATCCGGCCGCGTCGAAGAAACCCGATGCGCTCGGCCTGTTCGATCTCTTCGGCAACGCAGCCGAATGGGTGACGACCGAGAAGGACGCGGTCACGCGCGGCGGGTCGTTCCGCGACGGCGCGGACGCGATCGGTCCGAAGGCGCGCGCGGTCGCGGACGGCTCGTGGAACGCGCGCGATCCTCAGCTCCCGAAGAGCCGTTGGTGGTTGTCCGATGGTCCGTTCGTCGGCTTTCGCCTCGTGCGAGAGCCCTGATATGCGAGGCAAGCCCATGAGCGAGAAGAGCACAAGCAGAGACGTGTCGCGGCGGACGTTCGTGCAGACGGCGGCGGCCGCGACGGCCGCGGTCGTGCTCCCCGGCGGGCTCAACGTCGCCGGCTCCGATGTGATACGCGTCGGCGTGATTGGATGCGGCGGGCGCGGCACGGGCGCCGCGGCCAACGTGATGGAAGCGGCGGATGGCATCGAGATCGTCGCGCTCGGCGATCTGATGGCGGATCGTCTCGCCCAGTGCCGTGCCGAGCTCTCGAAGATGGCGGCCTCCTCTTCGGCGATCGCGGCGAAGTACAAGGTCACCGACGACAAGTGCTTCACCGGATTCGACGCGTACCGGAAAGTTCTCGCCGCCGACGTCAACTACGTGATCCTCGCCGCGGCACCGGGCTTCCGGCCAACGCACCTCGAGGCCGCGGTCGCGGCCGGCAAACACATCTTCACGGAGAAGCCGGTTGCCGTCGACTCCACCGGGATTCGATCGGTGCTCGCCACGTACGACGCCGCGCTCAAGAAAGGTCTCGGGATCGGCGTGGGCACGCAGCGGCGCCATCAGGAAGAGTACGTGCCGGCGATACAGCGGATTCACGATGGCGCAATCGGCGAAGTGGTGAGCGGTCAGGTGTTCTGGAACCAGGCCGGACTCTGGAATCGCGAGCGGCAGCCGTCGTGGACGGATGCCGAATGGCAGATTCGCAACTGGCTGTACTTCACCTGGCTCTCCGGCGATCACATCGTCGAACAGCACGTGCACAACATTGACGTCGCGAACTGGGTCCTCAAGGCGCATCCGATCAAAGCGACGGCGGTCGGCGGACGGCAGTGGCGGACCGATCCGAAGTACGGGCACATCTACGATCACTTCGGCGTCGACTTCGAGTATCCGAGCGGCGCGCGCGTGATGAGCATGTGCCGTCAGATCAACGGCACCGCCGGACGGATCGCCGAGGACTTCATCGGCACGAAGGGAAAAGCCATGTTCGCGGATCGCGCGCCGAGCCGGCTCACTGGCTCGAGCGCATGGACGTTCTCGCGCTCCGGCAAGCCCGTGAATCCGTACGTGCAAGAGCACACGGATCTCATCGCGAGCATTCGCGCGGGCAAGCCGTACAACGAACTGAAGCAAGTGGCGGAGAGCACGTTGACCGCCATCATGGGACGCGAGGCGGCGTACACCGGCCAGGAGATCACGTGGGACATGATCCTCAAGGCCGACATGGAGCTCGCGCCGCCGCAGATCGCGTTCGGCCCGCTCGCCGTGCCCGCGGTTCCCATGCCGGGCGTGACCAAGATCAATCGGAAGTGGGCGGACACGTAGCGGCAAACGGAAGCGCGCTCGCGTCCGGCGGCTCTTCCGGATCGACGAGGTTGTGAACGCTGACGCCGAGGAGCCGCACCGGACGCCGGCCGGCCTCCGTGCGATCGAGGAGCGCGATCGCGCGCGCGGCAATCTCGTCGGCGCTGCGCGTCGGCGGCTGACTGTGGCTTCGCGTCAAGGTCGTGAAATCCGAATAGCGCACTTTGATCGTGACGGTGCGGCACACGAGCGATTTGCGCTCCAGCCATTCCGCCGCGTCTCTCGCCATTTGATCGATCGTCGATCGGATCTCGTCGCGGTCCGTCAGATCCTGTGAGAAGGTGTTCTCCGATCCGCAGGATTTCGCCGCGCGATTGGGAACGACCGGGCGATCGTCGATGCCGTCCGCGAGCTGACGAAGCCATTCCGTCTGGCTTCCAACGGCTTCACGCAGGACGTTCGGATCGGCCGTGCGCACGTCGACGAGGCGCTCGATCCCTCGCGCGCGAAGACGCTCGGCTGTAATGGGACCGACGCCCCACAACGCGTCGACCGGAAGCTTCTGCAGAAACGATTCGACGCGCTCCGGCGCGATCACGGTCAACCCGTCCGGCTTCCTCCATGCCGACGCAATCTTCGCGAGGAACTTGTTCGGCGCGGCGCCGGCCGACGCGGTGAGCCCCGTCTTCTCGCGGATCTCGTCCTTCAACCGCCGCGCGACGTTTCGCGCGAGCGGCTCGCCCCACGCATTCTCGGTGACGTCGAGGTACGCCTCGTCCAGCGACAGCGGCTCGACGAGCGGCGTCACGGCGCGGAACAGCGCGAAGACTTCCTGCGAGACGCCGCGATAGCGCGAGAAATCGGGCGGGACGATGAGGAGGGACGGACAGAGCCGGACGGCGCGCGCCATGGGGATTGCGGAGCGCACGCCGAACGCGCGCGCCTCGTAGCTCGCGGCCGCCACGACGCCTCGTTGATTGGGCGATCCTCCCACTGCAACCGGCTTCCCGCGAAGCGAAGGATTGTCGCGCTGCTCGACGGACGCATAGAACGCGTCCATGTCGACGTGGAGGATTCGACGCATGGCGAAGATACGTCGAATGGTAAGCCGGAGCGGCTCAGGTTCTCAATGCTCTTCCTTGATTCCTGAACCCTGCGCCCTGTGGCGCACGGCGCGCGGCTTTGCCGATTTGCGCGCGCGAGGTGGCGCCGATCCATCGGCCGCCTTTCGCGAGCGCTTCGCGGCGCCGCCGCCGCGCCGGCGCGAGCGCGCAGGCGTTTCGTCCGGCGCAGCGACCGCTTCTTCCGCGTCGACGACTTGCGGAATCTCCCTCTCCCGGACCACGTCCCCGTCGACGACTTCCGGCTCGGACGCCTCATCCGACCGCGCGCCCCAACCGTCGCCTACCGATTCGACGGTCTGCGTTTCGGCCGGCTCGCTCGTTTCTTCTTGGACCTGATCGATATCGGGCTGGCCGGCGTCCGACGGAGGCGTTGCGAGGTTGCCGGGGAAGATGCGCATGCCGCCCTGACGATCGCGCTCGATGCGCAGCAGTCCGTCGCGCTGACAGGCGCGCATGAGATCGCCGAGATTCTCGAACCCGAACTTGCGCTCGTCGAATGTCGGATCCACGTTGCGGAGGTACTGCTTCAACTGCCGGATGTACATCGGCCAGCGCGGCGGCTTCTGCGACGACTGCAGCAGCCGGCGGATTTCACGAATGCCATCCGCCGCTCGCGCGGTTCCGTGCGCCGGCGACGCATCGCGCACCGGTACCTCGGCGGCTGCCGCGCGAGGCGCGCCGTCGTCCACGCTGCCGTGGCCGTTCTCGCTCAGCTCGACGAGCACGTTCCTTCCCGATTCGCGGAGCGTGACGTGCCCCGCGGACGCGAGCTTCTGCGCGAAATCGCGGAAGCTGCCCGCGCCGTACGTGCGCTCGGAGAACGTGGAATCGAGTTGGAGGAGCGTGCTCTTCAGCAGACCCAGTTGAGGCGTGACTTCTCGATCGGCGAGAACTTTCAGCGCGCGCCGCACGAGCGGCACGACCTGTTCGAGCGGCGCCTGCGTCGCGCTCGCCGGCGCGCTGCGCTGACCCCGATCCTGGAATCGCCGCGAGCCGACGAGGTTCTCGTACGCGATGAACTCGTGGCAGTTGCGCTGCATCACGAGGCTCGTGAACGCGCGGCCGCCGACCACGAAGATCTGCTTGTCGTACTGTTTGAGCTTTTCGACGAGGCTGATGAAGTCGCTGTCGCCGCCGACGATCACGTACGCGTTGATGTGACCGTGCGTGAACGCCATCTCGAGCGCGTCGAGCGCGAGGTTGATGTCCGCGCCGTTCTTGTCGCCGCCCGGCGTCAAGTTGCGCTGCACCAGCTTCGTCGCGTGCTGCGTCAGCGAGCGGCTGTAGTCCCCCGCGCGCGTCCAATCGCCGTAGGCGATCTTGGACACGACGTCGCCCCGTTCCTTCAACGCCTCGAGCACGACCCCGATGTCGAACTGTGTGTTGAGTGTGCTCTTGACCCCGATCTCGATGTTGTCGAAGTCGATGAAAACCGCAATCTTCAGTCGTGTAGTGTCTGCCAAACCCGTCTGTATTCCCTTCTAGCCATCAGGCCATCCTCCTATTATGGCCCGGAAGACGCGGATCTCGCGGATCGCCGCGGATCATGTTGCTTTTAGCCGAGATCTCTCAATCCGCGTGATCCGTGAGAATCCGCGCGATCAGCGTCTTTCCCGCACGTCGGCGCGATCAGCGTCTTTCGCGCACGTCGTAGGCATACACGTTGTCCTGATCGCGCAGGAACAGCCGGCCTCCCGAAACCACCGGATGGCTCCATGATGGCTGGCGTCCCGTCCTGATCTCGAACCGCCCGTGCTCGCGATAGCCGGCGGGCGACGCTTCCGCGAGGCCCACGACCCCGTTCTCGCTGAACAGATACAGCCGGTCGTCGGCGAAAACGAGCGAGCCCTTCCCCACGCTGCGGTTCTGCCACGCGACCTGTCCGGTGTCGAACTTCAACGCGGTGAGGATCGCGCTGTCGAATCCGTAGAGGTGATCGCCAACGAGCACCGACGTCGCGTGATGGTTCTTCATCTGGCGCGTGAAGTACACCTCGCGGGCGCGAACCGAGTTGCCTGACGCCGTCATCTCGAGGAGCGCCGAGCCGGTGCCGTAGTCTGACGACACGAACACGTGATTGCCGCGCACGATTGGCGTCGCGATGTTCGCGACCTGGTTCGCGACTTGTCCGTAGCTCCACAGCTGCCGGCCGGAGTCGATGTCGACGCCCAGCGCGCGCGCGCTCGTGAAGAAGATCGCTTGATTGACGTTGCCGACTCTCTGCGCCACCGCCGACGAGTAGCCCGCATCGTCGCCTTGCGTTTTCCAGATCGCGGAGCCATCCGTCTTGCGGAGCGCGACGATCGTTCCGCCGGCGTTCACGAGAATGCGATCGGTCAGCACGAGCGGCGATTCGCTCAAGCCCCACTGGATGTTCGATCCGCCGAATTGCTTCAGCAGATTCATCGACCAGTACGGCTCGCCGGTTGCGGCGTTCAAGACGCTGAGATCGCCGCTCGCGCCGAACGCGTAGACGCGATCGCCTTCGATCGTCGGCGTCGCGCGGGGACCGTCGCCGCGATCGTTGCTGAAGCGCCTGCCGTGCTGGCGTTCCCACAACCGCTTGCCGCTGGCCGCGTCGAACGCAATCACGTACTCGGCGTCGCCGCGCGCGCCGAGCGTGTACAGGCGCCCCTGCGAGACCGCAAACGACGAATAGCCTTCACCCGCGCCCTTGGCTTGCCACGCGAGCGGAGGGCCGCCCTGCGGCCAGTCCTTCAACAGTCCCTTTTCGGCCGAGAGTCCGTCGCGGTTCGGCCCGCGCCACTGTGGCCAGTCGTCCGGCGCACGGTTCGAAACCGTCGCAGGCAGGGACAGGAGTAGCGACGCAGCGATTGCTCCACACAAATAGCGGACGGTCTTGGTCATAGCGGCTCCGGAATGGGGGATGGCCCCGGTCTCAGGATCTTTACGGCTCTCAGCTCGATTCTGTTGACCGGCGCTTCTCCATTCACCGGCGACTGCTCGATGGCCTCGACCGCAGCCATCCCGTCCACGACGCGGCCGAACACCGTGTACTTGCCGTCGAGCGACGGCGCGTCCGCGGTCACGATGAAGAACGACGTCGACGCGCTCGCGGGGTCGTCGCCCCGCGCCATCGACAGGATGCCCTTCACGTGCTTCGTTTCGTTGAACTCGGGGCCGATCGTCCGCACGAACTTCTGCGCCTTGGCGTTCAGCGGTCCGCGTGAGTCCAGGGATCCGGTTTGGATCACGAAGCCCCTCACGACGCGGTGGAACGACGTCCCGTCGTACACGCCAGCCGACGCCAGCCGCAGAAAGTGGCGCACGTGGTTGGGCGCTTTGTCCGCGAAGAGCTCGACCGTGATCGGGCCGGCCGTCGTCTCGAGGATCGCGCGGTACTTCGACAGCTCCGCGGCTGGTTCTCTCGAAAACGGCTCGGGCTCCGGCGGCGGCGTGTCGCGAATCGTCATCGATCGGATCTCGATCCGATCGGACGGCAATCCGCTCGCGTCAGCGGGCGCTTCCGAGATCCTCTGCACGACGTCGAGGCCGTCCGACACCTGACCGAAGATCGAGTACTTCCCGTCGAGCGCCGGTTGATCCGTCACGCAGACGAAGAACTGCGAACCCGCGCTGTCAGGCTTACCCGGCACGAGCACCGCCGACACCGCGCCGCGCGTGTGCTTTCCCGCGCCGACCTCCGCTTGCAGCACGCCAAGGCCGCCCGTCCCATACTGTTTCGCCTTCGCGGGATCCTTCGAGATCGGATCGCCGCCTTGAATGATCCCGTGCCGGATCACGCGATGAAAGGTCGTGCCGTCGTACGCGCCGCTCCGCGCGAGCTTCATGAAGTAGCCGACGTGATTCGGCGCGAGATCCGGACGGAGATCGATGACGAACGTCCCGGCCGACGTTTCGACGACGGCTTGCTTCGCGGTCATCTCGCCAACGGTGAGCGGCGTCTTGAACGGCGCAGCTGGTTTGGCGGTCTGCGCGAGCAGTGCAAGACCTGCGGCGCACAGCGCCATGTGGCAAGCGATTGAGGGAAGCATGTCGGTAGCTGAATTGTAGTGCAGGGCTTCCGGCGGAAGCCGGAAGGGAACGACGTGTGCTGTGATCTAAGAGATGACGGCTCGCCGCGCGCTACCTCATCGATTCGCGTGCATGCTGCTCGCGATCGCGTGCGCACCGGGCGCCTCCGCGCGGGCGCAGGACACGACGGGTGTCGGCGCGATCTCCGGCGTGCTCCGATCGGACGCCGGCGATCCGATTGCCGGCGCGCGCGTGTGCGCGATGGGGTCCACGAGCTGCGCGGTCTCCGGCGATCGCGGCGCGTTTCGCATCACCGGCGTTCGCGGGGGAACGTATCGCCTCGAGATCAATCAACCCGGCGGACTGCCGATCGTCAGCGAACCGATCGCCGTCCGCGCCGGCCTCGAAAGTACGATCGAGCTCGTCGTCCCGCGCGCCGCGGGACTCGAGCAGACCGTCGACGTCACC
This sequence comes from Vicinamibacterales bacterium, assembly GCA_036556425.1. Classification (GTDB taxonomy): domain Bacteria; phylum Acidobacteriota; class Vicinamibacteria; order Vicinamibacterales; family 2-12-FULL-66-21; genus DATBJJ01. Next base: position 78,717 of record DATBJJ010000113.1, read on the forward strand.
GCTCCGGCGTTCGCCGCGCCGGAGGAGGTCAAGACGTCCGGCTTTCTCGTGCAGCCGCTCGAGATTCTCAAGAGCGCGAGCGCGCTGCAGGATGTCTCGCGCTACGTGCAGACGCTGCCCGGCGTGGTCATCGGCACGAACGATTTCCGCAACGACATCATCGTCCGCGGCGGCAGCCCGCTCGAGAACCTGTTCGTCGTCGACAACGTGGAGATCCCGAACATCAACGCGTTCGCGAATTTCGCGTCGGCGGGCGGCACGGTGAGCATCCTCGACGCGGAGTTGATTCAGGACGTCACCTTCCTGACTGGCGGCTATCCGGCGCCGTACGTGAACCGGACGTCGAGCGTGCTGCAGGTCGCGCAGCGCGAAGGGCGGCGGGATCGATTTCGCGGCTGGACGACCTTGGGCTTCGCCGGAGCGGGCGCGATCTTCGAAGGTCCGCTCGCACGCGGCAAAGGATCGTGGATCGTCTCGACGCGCCGGAGCTTTCTCGATCTCTTCACCGACGACATCGGGATTGGCGGCGTGCCGATTCTCTACTCGGTCAACGGCAAAGCCGTCTACGACCTGAGCGCCAGCGATCGAATCTGGCTCGTGAGCGTCAGCGGGATCGACGAGATCCAGCTTGGCGCGAAGGAGGGCTCGACACGCAGCGTCGAGGAGGGCGAGCTGTTCAACTTCGACATCCGCTACAACGGATGGCGATCCGCAACCGGATTGAATTGGCAGCATCTCTTCGGCCCGCGCGGCGTCGGCCTGCTCGGCGTCACGCACTCCGAAGCCAAGGTCGGGACGACGGTCAAGGATCTCGTCCGAGGCCAGTTCGTGCCGGGCGGCGAGAACGTGTTCTTCGAGGACTCGCGCGAGGGCGAGACGACGATCAAGTACGACCTGACGCTGCACGCGCCGCTCGTGAACAAGCTGCAGGCGGGCGGCACGTTCAAGATCTTCCGGATCGACTACGACCTCCTGTCGCCGTTCGGCAGCGACAATCCGTATTCGATCGACGGATCGGCCGATGGCCTCGACGTCGCCGATCGCTTCAACGCGTACCAGACGGGCGCGTACGTCCAGCTCACGCGAGAGATCGCGTCGAGGTTCGAAGCGACAGCCGGCGCGCGCATCGACCACTATCAATTCCTCGGAGCCACACGCGTCAGTCCTCGACTCGGCGTGAGCCACCGACTGACTCGCGGGCTCACGCTGAGCGCAAGCGCCGGCGCGTACTACCAGCAGCCTTACTTCCTCTTCCTGTCTGCGTTTCCTCAGAATCGCCGGCTCATCCCGTGGCGGGCCGATCACTTCGTCCTTGGCGCGGCGTGGAGACCGAGCGCGTCGTGGCGCGTGACGCTCGAGGGGTATCGAAAGGAGTATCGCGACTATCCCGTCGCGATCGACTATCCGTCGCTGTCGCTCGCGAACATCGGCGACACGTTCAACGTCCGCGAAGTGTTGTTCCCGCTCACCAGCGCCGGCCGCGGCTACTCGCGCGGCGTCGAGCTGTTCGTCGAGAAGAAGCTGACGCACCGCTTGTACGGCCAGGGCAATCTCGCGTTCTCCCGAACGCGTCATGCCGGCCTCGACGGAACGCTTCGTCCGGGATCGTTCGACTATCCGAGGGTCTTGAACGTGGTCGGCGGCTATCGCTTCTCGAACGCGTGGGAAATGTCGGCGCGCGCGTCGTGGTTGGCGGGACGGCCCTACACACCATTCGACGCGGCGCTGTCTGCCGTTCAGCGCCGCGAAGTGTACGACCTGACGAGGGTCAACGCGCTCCGCGCGCCTGACTACTTCCGCATGGATCTTCGCGTGGACCGCACCTTCACCGTCGCCGGCCGGCCGTTCGTCTTGTTTGGAGGACTGCAGAACGTCACCAATAGACACAACTTCGGTCGCTACCGCTGGAACCGCCGCACGAACGTCGAGGAGATCAACGAACAGCAGGGGTTGTTTCCGATCCTCGGCTTCGAGTGGCGGTGGTAGAGCACTCATCGCGGCGACATTCACGATCACGATCTATCGCAGAGATGCGGAGGCGCAGAGTTTCGCAGGCACTTACAGTCGCAACCAGGTGAACGAGCGACCGCGCCGCAGGCGCGGGCCTGGCCGACGGCCAGGCTGCCGCGCGTCGCACATGATTAGCAAATGAGATCTACCTCGGCGTTACTCTCGCCCTCGGCGATCTCCGCGATGAGATCGTGACAGTGAACATCGTGCGGCGAGTTCGCAACCGCCTCCCGCCAGCTTGTGGCAAAATCTCGGCCCATGGGAATGACACGCCGTTCGTTTCTTGCGACGACTGCTGGATTCGCGGCGGGATCGCTGCGCGTTCCGCAGACGACAGCCAAGCTCAACGCCGGCCAGGTCGTCGCGCGGATCAAGGCCAAGGTCGGGATTCCGTGGATGACCGAAACCGTCGACAAGATCGTCGCCGGTTCGCCCGGCGCGCCCGTGCGCGGTATCGCGACCACGATGATGGCGACGCTCGATGTGCTGCAGCGCGCGGCGGCATCGGGCAAGAACATGGTCATCACGCACGAGCCGACGTTCTACTCGCATCTCGACGAGACGGATCCCATCGCCCAGGATCCAACCTACATCGCCAAGCGCGATCTGATCGTCAAGAACCAGATCGTCGTCTTTCGATTTCACGATCACTGGCATCGCATGTCGCCCGACGGCATCGCGACCGGGATGGCGCGCGAGCTCGGATGGGACAAGCACGCGGATCCAAAGAGTCCCCGCCAGTTCACGTTCCCCTCGATGCCGCTTCAGCAGCTCGTCAAAGACATGGAGTCGAGGTTGAAATCTCGATCGATGCGGGTCGTCGGCGATCCGAAGATGCCGGTCGATCGCGTGCTCGCGAGCTGGGGCTACGCGAGCCTCATGCCCGGATTGATCAAACAGGCCTCCCGCCCGGAGATCGACGTCATCATCGTCGGCGAGACGCGCGAATGGGAGCTCGTGGAGTACGTGCAGGATCAGATCGCGTCAGGGCTCAACAAGGCGCTGATCGTGATCAATCACGTCGTGTCGGAGCAGGCTGGAATGAAGTACTGCGCCGAATGGCTCAAACCGATCGTGAGCGAGGTGCCGATCGAGTTCGTCCCCGCGGCCGAACCCTTCTGGCGCCCATAGCGGCTTGCGCAGCTGACTGAACACGAGATTGCCCGGCGCCGTCTGGTGGCATCCGAAGCACGCGTTGCGTGACTCCGCGTTGAGCGATCCCGCCTGAGTGTGCGCCTTGAACGGCGGCGACCGACGTAGTAGTGTCTACTCCACGGACGCGTCGCGCGTCTGTACCGGCGACCCGGCATGAGGTCCGGGGCAGCAATGACGCAACACCTCCGCATCGTCGAATCCACATCCGCCGATCTGCGCCTCTCCTCGGCGCGCGATTTCATCACCAGTCGACTCGACACCGGGCCCGCGATGATCGTGTCGGCATCGCGCGGCGCGGCGGACGATTTCGCGCGCGCGATCGCGGCGTCGCGGCCGGCGACGCTCGGCCTTCATCGCTTCAGCGTCACGCAGCTGGCCGCTCGACTCGCGGCGCCGGTGCTGGCCGCGAACGGCCTCGCGCCGGCGACGTATCTCGGATCCGAGGCGGTCGCCGCGCGGGCGGCGTTCGATGCGCGGCGCGCGGGAGATCTGTCGTACTTCGCGCCGGTCGCCGATGCTCCTGGATTTCCGCGAGCGCTCGCGCGAACGCTGCAGGAGCTGCGGCTCGCGCACGTGCCGTCGAGCGCGCTGGGCCGGCTGCCGCTCGGCGGCGCGGATCTCTCCGGGCTGCTCGAGCGCTTCGAAGAGCAATTCGACGCGGCGTCGGCAACCGACCGCGCGCTGCTGTTCGACGCGGCGCGCGAAGGCATCGCGCGCGAGCCTTTCGCGATCGTCGGTCTGCCGCTGGTCCTGCTCGACGTGCCCTGGGATTCGCCGATCGAATTCGACTTCCTGAGCGCGCTCGTGCGCGCGACGTCCGACGCGCTCATCACCGTGCCGTTCGGCGACGTCGCCGCGCTGGAGCGGCTGCGCGCGTTCGGCGTCGAGGCGGAGGTGCTCGAGCAGAAGGGATCGACGGACCTCGCCGCGCTGCGGCGGTATCTCTTCGCCAGCTCGCAGCCGCCGGAGCGGACGCCGGCCGGCGACGTCACGCTGTTCTCGGCGCCGGGCGAAGGACGCGAAGCAGTCGAGATCGCGCGGCGCATTCGCGAAGAAGCGGAGCGCGGGATTCGGCTCGATGAGATCGCGGTCCTGCTGCGATCGCCGCGCAACTATCTCGGGCTCCTCGAGCATGCGTTCAGCCGCGCGGGCATTCCGGCCTGGTTCGACCGCGGCGTGCGCCGGCCGCATCCGGCGGGCCGAGCGTTTCTCGCGCTGCTCGGATGCGCCGTCGAGAAGCTCTCGGCGCGCCGATTCGCGGAGTACTTGTCTCTGGCACAGGTGCCCACGCTTCCAGCAGCGCCGGCAGATACGTTCGTGCGGCCGCGGGACGAAGCGCTCGGTCCCGCATCGGAGGCCGCCGCGCAGATCGAACGCGATCCCGAGACGGTCGCCGACGAGCCCGTGACCGACGAGCGGGCGCCCGCGCGGGCGGAGGACCAGAGCTCCGCGATCGTCGATGGGACATTGCGCGCGCCCTGGAAGTGGGAGCGGCTGATCGTGGAATCGTCGGTGATCGGCGGCGCCGATCGCTGGCACCGGCGGCTCGACGGCCTCGCGCAGGAGCTGCGCCTCCGGATTCGCGAGGAATCGCGCGACGATCCCGAATCGCCCATCGCGCGGCGATGCGCGCGCGATCTGAAGAACCTCGAGCACCTGCGTGCGTTCGCGCTGCCGATCGTCGACACGCTCGCGTCGTGGCCCGCCTCCGCGACATGGGGCGAATGGCTCGATCGATTCGGCGAGCTCGTTCCGCGCGTGCTTCGCCGTCCGAACGACGTGCTGCAGGTGCTCGGCGAGCTCAGGCCGATGGCCGAGATCGGACCGGTCGGGCTCGACGAAGCGCGCGACGTTCTCGCGGATCGGCTGCTCGCGATCCAGCGCGAGCCGCCGCGATCGCGCTTCGGCGCGGTGTTCGTCGGCAGCCCGCATCAGGCGCGCGGACGCACGTTCAAGGTGGTCTTCGTGCCGGGCCTCGCGGAGCGCATGTTTCCGCAGAAGCCGCGCGAAGACCCGATGCTGCTCGATCGCGAGATGCGGCAGCCGCTCGCGGCTGGACTGCCGATGCAGGAGGATCGCGCCCGCACGGAGCGGCTCCTGCTGCGTCTGGCCGTCGGCGCCCCGACCGAGCGGCTCTGGTTGTCGTATCCGCGGATGGAGATGTCGGAGTCGCGGCCGCGCGTGCTGTCGTTCTACGCGCTCGACGTGCTCCGCGCGATCACGGGACGCATTCCGGATCACGAAGCGGTCGACGACAGCGCGGCGCGCGAGGGAGGCGCCAGCCTCGGATGGCCGGCGCCGTCGCAGCCCGACCGAGCCATCGACGATCTCGAGCACGACCTGTCCGTTCTGCGAATGCTGATGGCCGTGACGCCGCACGCGAGCGTGCGCGGACACGCGAACTATCTGCTGCGGCTGAACGACAACCTGCGGCGATCGGTCTCGGCGCGATGGGCGCGCAATCGATCGTCGTGGTCGCCGAGCGACGGTCTCGTGCGAATCACGTCGGGCACGCAACCGATTCTCGCGTCGCAGCGCCTCGGCGCGCGGCCGTACTCGCTCTCCGCGCTCCAGCGATTCGCCTCCTGTCCGTATCAGTTCCTGCTGTCGGCGGTGTATCGCCTCGAGCCGAACGAGGAGCCGGAAGCGTTGCAGAGGCTGGATCCGCTGACACGCGGCGCGATCTTCCACGAGTCGCAGGCGCGCTTCTTTCGATCGCTTCAAGCATCAGGCGATCTTCCCGTCACCGACGCGAACGTCAGTCGCGCGCTCGATGCCGTCAACGAGGCGCTCGCCGTCGTCGCAGGCGGCTACGCGGAGAAGCTCGCGCCCGCGATCGAGCGTGTGTGGAACGACGAGATCGGCGACATCGCGAAGGACCTTCGCGTGTGGGTTCGCCGCCTTCCGGAATTCCAGGAGTGGCAGCCGGAGTACTTCGAGTTCAGCTTCGGTCTGCCGGCCGACACGGACCACGATCCGCGGAGCATTCCCAATCCGGTCGTCGTCGACGGACGCTTCACGCTTCGCGGCTCGGTCGACCTGATCGAGCGCAATCGCGCCAATCGTCAGCTTCGCATCACCGATCACAAGACCGGAAAGAACCGGACCACCGACAAGACCGTGATTGGCGGAGGCGCGATCCTGCAGCCGGTGCTCTACAGCCTCGCGGTCGAGCAGGCGCTCGGCGATCACGTCGGCTTCGGCCGGCTGTTCTACTGCACCGCCGCCGGAGGCTTTACGGATCATCACATCGCGATCGGCGACACGAGCCGGCGCGTCGGGCTCGAGGCGCTCGAGATCATCGATCGCGCGATCGAGCTCGGCTTCCTGCCGGCCGCGCCGTCGAGCGGCGCGTGCGCGTGGTGCGATTTCCGCGCCGTCTGCGGACCGCACGAGGAGGAGCGCATACGGCGGAAGTCTGCGGACCGTTTAGGCGACCTCTTGGCGCTCAGGAGCCGGTCGTGATCGACAGAATCGCGCGCGACGCCATCGCCAACGATCTCGACTCGACGTTGATCGTCGAAGCGGCGGCCGGCACCGGCAAGACGACCGAGCTCGTCAATCGCATCCTCCGCATCCTCGCGGCCGGAAAGACGACGATCGGAAAGATCGTGGCGGTCACGTTCACCGAGAAGGCGGCCGGAGAGTTGAAGCTGCGTCTGCGCGAAGCGCTCGAGCGCGAGCGCATGCCGGCCGGCGGCGACGCGCGCGCGCGGCTGGACGAGGCGCTCACGAAGCTCGAGGAGGCCCACGTCAGCACGATTCACGGATTCTGCGCGGACCTGCTGCGCGAGCGGCCCGTCGAAGCGCGCGTGGATCCGCTCTTCACCGTGCTGACCGAGGCGCAAGCCGAGCGCCTGTTCGCCGAAGCGTTCGGCGGCTGGCTGCAGGAGCAGCTCGCGAATCCGCGCGAGGGTCTGCGCCGTGCGCTGCGGCGCTCTGCGGGATGGCCGTTCGGCCGCCGACCTCAGGGACAGGACGGACCGATCGATCGGCTTCGCCAGGCCGCATGGGATCTCTCCGAATGGCGCGATTTTCCGGAGCCGTGGACGCGCCGTCCCTTCTCCCGGAGCGCCGCGATCGAGGATCTCGTGCGCGACGTGCACGCGTTCGCGGCCATGACCGAATCACCCTCGTACGCGCGCGACAATCTCTTTCTCGACACCGCGGGCGTGCGCCACCTCAGTCAAGAGATCCGCACGCAACGCTCGATCGGCGTTCTCGACGAGGATGGGTGGGAAGCGCGGCTCGTCGATCTCTCGCGGCAGCGGTCGCTCACGAACGCGCGGCACGGACGAGGACCGGGGTACCGCCAAGGCGTCTCTCGGGCGGCGGTCGTTGCCGCCCTCGACGATCTCCGCGCGCGTCTCGATCAATTCCGCATGGACGCCGACGCGGATCTCGCCGCGCTCCTGCAGGACGAGCTCGCCGACGCGATCGCGCGCTACGAGCAGTTGAAGCGGCGAAGCGGTGCGCTCGATTTCCTCGATCTCCTCCTGAAGGCGCGCGGCTTGATGACGTCGAGCGCGGATCTCCGCCGCGAGTTCCAGGAGCGCTTCACGCACGTGTTCGTCGACGAGTTCCAGGATACGGATCCGCTGCAGGCGGAGATTCTCCTGCTCCTCACGTCGGACGATACCGGCAACGCCGACTGGCGCACCGCCGTTCCGGCGCCAGGCCGCCTCTTCATCGTCGGCGATCCGAAGCAATCGATCTATCGATTCCGCCGCGCGGATGTCGGCGTCTTTCGCGACGTCTGCGAGCGCCTCGAGCGCGCCGGCGCGACGCGCGTCGAGCTCACGGCGAGCTTCAGGAGCGTGCCGGAGATTCAAGCGTGCGTGAACGCCGCGTTCGAGCCGATCATGACGGGCGATGCGCTGACGCTGCAGGCGAGCTACGTGCCGCTGTCTCCGTACCGATCCGCGCTTGCCGGTCAACCGGCCGTCGTCGCGCTGCCGGTGCCCGAGCCGTACGGGCAGCGCAACATCTCGATGATCGCGATCGAGCGCTCGTTCCCCGACGCGGTCGGCGCCTTCATCGAGTGGGTGCTGACGAAGAGCAAGTGGGAGATCTCCGAGCGCCGCGGGCTGGCGCCCGCGAAGGTGGAGGCGCGGCACATCTGCATTCTGTTCCGCCGGTTCCTCAGCTTCGGTCAGGACATGACGCAGCCCTACGTTCGCGCGCTCGAAGCGCGCGGCGTTCCGCACGTCCTCGTCGGCGGCAAGACATTCCACGATCGTGAAGAGGTCGACACGCTGCGCGCCGCGCTCTCGGCCGTCGAGTGGCCCGACGACGAGCTGTCGGTGTTTGCGACGTTGAGAGGGGCGTTGTTCGCGATCGGCGACGAGGAGCTGCTCGAGTGGCGCCACGGCCTCGGCCTGCCGTTCCATCCGTTTCATTGGCGGCCAGGGCTGAAAGATCAGCCCGCCGATTCGCTGCGAGGCTCGCCGATCGTCGCCGCCTTGGAGCTGCTGCGAGAGCTGCACCGGCGCAGGAACTACGTGCCGATTGCGGAGACGATTCAGCGGCTGATCGACAGCACGCGCGCGCACGTCGGATTCGTCCTGCGCGGAGGCGGCGAGCAGGCGCTCGCGAACGTCCTGCACGTCGCCGAGCTCGCGCGCCAGTACGAGATGGACGGCGGCATCTCGTTTCGAGGGTTCGTCGACGAGCTGCGCGCGGCGGCCGAAGGCGCGCAGGCGCCCGAAGCGCCGATCCTCGAGGAAGGCAGCGACGGCGTCCGTCTGATGACGGTGCACAAAGCCAAGGGGCTCGAGTTCCCGATCGTGATCCTCGCCGATCCAACGTGCAAGATGTCGCGCGTCGACGCCTCGCGATGGCTCGATCCCGAACGCCCACTGTGCGCGCTCAAGATCGCCGGCCTCTCGCCGCTCGATTTGCTGTTCCACGGCGCCGAAGAGCTCGCGCGCGAGCATGCCGAGGGCGCTCGTCTCGCATACGTGGCCGCAACGCGCGCGCGCGACGTGCTCGTCGTCCCGGTGATCGGCGATGGATCGTATGAAGGCGGCTGGCTCGATCCGTTGATGCCGGCGGTGTATCCGCCGGAGTCGTCGCGACGCGACGCTTCGCGCGCGCCCGGTTGCCCGGCCGTCACGTCGAAGGATTCGGTGTTGAACCGTCCCGACGGCGACCCCGCGCGATCGACGACGGTCGCGCCAGGCCTGCATCGATTCGCGAGCCCCGCCTCCCGAACCTCGAGCTCCGGTGCGTATTCAGTCACCTGGTGGGACCCGCGGACGCTCGCGCTCGGTGCGGAATCCTCGTTCGGCCTCACCCGCGACGATCTCATCGTGAAGGATGGCGACATGTTCGCGGTGGAGGAACGGCTCGCCGACTACGAGCGATGGAAGGCACATCGCGCCGCGGCGATCGCCGGCGCGTCGCGGCCGACGTTGCGCGTCGCGACCGCGACGGCCTGGGCGCACGACAGGCAGAGCGAGGAAGGATTCGAGCACGAGGACACGGTGGTGTCCGCGATCGAAACCGTCGCCGTCGCTCGCGCGGGCGATCGGCCGGCAGGCGTTCGATTCGGCACGCTCGTGCACGCGACGCTTGCGACGGTTCCGCTCGATGCGGACGCCGCCGCGATCGCGCGCGTCGCCGCAACGCAGGCGCGCATACTCGGCGCGTCCGAGGACGAGCGCGAAGCGGCGGCGCAGGCGGTTGGCGAAGTCCTCGCGCACCCGCTCCTCCTGCGCGCGCGCCGCTGCGCCGAATCCGGCGGCTGCCATCGTGAGGTTCCTGTCACCTGGATCGCGCCAGATGGCCTTCTCGTCGAGGGCACGATCGATCTCGCGTTCGAGGAAGGCGAGGAGCTCGTCGTGCTCGACTTCAAGACCGATCGGGAATTGACGACGGATTTCGATCAGTACCGCCGGCAGGTCGACGTTTACTGTCGGGCTATCGCCGCCGTCAAGAACAAACCGGCGCGAGGAATCCTTCTGAGAGTGTGACGGTTCAGTTCGAAATCGCATCAGCTGAACCAGGAACCAGAACCCTGGAACCCCTTGGAACCCTGGAACCTTGGAACCCCTGGAGAGGTGGAACCGTCGTTGCACCACCCCGAACACGGAGGTGCCTGCGATGCAAGTGAAAGAAATCATGACGGCGAATCCGGCGTGTTGTACCGCCGAGACGCCGTTGAAGGACGTCGCGCGTGCGATGGTCGAGCACGACTGCGGCGAGATTCCCATCGTTCGGAGCCGCAGCGACAAGACGCTCATCGGGGTCGTCACCGATCGCGACATCGTCTGCCGGATGATCGCCGAGGGCAGGAATCCGCTCGAGGCGACCGCCTCGGACTGTATGTCGACGCCGGTCGTGGCCGTGCGCGAGAGCACGCCGCTCGAAGAGTGCGCGAGGATCATGGAAGAGAGCCAGATCCGCCGCGTGCCGGTCGTCAACGGCGGCGGCATGTGCTGCGGCATCGTGGCGCAGGCCGACATCGCCAAGTACGCATCACGCAAGGTCGTCGCCGAGCTCGTGAAGGACGTCTCACAACCTGGAAGCGCACCGTCCCGGATTGCGACGCACTAAGTTCCGCGGTCCGCTGTCCGCCGTCCGCTGTCCGCGGTCCGCGGTCCGCTGTCCGCTGTCCGCTGTCCGCTGCACATGAGCATCGCAACGCTCCGAGCAGCGGATGGCGAGCCGCGGACTTCGGTTACTCGTAATGCAGCGCCTTGACGGGATCGAGATTGGCGGCGCGCGCGGCGGGATACAGACCGAAGATCAAGCCAATCGCGACCGACACGACGAACGCCAGGACGATTGAGGTCGTCGTGACGATCGTCGACCAACCGGCAAGATAGCCAATCAGCTGCGACAGCCCCACGCCGACGATCACGCCCATCACGCCGCCGGCGAGCGAGATGATCGTCGTCTCGATGAGGAACTGGCGGATGACGTCGCGCTTCTTCGCGCCGATGGCGCGGCGGACGCCGATCTCGCGCGTGCGCTCCATCACGCTCGCGAGCATGATGTTCATGATCCCGATGCCGCCGACGAGGAGCGAGATGGACGCGATGGCCACCATCACCATCTCGAAGATGCGCTGCGTGCGGCGCTGCTGCGCGAGGAGCTCCGCCGGCGAGATGATCGAAAAATCTCCGGCCTCGCCGTGCGACGCGTTCAGCAGTCCGCGCAGGAGCGCCGCGCCCGCCGGGATGCTCGAGCTCGACTGAAGCTGCAGGTAGATGCCGTCGATCTCGTCCTTGTACTGCGACTGATTGTCTTCGAGCCTGAAGATCGCGGCGTTGAGCGGAACGTAGATCAGGTTGTTGCGATCCTGCGCGGGAATGCCGGCGACGTCCGTCTGAACGGTCAATTGCGGTCCGGCCACGCCGATCACCTGGAACCACGCGTCGTTGATCTTCACGTGCCGCCCGATCGGATCGTCGACGCCGAAGAGCGACGCGGCGACCGCCTCGCCGAGGACGGCGACCGGCGCGCCCGATTCGTTCTCCGACTCGTCGAAGAAGCGGCCGGCCGTCACCGCGAGATTCGCGATTCCGATGTAGCCGGTGCTCACGCCGTACACGACGGGCAGCTCGCCTTGCGGCCGCGGAATCAGCTTGGCGGGCGTGAAGCGTTTCCTCGCCGTGGAGGCGGAGAGCCCCTGAAGATTCGCCTGGATGATTCGGTAATCCTGGAACGTGAGACCGGGCGAGATCTTCCTGACTTTCTGCAGCGACTCCCAGTTGTTCGCCTCGCGCGCTTCGACGATCAGGTTGCGCACGCCGAGCTGCTCGATGAACGCCATCACCTCCTGCTGCGCGCCCGCGCCGATCGACAGCATGGCGACCACGGCCGCCACGCCGAAGATCATGCCGAGCATCGTCAGCAGCGATCGCAGCTTGTGCGCGCGAAGATTGTCGAGCCCGAGGCGCAGCTCCGGCAGGAAGTCGGCGGTCGTGCCGGTGATGCGCCCGCCGGCGACGCTCACTTGGCGGCTCCGCCGCCGATCACCGGCGATGCGGCGGCGCCGGACGCGTTGGTCTTCACGACGGTCGGATCGATCAGCGCGATCTCCGTGCCTTCGCCGAGCCCGTCGATCGCGGCGCGGCTCTCGGTCCGGTGAACGATCTTGACCTCACGCTCCTCGAACCGTTCGCCGACCTTCACGAAGACGTGCGTCTTGCCCGCCTTCTGAAACACCGCCTGGCGCGGGACGGTCAGCGCGTCCGCGACCTGACGGCCGTCGATCGTCACCCGCGCCGACGCGCCCGCTCTCATCCGCGGATCGAGCTCCTCGAACTGGAACGACAGATCGAACTGCCGCATCACGGTCGGCCCTTCCCATTCCGATCGCCTCGCCTGCGCCGACAGCGCGCCGACCTTGGCCTTGAAGCGGCGGCCGGGAATCGTGTCGACGTCGACCATCGCGATCTGCCCCTCGGTCAGATTGGCGCGATCGTTCTCGTCGACTTTCGCGCGCAGCTCCATCCGGCCGTTCTCGATCACGTCGGCAATCGGACGTCCGGGCCAGACGCTGTCGCCGGCGCGGTACTCCGGCATCGGCATGCCCCAGATCATCATGCCGCCCATCGCGTCGCGGTTCTCCTTGAGCATCACCGTGCCGTCGAGCGGCGCCTTGAGCACCAGGCTCTCGATCACCGACTGCGCCCGCTGCATCGCGAGCGTCGCCTTGTTCCGCTTCTCTTCGACGACCACGAGCGACGCCTGATTCGTCGCCGCGCGCGACTTCACGTCGTCCTCGAGCTGCGCGAGGCGCCGCTTCGCCTCCTCGAGCGAGAGTTGGTTCTTCTGCGCGTCGATCGCGCCGATGAACTCGTTGCCCGAGACGTCCAGCTCGGCGCGGCGGACGTCGAAGCGCGCCGTCAGCAGCGCCACCTGATCCTGCGCTGCCTGCGCGGCGGCGTCCGCTTTCATCTTCACGATCTCCTGCGACGCCTCCTCGACCTCCGTCTTCGCTTGGTTGAGCGCGAACTGCTGATCGGCGGGATCGAATTCGACGACGGTCTCGCCGTTCTTCACGCCGACGCCGGTCGTCGACATCTGCACGATGCGGAGCATCCCGCCCACGGGCGGCGCCATCAGCGTCATCGTGCGTCCGGCGCGCAGATCGCCGGTCGCATGGACGGTCAGGTTGAGCGGCCCTTTGGTGACGCGCGCGGTCGGCACGGACGTGCCGCGATCCGGAAGCTTCGGCATCGCGTACACGATCGCGGCGCCGACGCCGGCCACGGCGAGCGGCACGACGGCCCACAGAATTCGACGACGGGTCAATCGGTCCTCCTCACGAGATCCGCGCTCGGCCTGCGGAGCGCGATGTGATCGCCCGGCTTCACGCCCGACGTGATGATCGCGAGCTCGCGGCCTCGCCTTGCGACTTCGACGACCTGCTCCTCGAACGCGGTGCCGTCGAGACGGTACACGACCGGACGGCCGTCTTTCTGGAACACCGTTTCGACCGGCACGACGATCACGTTGGGCACGCGATCGGTCGGGATTCGCGCGACGGCGCTCATCCCCGGCCGGATCTTGGCGTCGGCGTCGAGCACGACGAGGCGGAGATCGAACAGCCGCGTCGGCGGCCAGCTCGAGAAATCCGCGCGGGCAAGAACCGAGATCTGATCGATCCGCGCCTTGAACTCGCGCCCCGGAATCGCGTCGATGCGAATGATCGCTCCCTCGCCCATCGTGAGCCGCCCGCGATCCGTTTCGTCGAGCCTCGCCTGGAGGTGAATCGACGAGAGATCCGGGAGCTCGATGACGGCGGCGCCGGCCCATGCGCGATCGCCTTCACGGAACTCGACTTCTCCGCCGCCGAACGGTCCGCCCGATCGATAGTTCGGCATCACGTTGACCATGCCGTCGACCGGCGCCTTCAACTGCAGGTTCTGCAGTCCGCGCTCGGCGCGCTGAAAGTCGAAGAGCGCCTTCTCGCGCTTGCGGCGCTTGCTCGAGAGGTCCGCCTCGATCGCCGCGTTGTCGGACTTGACCTTCGCCTCGAGCTCTTTCAGCTTCTGCTCCGCATCCTGCAGCGTGAGCTTCGCTTTTTCGTTCTCGAGACGCGGAACCGTGTCGCCCTTCTGGATCTCGAGCTTCGCGCGCTGGATGTTGTAGCCCGCGCGCATCAGCTCGGTTTCGTTCTGTTCCTTGGTGATCCGCGTCTGCGCGGTGACCTGCTCGATCTCCGCTTCCGCCTGCTTCAGCTCGGATTGTTTCTCCTGCATCGTGCGGCGGAGCGTCGACCCGTCGAATTCGACGACGACGTCGCCGGCTTTGACTTGCGTGCCGCCTTTCGCGAGCTTGACGATCTGCAGTTCCCCCGCCTGCATCGGCGCCGCGAGGACGACGGAGCGCAGCGGCTTGATATCGCCGCGGATCTCGAGCGCGTCGACGAACTCGCCTTTCTTGACCTCGGTCGTCGGAAGATCCGGCGCCGGGCCGCGGCCGACGCCGGCGAACGCGCCCGTGATCACGAGCGCAACGATGCCGAGCGCGACGTAGCCGCTGCGGGGGACTCTCCGAAGGCGCGCGAAGACGCTCACCGGGCCGCGTCTCCCGATCCGAAATTGCGGAAGAGGACCGCACCCTCGTCGAGGCCTCCGGCCACGACCGCTTGGTGCGCGTTCATCGATCCAAGCGTGACGGGCCGGTCGTCGTACGACGATCCGCGCTGGACGCGGACCATCGTGCGATCGCCGACCTTGCGCAGCGCGTCGCGCGGGACGACGAGCGCGCGCGTCTCGCGCGAGAGCTCGACGTCGAGCGAGGCGGTCAGGTCGGGCATGAGCTTCGGATGCGAGCCTTCGATTTCGATGATCGCGATGAACGTGCGGACCTTCGCCGACAGCACGGAGCGCGACGCCAGCGGCGAGAGTTGGGTGACGCGGCCCTTGAAGGAAAGATCCGGATACGCGTCCAGCCCGATCGTGACGGCCTGGCCGACCTTCAGATCGTTGATGTCCGCCTGATTGACCTTCGAGCGCACGCGCATCGCCTCGGGATTCACGACGTCGACGATCGGCATGCCGCTTCGGACTTCCTCGCCTTCCTGCACTTCCGCCATGTTGTTGCTCTTCCAGATCGAGCGCAGCACGGCCATGCCGGCAATCGGCGACGCGATCGACATCTTGTCGGCGTTGCTCTCGGCCTGGCGCATCGCGTTCTCGGCGCGATCGCGGCGAATCTGCAGGATGCGCATGTCGGCCGCCGCCGCGTTCCGCTTCAACTCGAACGTGGTCTTGAGCTGTTTGACCTTCGCCTGCGCTTCCTCGAGCGTCTGCGTATTCTTCTCGACCTGGATCTTCGGGAGCAGCTCGTTCTTCGCCATCTCGAGCTCGGCGCGCGTCAGCGACGTCTGGGCGCCGAGGATCTCGGTCTCGTCGCGCGTCCGCGCGGCGCGTTCTTCCGCTTCCTTCTTCTTGATCTGCTGCTCGAGATCGTTCAGCTCCACACGTCGATCCAGCGCGTTCTTGAGCTGGTCCTGACGATCGAACTCGACGATCGGGTCGCCCGGCTTGACCATCGTCCCGGCACGGATCAGCTTGGTGATGACGAGGGACGGCACGGTTTGCCCGGCCAATCGCGGCGTCGAGATCGTGGTCGCCTGCACCGCCTCGACGGTTCCCGTGAGGCGGACGGATCGCACGAAGTCCTGCCGCTTCGCGACAACGGTCGTCTGGCGCCCGCCGGCCTGCCCGGAGTCAGCCGTGCCGGCGTCGCGCGTGGCAATCCACCCCGCCGCCGTCGCGACGCTGACGGCCAGCACGGAAACGATGATCCAGAGGCGAAATGTCGCGGTCGGAGGCATGGTTCGCTCCGGTTATCAGACGGCGCGTGGGACGGATTGGTTGGCGGTACAACCGCCGCACGATCGACGGCTTAGACACCGTCCGCTGAAGATACGCCCGAGCACGTTATCGCCTTTCCTCTCGGTTATCAAGGGGAATGGCGGTAGGCGTTCAGGGGTTCACGGGTTCACGGGTTCACGGGTTCAAGGGTTCAAGGGTTCAGGGTTCTGGGGCCGTCTCACTTCCCAATCAGGACCGACGCCGGGTCGTACGCCAACGACGATCCGAGCCACTTCTCGACCTCTTCAATCGACTGTGACTTCCGTTTCGCATAGGACTCGATCTGATCGCGCCCGAGGCGGCCGACGGTGAAGTACTTCGCGGCGGGGTGCGCGAAGTAGATGCCGCTCACGCTGGCGGCGGGGAGCATCGCGGCGTGCTCGGTGAGCGTGATGCCCTGCTTGGCGGCGTCGAGCAGCTCGAACAGCTTGAACTTCTCGCTGTGGTCCGGGCACGCGGGGTATCCGTAGGCGGGCCGGATGCCGCGGAACTTCTCGCCTATCAGATCGTCGACCGAGAGCTGCTCCTGCTCGCCGTAGCCCCAATCCTTTCGCGCCTGCGCGTGGAGATACTCGGCGGACGCTTCCGCGAGGCGATCGGCGAGCGCTTTGACCATGATCGCGTTGTAGTCGTCGTGATCCTGCTCGAACTGGCGGACGAGCGCGTCCGCGCCGAGACCCGCCGTCACGGCAAACATGCCGAGGTGGTCGGGGACGCCGCTCTCGATCGGCGCGATGAAATCGGCGAGCGACATGTTCGGCCGCGCGTCCGGCATGACTTCCTGCTGCCGGAGCATCGGGAATCGCGCGAGCGGCGTCCGGCGCGAGTCGTCCTTGTAGACGACGATGTCGTCGCCGTCGGCATTCGCCGGCCAGAACGCATACACGCCGCGCGCCGTCAGCAGCTTCTCGCGGATGATCCGATCGAGGAGCGCCTTCGCGTTCGCGTACAACTCGCGCGCCGCTTCGCCATACTGCGGATGCTCGAGGATTCCCGGGAAGCGTCCCTTCAGCTCCCACGCGGAAAAGAAGAACGTCCAGTCGATGAATCGCGCGATCTCCGCGAGCGGCATGTCGTCCAGATACCGCCGCCCGACGAACCACGGCGACGCGATTGGCTGTTCCTCCCAGTCGTATCTCGGCCGGTTCGCTCGCGCCTGCTCGTAGGTGAGCATCGGCTTCTCGCGCCGGGCGGTGTACTTGTCGCGAATCTCGCGCTGCGCCTCGCGATTGGCGCGATCGAACGATTGCCTGTTCGATCCGAGCAGGCTCGAGACGACATCCACCGCGCGCGAGGCGTCGAGGACGTGCACGACGGGCCCGGCATACTCCGGCGCGATCTTCACCGCGGTGTGCTGCCGGCTCGTCGTCGCGCCGCCAATCAGCAGCGGCAGCGTCATGCCCTGACGCGTCATCTCGTGCGCCACGAAGACCATCTCGTCGAGCGACGGCGTGATGAGACCGCTCAGGCCAATCATGTCCGCCTTGCGCTCGACGGCTGCATCGAGGATCTTTGCCGCGGGCACCATCACGCCGAGATCGATCACCTCGTAGTTGTTGCAGCCGAGCACGACGCCGACGATGTTCTTGCCGATGTCGTGCACGTCCCCTTTCACGGTGGCCATCACGATGCGGCCCTGCGACGAGGGTCCGCCGGACTCCAGCTTCTCCTGCTCCATGAACGGCAGCAGGTAGGCCACCGCCTTCTTCATCGCGCGCGCGCTCTTGACGACCTGCGGCAGGAACATCTTGCCTGCGCCGAACAGCTCGCCGACGACCTTCATGCCGTCCATCAGCGGACCCTCGATGATCTCGATGGGCCGCACGTACTTCTGCCGCGCTTCCTCGACGTCCGCGTCGATGAAGTCCACGACGCCGTGCACGAGCGCGTGCGACAGCCGCGCCTCGACCGTGCCTTCCCTCCACACGAGGTCCGCTTCCTTCTTCTTCCCCGAGCCCTTCACGCGCTCGGCGAACTGCACCATGCGCTCGGTCGCGTCCGGACGGCGGTTGAAGATGATGTCTTCGACGTGCTCGAGCAGATCGGCGGGAATGTCCTCGTAGACGACGAGCTGGCCGGCGTTGACGATGCCCATGTCCATGCCGGCCTTGATCGCGTGATACAGGAACGCCGAGTGAATCGCTTCGCGCACGACGTCGTTTCCGCGAAACGAGAACGACAGATTGCTGACGCCGCCGCTGATCTTCACACCTGGGCACGTCGCCTTGATGATGCGCGTGGCCTCGATGTAATTGACGGCGTACTCGTTGTGCTCCTCGAGCCCGGTCGCGATCGCCAGAATGTTCGGATCGAAAATGATGTCGGTCGGCTCGAACCCGGCCTGCTCCGTCAGCAGCGTGTACGCGCGCTGGCAGATCTCGACCTTGCGCTGGATCGTGTCCGCCTGTCCGACCTCGTCGAACGCCATGACGACGACGCCGGCGCCGAACTTCTGAACGAGGCGCGCCTTGTGCAGGAAGTCAGCCTCCCCTTCCTTGAGGCTGATCGAGTTGACGACGCCCTTGCCTTGCACGCACTTCAGGCCCGCTTCGATCACCGACCACTTCGAGCTGTCGATCACCACCGGCACGCGCGCGATTTCCGGCTCCGTCGCGACGTAGTTGAGGAACGTCGTCATCGCCAGCTCGGAATCGAGCATGCCTTCGTCCATGTTGACGTCGATCATGTTCGCGCCGTTGCGGACCTGCTCGGCCGCGACCTGCGCGGCCGCAGCGTAGTCGTTGTTCTTGATCAATCGCGCGAACTTCGCCGATCCCGTGACGTTCGTCCGCTCGCCAATCATCTGGAAGTTGCTATCCGGACGAATCGTCAGCGTCTCGAGGCCGGAGAACTGAGAATAATGATCCGGATCGCGGTCCGCGGGCCGCGGGCCGCGGTCCAGTGCGCTCACCCACGATCCGGCCGGCAAGGGCCTCGGCTTCAAGCCCTCGACCTCTTTCGCGATCGCGCGAATGTGATCGGGCGTCGTGCCGCAGCAGCCGCCGACGATGTTGACCAGATTGCCCGTGACGAAGCCTTTCAACAGCTCTCCGGTTTCGTCGGGTAATTGGTCGTACTGTCCGAACGCGTTCGGCAAGCCGGCGTTCGGATAACAGAGCACGTAGCATTCCGCGAGGCGCGCGAGCTCCTCGAGGTGCGGGCGCATCTCGCGCGCGCCGAGCGCGCAGTTGATCCCGATCGCGAGGGGACGCGCGTGCCGGATCGATGTGTAGAACGCGTCGAGCGTCTGCCCGGAGAGCGTGCGGGCGCTGCGATCGGTGACCGTCACGGAGATGAAGAGCGGCAGCCGCACGCCTTTCTCGGCGAACACGTTCTCGATCGCGACGATGCCCGCCTTCGCGTTGAGCGTGTCGAAGATCGTCTCGAGCAGCAGCACGTCCGCGCCGCCGTCCACGAGTCCGCGGACCTGATCCTCGTAGGCCGCGCGCGCCTCGTCGAACGTCATCCCGCGAAACGCCGGGTCCTCCACCTTCGGCGAGATCGACAGCGTCCGGTTCATCGGGCCCATCGATCCCGCGACGAAGCGGGGGCGCGCCGGCGTCTTCAGGTTCCACTCGTCCACGGCCGCGCGCGCAATCGCGGCGCCGTCGCGATTCAGCTCGTACGCGATCGCTTCCAGCCCGTAGTCCGCCTGCGCGATCGCGGTGCCCGTGAACGTGTTCGTCTCGATCAGATCCGCGCCCGCCTCGAGGTACTCGCGATGGATGGCGCCGATGACGTCCGGACGCGTGAGGACGAGGAGGTCGCTGTTGCCGCGCAGATCGCGCGGGTGATCCTTGAAGCGCTCGCCTCGGAAATCCGCTTCCGTCAGCTTGTGGCGCTGAATCATGGTGCCCATCGCGCCGTCCAGAATGACGACGCGCTCGTCGAGGAGACGGCGCAGCGCGACGGGGCTCGGGGTCCGGGACTCGGGGCTCGAACTCATTGAGGGTTCCTTCGTAGTTTGGGTTTGGCGCCGCTCGCCACGAGCACCGTGAACGGATCGCCGGTCCGCCGCGCGCCGACGTTGACCTTGACGTCGGTGAGGCCGGCGCCCTTCAGCAGCTTCGCGATGGCGTCGTCGGTGAAGCCTAGCCAGCGATCGCCAAGGCGCGTGCGCACCCACGTCTCGTCGTGCTCGCGCAGATCCAGCACGAGCACGCGGCCGCCGGGAACGACGATGCGCGCGGCCTCGGAGAGCGCGCGCGCGGGATCCGCCGCGTGATGGAGCGCCTGCGAGAGCAGCGCGACGTCCACGCTCGCGTCGCGGAGCGGAAGCCGATCGAGCTCGCCGCGCTTCCAGACGACGTTGCGCACCCGGCGCCGCGAGGCGAGCGCGCGCGCCTTCTTGAGCACGAGCGCGGATCGATCGATGGCAATCACCCGAGACGCCCACCGGCTCGCTTCGATCGTCAGATATCCCTCGCCGCACCCGATGTCCGCCACGCGCAGCGGCGGCAGCAGATGGCCCAACGCGCGCGACCAGGCGGCCCAGCTCCGGCCGGGCACGAGCTGGCGCTCGTTCGTGTCGGGTCCCGCATGCGCGTCGAAATTCTCCTTCCGCAGCCGCCGCACCTCCTCCAACCGCGCGTCGTCGGCGCGGCCGGCTTCGGTCTGCGCGGCGCTGTCGAATTCCGACTGGAGCAGCGCGGCCAGCGGCCCGAGCCCATTCGCGCCCGACACGAGCGCGGTGGCCAGGCGGAAATACGTGTAGCCGCTCTCGCGCTCCTCGAGGATGAGGCCGGCGTCCTTGAGAAGGCCCAGGTGGCGAGAGACCCCCGACTGCGCGATCCCGAGGATGCCGGTGAGCTCGGTGACGTTGAGCCGCTCCGCGGCCAGCAGCCGGAGGAGGCGCAGCCGCGCCTCGTCGCCGAGCAGCCTGAACAGCGAGGCATTCGTCACATCTATGAATCTACATTAATAGATTCATATTGGCAAGGCACGGAAGCCGTGGCGGCGCAGGATCTCCCGGCACTCCGGATCCTGCACGAGGGGCTGCATGGCGGGCTCGACGTCGACGTATCCGAGGAAGGGCGCCCGCTGCGCGCAGGCGTCCGTCAGCCATTGACGCGCAACAGGCCAGTCGCCGAGGACGGCTGCCAGCATCGCCAGATCGTCGGCGCCGGCCGCGCCGCCCTCGTAACGCTGCCGCAAATCGTCAAATGCCGCGCGGCCGTCGTCCAGCCGTCCTTCACGCGCGGCGCAGCAGCCCTCGAGGAGCCGCACGGTCGAGACGTCTCCGAGGAGCTGCCTGGCGCGCGCGAGCTCGCCGCGCGCCGCGGGCACCTCTGCACGAGCCATCCGCGTGAGCGCGAGATCGATGTGCGCTTGTCCGAATGACGGATTCGTCTGAATGACGTGCTCGTATTGAACGACAGCCTCGTCCAGCCGGCCCGCGAAGTGCAGGATGCGCCCGATGCCGCTCTGGATGTTGAGCGACAACGGATCGAGATCCAGCGCTCGCTTCATCTCCCCGAACGCGTCGTCGAATCGCGAACGCGACGCGAGAAACATCGCGTACCACTGCCGCGACGACGCGTGGCCCGGATTGAGCTCGAGCGCGCGGTTGAACTCCGATTCCGCGCCGGCCCAGTCCCAGTCGAACCGGAATCTGATGAACGCCAACGACGCGTGTCCCTCCGCCAACGCGTCGTCGACTTGCAGCGCCCTGAGCGCTGCCGTGCGCGCGTGATCGACGAGGGCGCGGCCCGACGTGCCGCGGAGGCTGACGGCTATCAGCGAACAGCAATCGGCGAGGCCTGCGTGAGCCAGCGCGAAATCTGGATCTTCAGCTACCGCGCGCTCGAACAGCGTTCGTGCGTTCCTGAGCGAGTCGCCCGTGCGGGCGTTGAGAAAGTAGCGCCCTCGAAGATAGAGCTGATACGCCTCGGCATTGACCGTGTGGCGCTTCCCGATCCGCTTTCGCTCGTCGCGGCTCAGGCGCAGCCGGAGTGCGCCCGTCAGCTCCTCGGAGATCTCGGACTGCAACGCGAATGCATCGGTCGCGCGCCGATTCACGACGGTTCCCCACACCTGCGATCCATCTTCGACGTCGACGATCTCCACGCCGACGATGAAGGCGCCGGCGCGCGGAGTGACATGCCCCGTGAGCACCGCTTGCACGCCGAGATGGCGGCCGACGATCTGCGGCTCGACGTCGCGTCCTTTGTATTTGAAAACGGTGCTGCGGGCCATGACCCGAAGCCGCGGAATCTGGGAGAGATTGTTGATGAGACTCTCCGTCAGGCCGTCGCTGAAGTAGTCGAGCTCCTTGCCGTCGCTGTTGTCGATCAAGGGCAGCACGGCAAGCGATTCGATGACGCGACGGCCGCGGCGGCGGCGTGGCAATCGAGCCGCGCCGCTCGAAGCGGAACCTACGCCGGACGAGGATGAAGACGATGACGGAGTTCGGCCAACCGGCGGTGGCGTCTCGATGTTCGCGATGTCGAGCAAGGGATTGAGGCCGCCGTCGGAGCCAAGCGCTCGCGCCAGCGCTCGGAGATCCTGCAGCACGTGGGCGCACGTTTGATAGCGTTCGCCCCGATCCTTCTGCAGCGCCGTCGCCACGATTCGGTGAAGCTCGCCGGGCACGTCGGGCCGGACGAGCGGCGGTGCATCGCGAAAGAGCACGGACCCGACGATGTCCGCCGCCGTGTCTCCCTTGAAGGGCGCGCGGCCGGCGAGCATCTCGTACAGGAGCACGCCCAGGGCGAACAAATCGACTCGCGGATCGACGTCGCCTCCACGCGCCTGCTCCGGCGCCATGTAGTCGAACGTGCCCAGGATGAGACCGTCGCGGGTTTCGACGAGCTGTGTCTCCGCGTCGGCGTTCACCGCGAACCCCTCGACGCCGGCGAGCTTGGCCAGACCGAAGTCCAGCACCTTCACATAGCCGTCGGCGCGAATCATCACGTTCTCCGGCTTCAAATCGCGATGAATGACGCCCGCCGCGTGAGCCGCGGCGAGCGCCTGCGCGATCTGGATGGCGATCGTGACGGCCTGGCGAACGTCGACGGGGCCTCGCGCGAGAATCGTGCGCAGCGTGACGCCGTCGATGTACTCCGTGGCAAGGAACTGCATCTCGCCGTCGTGCCCGACGTCGTAGATCGTGAGAATGTTCGGATGGTTGAGCGCGGAAATCGTCCGCGCCTCGCGCTCGAACCGGCGCAGGCGTTCTTCATCTTGCAGCGCGCGGGGCGAAAGGACCTTCAGCGCGAGTTGGCGGCCGAGCCGCACGTCCTCGGCGAGATACACCTGCGACATGCCGCCGGAACCAATCGGCGTGAGCACGCGGTAGTGCGCAAGCACGTCGCCCGCTGCGAGGGCCCACTTCGTACGATCAGGGCGCATGCAAACGGCTATTCTACCAACCGCGCAGCGATCAGAGACCTTTGGCGATATAGCGGGCCACTGCGTCGACGGCCCGCTCGATGTCCGATCGCACGTTATAGAAATGCGGCGAGAACCGAAGCCCGCCACGGTCGGCCCCGCCGCGCGTCGCACACACGACGCGGTCCTTCTCGTAAAGCGCTTGGTGTAGCTTCCGCACCTCGAGCGCCGCGGGCCGGAACGAGACGATCGTGGTCGATCGAGCGGGATCCGGGTGAGTCCAGACCTTGACGCCGCTGATGCGGCCGAGACCTTCGATCAGCAGCTGAGTCAGCTCGCGCGATCGCTTCTCGATCGCGTCCTGACCTATTTTCGTCTGGAAGGCGAGTGCCTCGCCGAAACCCATCATCGCCGGCTCATCCCGCTGCCCGAACGCCTCGAGCGATCGCGAGATGCCCACGTCACCCGGATACAGGCTGACGATGCTCGGCTTGATCCGGTCGTGCACTTGCTTGTTCACGTAGAGGAGGCCGTTCTCTTTGGGGCCGCACGGCCACTTGTGCGCGCTGCCGGTGAAGAAGTCCGGCTGCATCCGCGACAGGTCGACGTCGAGCACGCCGAACGACTGCGCGCCGTCGACGAGCGAGAGAGCGCCGTGGTCGCGAGCGAGCCGGCAGAGCTCCGCCGCAGGCATCAAGTCTCCAACGGTCGACGTCACGTGCGTGAACGCGACCACTTTCGTGCGCGGCGTCATCTGTTTGCGGAACGCGTCGACGTAGAACTGCGCGCCCGGATGCGGATTCACTTGATCAACGACGCGCACCGTGAATCCGAACCGCTGGCTCTTCTGGCGCCACGCGTCGTGGTTGCTCGGATGGTTGTCCGAGAAGAGCAGCACCTCATCACCGGCCTTCAAATCGAGCCCGCTCGAGACGATGTTGTTCGACTCGCTCGTGTTGCGAGTGATGACGATCTCCTCCGGCGTCGCACGGAGGAATGCGGCCAGCGCGCGGCGCGTCGCCTCGCGCCCGTCCCGGGTCTTTTGCCTGTTCTGCGGCGACGGATCGCGATCGACCGATCGCGTGCCGTCGAAATACGCGTCGAGCACGCGTGCGGGAGATGGACACAGGTTGGCCGCGTTGAGGCAGATGTATCCTCTCGGCATGACGTACTGCTCGCGCACGTCGGACCAGAAACGCTCGTCCGGCGGCGCCGTCGCGGCGGCGAGCTCCGGCCGCGCCCACGCGGCGGGACGTGCGGCGAAGAGCGCGGCCGATCCGCCGATGGCAAAGAGCTGCGCGAATTCCCGGCGGCTATGTCGCATCCGGACAGGTTACGCCGGTCGGTCCTCGTGGACAATGGCTCATGCTCACGCTCTACCCTTCTGACAAAGCCACGTTCGCGCTCGTGCTGGCGCATGGCGCCGGCGCCGGCCAGAAGAGCCCGTTCATGGTCCGCGCGGCGCAAGGCATGGCGGATCGCGGGATCTCGACGGCGACGTTCGACTTCCCCTACATCGCCGAGCGGAGGAAAGTCCCGGATCGCACGCCAGTGCTCGAACGCGCGTGGAGCGAGGCGCTCGAGGCCGCGCGCGCCGCGTTTGGCGGCCTGCCGATGTTCATCGGCGGGAAATCGATGGGCGGCCGCATCGCCTCGCACATCGCGGCGCAAGGCGGGCACGAGCTGGCCGGGCTCGTGTTTCTCGGATATCCGCTGCATCCGCCCGGCAAACCCGAGCAGCGACGCGACGCGCACCTGCCGTCGATTGCCGAGCGCATGCTGTTCGTGCAGGGCAGCCGCGATCCGTTCGGCACGTCCGTGGAGATTGCCGCGCTGATTCCGTCGCTGCGGCACGCGACGCTGCACGAAGTCGCCGGCGGCGATCACTCGTTCAAGGTGCCCGGGCGAAAGGGCGACGGCCTCGACGAGATCCTCGACGCCGTTGCCGCCTGGATGAAATAAGCCGCGGCCCGCGATCCGCTGCTCGCTGCTCGTTCTTCGTTCGTCGGCCAGCGGCCAGCGGACCGCGGACCGCGATTCTGTTCTATTGCGTCTTCGACTTCTTCGCGTGGCGGTCCTGCGCCACCTCGAGCGATCTGAGCTTCGCCAGCGGCGCTTCGTCCTTCGCCATCTTCACCAGCTTCGCGTAGTGATCGTGGAGGACCTGCAGCTCCTCCTCGGTGAGATCCTCGCAGTCGATCAGCCGGTTGTTCGCGCCCTCGATCGCCGCGACGAGCTCGTTCAACTTGAGCTGAAGCGCAAGCGAGTCCTTGTTCTGCGTGCGCTGAATCAGGAACACCATCAGGAACGTGACGATCGTCGTGCCCGTGTTGATCACCAACTGCCACGTGTTCGAGTAGTCGAAGATCGGGCCGGTGACGGCCCACACGATGATCACGCTGCAGGCCAAGGCAAACGCCGTCGTGCTGCCCGACCATCGCGTGACCACAGTCGAGAACCGTTCGAGCACATTGACGTTCCGCGACGCGCTTCGCCCCATGTGGAGAGCCCCCTTCCACGATGAATAGCGCCGCCGTATAGTGATCGGATGGGATTTGCGACGTTCTTCGGTCCATCCGATCTGGCCGCGGCCGAGCCGCCGACGACGCGCAGCCGGCGCCGCGAGGAGATCGCCGACCGCTACAAGTGGAATCTTAGCGACATCTTCCCCGATTGGGACGCCTGGGAAACGGGCTACAAGCGGCTCGAGGGCGGCATCGAGAAGTACGCCGCGCTGAAGGGCACGCTCGCGCAAGGACCGGATCGGCTGCTCGAAGCCTTCCGCCTCTCGGAAGAGTTGGGGCAGCTCGCGTACCGCGTCTGGTACTTTCCGTCGCTGCGCTACGACGAGGATCAGCGCGACAACGCGGTGAACGCGAAGCGCCAGCAGGTGCAGATTCTCTTCGCGCGCTGGAAGCAGGCGGAGTCCTGGTTCAATCCGGAGCTGCTCGAGATTCCGATCGAGACCGTGCGCGAGTGGATGGACCGCTCCGAGCCGCTGCGGCTCTATCGCTTCGCGATCGAGGATCTCTACCGGCAGCAGGAGCACGTGCTGGACGAGGCGGGCGAGCGCCTGATGTCGCTGTCGAGCCGCTTGTCGTCGGCGCCGAACGACGCGTACTGGGCGCTCTCGACCGCCGACGCGACGTTTCCAACCATCACGCTGTCGACCGGCGAGGGCGTCACCGTCACCTACGGTCAATATCGAGCGATCCTCGCGACGAAGCGCAATCAGGCGGATCGCGCGGCGGCATTCCGCGCGCTGCACGAGACGTATCAGAAGACGCTGAACACGTACGCGACGCTCTACAACGGCGTCTGTCAGCGCGACTGGTTCCAGGCGCGCGCGCGCGGCTACAAGACGACCCTCGACGCCGCGCTGCATGGCGACAACATCCCCACGTCCGTCGTCGAGAACTTGATCGAGACGACGCGCGCGGGCGTCGGGCCGCTGCGCCGCTACCATCGGCTGCGGCGGCGCGCGCTCGGCGTGCCCTCGTACCACGTCTACGACTACTCGATTCCGCTCGTGACGTTCGACAAGAAGTACGAGTACGACCGCGTGCTCGACTGGATCGTCGAATCGGCCGCGCCGCTCGGGGCCGAATATCAATCGCGCATGCGCGAAGGGTTCGCCGGCGGATGGATCGACGTGTACGAGAACGACGGCAAGCGATCCGGCGCGTACTCGGCGCCGGTGTACGGCACGCATCCGTACATGCTCATGAACTACAACGACACGCTCGACGACATGTTCACGCTCGCGCACGAGATGGGGCACTCGATGCACACCATCCTGTCGCACGAGACGCAGCCGTTCGTGTACTCGAACTACACGATCTTCGTCGCCGAGGTCCCGTCGACGCTGAGCGAAGCGCTGCTCCTCGAATACCTGCTCGCCCGCTCCACCGATCCCGCCGAGCGCGTCGTCCTGCTGCAGCACGCGATCGACAACATCGCGGGGACGTTCTACACGCAGGTGCTGTTCGCCGATTACGAGCTGCGCGCGCACCGCCTGGCTGAGCGCGATCAGCCGATCACCGCGGAGATTCTCACCGAGGCGTATCGAGGGCTCCTCGTCGACTACTACGGCGACGCGCTCGACCTCAACGATCAGACCGGGATCACGTGGTCGCGGATCCCGCACTTCTTCAACTCGCCGTACTACGTGTATCAGTACGCGACGTGCTTCGCGTCGGCGGCGCGGCTCGCGCAGGAAATAATGGAGGGATCGGAGACTGCGCGCGGCGAGGCGCGCGATCGATTCCTGACGCTACTCCGCTCGGGCGGCAACGACTATCCGATGGAGCAGTTGAAGAAAGCGGGGGTCGATCTCAGCCGGCCCGATACCGTGAACGCGATCGTCAATCAGCTCGACGATCTCGTGACGAGGCTCGAGAAGGAGCTGGCGACGCTCACGGCTTGATCGTGACGCCGGTGATCGTGATGGGCTCGACGGGATTCTCGGCGCGCGTCGGCACTTCCGCGATTTTGTCGGCCACTTCCATCCCGCTGAGCACGCGGCCGAAGACGGCGTAGCCGAAGTCGTCGGGCGAGTAGCCGCGATGATCGAGCGACGAGTTGTCGGCGACGTTGATGTAGAACTGCGACGTCGCGCTGCGCAGCACGCGCGTGCGTGCCATCGCTATCGTGCCTCGGACATTTCGCAAACCGTTCGTCGCCTCGTTCTGAATCGGCTCGTGAGTCGGCTTCTCTTTCATGCCCGCGCTGTAGCCGCCGCCCTGGACGACGAAGTTGCGCACGACGCGGTGGAAGATCGTGCCGGAATAGAAACCTTCCGCCGCGTATCGAAGAAAATTCTCGACCGACACGGGCGCCCTGTCCTTGAACAGCTCCACCTGAATGTCCCCCATCGTTGTCGAAATGACGGCGACGGGGTTGCCGGGCGCCGGCGCGAGCGCCGCCGGCTGTTGAGGCGCGGCGGCGGTTTGCGCTGGCGGGGGTCCTGCAAGAACGACCAGGAATACGAAGGTCACCATGGCTCGACATTGTATCGGCAGGGCGGCGCGCCGACCGACCGCTCCCGCAAATCGTGGGACGCCGCCGTTGCGAAGTGGCAGTCCGCGCGTCCGGACTGCGGATTGCACGGGGCCGGCTACCGGCTGCCGATCGGTCGAGTTATGGGCCTCTTCGACGGGATGAATCCGAACAGGCGTAGCATGCGATTCAATTCGATGGATCCCGCGGAAACGCGCGCGCGAACGCGCGTCAACGCCGCTATCCCTGAGCTACAATGGCATTCAGGGCACGTCTCCGGCGAGAGGTCGCATCCGTGCGCGGGCGCGTGCGGGTGCACGGGCCAGCGATCGTCGTTCGCGCGCAAATCGCGCGGGGAGATACGCGATGGCGACAGAACTCGAGAACGAGCAACGGGAGCTGGCAGATTACATCCGCGCCGGTTCGGCGCGTGGGCACCAGTGTTTCGGGAGCTACTTCGACGAGAAGGGCGGCTCCTGCGCACTCGGCGCCGTCTACGAAGGGGTCTATCATCTGCCGCGCACGCACGGCAAGTTGATCCCCGATCACCTCGAGCGATTGTTCCGATGTCTCGACGAGGTGACGAAAGCGTGTCCGCAAGGCTGCAAGAAGCGGCTGCCGCTCGCGTCGATGATCGTGCATCTCAACGACGACCATCGAATGACGCGCGAGCAGATCGCCGAGTGGCTCACGCAGGAATCAAACGCCTAGCAGCATCCGAGATTCGTGAACGCGGCCGCCTCTCGGCGCCGCTTGTTTCGGCGCCGAGTCCCCGGGCGATCGCGCGGTTTTCCACCGCCTTCCCGGCGATGCAAGCGCGTGCTTGACGTAAGGCTCCCCTCATGTCTTTCCTGGATCGTTTCAAGCCGCAACCCAAATATCGCAACCCGGACCCGGCGATCCGCCTCGCCGGTGTGGCGGAGTTGCCGGACGACGCCGAGCACTGGGGCGTGATCGCGGAGCTGGCCGCATCGGACGAAGACGTTCGCGTGCGGCGCGCGGCGATCGCGCGGATCAGCGTTCCCGGCTATCTCGCGCGGCTCGCGCGCACGGAGCGCGACGAGGCGCTGCGCCGCGAGCTTGGCGACAAGCTGGTCGCGGTCGCCGTCGCGCCGGCCGACAACGACGCCGATGCCGCCGCCGCGCTCGATGGCGTCAGCGATCAGAAGCACTTCAGCACGATCGCGAAGTCGTCGCCGCACGAATCGGTACGGACGGCGGCGCTCGGCAGGACGACCGACCCAAAGCTCGTCGCGAGCGTCGCGCGCCACGCCGAAGATCCGCGCATCGCGCTCGCGGCGGCTGCGCGCGTCACCGATCCGGGGGAACTCTTGGCGGTCGCGACGAAGACCGATCACAAAGACGCGGGAATCAGCGCACTCGATCGCGCGATCGACGCGACGCCCGAGGCATCGAGGCGCGAGCTGCTCGACGGCATCGCGACGCGCGCGAAGAACAAGGCGGTCGCGAAGCGCGCGCGTACGTTGATTCAGGAGATGGACGACGCGGAGGCCGCGCGGAAGGCGGCGCACGAGGAGTGGCGGAAGCGCGCGGCGCTCGTGTTGGCGAGAGTCGAAGCCGTGGCCGCGACGCCGAACGCGGCCGGCGCGGCGGAGCAACTGGCGGATCTCGAGGCGCAGTGGAGCGAGCTCGCCGGCTCGTCGGATCAAGAGACCGCCGACCGCTTCCAAGCGAAGCGGTCCGAGGCGCGCGGCGCGATCGAAGCCCACGCTCGCGCGGAAGCGGAGCGCGCGGCGGACGAGGAGCGCGCGGCGGCCCGCCGCGCGGCGTTCGCGGCGATCTGCGAGCACGTCGAGTCGCTGCGCGGCGACGACACGCCGGACGAATTGGAAAAGGCACGCGCCGAATGGGAAGGCATGCCCAGCGCATCCGCGCAAGAGCGCAACGACGCGGAGCTGCGGCGGCGCTTCGACGAGGCCTGCCGGCGCGCGATCGAGCGCCACGAGAATCGTCGAGAGATCGAGCGCGTGCGCGCCCGCCTCGCGGAGGTCGCGCTCGAGGCCGAACGCTTGTCGACGGCAGCCGATCACGACACCCCCGAGGCGCACGCGGCGTTCCGCACGGCCGCCGCTGAATGGCATTCGCTCGCCGAGCGGACGGATCTCGGAGAGATCGATCCCGACGTCGCCGCCCGCTTTGCCGAAGCCGACGCGCGCGTGAGGCAGCGCGCGGAAGAGAAGCGCGCCGCGGCCGAGCGAACGTTGAAGCAGCAGGTGCTGCGCGTCGAGCAGCTGCTCGAGCGCGTGACGGCGCGCGCGGCGGCCGAGGACCTCACGCTGCGCGAAGCGGACCGCAGCGTGCGCGATCTCAAGTCCGCGATCGATGCGCCGCCGGCGGTGCCCCCGCGCGAGCAGCACGCGCTCGTCGAGCGGCTGAAAGCGGCAATGACGCTGATGGCGCCGCGGCTCCACGAGCTGCGCGAGATGGACGAGTGGAAGCGGTTCGCCAACGCCGCCGTCCAGGAAGAGTTGATCGCGAAGGCGGAGGGGCTGCACGCCAAATACAACATCGGCAGCACCGACGAGTCGAAGCCCGAGGACGTCGAGAAGGCCGCCCGGGACCTGCACGAGATTCAGGAGCGCTGGAAGCAGGTCGCGGAAGCGCCGCGCGCGCAAGCGCAGGCGCTATGGCATCGCTATCGCCAGGCCGCGGATCCGATTCAGGCGAAGGCGCGCGAGTTCTTCGCGCACCGCGCCGAGGAGCGCGGCGCGAATCTCCAGCTCAAGCTCGCGCTCGTCGAGCGCGCCGAAGCGCTCGCGGACTCGACGGACTGGATCAAGACCGCCGACGAGCTCAAGAAACTGCAGGCCGAGTGGCAGCAGATCGGTCCGATTCCACGGCAGGACACGAAGGCGACGTGGAAGCGATTCCGCGACGCGTGCGACAAGTTCTTCACGCGGCGGAACGCGGACCTCAGCGAGCGCAAGGAAACGTGGGCCGCGAACCTCGCAAAGAAAGACGCGCTGTGCGTCCGCGCGGAGGCGCTCGCCGCGTCGCGCGAGTGGGAACGGGCGGCCGCGGAAATCCGGCGCCTTCAGGCCGACTGGAAGATGATCGGCCCCGTGCGCCGGAGCAAATCCGAAGCGATCTGGAATCGATTCCGCGCCGCGTGCGATGCGTTCTTCGAGCGCTACAAGCGCCGCGACGAGATCGAGGTGGAAGCCAAGCAGGCGGATCGCGAAGCACTCGTCACCGAGCTCGAGGGACTGGCGCCGCAGCCGTCCGAAGACGGCACGGTGCCCGTCGCCGCTCCGGATCTCCTCGAGCGCGTGCGTTCGCTGCGCAGCCGATGGAATCAGACGACGCCGGTCGTCCGTCAGGGCGCCGATCCGTTGAGCGCGCGGTTCGTCGACGCGTTGGAGCGCCTGATGGCGACCAATCCCGACGCCTTCAAGGGAACGGAGCTCGACTCGGAAGCCAGCCGGCAGAAGATGGAGAAGCTCTGCGCGCGCGTCGAAGGCTTCCTCGCCGAGAGCGCGCCGGCGCCCACCGGCTCGCAGGCACTCGCCGACATGCTGCGCGAAGCGCTCGCAACGAATACGATCGGCGGCCGCGCGGGCGAAGAATCCAAGTGGCGCGCGATGGCCGACGACGTGCGGCAGGCGCAGGCGTCGTGGAGCCGTCTCGGCCCGGTGCCGGGAGACGCCGGGCGCCAGCTCACGGAGCGATTCCACCGCGCGTGCAACAAGTTCTTCGAGCTGTATCGTCGAAAGATGCCGGCGCAGCAGCAGCAGCGCGGCGGCCGTCCCGTCGGCGCACGCTAGTTCAGCTTGTGTCGCACCTTGCCGCCGACAATCGTGTACGCCACGCGTGTGTTCGGGATCTCGGCGTCGGGAATCGTCAGGATGTCCTTCGACAACACGACGATGTCCGCGTACTTGCCCGGTTTGAGCGAGCCCTTGCTCGATTCCTCGAACGCGGCAAACGCGCCGTTGATCGTGTAGGAGCGCAGCGCCTCGATCCGGCTCATGCGCTGATCCGCGTAGAACACCTTCCCGTCGGCCGTCCTTCGAGTCACCGTGGCGTAGTAGCTCGCGAGCGGATCGACGTCCTCGACCGGAGCGTCCGTGCCGTTCGTGACGACGGCGCCTGACTTCATCAACTTCTGCCAGACGTAGGCGCCTTCTTCGGCGCGTTTCGGTCCGAGGCGCGCGGGAACGTACGGCGCATCGGACGTGCAGTGGATCCCCTGCATCGACGCGATCACGCCAAGCTGGCCGAACCTCGGGATGTCTGACGGATGGAGGTGCTGGGCGTGCTCGACGCGCCAGCGAACGTCCTTCTTGTCAGGGTTCGCCTTGAACGCTTCCTCGAAGATGTTCAGCGTCTCGCGGTTCGCGCGATCGCCGATCGCGTGCACGCAGAGCTGATAGCCGTGCTGCATCGCGAGCCGCGCGGTCTCGCGGATCTCGTCGACCGGCGTCGTGTTGCGTCCCGTGTCGTCCGGCTTGTCCGAGTAGGGCTCGAGGAGCCACGCGCCGCGCGAGCCGAGCGCGCCGTCGATCGATCTCTTGATCGCGCGAACCGTGAGGAAGCCGTTGCCGTAATCGATCGTCTTGTACTTCGCCATGTTCGCGGCAAGCGCGTCGTTCGGCACGCGGAGCATGATCCACAAGCGGATGTTCATCCGCCCCTGATCGATCATCTTCTTCGCCAGATCGACGTCGGCGAACGATGACCCCGCGTCTTGAAACGACGTCACGCCTTTCGAGAGCGATTCGGCGGCGGCGAGCTCGAGGATCTTCTCCGCGCGCGCGGCGTTTTCCGCCGGCGTGCGCGGCGGCTCTCCCGTTCCCGAACGAATCAACCGCGATGCGGTTTCGCGGAAGAGTCCGGTCGGACGGCCGTTCGCGTCCTTGAGAAAGTCCCCGCCGGGAGGATTCGGCGTCGCGCCGGTGACGCCCGACAGCTCCATCGCTTTCGCGTTCGCGAACGTCGCGTGGCCGCTCGCGTGCGTCAACAGCACGGGATTGTTCGGCGAGGCTCTGCTCAACGCCTCGTGGACGGGGAAGCCCTCGACGTTTGGCTGCGGTCTGGACGTCCACTTCTCCTGGTGCCACCCGCGCCCGTAAATCCATTGACCGGGCTTCGCCTTCTTCGCGGCCTCTTCCACCATCGCCACGATCTGGTCCCACGACCGCGCGGTCATCAGCTTGAGGTTCAACTCCGCCTGGCCGACGCCCGTGAAATGTCCGTGGCTCTCGATGAATCCGGGGATCGCGAGCTGCCCTCTCAAGTCGATCACCTCGGTCGACGGACCGATGTATCGCTTGATCTCCGCCGACGTGCCGACGGCCGCGATGCGATCGCCGCTGACGGCGATGGCCTGCGCTTCCGCCGGCGCCGTCTCGAGCGTGACGATCTTTCCGTTCGTGAGCACCAGCGTCGCCGGCGCGGGCGCGGCGGGCTGCTGCGATCGCGCGGCAAGCGCGGTCAGTCCGGCGGCCGACAGCAGCAACACGATCGCGACGAGCGCCTTCTTAGACATGCGGGAACATCCTCTCGAAATTTCCGCCGAAGATCTTCGCGCGATCCGCGTCGCTCACGCCGGCCGCCTCAGTCGCGCGCAGCTGCGCGTCGTAGAGCGGGCGCTGCCAGCCGCGCGGGAAGAACGACGAGTCGGTGCCGAAGATCAGTCGATCCGGTCCGGCGACGCCGAGCGCTTGCGTGAAGACGGCCTCGAGCGTCAGGCCAGGATAGTACTTCATCCAACTGTTCGAGCTCGACGTGTCCAGGTGGACGTTCGGGCTCTGATCTGCCGCCATCAGGGCCTCGCGAAAAAAGCCCGCGCCGAAATGCGGAACGATCACCGGCACCGCCGGGTACTGCTGCGCGATCGCGGAAACCGCGAGCGGATCGCCGAGCCGGAGATCGAACGGCGATGGCAAGCCGAGCTTCTTACGCACGCCGACCGACAACACGCCGCAATGCACGAACACGGCGGCGCCATGGCTCGCCGCTGCCTCGAACACCTTCCGCACCCCCTCGTCGTCCAAGCGGTACCGGTGCATCGCCGGAAACAGCGCGACGCCGCGAAATCGATACTCCGACAGCGCGCGAGAAAGGCGCTCCGCGGCGTCCGGCGCGACCGGATTGAACATGAAGAACCCGACGAAGTTGCGCGGATGCGCGGCAACCGCGGCGGCGACGGACTCTTCGTCGCCCGGGATGCTCGCGATCAGCGCGCAGCGGCTGACGCCGTTGCGCGCAAGCTCCTTGGTCCATCGATCGGCGAGCGCTTGCGGTGTGCCGGGAGCCTCCCACCCGAGAAGCGCCGCGGCGGCGGCCGCTCTATCGTCCGCCGGCAGATCGCGGCGATCTTTCGTCAGCAGCTCGAGGAAGCGCGTGGAGAAGAAGTGGCAGTGAGCGTCGCAAATGGTCATCAACCCGCAAACTTATACCCTAATCCGTGGACCGTCAGAATGTATTGGGGATGGCGCGGGTTGGGCTCGATCTTCTGGCGCAGCCAGGCGACGTGGACGTCGACGGTCCGGGTGGAGGGCATCGAGTTGTAGCCCCACACCTCGTTGAGCAGCTCCTCGCGCGAGAGCGTGGCGCCGCGGTGCTCGATGAAATACCTCAGCAGCTGAAACTCGCGGGCGGACAGCTCGAGCGCCGCGCCCGCTCTCGTGATCTCCGCTTTCCTGAAGTCCATGCGAATATCGCCGAACTGGTGGCCTTCGGCGGGGTGAATCGTGGCGGGCGCGCGCCGGAGCTTCGCCTCGATGCGCGCGAGGAGCTCCACCATCTCGAAAGGCTTGGTGACGTAGTCGTCGGCGCCGAGCTTCAGGCCGACGACCTTGTCGACGACCTGTCCGCGCGCCGTCAGCATGATCACCGGCGTCTCGACGCCGCGTTTGCGAAGCTCGCGCATCACGTCGAACCCGCCGAGCCGCGGCAGCATGACGTCGAGCAGGACGAGATCGAACGGCTCGCTCGCGGCGCGCTCGAGCCCGCTCTCGCCGTCCGTGCTCGAGTCGACGGAATAGCCTTCGCGGGATAGCCGGTCGGTCAGCGTCATCACGAGACCGGGTTCGTCTTCGACGAGCAGCAGCCGTTTCATCCCTTTCCGGGGGGCTTCGCCCCCCGGAGCCCCCCTACTGGCTCGCTCGCGGAGCCCCAAAGCCCCGCGCCGCTCGCCAGGCTCACTCGCTCACGCTCGCTCGCTCCGGTCTCGAGATGGCTTCTAATCTCGGGGGGCCCGTCGGCAGGATTCGCGGCGTCTGCGGTCTCGTGGTTCGCGGTTTCGCGGT
The DNA here is from genome assembly GCA_036556425.1 of Vicinamibacterales bacterium. GTDB lineage: Bacteria > Acidobacteriota > Vicinamibacteria > Vicinamibacterales > 2-12-FULL-66-21 > DATBJJ01. Next base: position 114,322 of record DATBJJ010000113.1, read on the forward strand.
TCGCGGTTTCCTGGCTTCCGGCTTTCGCCGGAAGCGCCACGGTGAACTCGCTGCCATTGCGAGGCGCGCTCTTCACGGCCACTTGCCCGCCGTGCGCCGCAACGATTCGCTGCACGAGGCTGAGCCCGAGCCCGGCGCCCTGCATCTGCGCGGCGACGACGTCTGCGGCGCGATAGAACGGCTCGAAGATCTTGTCTTGATCGGCCGGCTCGATGCCGATGCCGCGGTCCGCGACCGTCACGAGGATGGTCGAGCCCTCGGCGCGAGCGCTCACGCGAATCCATCCGCCGGACGCACCGTACTTGATGGCGTTGTCGATCAGGTTCTGAAACACGCGGCGCAGCGCGGGCTCGTCGCCGAGCACCGAAGGAAGATTCGGAGGCAGATCCAGATCGACCGTGAGGCCGGCGCCATCGATGATGGCTGCGGACGAAGACAGAATGTCGCGGATGAGAGAATCGATCGCGACGGGCCTCAGCGCGAATCCGCGCTGGCCGGACTGAATGCCGGCGAACTCGAGAATCTGTTCGACCATCTCGGTGAGCCGCCGCCCCTCGCTCCGCATCAGCTCTCCGTAGCGCCGGATCCGATCTTCGTCGTGGACGACGCCGTCGGCGAGATTCTCGGCCGCCGATCGAATGACGGCGAGCGGCGTACGCAGCTCGTGCGACACGGCCGCCACGAACTCCATCTGCTGCTTCGCCAATCGCTGCGCTCTCCTCGTCGCCAGGATCAGCAGCCCCATGCTGGCGCCGAGAATCCCCAGAATGCTGAAGCTGATGACGACGTTCCGGCGGCGGGCGGCGGCCACGGCCGTTTCGAGCGAGCCCGACGGATGCGCCACGACGAGCTTCCACAACGGAGTGGAACCCGAGGTCGTCACGCGCGTCGATGTGGTGCTCGTTCGGCCGACGCCGCCACCGGAGGCGTTCTCCTGGATGAAGATCGAGAGCGGGCGCCCGTCGCCGGCGTTGACGCGGCCGCCGACGTTTTCAGCCGGCGAGCCTGGCATTTGAGAGGCGGACGGCGGTCTCGCCCCCGCAAGGGCGGTGAATCGTCTCACCTCCGACACGAGCGCCGTGAAGTCCTGAGTCCGCACCTGAAACAGATCGGCGGTCGCGTCGGCCGGCGAGTCGATTGCCGGCGCGAACGAGGACGGCGATTGAAAGATCGGTCCGCCCTTCGAGACCACGGCAACCTTGAAATCGAGCGCTCCGTTCGCGCCTCCCGAATCGCGGCCCTGTGAGAAGTGACGCTGCGCCAATGCCGGCAGCAGTTCGCGGCGAACGTAGTCCGCGTCGATGGCCAAAATCGAGTAGGCCATCGGCTGCGGCATTCGCAGCGCATGCTGGAAGGTTGCCGTGATGCTGGCGCGCGCGCGACCGAACGGCTCGCCGGCCGTCGCCACGACCGTGATCGGCGAAGGAACGACGATCGCCGGCACGTCCTCCCAGATTGCGTTGGGGATCCGGCGAATGACGATCGCGCCGGCGTTCTGGCTCGTTCGATTGGCGGCGCCGACGTCAAGGTGAGCGCGCCAATTCGACATCGCCGCCGGCCACTCCACGGGCTCGAGCGTGCGTCGAGCCGGATCGTACTTTCGAAGCGACGCCGTTCCGTCGCCGCCCTGCGTGAACGCGTACACATCCTTCAGCACGCGTGGAAAACGTGAGTTCGCCTGCCAGTGGTCGTAGCGCGCGGCGAAGCGCTGCGCGATCTGCTCGTCGCTCTCGGTCGCGCCCGCGGGATCCGTGGGGAACTGGCCGGATTGGCCAATCAATCGCGACTCGCTCTGGAAGAGGAGATACGCGCGATTGATCTCGCGATCGAAGTCCTGCGCGAATTCCTGCGCGCCCGCGGCCAACGTGGCGCGGCGCTGCGCGCGCTCCGCCTCACTGATCTGACCGAGCCAGTGGTACTGCAGCCATGCGAGCACGGCGATCAGGCCGACGAGCGTGAGGCTGACGAGCGCGAGCGGCGGCTGAAAACGCCTCCACATGGGTCGAGTCTAGCACCAGGCCGGCGGGCGCCGGGCGCTGGATCGGCGCGGAATCGCGAGGTTTTACGTCCTTAACAAACTCTTAGCGTGCGCTTAACCATTCACGCCGACCGCCGCCGCAATATCGATCGTCATCTACATCAGTCGTCATCATCAATCGTGATCTCGATCAATGGTCGACATCACGCGAGGACACATCATGCGAATCAGGGAGTGGATCAGTACCGCGATCTTGGCCGTCGTCGCCGCCGCGTATGTCGTCGCGTTCTCGCACGCGCAGGCGCGGTCGGATGCGAAGGCCGCCGCGGTGATCGCGGACATGCGCAAAGCGCTCGGCGGCGATCAGAAGCTCGCCGGCATCAAGAGCCTCTCGGTGCGCGCCGACTATCGGCGCGAGATGAGCGCGATGGCCGGCGGCGGCGGAACGATGACGATCATGATGATGGGCGGACCCGGCGGAGCGGGAGGCGCCGCGCACGGATCGCAGCAGACGGCGGGCAAGATCGAAATCGATCTGGACTTTCCCGATCGTTATCTGAAGCGCGACATCGGCAGCGCGGGATTCTCGATGACGCGCACCGAGGGCTTCGAAGGCACGCGGCCGTTCATCGAAGTCGTCGGCAACAGCCCGGGCATGACGGTCCGCGCGGACAATCCGGCCGCCGATCCCGAGCGCGCCAAGCAGGCGCTGAGGCGCAGCAACACCGAGCTCGCGCGCTTGCTCATCGGACTCACAGGGACGCCGCAGCCTGGATTCCCGGTGACGTTCTCGTACGCCGGCCAGGCGGAATCTCCCGACGGCAAAGCGGACATCGTCGACGCCGCCGGTCCCGAAGATTTCAAGCTGCGCCTGTTCGTCGACGTCGAGACGCATCTTCCGCTGATGATGACGTTCCTCGAGCCGGAGCCGCGAATGATCACGCGCACGATGACCCGCGATCAGGGCTCGCGCGGAGGCGGACCCGTCAGCGTGACCGCGCCCGGCGCGGGAGGATCGGGTGCCATCCCAGGACTGACGCCAGAGCAGCAAGCGGAGCTCGACAAGCAGCGGAAGGAAGCGCAGGCGGCGCCGGTCAAGATGATCGAGCAGCGGCTCTTCTTCTCCGATCACCGCAAGGTGGACGGCGTCTCGCTCCCGCATCGTATCGCGCGAGGCACGGCCGAGAAGACCACCGAAGAGTGGGACATCACCAGCTACAAGCTGAACCCGCCGTTCAAAGCGGACCGCTTCAAGGTTGGAAGCTAGCATGCGATTCGCTACACGCGCGCTTGAATCGTCGATCGCCGCGCTCCTCGCATTGAGCCTCGTCGCGGCGAGCGCCGCCGCGCAAACATCACGCGACACCGCGATTCGCGTCGTCGTCGTCGATCAAACCGGCGGGATCATCGTCAATGCAACCGTGACCCTTCAGCCAATCGATCCGGCTGGCGCCGCGATCGAGGCGAAGACGAACGATCAGGGCGAAGCGATCTTCGGCGGATTGACGGCGGGCCGATATGCGGTGCGCTCCGAGTTCCCGGGATTCGAGCCGAAACAGCTCGACGACGTGCGCGTGCGCCGAGGGACGACCGCTCGCCGTGAAATGAAGCTGAACCTGGCAAAGGTCGCCGAAGACGTCGTCGTCGGACAGGATCCCCGCGATCGCGCGCTCGATCCGCGCGGGAACGCGTTCGGCAACCTCCTGACGCGCGCCCAAATCGAGGCGCTGCCCGACGATCCGGACGAGATGGAAGCGGCGCTGAAGGAAATGGCCGGCCCTGGCGCGACGATTCGCGTCGACGGGTTCCGCGGCGGCAAGCTGCCGCCCAAATCGCAGATTCAATCGATTCGCTTCCGCCGCGACATGTTCGCCGCCGAGAACCATGGCGGCGGCATGGTGTTCGTCGACATTCACACGCGTCCGGGCGGCGGACCCTTGCGAGGAACGGTGGACTTCACGTTCCGCGACGAGTCGTTGAACGCACGCAATGCGTTCGCACCGCGCGAAGCGGCCGAACAGCAGCAGAACGGCACGTTCACGCTGACCGGCAGCCTGTTCAAGGATCGCACCGGCTTCTCGCTCGTGACGAATGGCGTCACGGCATACGATTCGAAAACGCTGAACGCCGTTACGCCGCAGCGGCCGGTCTCGGACAGCGTCCGCAGACCTACGGATCGCACGAGCTTCACCGCGCGCGTCGATCACGCGTTGACCAAATCGGCGACGCTTCGATCGAGCTATCAGCGCAGCGGCGCCGCGAGCGAGAATCTCGGCGTCGGCGATTTCGATCTGCCGAGCCGCGGCTACTCGCGCGAGACGACCGAGGATGTGTTCCGGCTGTCGGTCGCGACGCCGGTCGGCCGGAACTTCTACAACGAGACCCGATTTCAAGCGCGCCATCACACGAGCGCTTCCGCATCGTCGAGCGATGCGCCCGCGCTCATCGTCCTCGATGCGTTCAACGCGGGAGGCGCGCAGATGGCCGGCGGCCGCCGCGGCACCGACTTCGAGCTCGCAACCGATTTCGACTACGCGAAGGGCCGGCATTCCGCGCGCGCAGGCATGCTCCTCGAAGCCGGACGCTATCGGAGCGACGACGTGCGGAACGCCGGTGGGACGTTCACATTCGAGAGCCTTGCGGCGTACGAGTCGGGCCGGCCGACGACGTTCACCGAGCGTACGGGCAACCCGCTAGTGCAGTACGGCCACGCGCAGATGGGATGGTACGTGCAGGACGACATTCGCGTCGCACGGAGCCTCTCGATGAGCGTCGGGATGCGACACGAGCTCCAGACGCACGCGGACGACTATCTGAACTTCGCGCCGAGGTTCGGCGCGACATGGTCGCCGTTCAAGAGCGGCAAGACGACGCTTCGCGGCGGCGTGGGCATCTTCTACGACTGGTACGACTCTCAGTTCTACGAGCAGACGCTTCGTGTCGACGGCTCACGGCAGGTGGATCTCGTCGTGCGGAACCCCGGATTCCCGGACCCGTTCTCCGGCGGCGGCGCGATCGTTCTTCCATCGAGCCGCTACTTGCAAGCCGGCGACCTGAAGCTGCCAACGACGCTGCGATCGAACGTCGGCATCGAGCGGATGGTTGGAAAGATCGCGCGTGTGAACGTCGCGTACAGCTTCTCTCGAGGCCGTCAGCTCTTTCGCGGCCGCAACGTGAACGCGCCGTTCGCGGACGGCACGCGGCCCGATCCGACTGCGGGGAACATCACACAGGTCGAGTCCACCGCGCGGTCGGAAGGCCACGTCGTCAACACGGGCCTCAACGTGAATCTGCCGTGGCATCGCACGTTCTTGTTCGTGAACTACGCCTTCGCGCACGTGAACAACGACACGGACGGTCCGTTCAGCCTGCCCGCGAACAGCTTCGATCCTGGCGCCGAGTGGGGACCGGGCCTCGGGGACATCCGGCACCGCGTGGCGGGCATGTTCAACATGAATCTGTGGGCCGGCTTCAAGATCGCGACGACCTTCAGCGCGAGCTCCGCGGCGCCATACACGATCACCACCGGACGCGATGACAACGGCGATACCGTCAGCAACGATCGGCCCGCGGGCGTCGGCCGCAACGGCGCCCGAGGATCGTCGCGCTGGGATGCGGGCGGCCGGTTGAGCTACACGTTCGGGTTCGGCCGCAGGCCGGGCGCGGACGGCGCTGGCGGCGGCCAGCAGGTGATCATGATTCGAGGCGGCGGCGGAGATCTGCCGATCGGCGGCTTCAGCGGCGGATCCGAAGACAAACGCTGGAGGATCGAGCTGTATGTGGCAGCCACGAATCTGGCCAACCACACGAACCTCATGGGCTACAGCGGCGTGATGACGTCGCCGTTCTTCGGTCAGCCCACGTCGGCGGGGCCGTCGCGAAAGCTCGAGGTGGGCGCGAGGTTTGGATTCTGAGAGGGCGCTCCGCGGAACAGTTGATCGACCGCGAGGAAATACGGCAGCGCGAGCGCCGAAAGACACGCTGCCGTCGCGAACGCGGTTGAAAAACCAAACCGCTGAATCAGCCACCCCATCACCGTCGATCCGGATCCGACGCCGGTGTCGAATGCCGCGAGGATCGCGCCGAACGCCGCGCCTCGGCGATCCGGATCGATGCCCTGCATGACGTATCCGACGTAAACCGGATACGCCGTACCGAAGCCGACGCCGAAGACGATCGCCGACGCAACCATCCACGATCGCGTGCCGTCCACCGACAGCAGCGCCAGACCGAGGCTGATCATCACGAGGCACGGCACGAACATGCGCTTGTAGCCCCACCGATCGCCGAGCCGGCCCGCGAACGGCCGCGTCAGGAGGATCGTGATCGCGAGCGCCGTCAAGTAAATGCTCTTCGGCGTGACGCCATTCGCATCGGCGTAGAGCGCGGTGAAGCTCGTGATGCCTCCGTAGCCAAACGAGTAGAGGAACAGGCTGACGGACGTGACGAGTACTCGCCACTCGAGCAGCCCTCGCGATCGCTTCGGCGATCCGTTGGCGACTGCCGGGCGCCGGAGATTCCACGCGATCGCCGCCATGATCAGATTGAGCGCCGCGCCGACGGCGCACAGCGATACCCATCCGCCGTGTTTGTAGATCCAGAGCCCGACGCTCGGAGCCACGGCCATCGCCGCAACCGTCGAGAGCCCCCAATACCCGATCCCTTCCGCGCGGCGGTTCTCCGGCAGCAGGCTCGTCATGTACGACGCCGACGCCGAGAGCAGACCCGACCAGAAGATGCCGTGCACGATCACGAGGAAGAGCACCACGCGATAGCTCGGGATGATCGCGTAGCCCAGCGAGAACGCTGCGAGCGCGAGGCTCGAGACGATCAGAATCGTCCGCTGGCCCATCCGATCGGCCAGCGCGCCCGTCAGCGGGGCCGAGATTGCGGACGAGTACGTCAGGAATCCAAGGAAGAGCCCCGAGGCGAACGTGCTGCCGCCGAGATCCAGGATGTGGAACGGCGCTGTCGGCAGCAGTTGAAACGCGGAGAGGAAAACCGTGAACGTGAACCCGCACATCACGAAGAAGTGCGGAGTAAAGAGACGATCGGACGACATTGAATCGTACGATCGTATCAGATGCGCTGAACGCGCGCCGAACTACTCGGCTTTCAGCGCGATCACCGGATCGACGCGCGTCGCGCGCCACGCGGGCACGAGGCTCGCGAGCACGGCGACGAGCGACAGCGTGACGGCAACCGTCACGAACGTGAGCGGGTCCGCGGGATCGACGTCGTGCAGGAGCATGCGCATGAACTGCGTCACGCCGAACGCGGCGACGAGGCCCACGGCGACGCCGACGAGCGCGAGCAGTAATCCCTTCGTCAGCACGAGGCGGACGACTTCGGCGCGGCCGGCGCCGATCGCCAGACGGATCCCGATCTCGCGCGTGCGGCGGCTGACGAGATACGAGAGCACGCCGTAGATGCCGATCGCCGAGAGCAGCAGCGCGATCGACGCGAACGTCGCGAGCAGGAACCCCGTGAAGCGCGGGCTCGAGGTCGTCGCGCCCACGATCTCCGCCATCGTCCGCACGTTCGCCACGGGGAGCGATGGATCGAGGGTGCGAATCTCCGCGCGAATGGGCGCGGCGAGCACCGACGGATCGCCCGTGGTCTTCACGACGAGCGACATCGACCGGATCGGATTGCCGATCGATTTGTGCCACTGCGTGTGCGGCACGTAGAACTTCTCTTTGATGGCCTCGGTGAGCCCGTTGTGCCGCACGTCCGCGACGATCCCGACGACAGTGATCCACGGACGATTCACGCCGCCGCCGCCAATTTTCATGCGGCCGCCGATCGGATCGCGGCCCTCGAAGTACTTTCGCGCGAGCTCCTCGTTGACGAGCGCAACGAGCTGCGAGTCGCTCGTATCGGTTGCGAGGATCGTCCGGCCGCGCACGATGCGCTCGCCGATAGCATCGAAGTAACCGTCCGTGACGATCTGCCAGTCGCCTTTCGCGCCGGTCCCCGGCGGCGGAACGTAGCCGTCGACCATCAGGCCGAAGTCGCCGATCGTGGATCCGAGCGGCAGCAGCCGCGCCGCACCGGCGGTCTGCACGCCGGGAAGCTGGCGAACGCGCTCGAGCAGCCGTTGATAGAAGACCACCACCTGCTCGGGTGACGCATAGCTTGCGGCAGGAAGCGACACTCTCATCGTCAACACGCCGGCGGGATTGAATCCGATCGGCACGCGCTGCAGCGCCCAGATGCTGCGCAGCATCAGGCCGGCGCCCACGAGCAGCACGACCGCGAGCGCCATCTCGACGACCACGAGCGCACTGCGGAAACGCTGTCGAGCGCCGCCGCTCGACGTGCTTTGACCTCCGTCTTTCAACGAATCCGTCAGATCCACGCGCAGCGCCCGGAGCGCGGGCGCCAGGCTGAAGAGCACGCTCGTGACGAGCGCGACGACCGCGGTGAAGAGCAGCACGCGAAGATCGAGCGACGCGCCCGAGACGCGTGGAATGCTCGCGGGATTCCACCACGCGACGATCCGTACGCCCGCGTACGCGAGCGCAAGACCAACCATGGCGCTGACGCTGGTGAGCACGAGGCTTTCCGTCAGAAGCTGGCGAAGCACGCGCAGGCTTCCCGCGCCGAGCGCGGACCGTACCGCGATCTCACGCTGCCGCGCCTCCGCGCGCGCGAGCAGCAGGTTGGCCACGTTCGCGCAGGCAATCAAGAGCAGGAACCCGACCGCGCCGAACAACAGCCACATCGACCGCCGGACCGATCCAACGACTTCATCCGTCAGCGAGAGCACGACGGTGTCGAACTGCATCTGCACCGGATACAAGCCCTCGGCCGTCATGGCTCGCGCGATGCCGTGCAGCTCGTCGGCCGCCTGGCGAACAGTCGCGCCTGGCTTCAAACGCGCCGCCGCGTAGAGCCCATGGCTGCCGTGGTCGGTCGAGGCGGGATCCATTTGAAGCGGGATCCACAACTGCGTCGGCTCGGGGTTCTGAAAGTCCGTTGGCAAGACGAAGCCCGGCGGCATGACGCCGACAACCTCGAACGAGTTGCCATTGATCAGGATCGACCGGCCCACGATCGCTGAATCGCCGGAGTAGCGCCGGTTCCACAAGCCGAAGCCGAGCACGACGACGCGCGGTCCCTGGGGGAGATCCTCTTGCGCGGTGAAGGTGCGTCCAACGAGGGGACGAACACCCAAGGTCGAGAAGGTATTCGCGCTGACGTTCGCGGCGGAGATGCGCTCGGGCTCGCCGTCGCCCGTGAGGTTGACCTGACCATCGCCCCACGTCGCGACTTCCTGCAGGGTCTGCGCGCGCTTGCGATAGTCGACGACCTCGCCCGTCGCGACCCAGGTCTTGTCGAACGACGTCCACTTGCTCCAGATCATCACGGCGCGATCGGCATCGCTCCAGGGCAGCGGCCGCAAGAGCACGGCATTCACGACGCTGAAGATCGCGGCGTTCGCGCCGATGCCGAGCGCCAGCGTGATGACGGCAATCGCCGCGAAGCCGGGGCTTCGGCGCAAGGTTCGTCCGCCGAACCGCAGGTCCTGCCAGAACGTCTCGAGCGTTGTGCGCTGCATGATGCGACCTCAGCCGCCGACAAGGAATGCGGCACGCGTTTAGACGATGGGCGGCGCGGGATCGTTTAAGGAACTACGCTAAGATGGCAGCCCATGGCGCAGGATGTGAAGCACCAGGAATTAGACCAGGATTTCAGCGAATTTCGGCCGCTGCGGTTGTGGAAGCGGATGTCGTCCGAGCAGCGCCTCGCGGCGTTGGGGCCGTTCTGGGAGGACGAGCAATCGACCGAGCAGCAGGCCGAAGCGATCGGCCTCATCGCGACGCACATGAAGTTCCGAACGAAGAGCGTCCTCGCGCTGCCGCCGGACAAGAGAATCAAGTATCTCGCGAGCCTGCCGACGATCTCGGATGCGATCGTCGCCCGCGCGCTCATCAGCTATCACCTCGAGCATCAGCGTCCGATGATGTCCACGTTCCTCGACCTGCTCGGCATCGCCCACGAGAACGGCCTGATCTCCGAGGAGACCGTGCCAAAGCCCGATCCTGGCAAACTGAAGGCGGCGGCGAAGGCACTTGCCGAGAAGTATGCGCCGGAGGACGTGACGCTGTATTTGTCGACGCTCGTGTCGCAGGATCCCGAAACCTGGGGCGCGCTCGCAGCCGTCGTCCATGCGTAGCGGCCCGCCAGCGATCCTGCTCGCCGCTGCCGTGATGATCTCAGCGATCGCGATTCCTTCCGCGCAATCGGCGCGCGCGGGCTCGAAGAAGCTCGAGACGCGGCTTCGCGCGATCATTGCTGCGAGCGGCGCCGAGGTTGCCGTCGCGTTCAAGACGCTCGACGGACGCTCGGAGACGCTGATCGATCCCGATCGCTCCTTTCACGCCGCGAGCACGATGAAGGTGCCGGTGATGATCGAGCTGTTCAAGCAGTCGGCAGCCGGTACCATCTCGCTCGACGATCCGCTCCCCATCCGCAACGAATTCCGCAGCATCGTCGACAGCAGCGCGTACACGTTGAGCGAGGGCGCCGACTCCGACAAGTTGATCTATGCGGCAATCGGCAAGACGCTCACGCTGCGGCAGCTGTGCGAGGCGATGATCACCGTCAGCAGCAACTTCGCGGCGAACCTCCTCATCGAGAAGCTCGGCGTCGAGCACATTCGCGCGACGGTGACGTCGCTCGGCGCCGATGGAATGCAGGTGCTTCGCGGCGTCGAGGACCAGAAAGCGTTCGAGAAGAATCTGAACAACTCCACGACTGCGCGAGGGCTGCTCGTCCTCTTCGAGCGGCTCGGCAGCGGCACCGCCGTGAGTCCCGCGGCGGACGCCGCCATGATCGAGGTCTTGAAGCGTCAGACGTTCAACGACGGAATCCCCGCGGGCCTGCCGAAGGGCATTGTCGTCGCTCACAAAACGGGCAACATCACCCGGATTCACCATGACGCCGGAATCGTGTTCGCGAAGCGTCCCTACGTCCTGGTGATTCTCGTCAGAGGGATCCAGGACATCAAGAAGAGCGCCGCGCTGATGGCGGCGATCGCGAAGGCGGTGCACGCAGCCGCCGAGTGATCGTAAGGCGCGTTGATGCCTATAATCAGCGCGTGCCGACTTGGGGGCGCCTGGTGGTGGCGGCGGCGGCCCTTCGGGTGATCGTTGCCATCGCCTTCTACCTCGCCGGGATCTACAACCACGAAATCGACGCTCCGCTGCCGCCCGTCGTCTATGCGGCCCTGATGGTGAGCTTCGCCTCGCTGGGACTGCTCCTCGTCATCGCGGGCAGGAACGATATCCGTGCGGTCTGGTTGGGGGGCGTGCTGCTCCTGCTCGCCGCGCCGTTGACGAGCCGATTCCTGTCGCAAACGCCGTTCGCGCTCGGGTCGTTTCTCACGCGGGTGCAAGCAGGGGCCTTCCTGCCGGCGTTCCTCTGGCGCTTCGTGTGCGAGTTCCCTTCGCCTGTCGGCCCCCAGGGACGCGTCGCCGGACGCATCATCACCGCCGCGGCCGTCGCGTTCGGAGCCGCGGCCTTCGCGGTGAATCTCTCGATCGGCATCTGGCCGGCGCCGACTGCGGAACTGGGATTGCGCACGTGGCTGGCGACCGGGCCAGGATCGCCGAGCGTCTACTGGCCCATTCTTCTCCTCGCGAGCGCCGCCGCCGCGGCCACTCTGGTCGTTCGGATGTTCCGCAGCACCGGCGACGATCGAACGCGCGTCCGCATCTTCGTCAGCGGCCTGGCCTTCGGCTTTCTGCCGCTGTTCATCGAGATCGCCATCGAGACGATGTGGCCGGCCTACGAGGAGTTCGTGCACCGCCCTGCCGTCGAATCGTGGATCGGCGTGATCCTGTTCGGGCCGCTCGCGCTGGTTCCGTTGATCACCGCGTATTCCGTTTTCTACGACCACGTCGTCGACACGCGCCTCGTCATTCGTGCGGCGATCCAGTACGCGCTCGCGAAGTACACGATCGCGGTGGCCACCGTCGTCCCGTTCGCCGCGCTCGTCATCTATCTCTTTCAGTTCCGGACCGATCCGCTGACCACGCTGTTGTCGGGGCCGCGTCCGATGATCCTCGTCGGGGCGATCGCCGCCGGAGTCCTGTCGCTTCGATCGCGGACGAGCGTGCTCAGCGCGATCGATCGCCGCTTCTTCCGCGAGGTGTACGACGCGCATTTGCTCGTCACGAATCTCGTGAGCGGCGAGCTCGTGACGGGCTCGCCCGCGGAAATCGCCGACAAGCTCAGGAACGAAATCGATCGCACCGTGCACGCCCGCGCCGATCTCTTCATCATGGACGATGAGGGCGTGGTGCTGCAGGATCCCGCGGCCACACGCCGATCGCTGTCCGCGAGCTCCGTGCTGCTGTCGCTGGCGATGGCGGACGCGCATCCCATGGACGTGCAGCTACGCGGTCCGTCGCCGCTGACCCGGCTGCCCGAAGCGGAGCGCACTTGGCTCGAGAGCGGCGGCTATCAGCTGTTGATGGCGATCAAGACCCGCGACGGCGCGGCGGCCGGCCTGCTCGCGCTGAGCGGCAAGCGGAGCGAGCTGCCGTTCTCGGCAACCGACCGCCGATCGATCGGCGCGCTGGCCGCTCCGCTGAGCCTCGCTATCGAGAACGATCGCCTGCGGCGCAGTCCCGATCCGACGAGCACCGGCCCGGCGCAGGAGTGCCGTGCGTGCTCGCGGCTGCACGCGGCCGGCACGACGCAGTGCAGCTGCGGCGGCATCCTCGCCGAAGCGCCGGTGCCGCACGTGCTGCGCGGCGTCTTTCAATTGGAGAAGCGAATCGGCGCGGGCGGAATGGGCGTCGTGTATCGCGCGACCGACTTGAGCCTGAAGCGGACCGTCGCGATCAAGACTCTTCCTCGCGTGAAACGCGATCACGGCACGCAGTTGATGCGCGAGGCGCAGGCGATGGCGTCGCTGAATCACATCAATCTCGCGGTGATTTACGGCATCGAGTCCTGGCGAGGCACGCCGTTTCTCGTCGAGGAGTACCTCGCCGGCGGCACGCTGGTCGATCGCCTCCGCACCGGTCCGATGCCCGTCCGCGAAGCGCTCGATCTCGGCGCCACCTTGGCCTCGGTGGTCGGACAGTTGCACGCGGCCGGCATCATCCATTGCGACATCAAGTCGAGCAACATCGGCTTCTCGCAGAGCGGCGTGATGAAGCTGCTGGACTTCGGCATCGCGTACTTGCTTCGCGACGTCGGCGATGCGGTGACCGAAACGATCACCGACCTCGGCGAGATTCCGGGAGAGCTGTCCGTGATCCTCACGAACCGCGGCATCATCGGCACGCCGGCCTACATGTCACCCGAAGCGGCGCAAGGGTCCGCGCCGTCGCCCAGCTTCGACCTGTGGTCCTTGTCCGTCGTCTTGTTCGAGGCGATCGCCGGACGGCGGCCGTTTACCGGTCGCACGGCCGACGAAGTGCTCCTTCAGATCGCGCGGGGCGACAAGGCCGACCTCTTGGCGCTGCGGACCGATTGCCCGGTCGACGTCGCACGGTTTTTCGATCGATCGCTCGCCGTGGATGCTCGTCTCCGGCCCCGAACGGCGGTCGACCTCAGAGCCCAACTGTTAGCCTTGCAGCACGCGGTCACGTGAGCTAAGCTCGGCAGCCTGCGAGCTGAGCCGGACGGATGAGTCCGGGAGCTTATGTCCATTCAGGATCCGGCGCGCATCCACTCCCGGGCGGCCCTCGTGCTCAAGGAGCTGCAAGGGTCGCCAGCCTGGCGAGGCGTGCTCGAAAAGGCCGCGCTGACGACGTCCCTGCCAATGCTGGTGACGAGCATCGCTCCGGTCATGGACATGGGGAGCAAGAAGCGCCTGCGGCTCCCCGACTACTACATCGTCTCGTTGGTCCACGGGGATGCGATCAAGGCGCGCTTCGCGCACCACGCCGAGACCGGCGACTTGCTCGAAGCCGAAGGCGCCCGGAGGACGGGCGCCGCGCTCCGTCCGTACGTGGATCCAAATCCAATCGCTCGATCGGAATTGCTAGGCGCAGCGCCGAGCGCGGCGGACTCGGCGCAGCTCGCCGGGCAAGCGGTCTGGAGGCCGTGCCGCGAGTCGACGAGCCGATTCGCGCCGTTCTGGCGTTTTCAGTTCAAGGGCCGCACGTTGTACGTGCGCGCGGATGGAAAAACGTTCAGCGAGCTCACCGTCACCGGACGAGGATAGGAGACACACGATGGCGAAGAAGAAGAAGAAGAAGTCGAAGAAGGCAAAGACGTCCGGTCAACTCCTGCAAGTGGCGACGAGCTTCTCGGCGACCAAGTTCAAGGCGACCCTCGCCTCGGTCAAAGTGGCCACGAAGGCGATCGTGAAAGAAATCGTCGACGAAATGAACTTGACGCTGATGGCGGTCGGCAAATCGTTCACTCCCAACGCGCTCGACGAATGGCTTCCCAAACTGCAAACGTCGGTGATGAATAGGCTGCTGCAAGGGGGCAGCTGGTCGAACGATCGCGCGAACGTGCTCGCGGTCGCGAGCGACATGGCCATCATCGGCGCGATCCTCACCGGCCCGTCGTCGACCGTGAACAAGGGGCGCGTGCACGCCTCGTTCCGCGCCGTGAAGGACCACGCGACGTGCCCCGGCAGCCTCGGCAGCGGCCGCTGGTGTGATTTCGATATCTAGACGCAGCGGCGCATTCGACGAAGAGCGACGTGGCAGCCCAGGAAAAGATCCTCGACGTGACGTGGTTCGGGCAGGAGAAGCTGTACTACTGCGGTCCCGCAGTCGCGCAGATGTTCCTGAACTACGTCAAGGTCACTGTGTCGCAGGACGACTTGTGGACCGACGTCACCAACAACACGAACGGCGTGCGTCCCGCCGATGCGCCGCCGTCCGATCACGATTTCCCGGAGCAGGTCTGCGACAACTGCGAGACGAACGACGCGAACCCGCCGATCTGGGAGTGTTGGGACACGACGCCCGAAGCGCTGCGCGTGACGATCGGCATTCGCGGAGGCGGATCGCTCGCGGCGGAGTACGCGCCGACGTTCGACAAGGGCGCTGAAAAACTGATCGAGAGCCTCGATCGCTCGCCGGGAGTCCCCGCGTTCGCGACGATTCACCTGATCAACCACTGGGTCCTCGTCAACGGGTACTTGCGTGACGACGAGGCGTCAGTAGAAGCGCCGGCGCAGGACGTCGGGAAGTACCGGTTGAACGGGTTCTACATTCTCGATCCGCAGGAGCTCGATCCTGTCGAGCGCATCCGGCTCGTAACGGTCCGGGAGTGGCACTCCGAGTTCGGATTGATC
Organism: Vicinamibacterales bacterium; assembly: GCA_036556425.1. Taxonomy (GTDB): domain Bacteria; phylum Acidobacteriota; class Vicinamibacteria; order Vicinamibacterales; family 2-12-FULL-66-21; genus DATBJJ01. The sequence goes on from DATBJJ010000113.1 coordinate 129,579, forward strand.
GGATGCGGGCCGCACGTCGACACGTATCCGGTAGTCGTCGGCAGCGGCCTCATCCCTGGATGGCTCTATACGGCGATCGTGATGTCGATTCTGTTCGCGATCATCTGGCTGATCGCGAGGTGGTGGCTCGGCGGCTAGCGCTTCGCAGCCGTCTTTCGACGCAAAGCAACGCCGAGGAAACCGAGACCGCCCAAGAGCAGCGTGCCCGGTTCCGGCACCTGGCTGATGCTTCGCGGAATCGCGACATCGCTGCCGCTTCCCGTCGGACCCACTCGCTGGAAGCGCGCGATGAACGTCTGCTCGCTCTCGTTCGGTCCACCTGGTGCGTCGTACGACAGCAGGTTCACGAACGACAGCTCGTTCAGGCTGCCCAAGCCGCTTCCGGTGAAGCGGAAGAGGAACGAGAAGGTCGAGCCGATCGGAATACCGAGATTCGGCGACCCGCCATTGAAGTTCGGTCCCGTCAGGCCCGCCGCGTCGTACAACCCGAAGTTACCGGGCGTGTTGATATCGTTGCGGTCGTAGGTGTAGGTCCAGCCAGCCGGTGTGCTCGTAAACGATCCAATGCCGCTGATTGCCGACGGCAGGTTGAACGCGAACCCCGTCAGGCGCGGATCGTAGTTGGCGCTCGTGTTCATGATATCGAGCGACAACTGACCGAGCAGCGGGTCGTACGCGAGCACGACTTCCGCGCGCAGCGTGGGATCGCTGACTCCCTGAAGATTCAGGAGAATCGGCGCGGCGCTGGCGGTTTTCGGCGCAGCGATGGCGACAGCAAGAACGAGACACGAGGCCAGGAGAAGTTTGCGCATAGTGGCGTAGGTGTACAGAGTCCAAGTGAGCGAGATGACGCTGAAGCTCGTGCACTATCGATGCCCGAAGCTCGAGCAGCCGCCTGAGGGGGAAAGAACGCCGTTTTTTATTGGCGTTTTCGCCGACTTGGCGTCGAGGCTGCCGCGGAGGCCGGCAGGATGTCTGCCCGCGCGATGACTTCAGTCTCTGAGATCGCGGATCCATCGCGCCATGGCGTCAATCGCGGCCTGATCTCGGAGGACGGTCCCGAGCGGCGGCATTTGCGACGATGGGCTGCGCGAGCGCATGCGGGCCAACATGGCGCTCGACTCGGGCGAGGCGGGATCGATCAACACGCTGCGGCCCTCTGCAATTCCTGGAACGCGCCAGTCCGTCGCGCGGCCGATCAGGCTCGACGCGACAGCGTCTCCATCGCGGAGCAGATCGCTCCATCTGAGCGACGGCACGCGAGGCGCCATCTCCCCGTCGCCGCGATGGCAACTGCCGCAGTTCGCCGAGAAGTACCCGAGCATCGTTCGCGTCGATGAGCTCGCCG
>DATBJJ010000114.1:0-13605 GCA_036556425.1 Vicinamibacterales bacterium
GGCCATGGAGCTTCTGCGACAGTCATGTGGGATTGCAACAGGTGAAGGATCCGGCTCGAGCCACTCTCTGTCTGATGCGCGAGAAGATCAATGGCCAGGCGGCTCAGTTCTCTCGCAGCATCGCCGCAGGATCGAGCCGTGCCGCGCGCCGCGCCGGCACGAGGCACGCGAGGATCGCCGCCGCCAGGAGCGCGGTTGGCACCGCAACCATCGTTCCGAGATCCGTCGGGCTGACGCCGAAGAGCAGCGCGCCGATGAAGCGGCTCGCGAGGACCGCCGCCGCGACACCCACGATGACGCCGATTGCGACGAGCCGCACGCCGGTGAACACGATCATGCGCCGCACGCGCGAGGGTTCGCCGCCGAGCGCCAGCCTGATGCCGATGTCGCGCGCGTGCTGCTGCACGAAGTGCGTCATGATCCCGTAGATGCCGACGATCGAGAGAACGAGCGCCGTGAGCGCGAACACGCCGACCAGGACGCTCAGATAGCGCGGCTGCGCCAGCGTCTCCGACAACAGCTCGTCGCCGGTGGCGACGTCCGAGAGCGCGAGTCCTGGATCCAGCTCCTTGACCGTCTGCCGCAGCGATGATGCGACGAACGAGGGCTCCGACGCGGTCTTCAGAACGAAGTACCCGGTCGGGAAATCGACGAACGGCCAGTACACGGTTCCGTCCTCCACCGAATCGAGGCCGTGCCACTTCACGTCGCTGACGACGCCGACGACGGTGGTCCATGGACAAGTGGTGCAGCCGCCGCTGCGGAAGCGCCGTCCGAGAACCTCCTGACCGGGAAAGAAGCGCCGTCCCCACGCTTCGTCCACGACCACGACGTCGTCGCGCAGCGAGAACTCGTCGAGGAGCCGTCCGCGTACGAGCTTCAGGCCCACGGTCTTGAAGAATTCCGGCGAGGCCGCGATCCACGTGCAAACCGGCTGGCTCTGACCGTTCGCCGCCGGACGATCTTCGAGGTCGAAGTTGTTCTGATTGCCGCTCTGGCTGGGCGGCCGGCTGTCGGTGAGCGCCGCGCCCGTCACGCCGGGCAGGGCGGATACCCGCTCCAACGCGCGCCGCCAGAATGCCGCGCGATCTTCTTCTCGCGCGTAGCGTGCGCCGGGCAGCGAGATTGCCGCCGTCAACACGCGCCCGGTCTCGATCCCTACCGGCACTTCGGTCAGACGAACGAGACTCGTGAGCACGAGGACAGCCGTAATGAGCAGCGGCGTCGCCAATGCGAACTCCGCGGCGACGAGCGTTCGATGGACGCGCCGCGCGGTTGGCGCGTCGGTCGACGATCGCCCGCTCGACTGCAGCGCCTCGCTGACGCGCAGCCGCGATCCCGATCCTTGCAGCGCGGGGATGATCCCAATCGTGACGCCGCTGATCGAAGCGAGCGCGGCGAGCCACGCGAGCGCCCCGCCCGAGAGCCGCACTTCGTCGATCCGCGGGATGTAGTCGCCGCCATACGCCCTCACGAGCTGCAGGCACAGGCTCGCGACCGCCACGCCGACGATGGCCGCGCCGGCCGCCAGTGCGCCCGCTTCGACGACGACGTGCTGCAGCAGACGCCTGCGGCTCGCACCGAGCGCGCCGCGGATGGCGAGCTCGCGGCTTCTGTGAAGCCCGCGCGCGACGAGCAGGTTGATCGCGTTCGCACTCGCGATGAGCAGCACGAGCCCGACGGCGGCGAGCACGAAGAACAGCGTCGACCCGATGTCGCCGACGACGCGCGTGCGCAGATCGAGCATTCCCCACGTCGCCTTCTCGTCCTGATAGGAGGATTGCCAGATTGGAAAGAGCCGGCGGTTCGTCGCGCGCAGCGCGTCGAGGGCCACGGTGCGCTCGACGCCAGGCTTCACCCGAGCGAGAACGGTCGTCAAGAACGGGCCTTTGCGCGTGGGCGCCGGCCAGCGCGCGGCGGTGAACAACGCGACCTCGTGCTCGAGCGGGCCAGCCGTGCGCTGCAGCACGCCGACGATCTCATGGCTGGTGCCCTCGATCGCGATCGCGCGGCCCAGCACCGAAGGGTCGCGCGCAAAGCGGCGCGTCCAGTAGTCGTACGTCAACACCGCCAGCCGGTCGTTCCGCGCGTCGTCGGCCGGATCGAACAGGCGGCCGATGTGCGGCCGTTGTCCAAGGAGCGGAAAGTACGAGCCGGTGACCGACTTCGACGCGACACGCTCCGAGTAGTCGCCGCCGGAAATGCTCACGCGGCTGGATTGATACGCGGCGACCGCGCTGAACGTTGGATGGTCGGCCTCGAGCGCGCGGTAATCGACGACCGACAGCCGGAACCAGAACGGCGGGTTGTCGGTGTAGATCCACACGAGCGATCCCGGATCGGCGTAGGGCAGCGGGTTGGTGAGCACTGAGCGAACAACCGTAATCATCGCGGTCGTCGCGCCCAGACCGATGCCGATCGTGAGGACGATGGTCGTCGACAACGCGGGCACGCGCGCGAGACTGCGGAGGCTGTAGCGGATGTCCTGCCAGAGGTGCAGCATGTTGAGGCGTCCTGACCGTTCAAGAACGTTAGTCGGATCGAGACGGAGATCGGTTAGCTTGACGGGCCATGCCCACCTCAGTCAAGACAGCGCAGGTGAAGAACCGCGTGGCGCCGGCGGTTCGACGCGCCGGGGTTGACAGCGGTAACGTTCATTTCATAGTATGAAACGAACGTTACAGTCTGGAAGCCGAGGCCGATTCCGCCATGACGCAACACCCGCAAGCCGATCCGTCGGGCGCCCCTGGCGCGACCGCGCCGATGCGCCGGCGGCGCTGGTTGTTGTTCGTTCATCAGCTCCCGTCGCACCCGTCGAACCTGCGCGTGAGGACGTGGCGGCGGCTGCAGCAGATCGGCGCCATTCCCGTCAAGCAGGCCGTCTACGCGCTCCCCGACACGCCGGGCACGCGCGAGGATTTCGAGTGGTTGAAGGCCGAGGTGAAGGAAGCGGGCGGCGACGCGAGCGTGTTTGCCGCCGAGAACGTCGACGCGTGGTCCGACGACGCGCTGGTCGAGGAGTTTCGCCGGTCGTGTCAGGACGCGTACGCGGCATTGAGCCGCGACGTCGACAAGGCGCTCGGCCGCGAGGGCAGGGCTCGCGCGCCGCGTGGGACCCGCGCGCCGGCGACGCGGCGCCTCCTCGAGATCTTTCGTGAACGTCTGACCGCGATCGAGCACGTGGATTTCTTCGGCAGCGCAGGCCGCGATCGCGTCGTCACACGGTTGAAGCAGCTCGAGGATCGAGCGGAAAACCCGCGCGCGCCGGCGTCGCGCACGAGCGGCGCAGCGTCCGGAGATCGCACCGCGTATCAACGCCGGCTGTGGGTGACGCGCCCGCGGCCGGGCGTCGATCGCATGTCGTCCGCCTGGCTGATCCGGCGCTTCATCGATCCGCGCGCCGCATTCGGGTTCGCGGCCGCGCGCGAGTCGGCGCCGGCCGACGCGGTGCCGTTCGACATGTTCGGCGTCGAGTTCAGCCATCGCGGCGAGAACTGCACGTTCGAGACGCTGCGCGCGGAATTCGCCATCGAGGATCCCGCGGTCGCTCGAATCGCGGAGATCGTTCACGACCTCGATTTGAAGGACGCGCGCTTCGGCGCGCCGGAAGCGGCAACCGTTGGCGCGATGGTCGACGGCCTTCAGCTCGCCTTCGCCGACGATGACGCGCTGCTCGAGCAGGGGATGACGCTCTTCGAGTCGCTGTATCGATCGTTCGAGCGCAGCGGACGATCGACCGGACCGCGGCCGATGGCGACGCCCGCGAGATCCAAACGCCGCGGCCGCGCGTCGCCGCGATGATCCGGCTGTGCGCCGCCACCTTCATTGCCTATTGCAGCTATTCCATCTGCAGGACGCCGCTGCTTCCGCTGTTCGCGCGGCAGCTTGGCGCCGGCGCGCCGCTCATCGGGCTCGTCATGGGCGCGTCGACGCTCACGGGCATGTTCCTCAAGCTGCCCGCCGGCGCGCTCTCCGATATCCTCGGCCGCCGTCGCCTGCTGATCGCGGCCGCGATCGTTTTCGCGATCCTCCCATTCACGTACCTTGGCGTAGCGACGCTGACGACGCTCGTGGCGCTGCGGTTCGTGCACGGGAGCGCGACCGCCATCTTCAGCCCCGTCGCGTCGGCCAGCCTCTCCGACATCGCGCCTGAGGGCAGCCGCGGCCGGTGGCTGAGCACGTACGCGACGGCGCAAGGGACCGGTCAAGCGGCTGGTCCACTTGCCGCCGGGTACCTCGTTGCCGCCGGCCGCTTCGATCTCGCCTTCGTGACGGCCGGTCTGATCGGTCTCGCGGTGCCGGTCGTCGTCATCGGCTGGCGCGGCGGCGCGCCGACGGCTTCACACCGTGCGCCCTGGACCGAGTTCCGCCGCGGCATCGCCGAAGTCGCCCGCGATCGGCTCGTGCTCGCGACGAGCGGCGCGCAAGCCGCGCAGTTCGTACTGAACGGCATGCTCAACGCGTTCCTTCCGCTCTACGCTCACGAGGTGCTCGGATTGACGGCGTCGCAGATCGGGTGGCTCTTCGCGGCGCAGACGATCACGACGCTCGCCATTCGTCCCGCGATCGGCGCGGCATCCGATCGCGCGGGACGCCGATGGGTGATCGTCACGGGCTTGACGATCTGCTGCGTTGCGGTGACGTCGATCTCGATCGCGACCGGCGTCACGTCCGTCGTGGTTGCAGTGATCGCATATGCCGCGGGCATCGCGACGACCACGGCGGCGACGAGCGCGTACATCACCGACGTCACGCGCCGCGCGCGGTATGGCGCCGCGCACGGCGTCTTCGGCACGATCTTCGACGTCGGCGACGCCCTCGGGCCGCTTGCCGCGGGCGTGCTCGTGTCCGCGCTCGGCTACGCGCGCATGTTTCAGATCATGGCGCTTCTCGCATTTGCGATGGCATGCGTCTTCGCAGCGGCATCCTCACAGCAGAGCTCCCGCCTGTGAAATCCCTCCGGATTTCGAGTATGCTCCGGCTGCATATTCTTACTCTCATGGAGGTATCAATGAAGAAGGCAATCCTCGCGATGGCCCTCATGGTTGGTGTGGCAACCACCGTAGGCGCGGCGCCCGAGACCTGGACCGGAAAGATCAGCGACGACCACTGCGGCGCGACGCATCAGCCGATGGAAGGAAAGAAGGCGTCGGACCGCGACTGCACCGCGATGTGCGTCAAGGGCGGCGGCAAGTACGTCTTCGTCGTCAAGGACAAGGTCTATCAGATCGCGGATCAGAAGGATGCCGCGCTCGCGACGCACGCCGGACACACGGTCCTGCTCACCGGCGAGATGAAGGGCGACACGGTCACCGTCTCGAAGATCGAGATGCCCAAGCCGGCCGAAAAGAAGTAAGTTCATCGAGGCCCCGGCGGCGGCCAACCGCCGGGGTCACTTCACGTTCTCCGCAATGACGCGCTCGACAATCACCACGTCGAGCCATCGGCCGTCCAAGCGTCCGTGCTTCTCGTACACGCCGACTTCGCGAAAGCCGCACGCGTGGCAGAGCGCACGGCTCGCTGTGTTGAACGGAAAGACGCGCGACACGAGCTTCCAGAATCCGCGCGTCCGCGCCGTGTCGACGAGGCCGGTCAACAGCAGCCGGCCGATCCCGCGCCCGCGCGCCGATCGATCGATGTAGATCGAGAACTCGGCGATGCCCGCGTAGCACGCTCGCGGCCGGTACGTGCTCAGACCTGCCCACCCGATCACCGCGCCGTCGTCTTCGGCGACCAGCAGCGGAAATCGCGCGCTCTCGGCGAGCTTCGATTCGATGTCCGCCGCGGTCCGCGATTCCGTTTCGAATGTCGCCGAACGATCGTCTATTCCCTGGTTGTAGATCGCGGCGATTGCATCCGCGTCACGCGCAGTGCCTTCGCGTATCGTGATCTCCGGCATGCCCGATCGTAGCAGGAAGATCGCTCGGAACAGCGTCACGACGTCTCCGTATAGACCGCCATGAGAGTGTCACTCCTCGTCGTGCTCGTGTTCGCCATCGCCGCGAGCCAATCGGTTTCACCGCCGGATCTCCTCGAGGAGGAGGTGCCACCGGCGGATTTCCGTGTTCAATACGGATCCGGCGATCTCCAGGTGGGCGAGTTGCGCCTTCCGAAGACCGGCAATGCGCCCTATCCCGTCGTCATGCTCGTGCACGGCGGGTGCTGGGCGAACGAGCTGCCGAAGCTCGATCCACGCGCGGTCACGATGGATCTCCTGCGGCCGATGGCGGCCGCGCTCGCCGCGAGCGGGATTGCCACCTGGAACGTCGAGTATCGGCGCATCGGCGACGCGGGCGGCGGCTGGCCGGGATCGTTCGAGGACCTTTCGCGCGCGACCGATCTTCTCCGAGACCTCGCCGCCAAGCATCGTCTGGACCTGAAACGCCTCGTGGTCGCCGGTCACTCGTCGGGTGGACATCTCGCGATGTGGATCGCCGCGCGGCCGAAGCTTCCGCCCTCGAGCGCCCTGTATGTGAAGAACGCGGTGCCGGTGAAGGCGGTTATCAATCTCGACGGCCTCGCCGATCCCGTCGCGTTTCATCCGATGGAAAGCAAGGTCTGCCCCCTGCCCGCCATGACGCGATTCTTCGGCGGCTCGCCGGTGGAGTATCCGGATCGCTACCGCGATGGATCGCCGGTGCCCTTCCTGCCGCTCGGCGTGCCGCAGGAATTCATCGGCGGCTCGCTCGTGCGAGGGTTGAAGGATCAAATCGCGGCGTATGAAAGCGCCGCCCGGGCAAAGGGTGACGTCGTTACGATCACGGCGCTCGACGGCGCCGGCCACTTCGACATGCTGGCGCCGCGCTCTCCGCATTGGAAAACGGTCGAGCCGCGATTTCACGCGCTGTTGCGCTGATGGCGCCTCGCGTATAATCCGCGCGGGGTTCTGTGCCGTTCCGTCTGGGCGGCGTGCTTGTCCTCTGCGTCTGGGCCGCGGCCTGCAACTGGGACGTCCTCATCGTCAGTCCCGGCGCGGTCGTCGTGGGCGGCGAGCCCACGCTCGCGCTTCATCCCGTCTCGCCGTTTCCGCAAACCGTTCCAATCCCGTCGTGTCCGTCCGTTCAACCGGCCACGGCACGATTCGAGATCGTGTTGTCGAATGGCCGCGTCGATCACGATTTGGATCGAATCGACGTGTCGTTCGCCGATCGCAACGGGAGCGCCGGATCGAGCCTGTCCTTCACGAGCTCCGAGATCGTTCGCGACTTCGGATCGACGACGGTTGCGTCCGGGCGATCGCGAACGATCGTCATCGTGCTCGGCGTGGGATGCGGCACGATGACGAGCGGCACGATCGTCGTTCACGTCCGGCTACACGACGTCAGCGGCAAATCCGTCATGCTGAGCGACCGGATCGCTGTGTCATAGCTGCATAAGCCTACCGCGACGCGGGCTTGCGGCTGATCGGCGGGACGATGCCGACGGCGCGGTAGTTGGAGACGAGCTTGCCGTAATGCTCGGCCTGGTCACGGATCCAGCCGATGAGCAGGGGCGTCGGAGACTTTTCCACGAGCGGATATGAGATCGCGATCGCGGCTTCCATGTCGCTGACCATCGAAGCGCGCGTCTTCGGCTTGTCCTCGTCGGCCTTCCGGCGGGCCGCGACCACGGCGCGGTCGAATTTCTCGCCGCGCACCTGTGCCGAGCTGAGCTCGAGGCCAATCGTGACCTGGCGGAATTCTTCCAGTACCGATCGCGAATCGGGATGCGGCTTCCATCCCAGCTTGTCGTCGGGAAATACGGTGTCCTTGGCCATCTCGAGGATCCTGTCGTGGAGGTTTTTCCAGGTGCTTATGATGACCTGCTCGTAAGTGAGCGGCGGCGGCGCCGGGGTCTGGCCCTGCGCGGCCCAGGTGAGGACGTTGAGTGTGGCGATGGCGGCGACGAGCGGAACGAGCAGCGAACGGTGCGGCATGTCACTTCTCCTGACGCAAGGCACTAGCGACTCAGAGCTGGAACGCTGCCGGAGTGTCATCAGCGAATAGCTCTCAATGGCACCAGTGGCAAGGCGGAGGCCGCCGCGCCAGGACGCTACGAAGGCCCTTCTGCAGGGCAATTGTGTGGTTTCACAGCCTGAGCATCCGCTCTATCCGTCCGCAGTTGGGACTCGCGATTCCCAGGATCGGCCACCCATTCGGTGGACCATCTTGCTCGAACGAGCGCTAGCCTTTGAGAGAGCGATGGGGCGAGAAACTTCGCCACACGTTAGACGCTTGTTATTATTCGACATGCCCAACGAACCGATCGCGTGCACGCTGACGCCGGAACAAGTCAGCGGCCGCCGCGATGAATTGCTTCCCGGTCTTCTTGCGCGGGCGCGGAACGTCGAGATGCTTCCGAACGGCTGCCGGGTGACGTTTGCCGCGTCGACGGATCTGCTCCGCGCGATTGCCGACACGATCGACCGCGAGCGGCAGTGCTGTCAGTTCCTGCAGTTCACCCTGACGATCGCGCCTGCCGGTGGTGACTTCGTCCTCGATGTCACCGGACCCGACGGTACTCGCGAGTTCCTGAGTGGCTTCCGCCCTTAGGCGCTGACCTTTCGCGTAGCTTCCGCCTTTAGGCGGAAGCAGTGGATCGCATCTCCACCAAATACCACGCGAACAGACACACCATCACGAAATCGATCGCGATAGCGATCCCGGCCTGCTGGCCGATGTAGCGTCCGCCGTGCGAGAGCACGAGGCCGATGAAGACCGCTTTGCTGATCCCCGCGACGACGAGGATGAGCGGGCGCTGCTGCGGGCGGAACGCGCCGTAGATCAACATCACGCCGACGAGGCCGATGAGCGCGCCCCAGTTGCGCACGACGAGGTGCGCGAGCGGACCATCGAGCGTCTCGCCGAACGTCGAGCGCATCGCGGCCTCCGGTGCGATTGCCGCGTAGACCATCGTCGCGGTCAGCGCGCCCGAGACGATCATGATCCAGCGGATGTGCATCGCTATCGGGTTCATTGTTGATCCTATTGGCCCGTTCCCTTATCAGCCTATTTGCTCACGACGGCATCGACGACAGCGGTCCAGACGAACCGCACGAACTGATGAAGCGAATCCTCCGGCAGACGCTCCACATCCGAATGCCATCCGTGCTGCGCGAAGTCGGCCGACGTCATCGCAGGACCGATCCCGTAAGCCTGGACGCCTTTGGCGCGAAGCTGCGCCATGTCGGATGCCGCGGTCATCATGCTGGGGAGCGCCGTCGCGCCGGGATAGACCTTCGCCGCCGCCGCCTCGAGGACCCGATACATCGTGGAATCGATCGGCGACGGCTTGGCGACGGGACGCGGCGACGGGAGCGGCACGACCGACACCGCCGGATCCGCGATCCGTTTGACGATCTCGTCCATCATGCGCGGCACGTCTTCATCCGGAAGCGCTCGAATATCGATCACCGCTTCCGCGGTCGAGGGAATCACGTTCGGCCCGATCCCCGCCTGCAGCATCGTCGGCACGAGCGTGGTTCGAAGGATCGCGTAGTGCTCCGGCTCGTGCTCGGCGAGATATCGCTCCGACGCCGCCGATCCGTTCGGCGCCAGGAGGCTGCGATACCTCGCGGCCCGGTCCGGCGGGCTGATGGCCGCGAGCTTCTCGAAATACGATCGCGTCGTCTCGCTGAGCCGCGTGGGCATCTCCCACGTGGCGATCTTCTGCACCGCACCCGCGAGGTGTGTGACCGCATTGTCGAGCCGTGGTATCGATCCGTGGCCCGACGTTCCGGTCGCCACCAGCCGAACGCGCCGCGGCACCTTCTCCGTCGTCGTGATTTGAACGCGCCGCACGCGGCCGTCCTCGATCCTCGCGCCGGGCCCTTCGGCGAGCGCGAACTCGGCGTCGATCTCCTCGAAGTGGCGTTCGACGACGAATCGAATGCCGACGCCTGTTGGATCCGCTTCCTCACCGGACTCGGCGAGGAAGATCAGATCGCGATCGAGCCTCGCGCCTGATCGCTTCACGAGCAGGAACGCGATCAGGTTGGCGGCAAGGTTGTCTTTGTCGTCGGTCGTGCCGCGCCCCCAGATGAACCCGTCGCGCTGAACCGCTCCGAACGGGTCGACCGGCCACTTCTCGCGCTGCACGCCGACGGTGTCGGTGTGCGCCAGCAGGAGCAGCGGACGCTTCGAGCCGTTGCCTTTCAGCCGCGCGACGAGGTTCGGCCGATTGGGATCGAGCGCGAGGATCTTCGATGGAATTCCTTCAGCGGTGAGGACCTTCTGCAGATACTCGACGGCTTTGATTTCGTTTCCCGGCGGATTGCTCGTGTCGATCTGCACGAGCCCGCGATAGTGGCGGATGGTTTCCGCCTGGACGTTCGTCCAGTCGATCGACGCCTGCCGCGCGGATGCGACCGAGAGCAACGCTGCGGACGCCACGCCCAGCGCGAGCGCTCGGGCCGTTCGGCGCGACGACGTCGGTATGTGCATGTGTGACGGTAAGGCTGTGGCCAAAGGGCGTCGAAGTCAAGGACGGCGCGCCTCGTGTCGGAGGGCTCGCGAAGCTGCCGTCGAAGGCTAGCGGACCGGGTAGCGATCGTGACCGATGATCGGATACGCGAAGAGCGCTTCACGTTTCGAACGTCGAGGCCTCGCTCCGCTTCTACGTCGAGCGCCTCGGCTTCACGGGTCCTGCTCCGGGCAAGGACGGCCGCTGGGGCTACAGGCTGCTCGTCGTCGAGGATCCTGACGGCAACCAGCTTTTCTTCAACATCCGAATGAGCCGGATGTGGATGCCGAAGGGCTGCGTCGAGCGTGAGGAGTTGGTGCCGGAGGTCGGAATCGAACCGACACGGGAGTGAACCCCACGGGATTTTGAGTCGAGGATGAAGGGGCGCCTCGGGGGCAACCCGAGGCGCCTCTTCCAACAAATCCCCGAGCACGCCTTCCTTCGTTCGACGTTTTCGCAGCCGAGTGGCCCACGAATGGCCCGCGCGCTTTACGTCGACGGCATCCAGCTCGAGGATGTCGAGAACATCGCGATCCGCGACTGTGCTGATCTGCGAGCATGCGCGGCACGAATCGCTACGTGCGCCGCCTCGAACATGCTGCTGTTTTGCCAAGTCAGCGGATCGACGCTCGACAACCCGGAACCTGGCACGCTCAGCACAGTCTGAATCTGCACGTATTCGCGATGCGGAGGGTCCGGCTGCGGATTGCTCCAGGGTAACTGATCGTTGGCGGTGACGGCAATGCCGATCCCGGCCACGATGGCGCTGCCTTTGGCGATCGGCCACGACAACGGTATCGGACGGTGGTCGGGATATTCAGCGTATTCGTCTTCCGGGAAGAGATTTCCCATGCCCTTCCTCTCGTGGAAAAGATTAGGGCGACGCCCGACCCCCTTCACGACTGAAGGGGATAGACCCGCGCACTCGGTGCGGGATACTCCAGCGCTGCCCCTAACGACTACCGGGCGCAACGTTCGACACCGCTCCGTCCGGACCGCCGAGGGAGGTTGAGCCTGAAGGGTCAGTTCACCGAAAGCGACTTGTTCGAGTGGCCGGGGCGCTCCGCCGGCTGTATAACCGACCAACCTAGCGCTACCCGTTTAATACCCCGGTCACCTTGTTCGAGTGACACTTCCGACGTCTTAGCAGCTTGTCGACACCGCTAGCTAGGGACTTCCCAAAGAACCCTCCCGAAGGGTAGCCCCAGTCCCACGCGCAGCTCAGGCAAGGGGGCGACTCACGATCTTCTTCGTGAGCCAGGCTGTAAGCCAGTCCACGATGTGGCTCCCCCTTGGAGCACCGGCCGACTCCAACGAGAAGGCACGATCGCCTCGAATCGTTCTCGCCGACCGTTGCCTCTAGTATACAGTGTGCCTCGCGTTTGTTTCGAAGATGATCGTGCGCGCGCCCTCTCCGCGTTCAGTTGGTATACGTGATGCCGTGCGGACTCGAAGCACAATTCGGTAGCGGGCGGCTTCCCATAATCGACTTTATCTCGGCTTCCGATACAGCCGTGATCCGCAGGTGCTCTTCCCGTGAAGGCTCCACGGTGACCGATGGCTGCCACCGCATTCGGTAATACATCGAATCTCCCAAAACCAGGTCGGCGACGTGCGTCGTAGGCTGGGGCTTATCGTTGGCGTAGTGAATTCGGATCCTCACAGGATACGTTCCGCGCGCTAGGCTCCTCAAAACGAAGATATGCGGCCGATCGAAATCGGAAGCATCAAAATACATCTCAGTGCCGCCGCCGATCGAAACATACTCGTGGGATCGATCGCCCCATTCAAAGCTGCCGGATCTCATCGACTTGATCGGGTGGCCGTCGAGGAGCAGGTAGTAGCACGGATGCGTCTGCCCCGTCGTTGCGCTGTCAGCGCGTGGCTCTGGCACGCTCGCGGCTGGTGAAGGCCGAGCGCTCAAACGTCCGTAATAGACTTGCGCAGCCGCGAGCAGCAGACTGATTATCCCGATGATCAGGACGGCGATGTCCATTTTCTTGTGCCTGCTCAAGAAGCTCCGAATCCGTTGCGTTCGCGTCAGTTCCGCGGGAGCTACGGCAGCCGCCGCGCGCAACTTTCGGGCGAGACGGCGTCGGTCGCGAGATCTCATCGGTTCTGAGATTCTCGCGCCGGCGCTCAATTTCCGCAAATCGTGAAAAGTGCCGCGCGCTCGATCTATTGACTCCGGCCACCGACTGTTCACCATGGTGATTGACACATCAACAACGGGCACGCGTATGAGACCGGGCTCCGCCGGTCGCTCGAATGCGCGTGACCCCAGCGCTCAGGTACCCGAGCTGAAACGCGAATAACCGCCGCTGGTCGGCCCAGCGGGGAGGTATTCGCATGCTTCGCTTCAGACTCGCGCGACTCCTGCATCGACTCACCCAGGAGCACGTCGCTCAACTCGCCGGCATCAATAGTGGGGAATACTCGCGCATGGAGATCGGCCGCGTCGTGCCTACCGCCGCCGAACTCGACGCCATCGCCCGCGTGCCCCGCATTCCGCTCGAGCACTGTCTCGATCAGATCGATGAACGCCTGATCCTCGCGCGCACCGAGGAGGGGAGCCGTGGATAGCGCCGTCTGGTTCACGCCTGCGGAAGCCGCGAGCTACGCGCGCGTGAACGTCGTCACGTTGCGCCGCGCCGTGCGCGCCGGACAGCTCCGCGCGTTCCGAGTGAATGCGGGCCGCAACCTGCGGTTCCGGCGCAGCGATCTCGATGCGTGGCTCGCGTCGTCGCCGGTCGAGGTGCGGTCATGAGCGACGTTCGCTTCTGGGTGACGCGCTATCTGGACGAGGGCTGGAGCCCGATCCCGATTCCGCCGGGCGAGAAGCACCGCGCACCGACGACCGGCAGATGAAGACGTTCGCCGAGGCCGACTTCGCCGACGACGATAACGTCGGCGCTCATCTCGGACGCACCGGGCTCTACGACGTGGACCTCGACGACAAGGCCGCGGCGGTGGCCGCAGATATTCTGCTGCCGAACACGCCGAGGGTATCCGGCCGCTCGTCGAAGCCGCGCTCGCATCGCTGGTTCACGAGCGACGACAAGATCACGCACGCACATTACTTCGGCCTCGGCGGGCAGAACGACACGATCGTCGAACTGCGCGGCTGGTCCAACAAGAACACGCCCGAGCAGACCGTCGTGCCGC
>DATBJJ010000115.1:0-65382 GCA_036556425.1 Vicinamibacterales bacterium
GAAGATGATCGAGATGGATCCGAACGAGCATCTCAATTACATCGAGCTCTCCAAGATTTACGAGAACGCGGGCCGCTACGACGACGCGGAAGCGCAGCTCCTGAAGGCGCGCGAGGTGAAGCCGAAGCAGCCCGAGGTCTACGCGGCCATCTCCGCCTACTACAACCGCCAGGGCGAGTTCGACAAGACCGTCGATGCGCTGAACACCGCGGCGGATCTGCAGCCGGAGAACCCGCAGGGCTATCAGCTCGTCGCTGTCTTCTACTGGGAGAAGGCGTTCAAGGACAAGCGGCTCTCGCCGGCGCAGGAGAAGGAATACATCCTCAAGGGCATCGAATCGACCGACAAGGCGCTCAAGCTCAATGCAGACTACTCCGAGGCGCTCCTCTACAAGAACATCCTGCTGCGGATGCTGGGAAACCTCGAGAAGGACATCAAGAAGCGCGAAGAGCTGATTCGCCAGGCGGACGTGCTCCGCGATCGCGCGCAGGAGATCAACAAGAAGAAGGCCGCCGGCCTCGCGACGCCCGCAAAGTAAGGGGCGTTAGACGCGGATCTCGCGGATCTCGCGGATCTTGCGGAGACGCAGATCTCGCGGATAAGAAAAAGGGCCGTCCATTTTCGAGTGGGCGGCCCTTGTTGTTTGATCCGATCCGCGTGATCCGCGTCGATCCGCGGAATCCGCGTCTATCGTCTATTCGCCGCGGCGCATGCCTTCCGTGACGATGCCGACCTTCTCGACGCCTGCGCCCTTCGCGGCGTCGATCACTTGAATGATGTCGCCGTACTTCAGCGTCGGATCGCCGACGATGAACAGCTGCTTCTCGCGCCGCGTCTCGAAGATGTCGCGGAGCTTTTCCTGCAGCGACGCCAACTGCACCGGCTGCTTGTTCACGGCAACCGAACGATCGGCGTTGTACTCGACGACGATCTGCTCGGTGTTCGTCTGCTGCGCCGGCTTGTTCACTTCGAGCGGCAGGTTCACGTCGACGCCCTTCTGATTGAGCGGAAGGACGGACATGAAGATGATCAGCAGCACGAGGAGCACGTCGATGAGCGGCGTGACGTTCATGTCCGAGCTGGCATGCGGGATCTCTCCACGCACGACCCGCTCGGCGCCGAAATGCTTGTGAGCGTGCGCCATGTTACTTGCCTCCCGCCGGCTGGTCCGCGGACTCGACCTTCGGGTCGGTGATGAGGCCGATGTCCTCGATCCCCGCCTTCCGCAGGTCGTCCATCGCGGCCATGATCGCGCGATAGCTGGCGTCCGTGTCCCCCTTGATCAACACGATGCGCTCGGTCTTCTCCTCGAGCGCGAGCTTCACGCGATCGGCCATTTCCGCGCGGCTGACCGGTATCGCGTTCACGTAGAACTTGTCCTGCGCGTCGACCGAGAGCACCGTCTGCTGCTCGTTCTCCGGCTTGGACTGCGTGTTGGTCGCGAGCGGCAGCTTCACCGGCACGCCCTGCTGCAACATCGGGGCGACCAGCATCATGATGATCAGCAGCACGAGCATCACGTCGACGAGCGGCGTGACGTTGATGTCCGACTTTGGACCGCCGCCAGAGCCGCCAATATCCATTGCCATGGGAAAAACTCCGTCCTAACCGTCGTTGATCGAAGTCCGCTATCGCTGCAGCCCGCGCCTACGCGGTCTGCTTGATGAAATAGTCCACGAGCTCCGACGAGGAGTTGTCCATTTCGACGTTGAAGTACTCGATGCGGCCGGTCAGGTAGTTGTAGAACCAGACCGCCGGGATGGCCACGACCAGGCCCAACGCCGTCTCGACGAGCGCTTCAGAGATGCCGGCCGAGACCGCGGCCAGACCGGCCGAGCCCTGCGACGAGATGCCCTGGAACGCCGTGATGATGCCGACGACCGTGCCGAGCAGTCCCACGAATGGCGCCGTCGATCCGATCGTGGCGAGCGCGGAGATGCCCTTCTTCAGATCGTTGGCCGTGAGCGCCGAGGCGCGCTGGATCGCGCGGCGCACCGTGTCGACCATGTCCTCGCGTCCGAGGTTGCTGCCGGTGTCTTTCTGGAACTGATACTCCTGCAGGCCGGCGAGGACGACCTTCGCCAGATGGCTGTAGCGGTAGCTCTTCGACGAGGAGATCGCGATGGCGTCCTTGAGGCGGCCTTCCTTGAGGTGCTTGGCCACCTGCGGCGCGTAGAGCTTCGACTGCTTGCGCGCCTGCGAGAACGTGTAGATGCGCTCGATGGCGACGCCGAACGAAATCATCGACATGATGACGAGGATCACGCCGATGCCCTGCGCGACCCAGCCCATATCTCCCCACATCTTGATCAGATCCATGCGCCCATCCTCCGGTGCTTCATCAGCACGTCACAAAAATGAAAACCGTCGACCCGTTCCCCAGACGAACTCTACTGCAGTGTGAAGTTGACCGTAACCGTCATGATGACCGGAACGGGCACGTTGTTGAGCAGCGTCGGCGTGAAGACCCACTGCTTCACGGCGTCGAGCGCGGCCTGATCGAGCAGCGGCTGGCCGCGAAGCACTTTCGCTTCCTTTACGCGGCCGTCCGCGCCGATCGTCGCCTCGATGATGACCACGCCCTGGACGCGCGCGGACTGCGCGATCGGCGGGTAAATCGGCTTGACGTCGCGCGTCTTCGTGGGCGGCTTGATGTTGCCGCCGACGCGGACCGGCGCCGTGGGCGGCGGTGGTGGCGGAGGCGGCGCGTCCGGCAAGCCGCCGACAACGCCGCCCATCACGCCACCGGGGACGCCGCCTTCGACGCCGCCGGGGACGCCCGTGACGCCCGCCGTCGTGGGCGGCGCTTCGGGAACGATCTCTTTGGGAGCCTCGATGGGAGCAGCGTTGGGATTGACGACTTCGACTGGCTTCGGCGCCGCGGCCGGTGCCGGCGGCGGCGGTGGCGGCGGTGGTGGCGGCGGCGGCGCACCGACGAACGCCATCATCGTCGGAGGCGTCGGCAGCACGTCGGCGGCCATCAAGGGAATGATGACGACCGCGCCAAAAAGGACGACGTGGGCTGCGATCGAGAGCGGTACGGTGTACCACTTCTGAGAACCCACTCTGATCGTCGGGTTCGTAACGTCGCCGAACATGTCACGCGGCACGGCTCAGCCCTCCTGGCCAGGCACCAGCGGTGCGAGGCGCGAATTATAGTCAGACCCAAAAAGCAGTGTCAACGAAGCACTCCCGGCTAGTTAGACACCGCAAAATCGAGTTCGGTCCGCCCGAACGCGATGACCGAGGGGCCTCACGCGCGGCTCGTCCCAATGCGCATGCCATAGAACGATCGCCACACGAACACCGCAGATCCAAGCAGAAATGCTGCCGCCAAAATGTGGCTCAGCGTGGACCCGTATTGCGCCGCGAGCTGGACGCCCAGCTCGACGGCCAAAAGGCCGAAGAGCGTCGTGAACTTGATTACCGGATTGAGCGCCACCGACGAGGTGTCCTTGAATGGATCGCCCACGGTGTCGCCGACCACCGTCGCGGCGTGAAGCGGGCTGCCCTTTTCCTTCAGCTCGACCTCGACAATCTTCTTCGCGTTGTCCCAGGCGCCCCCGGCATTCGCCATGAAGATCGCCTGGAAGAGCCCGAACAGCGCGATCGACACGAGATAGCCGATGAAGAAGTACGGCTCGATGAACGCAAACCCGAGCGTGCCGAAGAACACGGCCAGGAAGATGTTGAACATGCCGCGCTGCGCGTACTGGGTGCAGATCTCGACGACTTTCTTGCTGTCTGCCACCGATGCCGGACCGGCACGGTCGAGGCGAATGTTCGCCTTGATGAACTCGACCGCACGATACGCGCCCGTCGTCACCGCCTGGGTGGAGGCGCCGGTGAACCAGTAGATCATGCAGCCGCCCGTGATGAGCCCGAGCAGGAACGGCGGATGGAGGATCGAGAGAAACTGGAGCAGCTCCGGCCTGAGCCGTTCGGTCAGCACCACGACGATCGAGAAGATCATCGTCGTGGCGCCGACGACCGCCGTGCCGATGAGCACCGGCTTCGCGGTTGCCTTGAACGTGTTGCCCGCGCCGTCGTTTTCCTCGAGCAGGTGCTTCGCGCGCTCGAAGTTCACGTCGAAGCCGAAGTTCTTCTTGAGCTCCTGCTTGATGTTCGGGATCGATTCGATCGTCGAGAGCTCGAACACCGACTGCGCGTTGTCGGTCACGGGCCCGTAGGAATCCACCGCGATCGTCACGGGGCCCATGCCGAGGAAGCCGAACGCGACGAGGCCGAACGCGAACACCGCGGGGGCAATCATCAGGTTGCTCTGCTGAAGCCCCTGCGTGCTGACGCCGTACGCGATCGCCATCAGCGACACGATGCTGATCCCGAGCCAGTACGCGCTGAAATTGCCCGCGACGAATCCGGACAGGATGTTGAGCGACGCTCCGCCTTCCCTCGAAGACGTCACCACTTCCCTCACGTGGCTCGACTCGGTCGACGTGAAGATCTTCACGAGCTCGGGAATGATCGCGCCCGCGAGCGTGCCGCAGGTGATGACGGTCGACAACTGCCACCACAAATCGGGATTGCCGCCGAGATCCGGGATCAGCCACGAGGAGGCCGTGTAGGTCAGGATCACCGAGACGATCGAGGTGAGCCACACGAGACGCGTGAGCGGCGTCTCGAAGTTCATCACGTCGGCGTTCGCGAAGCTCGCGCGCGCCCACGCGTCGTTGATCAAGTACGACGCGCCGCTGGCGACGATCATCACGACGCGCATCGTGAAGATCCACACGAGGAGCTGCACCTGCACCGTGGGATTCGCGACGGCCACGATGATGAACGAGATCAGCGCGACGCCGGTGACGCCGTAGGTCTCGAAGCCGTCCGCGCTCGGCCCGACCGAATCGCCCGCGTTGTCCCCCGTGCAGTCCGCGATGACGCCCGGGTTCCGCACGTCGTCTTCCTTGATGTTGAAGACGATCTTCATCAGATCGGAGCCGATGTCGGCGATCTTCGTGAAGATGCCGCCGGCGATTCGGAGCGCCGCGGCGCCGAGCGACTCGCCGATCGCGAACCCGATGAAGCACGGGCCGGCGTAGTCGCCGGGAATGAACAGCAGGATGCACAGCATCAGCAGGAGCTCGACGCTGATGAGGAGCATTCCGATGCTCATGCCCGCCCGCAGTGGAATCGCGTAGATCGGGAACGGCTTGCCTTTCAGGCCGGCGAACGCGGCGCGCGAGTTCGCGAAGGTGTTCACGCGGATGCCGAACCACGCGACGCCGTAGCTGCCGCCGATGCCGATCAAGCTGAAGAGCAGGATGATCAGGACCTTCAGCGCGTCCATGTGCTGGAACACGCCGAAGTAGAAGATCATGATCACGCCGATGAAGATTTCGAGGATGAGGATGAACTTGCCTTGCGTGATCAGGTACGTCTTGCACGTCTCGTAGATCAGCTCCGAGATGTCTCGCATGGACTTGTGTACCGGCAGGTTCTTCAACTGGGTGAAGATGACCATGCCGAACGCGAGGCCGAAGACGCAGACCACGAGGCCGCCCATCAAGAGCGTGCGACTGTTGATCCCGTGAAAATCGACAACCGAGAGATCGGGGAGCACGAGGTTCGCTTCCCCACCCGCATGCCGCGGCGCCGTCTGCCCGGCGGCCTGGGTGCTCTCGGACGGCGGCGCCGCCTGCGCCGCCACGCGCGATCCCGCGGCGAGTAGCCCGAGCATCAGCACGCACACCAGCGCAACCGACCTCGCGGGTCGTGACCACAACGTATCGAACATCTCTCTCCTCTCTTAACCGGGGG
The DNA here is from genome assembly GCA_036556425.1 of Vicinamibacterales bacterium. GTDB lineage: Bacteria > Acidobacteriota > Vicinamibacteria > Vicinamibacterales > 2-12-FULL-66-21 > DATBJJ01. The sequence continues at coordinate 5,779 of DATBJJ010000115.1, forward strand.
ACTTCGTCCCCCGGACCCCCATTACGCCGTCGCTCGCGGGGCCCCTCGGCCCCGCTCCGCTCCAGCGGCTCGCTTCGCTCGCTCGCGTACTCTCGATGGACGAGCGTAGCCCCGCCCAAAAAGCACGCATCGTACCACAGACCACCACGACAAAATTAGCGAGATCCGCCCTGTTGTCTTGCTGGCGGCAGACTTATGACGCGGATGACGCGGATCACGCGGATGACCCGGATCCGCGAGATCCGCGTGTATCCGTGACATCCGCGTCTCTCCGTGTCCGCATGCGCCCAGGCAGCGCCATGCCCCCGGTCAAGAAGATCCGGATGCCCTGCTCGACGGTGATCTCTGGAAACACCACCCTGTCCGGCGAACAGATGATCACGTCCCCGAGATACAGATGATTCGTCGGCACGTAAACGGCGAACAGCGTCTCCTGCCCGCGCCCGCGATCGACCGTGAACTCCTTCGTCAGGAATCCGAGGACGCTGCCGCGCCCGGCGTCCTCGACGAGCGCCACGCGTTTGAAGCCGTACTCGTTGTCGGGCGAGAACGCGACGACGAGCTGCTTCACCGGCGCGTAGATCGTGCGGAACACCGGCACGCGCGTCAGGTAGCTCTCGGCGCGCTGGAGGATGCGCTTGCCGATGACGTTGGTGGCAATGGTCCCGACGAGGAGCACCACGAGCGCGGTCGTCAGAAGACCGAGGCCGGCAATCGGCCGGCCGATCCATGAATCGAACAGCGGGCGCACCAACCCGTCGATGAACCGGAAAATCCACACCAGCGCCGCGACGCTGATCACCAGCGGCACGGTCACGAAGAAGCCGGCGATGAAATTCCGGCGAATCCAGTTCAACATCTGTCAGCGTGAGACGAGCCACGCGAACGTGATCGCGGACAGAACCCAACGATAGTATGCGAAGACGTCGAGCCGGTGACCGGCGAGGAATCGCAGGAAGTACTTGATCGTCAAGTAGCCGACGATCGCGGAGACGAGCAGGCCGATCGCCATCATCTCCATGCTGAACGCGGAGAGCTGCATCCCGCTCACCTCGACGGCTTCCTTCGAGGCCGCCGCGACCGTGGCCGGAATCGCCAGCAGAAACGTGAAGCGCGCCGCGGCGTCGCGCCGCAGGCCCAAGAACATCCCGAGCGCAATCGTCGCGCCCGATCGCGACACGCCGGGAATCAGCGCGCTCGCCTGCGCGCAGCCGATCGCGATTGCCTCGAGCCAGCCGACGCTGTCTTCGGCGCGGCTCCGATTCCCCACGCGCTCGGCCGCGAACATGACCGCCGCGCCGATCGCGAGCGCCCATGCCGCTACCGCCGGCGTTCGAAGCGTGTTTTCGATGTAGTCGTTGAACAACAGCGCGACGACGACGACCGGGACCGTGCCGGCCACGATCCGCTGCGTGAGCCGCGCGGTGGGATCCGGACGGAGGCTCGCGGCCGCGGGCAGCGTCCGCATCATCCCGGCGATCTCGCGATGGAAGTACGCGACGATCGCGGCCAGCGTGCCGACGTGCAGCGCCACGTCGAACGCGAGGCCGAAGTCAGCCGGCACGTCCCAGCCGAAGAACGCGCGCGCGAGGATCAGGTGCGCGGAGCTCGAGACCGGCAGGAACTCGGTCAGCCCTTGCAGGATTCCAAGAATGACGGCAGCGGCAACGCTCACGCGGGCTCAGGACGCCCGGCGACGGCCAGGCTTGCGGTCCTCCGGTTTGGCGGCGACCACCTGACCTTTGATCGGCTTGCGCCCCTGCCACATGATCGCGATCGCGGCGGCGATGAACACCGTCGAGTACGTGCCGCTGATGATGCCGACGAGCATCGTGAACGCGAACCCTTCGAGCACCTCGCCGCCGAACAAGTACAGCGCGATGACGCTCAAGAGCGTCGCGCCGGCCGTAATCACCGTGCGGCCGAGCGTCTGGTTCACGGCGACGTTGACGATGTGCGCGAGGTTGTCGCGCCGCATCATGCGCATGTTCTCGCGCACGCGGTCGAAGATGACGATCGTGTCGTTGACCGAATAGCCCGTGATCGTCAGGAGCCCCGCGATCACGTTCAACGTCATGTCGTAGTGGAAGAACGCGAGGAACGCGAGCGTGACGAAGAGATCGTGCAGCGTCGCGGCGACGGCGCCGACCGCGAAGCTGATCTGGAATCGCAGCGCGATGTAGACGAGGATTCCCGTCAGCGCGAACACCGTCGCGAGCAGCCCCTGCTTCTTCAACTGCTCGCCGACGACCGGCCCGACGATCTCGGTGCTGATGTCCCGATCGCTGAAGCTGCTCAAGTTGGCTTTCTTGAGCACCGCGACCACGGCGTCCGCGGTCTCGCTCAGGTTGCCGGATTTCTCCTCGCCCGTTTTGGCCACGCGGATCATGACCTGGTTCTGCGAGGCGTCGCCGTACTCCTGCACGACGGCGTCGTTCCCGACGCCGCCCGGCATCGCCGCGACCGCCGTGCGCACCCGCTCGACCGGCACGTGCTGATCGAACTTGACGATGACGATCGTGCCGCCGGCGAAGTCGACGCCGAGCGGCAGGCCGCCGCGCCACATCGTGATCGTCCCGGCGGCAATCACCACCAGCGAGAGGGCGATCGCATGCCACCGCCACTTGACGAAATCGTAGTTCGGGTTGTCGAAAATCTTCATGATGGTCGTCTCAGATGCTGAGCGCCGGGGCGTTCACCGGCCGGCGCGAGAGCCCGAGCTCGAAGAGCGTCCTCGAAACAAAGATGGATGTGAACAGATTCGTCAGCAAGCCGATCACGAGCGTCGTGGCGAATCCGCGAATCGGACCGGTGCCGAACTGGAACAGGAACGCCGCCGCGATGAGCGACGTCACGTGCGTGTCGAGGAGCGTGAGGAACACGCGCTCGAAGCTCGCGGAGACCGCCGCACGCGCGGTCTTGCCGGCGCGGAGCTCTTCCTTGATGCGCTCGAAGATCAGGACGTTCGAGTCGACCCCCATGCCCATCGTGAGGATGAAGCCCGCGATGCCCGGCAGCGTCATCGTCGCGCCGGCATACGCCATGAAACCGAGCAGGATGATGAGGTTCGCGATCATCGCGACGATTGCGTTGATGCCCGAAAGCTTGTAATACGAGAGCATGAAGAGAATCACGAGGATCAAGCCCGCGAGCGATGCCGTCACGCCGGATCGAATCGAATCCTTCCCCAGCGTCGGCCCGACGACGCGCTCCTCGAGATAGCTCATCGATGCGGGAAGGGCGCCCGATCGCAGCTTCAGCGCGAGGTCGGCCGCTTCCTGCTGGTTGAAGCCGCCCGCGATCTGGCCGTTGTCGGTGATGCGTCCGTTGATCCTCGGGTACGACTGGATCCGGTTGTCGAGGACGATGGCGAGCGATCGCCCGATGTTGGCGCCGGTCAACTGGCCGAATTTGCGCGCGCCATCCGGCTTCAGCGAGAACATGACGGCCGGCCGGCTGTTCTCGTCGAGCCCGACGCTCGCGCTGCGGAGATCGTTGCCGGTCACGGCGGCGACCTTTCGCACGAGGAAGAAGCTCGTGCCCGCGGTGCCCTCCGCCGCGCCCGTGACAACTTCCATGTCGCCCGGCACGAGGCCGTTGTACTGCTGCAGCAGCACCTCGCGCGTGGGCGCCGGCCCCGCCTCGACGAGCTTCAGCTCGAGGATCGCCGTCTCGCGGATGATGTCCTTCGCGCGCGCGATCTCGGTGACGCCCGGCAGCTGCACGAGGATCTGATCGTCGTTGGCGCCGTGGCGCGCGATGTTCGGTTCGGCCACGCCGAGCTCGTTGACGCGCCGATCGATCGTATCGATCGCCTGCACCATCGTCTGCTCGTACATGTCCTTGATGATGTTCGGCTTCATCGTGAAGCGGTGCGTGCCGCCGCCGACCGCGTCGCGCTGATAGTTCGTGGAGGTGTGCTCGTCGGCGATCCGCCGGAACTCGGCATCCTTGTCGGACGGAACGCCCTCGATCTGGAAGACCGTCGGCGACGTGAGGTTGACCGCCGTGACGGTGACGCCGGCGGTCCGGAGCGCTTCCCGGAGCTGCTCGCTCACGGCTTCGGTCGAGATGCGCAGCGCCTCGTCGCGGTCGACGCGCAGCACGAGATGCACGCCGCCTTTGAGGTCGAGGCCGAGCTTCAGCTGCTTCGCCATCAGCCACTGCGGCGCCGGCAGGCTGTAGCGCTGGGCGAGGATTGGGTAGACGCCGACGGCCGAGAAGAGCGCGAAGACCGCCAGAATCGTGATGACCTTCCAGCGAAGATTCTTGTTCATATGCTTAAGACGCGCCCTGATCGCTCACAACGGGCTCCTGCCCCTGGTAGCCGGCGATCGCGGCCCGCGCGATCTCGATGCGGACTTTGTCCGCGATCTGGAGCTGGACCGAATTGTCGTTCACGCGAGTGATGAGACCATAGATTCCGCCGGTCGTCACCACCTTGTCGCCCACCTTCAGCGACGTCTGAAAATCCTGGACCTTCCTGCGCTGCTTCTTCATGGGCATCAGGATCATGAAGTACAGGATGGCCAGCACCATCGCGAAGGGGACGAAATTCATCCACAGGGGCTGCTGGCCGGGGCTGCCCATCGCGAACACCGAGACTTTGACGGGGACCTTACCTAATTCGTCGAGCATTCAAAATTGTGGTCGGCGGGAGAAGGTTCGATGGAACTCCGAGCGGAGTTTTTCAAACGTGCCTAACATTATAGCCTCCCCAATCGCCTTCATGGTGTCAAGGTAAAAGTAGAGGTTGTGAATGCTGTTGAGGGTGGCGGCGGTCATCTCGCCGGCCACATAGAGATGGCGCAAATACGCGCGTGAGAAATGGGTGCAGGTGTAGCACCCGCAGGCCGGATCGGGCGGCGCGGGATCCTCGGCGTAGCGCGCGTTCTTGATCGCGATGGGGCCGCTGCGCGTGAGAAGCTGCCCGTTGCGCGCGTTGCGCGTCGGCAGCACGCAGTCGAAGAGATCGATCCCGCGCGCGACGCATTCGAAGATGTCGTCGGGCATGCCGCTCCCCATCAAGTACCGCGGCCGATCGTGCGGAAGCTGCGGCGCCGTGTGCGCGACGATCTCGTAGGTCACGTCCGGCGGCTCGCCGACGCTCAGCCCGCCGATCGCGTACGCCTCGAAGCCAATCGCCGTCGTCGCCTCCACGCTCTCGGTGCGGAGAGACGGATGGATCCCGCCCTGCACGATCCCGAACTGCGCCTGGCCGGAATTCGTCACGTTGACTTCCGGCGCTGACGCCGGGTCCTCGATGACGCGCCGCCACCGATCTCGCGCGCGCGCCGCCCACCGCACCGATCGCTCCATTGCCGCGCGCGCGTCCGCTTCGCCGGAAGGCGTCGCGATGCACTCGTCGAGCACCATCGCGATGTCCGACCCGAGTTGAAGCTGGATATCCGCCGCGCGCTCCGGCGTCAGCAGATGGAGCGATCCGTCGAGATGCGATCGGAACTCGGCGCCTTCATCCGTGATGCGGCGCCGACCGGCGAGGCTGAAGATCTGATAGCCGCCGCTGTCGGTGAGAATCGGCCGGTCCCATCCGATGAAGCGATGGAGGCCTCCCGCGCGCGCGATGAGCGCGTCCCCCGGCCTCAAGAAGAGATGGTAGGTGTTCCCGAGGATGATTTGCGCGCCGAGCGCGTCGAGATCGCGGTGCGTGATGGCTTTGACGGCGCCTTGCGTGCCGACCGGCATGAAGGCGGGCGTCTGCACGACGCCGTGCGGCGTGCGCATCTCGCCGCGGCGGGCGGCGCCATCGGTGGCGAGCACGGCGAACTGAAACGGCGGAGGTGTCACGCATCAACAGAATAGCGTCAACTCCTGTATCCTTTTCTGCGTGAAGCGTCTGCGCATCGGCGTGCTCTACGGCGGCCGGTCCGGCGAGCACGAGGTCTCGCTGGCGTCCGCCGCCGCGGTCTTCGCGAATCTGGATCGCAATCGGTACGAGGCCGTGGCGATCCGCATCGAAAAAGATGGACGATGGTCGCTGGCGGATCGTCCCCCGCTCGCGGCGTCGGCCGCCGAAGTGATCGACCAGGCGCGCTTGGAGGCGGCCCGTCAGGTCCGCTCGGGCCGTGAAGTGCATCTCGTCGCGCGGCCGAGCGAAGAGACGATCCTTTCCATCAAGCGCACGCAGGAAGGCGCGGAGCCGGCCGAGGCGCTCGTCACCGGCCTGCATGTCGACGTGATCTTCCCGGTTCTGCACGGTCCATACGGCGAGGACGGCACGATTCAGGGCCTCCTCGAGCTCGCGAACGTCCCTTACGTCGGCGCGGGAGTCGCGGCGTCGGCGCTCGGCATGGACAAGGCGCTGATGAAGACGATCTTCTTCGCGCACGGACTTCCGAGCTGCGACTGGCGCGTGGTCGTTCGCCACGAGTGGGAGCGGCGAAGCGAGGAGATCCTCGCGAACCTCGAGCGCACCCTGGGGTTTCCCATGTTCGTCAAGCCGGCGAACCTCGGCTCGAGCGTGGGAATCTCGAAAGCCAAGGATGCCGGCGGCCTTCGCGAAGCGATCGATCTCGCGGGATCCTTCGATCGCAAGGTCGTCGTCGAAGCGGCCGTGCCCGAGGCGCGCGAGATCGAGTGCGCGGTGCTCGGCAACGACGCACCGCAGGCGTCCGTGCCTGGCGAGATCGTTCCGTCGCGCGAGTTCTACGACTACGAAGCGAAGTACCTCGACGAGGGATCCAAATCGATCATCCCCGCCGATCTGCCGGCTTCGACGGTCGCCGAGGTGCAGCGGCTGTCGATTGCGGCGTTTCAAGCGATCGATTGCGCGGGCATGGCGCGCGTTGACTTCCTCCTGTCGCGCCGCACGGACGAGCTGTTCATCAACGAGATCAACACGATTCCCGGCTTCACGACGATCAGCATGTACTCGAAGCTGTGGGAAGCGTCGGGCGTGCCGTATCAGGCGCTCGTCGATCGTCTGATCGAGCTCGCGTTCGAGCGCCACGCCGTCAAGCAGCAGCTCCGCACCAGCGTCACATGATCGCCGCACGCGCGGCCGCGATCGCGGTGCTGGCGACCGCCGTGCTGTGCGCGTCGCCGGAAGATCAGCGGCGCGGCGCCGGATCGCCGAAGCCGGTTGGTCCCGAGCTCCCGTCCAGCGGGTTCAAGGGGGGCGACGCGCTGTCGCGCGTCTACGATCTGATTCTCGACGCGCGCTTTCAGCACGTGGAGGCCGAGCTCCGGCGCGCGTGCGGGCCGGCGCCGCTCGAGGCCTGCCACGTGCTCCAGGCCACCGCGCTTTGGTGGCGCATTCAGCTCGATCCCGACAGCCGCGCGCTGGACGACGCGTTCTTGGAAGCGGTCGAGCGCGCGATCGCGTCGGCCGAAGCGTGGACCGAGCGCGAGCCGGACAACGCCGAAGCCTGGTTCTACGTCGGCGGCGCTTACGCGGCGCGCGTACAGTGGCGCGTGCTGCGCGACGAGAAGCTCTCCGCCGCGCGCGACGGGAAGCGCATCAAGGACGCGCTCGAGCGCGCCCTTGCGCTCGATCCGGATCTCGACGACGCGTATTTCGGGATAGGCATGTATCGCTACTACGCCGACGTCGCCCCCACGGCGGCGCGGGTCCTCCGCTTCCTGCTGCTCCTTCCCGGCGGCAATCGCAAGGAAGGGCTCGCCCAGATGCTCCGCGCGCGCGCCGAAGGCCGCCTGCTGCAGGGCGAGGCGGACTATCAGCTCCACATCATCTACCTCTGGTACGAACGGCAGACGGGCCGCGCGCTCGAGCTCCTGCGCGATCTGCATCAGCACTATCCGGGCAATCCGCTGTTCCTCGCGCAGATCGCGGAAATCGAGGACGTCTACGAGCACGACGTCACGGCGAGCCTCGAGACGTGGCGCACGCTCTTGACGCGGGCGCGCACCGACCGCGTGAACCTCACGGAGTTGGCCGAAGTGCGGGCGCGGCTGGCCATCGCTCGTCATCTCGACGCGCTCGCGGAAACCGATCAGGCGATCGACCACCTCGAGCGCATCGTCGCGCTCAAGCCGGAGGCGCCGTATGCATCGCTGGCGCAGGCGTATCTCCGGCTCGGCGAGGCGCACGATCGCATGAACGAGCGCGACGAAGCGATGGAGGCGTACCGCCAGGCGGCGTCCAGCGTGCCGGCGCGTGACCCCTACAATGTCCGCCGCGACGCGGCGGAGCGGCTGCGCAAGGTGCCCAACGCGAAGCACGCGGAAGCGTTCCGACTCTCCCTCGACGGCTGGAGAAAGCTGGAACAGAAGAACGTCGCGGCGGCGGCGGCTTCGCTCGAGCGCGCGATCGCGCTCAACCCGCGCGATCCGGTCGCGCGCTATCGCTACGGGCGCGTGCTGATCGCGCGCCGCGAGCCTGAAGCCGCGCTCGTCGAGCTCGAGCTCGCGATCCGCGATGCGCGTCAGTGCCCTGCGCCGATTCTCGGGCTCGCGTACCTCGAGGCGGCGCAGCTTCACGAGCGCGCGGGGCGCAAACCGCAGGCGCTCGCCGCCTATCACGCCGCGTCGACGCTCTTCGGCGCCTCCGACGACACGCATCGCCTCGCCGCGCGCGCGATCGCGCGGCTGCAGAAGTGAGACGCGGATCGCGCGGATCACGCGGAGTGTGAGACGCGGATCACACGGATCACGCGGATTCACACGGACGCCGATCGCGTTGGTGATCGGCATCGGACTCGATCGAAATCTCGATCTCGATCCGCGCGATCGATGTCATCCGCGTGATCCGCGTTTATTGCGTGCAGGTTTTTGACTTTTCGTGCACTTTATGCTTGACAGTAAATTTTTCTCATCCATAATCTACATCTTGTATGAGGGTGGATCGCTCAGCCCACCTGTGGTAAGCACCGTGACCTGGTAACGACGCTGAGCTGCCAAGTTCCAAGGAGGAATAATGGCGAAGAAGGCTGCGAAGGGCGGCAAGAAAAAGGGCGGAAAGAAGCGCTAGACCCAGCCGCCTACCGGTCCGGGGGTGTCATGTATGACACCCCCTTTTTTTAGCTGCATGCGCTTCCGCGATCGCTGTTCTCTTCACGCGGAAGTTTTCTGCAACGAAGCGACGGGGTGCTGACAGACGCGGGCCGGCGGCGGAGGCCGCGGCGCTGCAATGCAGCAAGAGCTCCTCGCGTTCGATCCCACGAATGAAGGGGGGGATAAGCGCAATGGCGAAGAAGGCCAAGGGCGGGAAGAAGAAGGGCGGCAAGAAGCGGTAAGCCACCTCACCCGCTAGACAACGGTGCACCGTGCCTACGCACGGTGCACCGTGAAATCCCGCTACTTCGGAATCCACCCCGTTCCATCCCACACGCGAATCCGCAGAATCACATCGCCCGGCTTCAAGCGATCCAGGATCTCGATGCCGTTGACGACGTGGCCGAAGACCGTGTACTTCGCGTCGAGGTGCGGCTGCGGCGAATGCGTGATGAAGAACTGACTGCCGCCCGTATCGCGGCCCGCGAGCGCCATGCCGACGGTGCCTCGGAGATACGGGCGATCGTTGAGCTCGTCGCGAATCGAGTATCCGGGACCGCCCTCGCCGTCGCCGCGCGGATCGCCATCCTGCACGACGAAGTTCGCGATCACGCGGTGCAGCTCCACGCCGTTGAAGAAGTTCCGCCGCACGAGGTCGACGAAATTGCGCGACGTCAGAGGCGCGTCGAGCACGGCGAGCTCGAATTCGATCGTGCCGTACGACGTTTCGATGAACACGTGCGGTGAGGTCGTTGGGCCGACGAGCTGCGGGTCGTCGTACTGCAGCGACGGGTTGGTCGGCGCGGGCGCAATCGCAGGGGACGCGCCGTCGTTCGGCGCCGCCTTCGCGAGCAGGTCTTCGGCGCGGAGCCGGACAGCCCAATCCTTGTCCGTGAGCGCGTCGCGAAGCGTCGATTCCGCCTCGGCGCGTCCGTACGCGGCGAGCGCCGTGAGCGCGGCCGTGCGTGCGTCGAAATCCTGATCCTTCAGGCCGTTCTTGTACGCAGCGCGCAGCGCCTCGGCGCCTCCCTCGGGCTTGAGCGTGCCGAGCTCGCGCGCGGCGGTCGCCCGAACCGCGAAGTCCGAATCGTTGAGGCGCTCGAGCAGCAGCGCGCGAAGATCGGGCACCTTCAGCTTGGCCATCGCGGAGAGGACCGCTGGAATCACGCGCTTGTCCTCGTCCTGGAGCATGGAGCGCACCCGATCGATGACGAGATCCGCGGGCAGATTGCCCAGCACCTCGGCGGCAGCGGCGCGCACCCGCCAATGGCGATCCGGCGGCAGCCCCGCGAACACCGCGACGAAGCTGTCGGGATCGACGGCCGCGGCGGCGCGCATCGCGGCCGCGCGCATCGTCGGCCAGTCGTCGTGCATCAGATCCTGCAAGTACGGCAGCCCCTCGGGCGCGCGAATCTCGCCCAATGCCGTCACCGCTTCCAGCCGTACGTTCGCGTGGGTGTTTGGATCGGCGATCAACTCGGTCAAAGGACCGACCGCATCGGTCGCGCCGAGCTGCGCGAGCGCCCTGATCGCGCCGACGGTAACCTCGAGGCCGGACTTCGCGGACGACGGCAGCAGCGCGACGAGCGGCTTGATCGCGCTCGGATCCTTGGCGCGTCCCAGCCCGCGCGCCGCGAACGCGCGCGTGTAGCGCGTGTTCGTGTTCAGCAGCGTCAGGAGCGCCGGCACCGCACGCGTGTCGTCGACGCGCTGCAGCGCATAGGCGATCGGCCACCACGTGCTCACCGGTTGGCTTCCGTTCAACACTGCCGCCGCGAGCGGTTCGTACGCGCTCAGGCGAACGAGCGCGAACAACCCAAGCCGGAACGCTTCCGCTTCCGGCGCGATCGGCAGCGTTTCATCGTCAGGCGCCATCGACGCGACGGCCGAGTGCTTCGCGTACTCCGCGACCATACGGCCGATCGCCGCGGCCGATCCTTTCGCGCCGACGAGCCCGAGCGCTTCGGCCGCCCGGCCGCGCACGAGCGGCACAGTATCGGTCAAGAGCGCCGTGAGCGACGCCTCTGCCGACGGATCGCCGATCAACCCGAGCGCAAACGCGGCCATCGCTCGCACGTCCGGATCCGTGTCGGCCAACACTGGAACCAGCAGCGCCACGCCCGCGCGATCCTTCACGCGGCCGATCGCCAGCGCCGCCCGCCGTCTGAGCCGCGGGTCCGCGTCTCGCACCAGCACGGCGAGATCGGGCGACGACGACGGCTTCGGCGGAGGCGGGAGCGCGACCGGCTTCTTCCCTTTGACGGGCGGAGGCGGCGGTGGCGGCGCCGGCAGGTCGAACTTGAGGAGGCGCTGATCCTCGAGCTGAAGGATCCACGCCATCTTCTGACGTTCGGGAATCAGATCGACGGCCGGCAGCTTCGGCGGCGGCGTCGACATGCACCCGAGCGGCGCAACGCTCGCCGCGAACGCGAGACCGAATGCCAAAACGCGTCTGTTCACGCCGTGAGCTCCATGTGTTCTTTGGTTGCCGCCTTCACCCGATCCGCGACGACCTGAACGCCGATACCCGGCCCGTCGGGCACCGCGATCGTGCCGTCGGCGCGAACCACGATTTCAGGATCGATCAAGTCCGGCGCGTAATAGCGCCGGCTCGCGGCCACGTCCCCGGGCAGCGAGAAGTTCGGCAAGGTGGAGAGATGAATGTTGTGCGCGCGGCCGATGCCGCTCTCGAGCATGCCGCCGTGCCATACGGGAATCCCTCGCGACGCCGCGAGATCGTGAAGCGCGATCGACGCCGCGTGGCCGCCGACGCGGCCCGGCTTGATGTTGATGATGCGGCACGCCCCCATCTCGATCGCGTCGCCGCCGGCGCGCACGGTGTGAATCGATTCGTCGAGGCAGATATCCGTCTCGAGCGCTCGCTGCAAGCGCGCGTGATCGCGGAGGTCGTCGTAGTCGAGCGGCTGCTCGATCATCATCAGATCGAATCGATCGAGCGCGGCCAGGTGCGCTTCGTCGTCGATCGTGTAGGCGGCGTTCGCGTCGACCATCAGCGGGATCCCGCCGAATCGCGCGCGGATCCGCTCGACGGCCTCGATGTCCCATCCCGGCTTGATCTTGATCTTCACGCGCCGGTAGCCGGCGGCGAGCTCGATCGCCACGCGCTCGAGCAGCTCGTCGAGTGAATCCTGAATGCCGATCGACACGCCCGATTCAATCGCCGATCGCGTGCCGCCGAGAACCGTCGAGAGGCTGGCGTTCTGCTGCCGCGCGAACAGATCCCACGCCGCCATTTCGACCGCCGCCTTCGCCATGTTGTGGCCGCGAATGACGGCGAGCGCGCCGACGATCTCGCGCGGATGCGCGAACGCGCGGCCGAGCACGATCGGCGCGATGAACTCCGCGATCACGTGCCACGCCGTCCGCGTCGTCTCGGAGCTGTAGTACGGATTGGCGTCCGCGACGCACTCCGCTATCCCGCTCGCGCCGTTGTCGTCGACGGTGACGAGCAGGAACGAGCGCTCGGACACCCGGCCGAAGCTCGTCTCGAAAAAGCGAACGAGCGGCAGGTGAATCAGCCGCATCTCGAGGCGATCGATCCGCACCCGACAATGCTACCGTATGCGGCTAGCGCGTCGGCCCTACTGCTATACTCCCTGCACCTTGGACTCCCGGTACATCGCCATCGAAGGGCCGCTGGGCGTGGGCAAGTCCGCGCTCGCCGACCGCCTCGGCGCGCGATTCGATGCGACGGTGGTCCTCGACGAAACCGAGAATCCGTTCCTCACCGACTTCTACGCGGATCGTCCCGGATCGGGCTTTCAGGCGCAGCTCTTCTACACGCTCGCGCGGCACCGGCAGCAGACGTCGCTGCGGCAGTCGGATCTCTTCGCGCAGCTCACGATCTGCGACTATCTCTTCGAACGCGACAAGATCTACGCGTACCTGAATCTCGACGACAACGAGCTGTTCATCTATCAGCGGCTGTACGATCTGCTCGCTGCGGACGTGCCGACGCCGGATCTCGTTGTCTACCTCCAGGCGACGACCGACGTGCTGCGGCGCCGCCTGCGCGAGCGCGCGCGCGCCGACGGCGACGTGCCGCTCCCCGACGACTCGTACGTGCGCGAGCTGAACGAGGCGTACAATCATTTTTTCTTTCACTACAATTCGTCTCCGCTCCTGGTGGTAGAGACGTCGCAGCTGGATCACTCGTGGGGCGACGACACGGTCGCCGATCTCGAGCGCCAGATCCGAACGATGGGCAAAGGGACGCGGTACTACGTCCCCCGGACGTGAATCGCGCGACATGAATCCCGCGCTGACTTTCGTGATCCCGCTCTACAACAGCGCGGCCACGATCGCGTCGCTCGTGCACGACATCGAAGCGCTCGACGTCGAGGGCGGCCACGAGATCGTCCTCGTCAACGACGGCAGCTCCGATGAGACGCGCGAGACCTGCCGCGCGCTCGTCGGCGCCTCGCCGATCCCCATCACCTACGTCGAGCACGCGCGCAACTTCGGCGAGCACAACGCCGTCCTGACCGGCTGGCGCCACGCGCGCGGCACGCACGTCGTCAACCTCGACGACGACGGGCAGAATCCGCCGGGGGAAGCGGTGCGCATGTGGCAGCACGCGAAGGCGCACGGCCTCGACGTCGTGTTCGGCCATTACGAAGTGAAGCAGCATTCGTTCTGGCGCAACGCGGGGAGCTGGTTCACGAATCGAATGACCGACTGGGCGCTCGACAAGCCGGCGGGGTTCTATCTTTCCAGCTTCCGCTGCGTCAGCGGATTCGTGACGCGGCAGATCGTCGGCTACACCGGTCCGTATCCGTATCTCGATGGTCTGCTGCTGCAAGTGACGCAGCGGATCGGATCGATCCTCGTGCGGCACGACGTCCGCCGCGCGGGCACGAGCGGGTACACGCTGCGCCGGCTGCTGCGGCTGTGGCTGAGCGCGTGGCTGAACTTCTCGCTCGTGCCGCTGCGCGCCGCGACGTTCCTCGGACTCCTCACCGCCGCGAGCGGCCTCGCGGCCTTCGTCGTCGTCGTGTGGCTGTGGGCGATCGAGCGCGGTCCGGCCTACGGCTGGGGCTGGGTGATGGCGACGGTGCTCGTCTTCTCCGGGACGCAGCTCGTGATGCTGGGACTGATTGGCGAGTACATCGGCCGGATGTTCCTGACCGTCAACCAGCGCCCGCAGGCCATCGTGCGCGATGTCGTGAAAAATCGGTAAGCGCTGTCCGCTGGCCGCTGGCCGCCGTTCGCGGTCCGCGGTCCGCGGTCCGCGGTTCGCGGTCGGCGGTCGGCACCCCGACGGCGAGCAGCGGATAGCGGCCAGTGATGGTGATACTCTAGCCTCTTACCAATGGCGTGGTTCAAGAAGCAGCGCAAGCCCATTGAGCCGCCGGACAAACAGAGCCGGGTACCCGAAGGGCTCTGGGTCAAGTGTCCTTCCTGCTCGCAAATCATCTATAACAAGGATCTCGCCGCCAGCTTGAGCGTCTGCACGAAGTGCGCGCATCATTTCCGCCTGAACGCGGCGGACCGCCTGCGATCGCTCTTCGATGGCGGATGGAAGGAGCACGATCGCGGGCTGACGTCGACCGATCCACTCAAGTTCACCGACACGAAGCCGTATCACAAACGGCTGGATGCGAGCATCGCGTCGACGGGGCTGAAGGACGCCGTGATCACGGCCACGGGCCGGATCCACGGCTTCGAGACCGTCGTCGCGGCGATGGAGTACTCGTTCATCGGCGGCAGCATGGGCGTCGTCGTGGGCGAGAAGATCACGCGCGCGATCGAGCGCGCGATTGCCGGGCGGATGCCGCTCGTGATCGTGGCGTGCTCCGGCGGCGCGCGGATGATGGAAGGCGCGCTGTCGCTGATGCAGATGGCGAAGATCAGCGGCGCGCTCGCGAGGCTCGACCGCGCGAAGCTGCCGTACATCTCGGTGCTGACGGATCCGACGACCGGCGGCGTGACCGCGAGCTTCGCGATGCTGGGAGACGTGAACATCGCCGAACCGAAGGCGCTCATCGGCTTCGCGGGCCCGCGCGTGATCGAGCAGACGATCCGTCAAACGCTGCCGGAAGGCTTTCAGACGAGCGAGTTCCTCCTCGAGCACGGCATGCTCGACGCGATCGTCGATCGCCGCGAGATGAAGGACGCGATCGGCCGCATCCTGACGTTCGGCCGCCGCGACGCGTCCTCGAGGCCGCAGGCGTCGCTCGACCCAGCGCTCGCGGAGTGACCCCTCTCGACTTTCTCTTCTCCCTCGAGCGTCTCGGGATGAAGTTCGGTCTCGAGAGCATGCAGACGATCTGCGCCGCGCTCGGGCATCCGGAACGCAGCTTTCGATCGGTGATCGTGGCCGGCACGAACGGCAAGGGGTCGGTGACGGCCATGACGTCCGCCGGCCTTCACGCGGCGGGCTTCACGAGCGCCAGATACACGTCGCCACATCTCGAGCGGCTCGAAGAACGGTTCACGATCGGCGAGCGTGACGTCGACAGCGCCGCGCTCGAGGCGGCCGCGGCCACGGTGCAGGAAGCCGTCGAGCGCCTCGTCCGCGACGGTGCGCTGGAAGGCCTGCCGACGTTCTTCGAATGCTCGACCGCCATCGCCTTCGAGCTGTTCCGGCGGGCCTCGGTCGAGATCGCCGCGATCGAGGTCGGCCTGGGCGGCCGGCTCGACGCAACCAACGTCATAACCCCTATGGCCGCCGCCATCACGTCGATCGACTTCGATCACCAGGAGCTCCTCGGGGGGACGCTTCGCGAAATTGCACGCGAGAAGGCGGGAATCATCAAGCCTGGCATCCCGGTCGTGGCCGGACCGATGGCCGCCGAAGCGGATGCAGTCATTCAACAGGTATGCGCCGAGCGCGGCGCGACGTACGTGCGCGCGCTCGATCGCGTGCGCGTCTCGAACGCGGAGGTTGGCGGCCGAACGCGCGTCAGCCTGCGCTCGGACTCGACACATCTCGAGGACGTCACGCTCGCCCTCCCAGGACGTCATCAGATCCACAACGCCGCCGTCGCCGTCTGCTTGATGGAAGAGCTGGGCGTCCCCGCAGCGGCGATCGAAGTTGGATTGACCGACGCGCGGTGGCCCGCGAGGCTCGAGCGCGTCGATTGGTGCGGCGCCGAGCTGCTGCTCGACGCGGCGCACAATCCGGCCGGCGCGCGCGCGCTCGCCGACTATCTGCGCGAGCGCGGGTGGACGCGCGTCACGCTCGTGTTCGGCGCGATGCGCGACAAGGACATCGCGGGAATCCTCGAGCCGCTCGCGCCGTTCGTGTCGACGATCGTCTGCACGACGCCGCCGAATCCGCGCGCGCTTCCGGCGGAGTCGCTGGCGGCGCTCGCGGCCGCGCTGCCATCGATGACCGCGCGCGTCACCGCCGTTCCCGATCCGCGCGACGCGCTCCGCGACGCCTGTCGAGCCGGCGGATGCGTCGTCGTCGCCGGCTCGATCTTTCTCATCGGTTCGCTGCGTGGTATTCTTCAACGCGGATCACGCGGATCGGACGGATCGCGCAGATCAAAATGATGAGCGTCATCCGCGCAATCCGCGCAGTCCGTGCAATCCGCGCAATCCGCGTCTCCCGTGTCTCCCGCATGCCGCGTCTGATCCACGCGATCGCCATCGCCTCCGTCGCTGCCGTCCATCTCGTCTGTGCGCCGCGCGCCGCCGCGCAGGCGGAGATCAGCGGATGCAAAACGTCCCTCATGCAGGGTGCGACGCAGGAGATGCTCCAGAAGGAATATCAAGGCAAGACCGAGCGCGTGCTCGTGCTCACCGGCGGGGACGCCATTCCAGTTCGCGTCGACTGCGATCAGGCGCAGTTCCAGGCCGAGTACATCGAGATTTATCAGGATCGGCATCTCGTCATCGCCACGCGCAACGTACTGTTCGTGTCGGCGACGAACCGGATCTCCGCCGACCGCATGGAGTTCGACACGCAGCAGAAGACGGGCGTCTTCTACAACGCGTTCGGCACGGCATCGCTCGGCGAGCGCGTGGACCGGAGCTTCTTCGGCACGCAGGAGCCGGACGCGATGTTCCGCGGACGCGAGATCCACAAGATCGGCCCGAGAAAATACACGATCGTTGACGGCGCGTTCACGTCGTGCGTGCAGCCCACGCCGCGCTGGGAGATGGTGACGACGTCGGCGACGTTCGTCCTCGACGACTACGCGCTGCTCAAGAACTCGGTGCTCCGCGTCAAGGGGGTGCCGTTGATGTACATGCCGATCTTCTACTACCCGATCCAGGAGGACGATCGCTCGACCGGGTTCCTCATGCCGACCTACGGCACGTCGACGATACGAGGGCAATCGCTGTCGAACTATTTCTTCTGGGCGATCAACCGGAGTCAGGACGCGACGTTCGAGCACGATTGGTTCTCGAAATCCGGCCAGGGCGTCGCGGGCGAGTACCGCTACGTCCTCGGGCCCGGGTCGCAGGGCCGGACGAACGTCTCGTTTCTCGACGAGAAAGATGTCGTGAACGAGGCGGGCACGGTCACGCAACCCGGCGAGCGGAGCTACCGGATCGACGGCTCGCTCGTGCAGCGGCTCGGCGGCAGCTGGCGCGCGCAGGCCAATGCGAACTACTTCTCGAGCCTCGCCGCACAGCAGCTCTATCAGCAGGACTTCTTTCGCGCGACGCAGTCGACGCGCTCGTTCGGCGGCAACATCGGCGCGAACTTCCGCGAGTACGTGCTCACCGGCGTCGTCGATCGCACGGACTTCATCAGCGGCGCGACGGGCAACAACGTCACCACCTACGGCGGCCTGCCACGCGTCACATTCACGCGCGGCGAGCGCCCCATCGGCAAGTCCCGCGTGTACTTCGGCGTCACGACCGAGTACTTCTCGATCCTCCGGAGCACGACCGTGGACGACGTGGAGCTCTCGAACCAGGGGCTGACGCGCGTCGACGTGAATCCCGCGATCCGGTTCCCGTTCACCAAATGGCCGTTCCTCACGGTGAACACCGCGGTCGGATGGCGCGGCACGTATTGGTCCGAGAGCCTCAGTCCGATCAACAGGGCGCAGGTCCCCGAATCGGTGCGCCGTCAATACTTCGACTTCAACACGCGCATCACGGGTCCGGTGTTCACGCGCATCTTCAATCGTCCGGAGCGGAAGTTCAAGCACGTCATCGAGCCGTCGTTCACGATCCGCCGTGTGACAGGCTTCGACGTGTTCGATCGGATCGTGCAATTGGATTGGACCGACAATCAGGTTCCGGATCTCTTCCAGGTGACTTACGCGCTCACGAACCGGATCTACGCGAAGAAGGACATCTCGCGCGAGGTTCTCAGCGTCAACGTCTATCAGTCGCGGTACAGCGACGCGAGGGCCGCGCAACTCGATCCGCTCTACGCCACCAGCTACAGCCTGCAGAAGGCGAACAGCAAGTATTCCGACGTGAACCTCACGGTCCGCGGCGCTCCGACGGATCGAATCCAGGTCAACTTCACGACGCTCTGGGATCCGGTCGCCGGCGCGTTCCTGACCTACAACGCGAACGGCGGCGTGAACGCGAAGTACCTGCAGGCGTACGGCGGCTGGAGCCAGGTGAAGTTCATCAACGACCGTCCGACCACCGGCCCTGTTCCCGAGACGAGCTCCCACTACTTGACCGCGTCGACCACGTGGCGCACGGCGCAGAATCATCTCGGCGTCACGTATTCCTTCCACTACGACATGCTCCGCAAGGACTTCCTGCAGCAGCGCTACTTTGTTTACTACAATGCGCAGTGCTGCGGAGTGCTGGCGGAATACCAGACGTTCAATCTGGCCGGCGTCCGCACCCGCGTGCCGCAGGACAAGAGGTTCAACCTCTCGTTCACGCTCGCCGGGATCGGCACGTTCTCCAACTTCCTGGGCGCGTTTGGAGGACAGACCGGCAGGTAATCGGACTCGACCCCGTACGACAACGCCCTGACGGAAACGAGCAGCGATGCCAAAGGTATTGGTGACCGGCGGAGCCGGTTTCATCGGTTCGAACTTCGTGCGTCACGCCCTCGCCACGCATCCGGATTGGCAGGTGACGACGTACGACAAGCTGACATATGCCGGCCGGATGGAGAACTTGAGAGGCGTGCTCGATCATCCGCGGCACGATTTCGTCAAAGGCGACGTCGCCGATCCGGCCGTCGCCGGCCCTCTCGTCGCTGCCTCCGACATCGTCGTGCACTTCGCCGCCGAGACACACGTCGATCGCTCGATCCTGAACGCGGGCGAGTTCATCACGACGGACGTGTTCGGCACGTTCGTCCTGCTCGAAGCGGCGCGCGAGGCGACGCATCTGCAGAAGTTCGTCCAGATCTCGACCGACGAAGTCTACGGAAGCGTCGCCGAAGGATCGAGCCGCGAGACCGACGAGCTCCGCCCGCGAAACCCGTACTCCGCCAGCAAGGCGGGCGCGGATCGCCTGGCGTACAGCTTCTGGGCGACCTACGGCGTGCCCGTCGTGATCACGCGCGCGTCGAACAACTACGGGCCGAATCAGTTCCCCGAAAAGGTCATCCCGCTCTTCATCACGAACGCGCTCGACAATCTGCAGGTGCCGCTCTACGGCGACGGCATGAACGAACGCGATTGGCTGCACGTGTCGGACAATTGCCGCGCGCTCGACACGATCATCGCGGCGGGAACGCCCGGAGAGGTCTACAACATCGGCGGCGGGAACCACGTCAAGAACGCGGACCTGACGCGCAGGATCCTGCAGCTCCTCGGAAAGCCGGAGTCGCTGATTCGCCACGTGCCCGATCGTCCGGGCCACGATCGCCGCTACTCGCTCGACACGACGAAGCTGCAGTCGCTCGGCTGGTCGCCGCGGATCGGCTTCGAGCAGGGGCTCGCCGAAACGGTCGCGTGGTACCGGCAGAACGAGTGGTGGTGGCGGCCGATCAAGGAAAACGATCCCGCGTTCGCGGAGTACTACCGGACTCAGTACGGCAACCGGCAGGGCTGATTCGGTCCTGTGGCTGGGCTCCCACTCGTCACCGGCGGCACGGGCTTCGCGGGGAGCCACCTCGTCGAGCATTTGCTCGAGACCGTACCGGCCGTCGCCGCCTGGTCCAATCCTCACGGATCGCCGATCGGCGATCGCGACGCGCGCGTGCAGTGGGCAGCCGTCGATCTGCTCGATCGCGGCGCGGTACGCCGCGCGATCGAGCACGTGCGTCCGTCGGTCGTCTACCACTGCGCCGGCGCCGCCGGCGTCGGCGGCTCGTGGGCCGATCCGGTCAAGCCGCTTCGCGTCAACGCGCTCGCGACGCATCATCTGCTCGACGCGATCGAGCGCGCCGGGCTCGCGTGTCCCGTCGTCGTCACTGGATCCGCGCTCGTCTATCGTCCGTCGCTGGACGCCATGGACGAGAACGCGCCGATCGGACCGGCCAATCCGTACGGCGTCAGCAAGCTCGCGCAGGAGATGATCGCGGCCGCGGTGACCGCGTTTCCGATCTTTCTCGCGCGGCCGTTCAATCACGCGGGGCCGCGTCAGTCCGCCGAGTACGTGACGTCGAGCTTCGCGCGGCAGATTGCCGAGATCGAAGCGGGAGTGAACGCGCCCGTATTGAACGTCGGCAACCTCGACGCGCAGCGCGACATCACCGACGTCCGCGACACGGTGCGCGCGTACCGGATGCTGCCCGAGGCCGGCCGCCCTGGCCGGCCGTATAACATCTGTTCGGGACGTGCGCATCGCATCGGCGACTTGCTGGAGGCGCTGCTGCGACTGTCGCGCACGCGGATCAAGATCGCCGTCGATCCCGCGCGCCTGCGGCCATCCGACAATCCGGTGGTCCTCGGCAATCCGACGCGCATCCGCGAGGAAGTCGGATGGCGCGCCGAGATCCCGATCGAGCGGACGCTCGAGGATCTGCTCGACTACTGGCGGCTGCGCATCGCCGTCCCGCGCGCGTGATGGACGGGCGTCCTCCCTCCGAAGACGCCCGCAAGATCGTTCACATCGGCTTCGGCGTCTGCGCGCTCCTGCTCCGCTACATCACGTGGTGGGAAGCGGCGCTGGTGGCTGGGACGGCGGTCGCGTTCAACCTGCTCGTGATGCCGCGCGTCGGGCGTCGTATCTATCGGCCCGCCGATCAGGCTCGCCGCTTCACCTCGGGCGTCGTCCTGTATCCCGTCGCGGTGCTCCTTCTCGTCGTCGTCTTCTCGAATCGCTTGGACATCGCCGCCGCGGCCTGGGGCATCCTCGCGGTCGGCGACGGGATGTCGTGCATCATCGGCAAGCGCTTCGGGCGCCGGCGGATTCCGTGGAATCGCGAGAAGTCGGTTGCGGGATCGATGGCGCTCTTCCTGCTCGGCGGGGCGGCCGGCGCGGCGCTGGCATGGTGGTGCCGTCCGCATGTGATGCCGCCGGCGTACCTGTGGTTCTCTCTGGGCGCGCCGTTCATCGCGGCGCTCGTTGCCGCGTTCGTCGAAACGATTCCCGTGCGCCTCGACGACAACCTGTCCGTGCCGGGATCCGCGGGCGCGGTCCTCTGGGCGCTCTCGATCGTCAGCGAAGATCAGATCCGAGCGTTCGCCGCGGCAAGCGCGGTGTGGATTCTGCCGACGGCCGCGCTGAACGCGGCGGTTGCATGGCTCGGCTACAAGGCGGGAACCGTGACGAAGGCCGGCGCGATCGCCGGCGCGGCGATTGGGGTCACGATCATGTTGTCCGCCGCCGTCTCAGGCTGGTTGTTGTTGGGCGCGACGTTCCTCTCCGCGGCGATCAGCTCGCGCCTCGGCGTGCGGCGCAAGACGCTGCTTGGCATCGCCGAAGAGCGTGGGGGACGGCGCGGCGCGGGCAATGCGGTCGCGAACACGGGATTCGCGAGCGCCGCCGCGTTGATCTCGAGCCTGTCGTACGCGCAGGATCACGCGCTCGTCGCGTTCGCCGCGGCGCTGACCGCCGCCGGCAGCGACACGATCGCGAGCGAGATCGGGAAAGCCTGGGGAGAGCGAACGTATCTCGTAACCACGTTCAGCGCCGTGAAGCCGGGAACGTCGGGCGCGATCTCGCTGGAAGGGACCGCCGCCGGGATCGGCGGCGCCGCGATACTGGGCGGCCTCGCGGTCGTGCTTGGAATCGTTCCAGCCGTCGCGCTCGTACCGATCGTGATCGGCGCGACGATCGGATCGTTTGCGGAGAGCGTCCTCGCCGCCACGCTCGAAGGACCGGGCATCCTGAACAACGATCTGCTGAACTTCATCAACACGGCGGTTGCCGCGTACGCGGCGATCCTTCTCTATCGAGCCGTCACGTGAGCGCGTCGAGAGCGTCGCTGTGGTTCGAGTTCTCGCGCCCGTTCACGCTGGTCGCGCCGGCGCTCGGCTTCGTATCGGGATCCGTGACGGCTGCGGGCGCGGCGCCTCGAGAGTCCTGGAGCTCGGCGCTCGTCCTCTATCCACTGATCGGAATGACGATGGCGGCCGTTCTCAACGCCGCGTCGAACGCGCTCAATCAGATTTACGACCTCGAGATCGATCGCGTCAACAAGCCGAGGCGTCCGTTGCCATCGGGACGATTGAGCCTCGGCGGCGCGTGGATCTTCACGCTCACGACGTATGCGGTTGCGCTCGTGCTCGCATGGCTCGTCGCGCCCGGCGGCCGCCACGAGTGCTTCTGGATCGTCATCGTCGCGACGGTCATCACGGTCCTCTACTCGGCGCCGCCGTTCCGCACGAAGCGCCTCGGCATCTGGGCGAACGTCACGATTGCGATTCCGCGCGGCGTGCTGTTGAAGGTCGCCGGCTGGTCCGCCGTGAAAACGGTCATCGCGATCGAGCCATGGTTCATCGGCGGCATCTTCGGCCTGTTCCTGCTCGGCGCGTCGACGACGAAGGACTTCGCGGATATGGAGGGGGACGCCAAAGGCGGATGCCGGACGCTGCCGATCATCTACGGCGTTCGCCGCGCCGCATGGATGATCTCGCCGTCATTCGTGGTTCCGTTCGTGATGATCGCGGTCGGCGCGTTGACCGGCATCCTCACCGGCAACAGGACACTCTTGCTCCTGCTCTCCGTCTTCATGACGGCGTATGGCATCTACGTCTGCTATTTGATGCTGCGCCGCCCAGAGGATCTTGCCGTCGAAGAGAACCACGTCTCCTGGGCGCACATGTATCGAATGATGTTCGTCGCGCAGATTGGCTTCGCGCTGGCGTACTTGTTTTGAGATGACTTCCGGCTGAAGCCGGAAGCCACGCGTAACCATCGCGATCGCACCCCGGTCAGCGATTTGCTTTGGTGAACAGCGTCCGCTTGAACGGCGGCGTTCACTGAAAAAAGCGTCATCGCGGAGCACGCGAAGGGCAAGAGATGCGCAGAGGCGATCTCAATCGACGCGTGTTGAGCGAGCGGCCGCGCCGCCGGCGCGGGCCTACGGCCAGGCTGCCGCTCGTTTGAACGTAGCGACGAAGGTCTGCCTCGGCGAATCTCATGCCCTCGGCTATCTCCGCGATGACCGTCGTGACCGTGGACATCCTACAACCTACTACCGAGGCCTCAGGCGGAAGTTCATTCGTTTCGCAGCGCGCTGATTGGATCGAGCGACGCGGCCCGCCGCGCCGGGATCAGCGCCGCGGCGACGCCGCACAGCGCGAGAACGATCACGCCGCCACTCAAGACGACCACATCGCGTCCGCTGACCTCGTAGAGCTGCGATTGGAGGAGCCGTCCAGCGCCAATCGCCGCGGGAACGCCGATCGCGAGACCGACGCCCAGTTGCCACAGGGCGCCTCGCAGCACCGTACCGAGCACGCGTCCGCGCGTCGCGCCGATCGCGACGCGAATCCCGATCTCACGTGTTCGCCGAGCCACCCAGTACGCCGTCACACCGTACAGTCCCAAGCACGCGAGCAGCAGCGCGATCGCGCCGAACACGACGGTCAGCCTGGCGATGACGCGGTCCATGTTGAAGTTGCGCGCAACCTGCTCGTCCATCGTCATCATCATGCGAACCGTGACGCGGCGATCGACCTCGCCGAGGGCGGCACGGACGTCGCGATCGAGGGTCGCGGCAGACGTGCGCGCGTGAATCACGAGATTGCGCGGGTAGTGCGAGCGATCCGGAAGCACCGGAGACTGATCGCCTGGCTTGGGCGGCGCCTGCTGGAGGAACGGCAGGAAGAACATCGGGTTCACCGCGCGCCGCGCGTTCTGATACTTCACGTCGCGAACGATGCCGACGACCTCGTACGCGAGCCGTCCACCCGTGAACGAGAAACGCTTCCCAATCGGATCAGCGTCGGGGAAGTACGTCTTCACGAAGGTCTCGTTGACGACGGCGACCGCGAGGGTTCCCGGGCGATCGCGCTCGTCGATCGCTCGTCCCCGCAGAAGGTCCGTGCCCGTGGCCTCGAAATAGCCGGGGGTGATTCGCGACCACGATGGATTCCGCGATTCGGCGGCCGAGCGCCCCTCGATGATGATCGGGCTCGACCAGTTGTCGTTGGACATCGGGCTGTAAAGCGCCAACGCCGACTGCTCCACGCCCGGAATTCGAGCGAGGCGCTCGCGCAGGCGGCCGTAGACGGACGCGAGCTCCTCGGATGTCGCGCCGCCGAGAGCGTTCGCGAGATATGCCACGTAGCGTCGATCGGTGCTGAAGCCGAAGTTCTGTTGCTGAAGATTGATGAGCGAGCGGCCGAGCAGGCCGGCGCACGCGACGAGCACGAGCGAGACGGCGATCTGGATCGCAATCAGCGCTTGCCTGAGGCGTGTGGCGCGCTCGGCGGTCGTCCGTGCCGAGCCGCGCAGCGCATCGATCGGATCCGATCGAGAGCCGAGGATTGCCGGCGCCGCGCCGAAGGCTGCCGCGGTCACCAGCGAGATCACGAACGCGAACGCGAGGACGAGGAGCGACGGAGTGGGATCGATCGGCACGTCCGGCGCTCCGCGGAACGTCATCAGCACGATCGCGCGGGCGCCCGCATAAGCAATCAGAAGACCCACGACGCCTCCCACGCAGGCGAGTACGGCGCTCTCGATCAATTGCTGCCGGATCAGACGGCCGCGTGGAGCGCCGAGCGCGACGCGAACCGCCGTCTCCGTGCGGCGCGCGGCGCCTCGTCCGAGCAGGAGGTTCGCGAGGTTCGCGCACGCGATCAGGAGCACGGCCGCGGCGATCGACTGAAGGATTCTCAGCGACGGCGCGACGCCGTTGCGCATGTTGTTGACGCCTCGCGCCGCCGACGCGAGCCGGATCGTCTGCTGCGGGATGCGCTCGCGCTCCTCGGCGGGCACATTGAGCGCGGCGCGTATCCAATTCTGAAGATGCGCCGTGAGCTGCGCGTCGAGCGCGCCGACGTCCGTCCCTCGCGGTAGCCGGCCGATGATGTACAACCAATGCGAAGCCTTCGCGTCGACCAGCCGCGCCTGCGGCTGGAGGAGCGGCTCGTTCGAGATGGGAATCCAGAAGTCCGGCGGAAGCGGACGGATCATCTCGCCATAGAACTTTTCGGGCGCGACGCCGACGATGACGCCCGGCACGCCGTTGAGCAGAACCTGAGTCCCCGCGATGTTCGGCGTCGAGCGGTAGCGATCCCGCCAAAGGCGATGACTGATCACCGCAACGGTGGTGGCGCCAGGCTGATCATCGGAAGTCTGCAGCAGGCGTCCAACAGCCGGCTGCAGACCGAACATCTGAAAGTAGTTGCCGGACACGAACGTCGACGAGAAAGCGGCCGGAGGCGATTGTCCGTCAGGCGGTCCGACCGCGACCTGGCCGCCCGAGCTCGCGGCGAACGCGGCCAGCTCCGTGAACTGCGGCGCGTTGTCCTTCAGATGGCGATACAGATCGTACGAGAAGAGCGAGAACTGTCCGGGGAGTCCGCTGTTCACGCAACACGTGTTGTTGTCGCCGAGCCGATAGAGCTCCGAGGGACGGTGCACCGGCAACTGCTCGAGCATCACCCGATCGATCAGCGTGAATACCGCCGTATTTCCGCCAATGCCGATCGCGAGCGTCGCGACGCAGACGAGCGTGAACGCCGGCTCGTGAAGCAGCCGGCGGAGTGAAAGCTCCAGGTCCGATTTCAAGCCTCGCAGGACGCTCATTAGTGGGACCCCTCTCGGTCGAATGAAATCTTCATGGCTTAGACGGAAGACCCGCGCAAAACGTGGCCGCTTGACATCGCTCGTCCACCCGCGCGATGCTTGGCGAACAAAAGGCGAATCATGCCGAAAGACGGGCTGTTATTCGATCTCGGACCCAAACCGCCGACCACGCGCGTCATTGCCCTGACCGTCAAGGAAGGAGGCGCGGCGGCGCTCGATCAAGCCCAGCGGCGCGCGGACGATGCGCGGTATCAAGAGGTGACGTGCCGATCCGCGCTCAATCCGGTGAAAGGCATGCCGTTCAACTGGACGCTGAATCCGTATCGCGGCTGCACGCACGGCTGCCACTACTGCTTCGCGCGGCGGTATCAAACACAGTTCGAGCTCGGTCCGGGCGACGAGTTCTCGTCGCTGATCTTCGTGAAGACGAACCTCGTCGACGTGCTGCGGCGCGAGATCGACAAGCCGTCGTGGACGCGCGAGCTCGTCGCGATCGGCACCGCCACCGATCCCTATCAGCCGATCGAGGGCCACTACAAGCTGACGCGACGATCGCTCGAGGTGTTGCTGCTCGGCCGGACGCCTGTGGCGCTCGTGACGAAAGGCCCGATGGTCGTACGCGACGCGGATCTTCTCGCGGACATCGGCCGCAGCACGGAGTGCAGCGTCTGCGTCAGCGTGCCCACCGTGGACGATGACGCGTGGGCGGCGCTGGAGCCGGGGACGGCGCACCCGCTTCAGCGGCTGCGCGCGGTGCGCACGCTGCGGAAGGCGGGCGTAAATGCTGGCGTGCTGATGTCGCCGATGGTTCCGGGCTTCACGACGGATCGCAAGCGCCTGGAAGCCACGATCCGCGCGATTGCCGAGCACGACGCGGCGTTCCTCGGCGCGAACGTGATGTTTCTCAAAGGAGGGACGCGCGATCACTTCATGGGATTTCTTCGGCGTGAGTTCCCGCATCTCGTCGACGGCTACGAACGGCTGTACACCGGCGCGTATGCGTCGAAGGATTACGCGAAGGCCGTGCGATCGCTCGTCGAAACGCTGCAGGAGCGCTACGATCTCGGCCGGCGGAGAATGCGCTGACCTCAGGCGCTTGCCGCCAGGGATGGCGGGTCGACCGAAATCTCGATGTGTCGCTCGTCGTCCACGGTCGCCACGAAGTGGGTGCCTTCGTTCCACCGCTGGCTGATCGGCAGCTTGAGCCGCGAATCGATGGTGCGCTTCAGAAAGCGCGCGCCGAAGGCGAGGCTGTAGCCTTCCTCGACGAGGCGCTCGAGCGCGGGGGTGGTCACGGTGAGCGTCCGGCGGCTCCGCGCGAGCGAGCGCTTGATCTTGTCGATCTGCTGCACGGCGATCGCGCGGACTTCCTCTTTCGACAGCGGCTGGAAGATGACGACCTCGTCGATGCGGTTCCTGAACTCCGGCGTGAATCGCCGCTCCACCTCGCGCAGGATGTCCGTTTGAATCTGCTCGACGCCGACCTGCTGCGATAGGAATCCCAGCGGGTTGGTCAGCCTCCGGAAGCACTCGGAGCCGATGTTGGACGTCATGATGACGATCGAGTCGCTCAGATAGACGCGCTTGCCGCGCCCGTCGGTGATCCACCCTTCGTCGAACGCCTGCAGGAACAAGTGCAGCATCGCCGGGCTCGCCTTCTCGACCTCGTCGAGGAGGACGACCGAGTACGGGTTGTCGCGCAGTTGATTCGTCAGCACGCCGCCGCGCTCGGACCCGACGATCCCGCGCGGCATGCCGATCAGTTTGTCGACGGCGATCGAGCCGTCCTGATACTCGGACATGTCGACGCGAATCATCTTCTTCTCGTCGCCGAACAGGAACTCGGCGACCGATTTCGCGAGCTCCGTCTTCCCGACGCCGGTCGGGCCGAGGAACATCAGCACGCCGTCGGGACGATCGAAGCCGTCCTTCAGCGGACCTTTGTTCAGCACGAGCCGTCTCGCGACCGCGCCGATCGCCGCCTTCTGCCCGACGACGCGCGTGCCGAGCCGATTCTCGACGTCGCGGAACCGATCGGTGACGTCGCGGAACACCATGTCCTCGGGGATGCGCGACACCTTCGAGATGACGCCGACGATGTCCGCGCCGCTGACTTCCCACTGGCGGGAGATCTCCGCCTTGACCGACGCCGTATCGATCCAGCCGATGACCTTGTCCGGCAGCTGCAGGTGCCGCATGTAGCGCGGCGCCATCTCCAACGCGGTCTCGATCGCCTCGTCCATGATACGGACCGAGTAGTTGCGCTCGAGCCGCGGACGGAGGCTGTAGAGAATGCGGCGCGTCTCGTCGATCGAAGGCTCGTCCACCTGCACGGTGCGGAAGCGCCGCGCGAGCGCCTCGTCCTCTTGCATGAACTCCTTGTATTCGCTCAGCGTGGTCGCGCCGATGATGCGGACCTCGCCGCGCGCGAGCACGGACTTGAACACGTTGGCCGCATCCGATGGCGCGCCGAGCGCCGAGCCCGCGCCGATCATCGTGTGCACTTCGTCGATGAAGAGCACGAGATTCGGACGCTCCTTGATCTCGCGAATGACGTTCTGAATGCGATCCTCGAACATGCCGCGCAGCATCGTGCCGGCGACCATCGTGTTCATCTGCAGGTTCACGACCTGACAGTCGCGGAGGCGCACCGGCACTTTGTCCGGCTCGAACTCGAGGCGCCGCGCCAATCCCTCGGCGATCGCCGTCTTGCCGACGCCGGGCTCGCCCAGCAGGAGCACCGAATTCGCGCGCTCGCGATGGCAGAGGATCTCGAGCACCTGCTGCATCTCGTGATCGCGCCCGTAGACCGGCGGAATCTTGTCTTGCCGGGCGAGTTGATTCAGGTTCGTGGCGAAGTGCTTGAGGAACGGCGGCAGCTCGAAGCGCTTCTTCAGACGCTCCTCGCGCATCTCGTTGTCGCGCATGCGCGTGGCGAGCCGGGACACGAGCGTCGCGGGCTCGATGCCGTGCTTGCGGATGATGGAGACGGGGATGCCCTGCGTTTCCTCGAAAATCGCGGAGAAGAGATCGGCCGACTCGACCGCGTGCCGCCCCGATCGACTCGAATGCAGCATCGCGAGCTTGAAGAGGAGCTTGGTCGACTGCGCGACTTTGAGGTCGCGGCCATCCGCGAGCGGCAGCGCGCGCATGTGCTCCTCGAGCGCGTGCAGGATCTCGTGCGGGTTGAGCTGCAGGTCCTGCATGAGCTGGCCGAACATGTCCCACTCGACCTGCGCGAACGCGACGCAGACGTGCTCGTTGGTCAGGTAGGCATGCTCGCGGCGCCGCGCATCTTCGAGCGCGCGTTCCAGTACCCGCTCGGCGGACTCAGCCAGTCGGTTCTGAGGAATCTCGAGGTCTGTCTCAATCACGGCCCGCCTCCCGCTTCGCCATCCGGATCAGCAAAAGTCGTGCTCAGCACGAACTGGCGCAACCGTGGAATGGCGAGCGGGAAAAGCGGTCGCTTACTGCCCTGTGATGGGAATGCGTTATCGAGCTGTGTGGAGCAGCGCCTGAATCCGCGCCTCGGTCGAGGGATGCGTGCTGAAGAGCGACGTCAACCCGCCGCCGAGGAAGGGCTTGATGATGAAGAGATGCGCCGTCGCGGGATTCGCGTGGAGCGGCACGCGCCGCGCGACCGCGTCGATCTTACGCAGCGCGTCGGCAAGACCGTACGGCGTGCCCGCGATGCGCGCGCCTTCCGCGTCCGCGGCGAACTCGCGCGTCCGCGAGATCCACATCTGGATGAGCACCGCCGCGAGCGGCGCGAGGATCATCATCGCGAGCATCGCGATCGGGTTCGTGCCGCCGTCACGATCGTCGTGGCGTCCGCCGAACATGCCCGCGTACATCGCCATGCGGCCGATGCCGACGATGGCCGCGGCGAGCGTCGCCGCGATCGAGCTGGTCAGCGTGTCGCGATTCTTGACGTGCGCGAGCTCGTGGGCGATCACGCCTTCGAGCTCCGACTCCGACAGGACCCGCATGATCCCTTCGGTCGCCGCCACGGCGGCGTGCTGCGGATTGCGTCCGGTCGCGAACGCGTTCGGCGATTGATCGGCGATCACGTAGACCTTCGGCATCGGCAGGTTCGCCTGACGCGCGAGCCGTTCGGTGATTCGGTAGAGCGGATGCTCAGGGCCGACCGGCTGCGCGCCGTACATCCGCAGGACGATCTTGTCCGAGAACCAGTACGATCCGAGGTTCATCACCGCGGCGAAGATGAGCGCGATTAGAATCCCGCTCGATCCGCCGAGCGCGTCGCCGAGGACGAGCAGCAGCGCGCTCAACGCGCCGAGCAGCAACGCCGTCTTCAATCCATTCGCCATACGTGACTATTGTACCTGTTCGAGAGTCGGCCGGCCGCCGAGTCGTCTGAGCAGCTCGGCGACGAACGCGGCCCGCCAGGGCAAATCATCGATCTCGACGTGCTCGTGGGACGCGTGCGCGCCGTCGCCGCGAGGTCCGAGTCCGTCAAGAGTAGGAACACCGATGGCGCCCGTAAAATTCCCGTCGGACCCGCCGCCCGCCGGGCCCTCGGCCAGATCCTGACCGAGATCGCGCGCCGCCGCGCGCGCAACGCGATAGAGCGCCTCGACCTGCGGCGTCCGCTCGAGCGGCGGACGGTCGACGCCTCCGCTGAGCTCGAGCCGCGTGCCGCGCAGGACCGGCTTCAGCGCTCGCAGTTTTTTCATCACGACTTCCGCATCCGCCATCGTCGTCACGCGAAGGTCGATGGACGCGTGCGCCGAATCCGCGACGACGTTCGTGCGCGTGCCGCCGGCGATGCGGCCGACGTTCACGGTCACGCCGCGATCGAGGTTCTGCAGCGTTTCGATCGCGGCAATCTGGTGCGCGAGCTCGTGGATCGCGCTCGCGCCCTTGCCCGGATCGAGTCCGGCGTGCGCGGCGATGCCGTGCACGTTCAGCTCCACTTCGCCGACGCCCTTGCGGCTCGTCTTCGCGCCGCCCCCGGGCAGCGACGGCTCGAGCACGAGCACGGCCATGTGCTCCCGAGCGGCGGCTTCGATCGTCGCCCGCGAAGTACCGCTGCCAATCTCTTCGTCGGTCGTCCACAGCATCGTCACGTGCGGTCGACCGTCGACGTTCAGCGCGGCGAGCGCGCGCATCGCGAGCATCGCGACGCCGATTCCGGCCTTCATGTCGAACGTGCCGGGACCGTGGAGGCGGCGCGTGGCGGGATCCTCGCGAAGCGGCATTCGCTCGAGGCGGCCGATCTCCCAGACGGTATCGAAGTGGCCGAGAAGGAGAATGCGCGGCGCCGTATCCGACGGCGCGTCGAACGTCGCGAGCACGTGATTGCCGCGAGTCTCGACGGCGATGCGTGTGACGGCGGCGCCAATCGCGCCGAGGCGCGCGCTCAATTCGTCGCCGCAGCGATCGACCGCCGCCTTGTTCGTGCTCGGCGATTCGAGCCGCACGAGCGCCGCGATCGTCTCGAGCAGCCAGCGTCGCTCCGCGGTGCACCAGGAGAGCAGGCGGACGGCAAGGTCGTCGGTCATTCGTCTCCGGGATCGTGCGCGGGCGCGGATTTTGGGTTCCCGAGTTTTATAATACGTGCATGCGATACCCGGTGGCCGTCGCGTTGATCCTTGCCGCGGTCTGCGGACCCGCGTTCGCGCAAAAGCCGCAGCCGTTTCCGAGGCCGGCGGATCCGCAAAAGCCGGGCGCGCAAACGCCCGTCAAAGTCGAGCCGCCGCAGAAGCCGGGCGCCGCCGTGCCGGCCGGCGCGCCGACGGACGCCACGCTCGGTCTCCCGATCTATCCGGCGGCAGAGTTCCTCGCGTCGTTCGACGCGGGACGCGGTCAGCGGTACTACCTCTTCGGCACGAATGCGCCGTTCGCGCAGATCGTCGAGTACTACAAGTCTGTCCTCAAGCAGCGCGGCGAGCTGGTGTTCGACGAACCGCCGATTCACATGTTCGAGGTCGGGCGGTTTCGCGAGGAGCTGATGGCGTTCCCGCCGGGCGTGACGGTGAAGGACTATTCCTGGGCGGGCGCGCTCGGCTATCTCAATCCCAAGCCGGGCGGGGAGCCGGCGCGCTTCCGCACGGTCATTCAGATCGTTCCGACGAATCAACCGGCGAAGTAAGGTAGAGCGCGCTTCCCTTCTCGCGGAACTCGCGCGCCTTCGCGCTCATCCCTTCCGCGGCCATGTCGCGGACCTGCTGCGTCAGCTCCATCGAGCAGAACTTCGGACCGCACATCGAGCAGAAGTGCGCGACCTTGGCGCCCTCCGCCGGCAGCGTTTCGTCGTGATAGGCGCGCGCCGTCACCGGATCCAGCGACAAGTTGAACTGATCCTCCCAGCGGAACTCGAATCGCGCCTTCGACAGCGCGTCGTCCCACGCCTGGGCGCGCGGATGGCCCTTGGCGAGATCGGCGGCGTGCGCCGCGATCTTGTACGCGATCACGCCCGCCTTGACGTCGTTGCGATCCGGCAGGCCGAGGTGCTCCTTGGGCGTGACGTAGCACAGCATGGCCGTGCCGTACCAACCGATCACCGCGGCCCCGATCGCCGAGGTGATGTGATCGTACCCGGGCGCGATGTCCGTGGTGAGCGGGCCGAGCGTGTAGAACGGCGCCTCGTCGCACCACGCGAGCTGCTTCTCCATGTTCTCGCGGATCAAGTGAAGCGGAACGTGGCCCGGGCCTTCGTTCATGACCTGCACGTCGTGCTCCCACGCGATTCGCGTCAGCTCGCCCTGCGTCTTCAATTCGGCGAACTGCGCCTCGTCGTTCGCGTCCGCGATCGATCCGGGACGCAGGCCGTCGCCGAGCGAGAACGAGACGTCGTAGGCGCGCATGATCTCGCAGATCTCGCGGAAGTGCGTGTACGTGAAGTTCTCTTCGTGGTGCGCGAGGCACCACTTCGCGAGGATCGATCCGCCGCGCGACACGATGCCCGTCGTACGGCGCGCGGTCATCGGAATGTAGCGAAGCAGCACGCCCGCGTGGACCGTGAAGTAGTCGACGCCCTGCTCCGCCTGCTCGACGAGCGTGTCGCGATAGATTTCCCACGTCAGCTCTTCGGGCCGCCCGCCGACTTTCTCGAGCGCTTGATAGATCGGTACGGTGCCAATCGGCACCGCGGAGTTGCGCAGGATCCACTCGCGCGTTTCGTGAATGTCCTTGCCGGTCGACAAGTCCATCACCGTGTCCGCGCCCCACAGCGTGGCCCATCGCAGTTTGTCGACCTCTTCTTCGATCGACGAGCTCACCGCGGAATTTCCAATGTTCGCGTTGATCTTCACCGCGAAGTGCCGGCCGATGATCATCGGCTCGAGCTCGGGGTGATTCACGTTCGCCGGAACGATCGCGCGTCCGCGCGCGACTTCCGCGCGGACGAACTCGGCGTCGAAGCCCTCGCGCACGGCGACGAATTCCATCTCGGGCGTCACGACGCCCTTGCGCGCGTAATGGAGTTGCGTGACCGCACCGGTCCCTCGGCGCGCGCGCGCACTCTCGACGACATCGGCGCGCGAGCGGATCCAGTCGAGGCGAAGTTTCGGGAGGCCCTGCTTGACGTCGTATCCCTGAGGTCCGCTCGTGTCGTATACGCGCAGCGGCGGCTCGCCGCCGCCCAGCGCGATTTCGCGCATCGGCACCCGAATGCCGTGCGATTCGACATAGACCTTGCGCGAGCTCGGAAACGCCGAGGAGAAATCCGAGGACGTCAGCGGTGGAAGAGATGAGCGTGTTGGCATGATCGTTTCGTTCAGGGTTCCAAGTTCCGGGTTCCAGGTCCCAGGTACTTGAACCCGGAACCTAAGAGTTAAGAATATCGCGAAGCGCGATTTGTGCGTTTGCGAACGGTTCGTGTCGAAACCGGACGATCCGTGTCGAGTACCGTGATGAATCCGTCGGTTTCCCAGTCATTCCCGTGGCCGGCGTGGCATGCGTCTCGCTATGCTGAGTCACGCCATGGATGCGTTCCTCCAGGATCTGCGGTATGCCGTCCGGATGATCGTGAAGTCTCCCGGCATCACCGCGATCGCGCTGCTGACGATTGGCGTGGCGACGGGCGCGAACGCGACCGTCTTTGGCTTCGTCAGCGCGCTGCTGCTCCGCCCCGCGCCGGGCGTCGTCGATCCCGGATCGCTCGTCGCGATCTACACGAGCGACTTCAGCAGCGGACCGTACGGAGATTCGTCGTACCCCGATTATGAGTCGATGAAGGCCGAGTTGACGACGTTCACGGGAATCGCGGCGCAGCAGGCGAACCCCGCCGGCGTCGTGCAGATAGGCGACAACGTCGAGCGCGTCGGCGTCGCTGCGGTGACCGGGGAATACTTCGAGCTGCTCGGCGTGAAGCCCACTGCCGGCCGCGTGCTCAGGCCGCAGGACGTTCTCCCCTCCGCGCCGCCGGCGGTCGTGATCGGCCATGCGCTCTGGCGTCGCACGGGCGCCGACTCGTCGATCCTCGGTCAATCGCTCACGGCGAACGGCGTGATGTACACGATCGTCGGCGTTCTGCCGGAAAAGTTCAGCGGTCTCGATCTCGGCATCCCGACGCAAGTGTGGCTGCCGCTGATTCCGCCGCCCGCGACGCCGGATGCGCGGGCGGATCGCGGAATCTCGGTCGTCGCGCGGCTGCGCGCGGGAAAGACCGTCCGCGAAGCGCAGACGCAAGTCGAAGCGCTCGCGAAGCGGCTCGCCGCCGCGTTCCCCGAGACGAACCTCGGGACGCTGCAGGCGCGGACCGAACCGCGTCCGATGTTCGCGCTGAAACATTCACGGCTGCCGCCGGACTTCAGGCCGATGGTCCAAGCGGTCGGCACGATTCTGATGGGCGCGGTCGGGCTCGTGCTCGTGATTGCGTGCGCGAACGTCGCGGGTCTGCTCGTCTCGCGCGCGCTCACGCGCGATCGCGAGATGGCCGTGAGGCTCGCGCTCGGCGCGGGGCGGTCGCGGATCGTGCGGCAGCTCCTGACCGAGAGCCTCGTGCTCGGGCTCGGCGGCGGCTTCTGCGGTTTGCTGCTCGCGCTGTGGACCGCCGACGTCCTTCCGTCGTTCTTCCCTGCCGAGCAGGCGCAGATGCTCGACACATCCGTCGACGTCAGAACGATCGCCTTCATCGCCGCGATCTCGATCGCGAGCAGCCTGCTCTTCGGCATTGCGCCCGCGCTTCAGGCCTCGAGCGCGTCGACGGCGTTGTCGCATCGCGCGACGAGCGGCCGCACGTCGGATGGGCGCGGCGGCGCGCGTCTGCGCCGCGTGCTCGTCGCGGGCCAGGTCGCAGCCGCCGTCGTCCTCCTCGTCGCGTCGGGACTGCTCGTCAAGAGCCTCGCGAACGCGCTCGAAGCGGATCTCGGATTCGGCACGCGCGAGGGCGTCATCGCGACCGCCGAGCTCCCCTCCACCATGCCCGAAGCGCAGGGGCAGCAGTACTTCGCGAGCCTGCTCGAGCGCGTGCGCGGGATGTCCGGCGTTCGCGCCGCCGGCCTCGTCCGCGATCTGCCGCTGACGCGATCGTCGCGGCGCGTGTTTCGCATAGAAGGCTACACGCCGAAGCCGAACGAGGACATGGAGCTCGTGATCAACGTCGCGTCCGAAGGCTACTTCGAGACGATGCAGATTCCGCTGCGCGCCGGGCGGACGTTCGACGCCCGCGATCGCGGCAGCGCGCCGGCGGTCGTCATCGTCAACGATCAGCTCGCCAACCGTTTCTTCGGCGGCGACGCGCTCGGCAAGCGCCTGACCGAATTCTCGGGCCGCCCGCTGGAAATCGTCGGCGTCGTGCAGTCGCACAAATACTTGACCGTTCAGGAGCCGTCCGTCGCGACGGTCTACTATCCGCTCGCACAAGAGCACCGTCTGCGGATGACGCTCGTCGCGCGCGTGGACGGCGCGCCGCTCAGCCGCGTCGATTCGATCCGGAGGATGATGGCATCGGTCGATCCGAAGATCCCGGTGGATCGCGCGATGCTCTTGTCGAAGCACTTCGACGAGTCGGTGGCCGCCGATCGGCTCACCGCGTCATTGGTCGCGCTCTGCGGCGGTATGGCGCTGCTGCTCGCGACGCTTGGCGTGTACGGAGTGATCGCCTACGCCGTCGTTCGGCGCTCGCGCGAGATCGGCATCCGGGTCGCACTGGGCGCACGCGCGCCGGATGTGTTTCGTCTGATTCTCGCCGAAGGCTTGGGCGTCACCAGCCTTGGCGTGTCACTCGGACTCGTGGCGGCCGCGCTCACCGCTCAAGGGATCGGATCGCTGACGCCGCTCTACCGCGTCGGCGCGACGGATCCGCTGACGTACGCGGTCGTGCCCGCGCTCCTCCTGAGCGTGGCGCTCCTCGCCGCGCTTCCTCCCGCGCGCCGTGCGCTGCGGCTCGATCCGATTTCGGTGTTGAGGCAGGAATAGCGCCGCGGTCCGCAGTCCGCTGCCCGCGGTCCAAAAACTCGGGGAACAGCGTCGCCGTCCGCAGTCCGCTGCCCGCGGTCCGAAAACCCGGGGAAGAGCGTCGCGGTCCGCAATCCGCTGCTCGCGGTCCGAAACCCGGGGAAGAGCGTCGCGGTCCGCGGACAGCGGACAGCGGAACTAGTTCAATTTCCTGAGCACAAAACACTTCAAGTAGTAAGTCTCCGGCACCGTCATGAGAATCGGATGATCGCGCGCCTGCGTCCGCTTTTCGACGACGGCGACGTCGGCGTGTGCGTCGACGGCGGCGGAGGCGAGGACGTCGGCGAACATCGCTTCCGAGACGTTGTACGAACAGCTGCACGTAACGAGAAATCCTCCGGCGTTGAGCAGCTTCAGCGCGCGAAGATTGATCTCCTTGTAGCCGGACAGCGCCTTCGGCACGGCCGCTTTGTTCTTGGCGAACGCCGGCGGATCGAGCACGATCGTGTCGAACCGCTCGCCGCGGCGCTCGAGCTCGCGCAGCTCGTCGAACACGTTCATGGAATGAGCCTCGACGTTCGACAGAGAGTTTCGCGCCGCGTTTGCCTTGATACGCGCGACCGCATCGTCCGAGATATCGACGGCGAGCACGCTGCTGCACACCGGCGCGAGCGCGAGCGCGAACCCGCCGTTGTAGCTGAACGCGTCGAGCGCGCGGCCGTGCGCGTACGTTGCCGCTGCGACGCGGTTCTCTCGCTGATCGAGAAACAATCCCGTCTTCTGTCCGCGATACGGATCGACCAGATACGACGCGCGCCCCTCGCGGACTTCAATCGTATCGGGCACGGTTCCGTGAACGACCTCGACGCGCTGCTCGAGCCCCTCGAGCAGACGCACACGCGGATCGTTTCTCGCGAGGATCCCCGCGGGCTTCCAGCGCTCGACGAGAAGCGGCACGAGATCGGGAAGCAGACGGTCCACGCCTTGGACGAGCGCCTGAACCACCAGATAGTCACCGTACTTGTCGACGACGAGCCCCGGGAGGCGATCGCCTTCGGCGTGCACGAGTCGATACGCGGTCGCGTCGATCCCAAGCATGTCGCGATAGGCGGCCGCCGCCGCCAACCGCTCGCGCCACGTGTCGATCGTCGGCGCGTCCCCGCTCCGGCTGAACATGCGCAGCGAGATCTCGGATCGATCGCTGTAGAGCGCATATCCCAGCGGCGCTTTCCGGCGGCCCGTCACGCGTACGATCTGTCCGCGCTCGGCGCTCACCTCGACGACGTCGCTGCGATACACCCAGGGATGTCCGTTGCGAATACGCTCTTCGCCTTTTGGCGCGATGGAGACGGTGGCCATTGTTCTTAGCTTCCAGCTTCCAGCTTCCAGCTGCCAGCCAAAACCTTCCGATCTTAAATCCCTCGCGTTGATCGGAAAAGCCGGAAGCTACGAACTGGAAGCCGGAAACTGGAAGCTGGGAACTGGAAGCTGGTTATAATCGTCTGCCATGCGCATTGCGATCGGATCGGACCACGCGGGCTTTGCGCTCAAACAGCATCTGATCGCGACCCTCGCGCGCCTCGGTCACGAGATCGAGGATTGCGGGACGCACTCCGAGGATCCTCCCGTGGACTATCCGCCGATCTGCGCCGAGGTCGGACGCCGCGTCGCCGACGGCCGCGCCGATCGCGGCGTCGTGCTCGGCGGCAGCGGGCAAGGCGAGCAGATCGCCGCGAACAAGGTGCTGGGCGTCCGGGCTGCGCTCTGCAACGATCTCTTCACCGCGCGCCTGTCCCGTCAGCACAACGACGCCAACGTCCTCGCCATGGGCGGCCGCATCGTCGGCCCCGGTCTCGCCGACGAGATCCTCACGATCTGGTTGACGACCGCGTTCGAAGGCGGACGTCATCAGAGGCGCCTCGATCAGATTGCCGAGATCGAGGCGGGCAGAGTCCAAGCCTTCGAACGCTGAACCCGTGAACCCGTGAACCCGTGAACCCTGAACCGTCATGCCAATACAAGCCCCTTCGCGCTGGCGATCGCTGACCGATACCGATCCCGACATCGCGGCCGCAATCTCGCACGAGCTCCATCGTCAGAACAACGGGCTCGAGCTCATCGCGTCCGAGAACTTCGTGAGTCAGGCCGTCCTCGACGCGGCCGGATCCGTGCTCACGAACAAATACGCCGAAGGTTACCCGGGAAAGCGGTACTACGGCGGCTGCGAGTTCGTCGACATCGCCGAAACGCTCGCCATCTCGCGCGCGAAGGAACTGTTCGGCGCGGAGCACGTCAACGTCCAGCCGCATTCCGGCGCGCAGGCCAACATGGCGGTCTACATGACGCTCCTGAAGCCGGGCGACACGGTGCTCGGCATGAACCTGGCGCACGGCGGCCACTTGACCCACGGCCATCCGCTGAACTTTTCAGGAAAGCTGTACACGATCGTTCCGTACGGCGTCCGCAAAGACGACGAGCGGATCGACTATGACGAGTTCGAGCGGCTCGCGCACGAGCACAAGCCGAAGATGATCATGGTCGGCGCGAGCGCGTATCCTCGCGTGTTCGACTTCGAGCGCATCGCAAGAGTCGGCCGCGACGTCGCCACGCCGATCGTTACGGACATGGCCCACTTCGCGGGACTCGTGGCGGCGAAGATTCATCCGAGCCCCGTCCCTCACTCGGATTTCGTGACGACCACGACGCACAAGACTCTCCGCGGACCGCGCGGCGGGATGGTGATGTGCCGGACGCAGCACGCCAAGGACGTCGACCGATCGGTGTTCCCCGGCGTGCAAGGCGGACCGCTGATGCACATCATCGCGGCGAAAGCCGTCTGCTTCAAGGAAGCGTTGGAGCCGGGCTTCGTCGACTATCAGAAGCAGATCGTCTCGAACG
Source organism: Vicinamibacterales bacterium (assembly GCA_036556425.1). Classification (GTDB taxonomy): domain Bacteria; phylum Acidobacteriota; class Vicinamibacteria; order Vicinamibacterales; family 2-12-FULL-66-21; genus DATBJJ01. The sequence goes on from DATBJJ010000115.1 coordinate 45,070, forward strand.
CGCGGCGGCTTGCCGAGGCGTTGACGGCCGGCGGTTTCCGCCTCGTCAGCGGCGGCACCGACAATCACCTGATGCTCGTCGACGTGTTCTCGAAAGGGCTGACCGGCAAGGTCGCCGAAGCGGCGCTCGGAAAAGCCGCGATCACCGTCAACAAGAACGCGATTCCGTTCGATCAGAATCCGCCGATGGTCGCGAGCGGCATCCGCGTCGGAACGCCTGCCGTCACCTCGCGCGGGATGCGCGAGCCGGAGATGGATCTGATCGCCGAGTACATCGGGCGCGTGCTTGCCGCTCCCGACGATGATCGCGTGGCCGAGGCCGTCCGCGAAAAGGTTGAAGCGTTGTGCCGGAAGTTCCCTCTGTATCCCGAGTCGCAGAGCTGAGCGACGCGTCGAGCGCCGCGTTCGCGTCCGACGGTCCTCTCGCGCGCGTGCTCGAGGGCTACGAGCCGCGCCCCGCGCAGCTCGAGATGGCGGCCGCCGTCGCGTCGGTGCTGTCGAGCCGCGGCGTGCTCCTCGTCGAAGCCGGAACCGGCACGGGCAAGACGCTCGCCTACCTCGTTCCCGCGATTCTGAGCCGGCAGCGCGTGCTCGTCTCGACGGGCACGAAGAACCTGCAGGAGCAGATCTTCTTCAAGGATCTTCCGGTCCTTCGCGAAGCGCTCGGTGTCCCCTTCACCGCAACGTGCATGAAGGGGCGTGGAAATTACCTCTGCCTCCATCGCTTCGAAGCGTTCCGCGAGTCGCCCGCCATCCGATCGTTCGACGAGACGACACAACTGCGAATCCTGGAACACTGGGTACAGGATACCGAGACCGGCGATCGCGCCGAGGTGGACGACCTGCCCGAGGATCTGCCGTTCTGGAACGACATCGCCGCGACGACCGAGAACTGCATCGGCGCCGAGTGCCCGCGCTACGCCGACTGCTTCGTCGTTCGCATGCGCCAGCGCGCCGCGGAATCGGACGTGGTGATCGTCAACCATCACTTGCTGTGCGCGGATGCCGCCGTGCGCCAGAGCACGTTCGGCGAGGTGATCCCGCGGTGCGGCACCGCGATCGTCGACGAAGCGCATCAGCTCGAGGACGTCGCGACGCAGTATTTCGGCCTGTCCGTGAGCAACTATCGTCTCGACGAGCTCGCGCGCGACGTCGACCGCGCGACGAGCGCGGGCCTCGTCGCCGACGCCGAGCGCCGCCTCGAGATGGTCCAGGACGCTCAGCGAATCCGTCAGGACGCGCGGCTCCTGTTCTCGGCCGTCCACATGATCAGGTTCGACGTGCCGAACGCGAGAGGCGCGGAATCGCGCGTACGCGTGAAGCCGTCGGATCTCGCACGGGTCGCCGAGGAAGGCGCCGCCGTCGTCTCGGCGCTCGAAGCGCTCGAAGCGGACGTCGCGCTCGCGAAGGACGTTCCGGAAGACGTGATCGCGCTCGGCCGGCGCGCGTCGGAGATCAGGGACGATCTGAAGTTTCTCCTGCGCGCGAACGATCCCGGATACGTCTTCTTTCTCGAGACTCGAGGGCGCGGCACGTTCCTGCGCGCCTCGCCCATCGACGTCTCTTCGACGATCAGAGATCTGTTGATCGATCGGATGGACGCGACCGTGCTGACGTCCGCCACGCTCACGGTGGACGACTCGTTCGACTACGTGCGGGGACGGCTGGGCGTCACGCGCGCCACCGAGCTGAAGCTCGATTCGGAGTTCGATTACCGCAGGCAATCGATTCTGTATTTGCCGAGGCGCATTCCCGATCCGCGCCAGCCGGATTTCGTTGCGGCGGCCGCGCGCGAGATCGTCAGCATCCTGCAGCGGACGTCGGGTCGCGCGTTCGTGCTGTTCACGAGCTACGCGAACCTGCGCGAGGTGCACCGGCTCGCGTCGACCGAGCTCGAGTTTCCGATTCTCGTTCAAGGAACCGCGCCGCGATCGGCGCTGCTCCGCGACTTCAAGGCCACGCCGAACGCCGTGCTGCTCGCGACGTCCTCCTTCTGGCAAGGCGTCGACGTCGTCGGCGAAGCCTTGAGCTGCGTGATCATCGACAAGCTGCCGTTCGCGTCGCCCGGCGATCCGATCACCGCGGCGCGCGTGGAAGCCATCGGCGCGCGCGGCGGGTCCGCGTTCGGCGAGTACCAGATCCCGCTCGCGATCCTCGCGCTCAAACAAGGCCTCGGCCGCCTGCTGCGTCATCGTCAGGATCGCGGCGTCCTGGCGGTGCTCGATCCGCGCCTCAAGACGATGGGATACGGGCGGCGCTTTCTCGCGTCGCTGCCGCCGGCGCCGGTCACGCAGGACCTTGGGGACATCGCGCGGTTCTTCGACGCTGCAACCGATGACGCGTAAGATCGCGACCGACGCCGCCCGCGACGGAGTGAAGCCCATTCTCAAATGGGCGGGCGGCAAGCGGCAGCTCCTGCCGCGGCTGCGCCGCTACTATCCGCGCAGCTTCGATCGGTACGTCGAGCCGTTCCTTGGAAGCGGCGCGGTCTTTCTCGATTGCCACAATCACGGCCTGCTCGAGTCGCGCGAGGTTCGGCTCTCGGACATCAACGCCGACGTGATCGGATGCTATCGGATGGTTCGCGACAGCGTGGACGAGGTGATCGACGCGCTGGAGGCCCTCGACGCGGGGCATCGCCAGGATGGACCGCGCCACTTCTACTCGGTGCGCGACGATCAGTTCAACTCCCTGCGGCGCAGCGTGCACGCGGCGGAGAATCCGGCCGAACGCTACACGCCGGCGCTCGCGGCGATGCTCATTTATCTCAACCGCACGGGATACAACGGCCTCTTCCGCGTGAATTCGCGCGGCGCGTTCAACGTTCCGGCGGGTCGGTACTCGTCGGTGACGATCTGCGACGCGCCAAACCTGCGGCGCCTGGCGCGCGCGCTCCGGCGTCCGGGATTGACGCTCGACGTGCGCGGCTTCGAGCTCGCGCTCGCCGGCGCGGGCGCGGGAGATTTCGTCTATCTCGATCCGCCGTATGCGCCCGTGAGCCGCACGTCGCATTTCACCTCGTATACCGCAGGGCGCTTCGGCCCGGAGGAGCAAGCGCGGCTGCAGCGGGCGGTCGTGACGCTCGCGCAAAACGGGGCGGCCGTGCTGCTGAGCAATTCCGTCGCGCCGGACATCCGCCGGCTGTATGCCGAGGACACCGCCGCGCGCTCGGCGGGCCTGCGGACGACGACGGTGCCGGCACGGCGAGCCATCAATTCGCGCGCGTCGCGCCGCGGCGCGGTACGCGAGTACCTCATCACGAACATCGTGTAAACTGAACCAGCGTTTATCGAAGGAATTCGTACGTACGCTCAATTCAGCGATTCAGGACCAGGACGGAGGTTCGTCATGAAAACCGCTCGCATCCGCAGAGCCTCGATCGCACTCCGGCTGGCGGTTGGCGCGTTCGTGCTCGTCGCCTGTGCGACCGTCGGCCACGCGCAGACCGGCCGCCTCAAGGGCAAGGTCGTGGACGCCAACAACAAACCGGTTGAAGGCGCCACGGTCGTGATGGAGAGCAAGGAGATGAACCGGAAGTTCACCACCAAGACCGACCGCCGTGGTGAGTACACCCACTTCCTGGCGCCCGGGCCCTATGTGGTGACCGTGACGAAGGACAGCCTCAGCCAGACGCAGGAGACCCGCGTCAGCATCGACGAGAAGGAGTTGAACTTCACGCTTCGGCCGGGCGGCGGCGGGGGCGGCGCGGGTCCGTCGGACGCCGATCGCAAGAAGATGGAAGCCGAGATGGCCGCGGTGAAAACGGCGTTCGAGGCGGGCGTGGCCGCCGACCGCGCGGGCAACTACGACGAGGCGATTGCGAAGTTCAACGAGGTCGCCGTCAAGCTCCCGAAGTGCACCGAGTGCTACGCCAACATCGGCTCGATTCACATGCGGAAGAAGGAATACGAGCTCGCCGAAGCGGCTTACAAGAAAGCCATCGACGCGAATCCGAATTCCGGCGAGGCGTACATGGGTCTGGCGAACGCGTACAACGCGCAGCGCAAGTTCGATCTCGCGACCGAGGCGGGCGCCACGGCCAACAAGCTGATGGGCAGCGGCACGGCAGGAGCGGCGGGCGGCGCGAGCGCGGGCGCGGTCTTCAATCAGGGCGTGATCGCATGGAACGCGGGGAAGATCCCCGACGCGCAGAAGCTCTTCGAGCAGGCCGTCACCCTGGATCCGAAGCTCGCCGACGCGCACTATTGGCTCGGCATGGCGAACGTGAACCAGGGCAAGCTCCCCGAGGCGGTGAAGTCGTTCGAGGAATACCTGAAGCTCGACGCCAAGGGGCAGTACGCGGAGCAGGCGAAGAGCATGCTCGCGGCCATCAAGAAATAGTTGTTGGTTCTTGTCTGCGATTGCCGACCGGCTTGCTGAGGTTCGATCGCGGATCGCGGGCGCGGCCCGGCGGTCGGGCCGGTCGCCGGCGGACGTGACGCTGGTCGCGGTATCGAAGACGTTCGAGGCCGATCGCGTCCGCGAGGCGTATGCGGCCGGTCAACGGGAATTCGGCGAGAACAAAGTGCAGGAGGGCCTGCAGAAAAGCGCTGCAACGGCCGATATTCCGATCGCCTGGCATCTCATCGGCCACGTGCAGTCGAACAAGGCGAAGAAGGCGGCCGTCGCGTTCGCGTGGATTCAGTCGGTGGACTCGATCGATCTGCTCGAGCGGTTGGACGCCGCGGCGGCCGAGCGTCCGGCGGCAAGCGGAACGCTCGAGGTGCTCGTCCAGATCGACCTTGCGGGTGAGGCCACGAAGTTCGGCGCGCCGCCGGACGAGGCCGAGCGCATCGTGCGCGCGGCGCTCGAGGCGCGCCACGTGCGGTTGTCCGGATTGATGCTGCTGCCGCCCTGGAGCGCCGATCCGGAAGAGTCGCGGCCCTGGTTCGCGCGCGTGCGTCAGTTCCGCGATCGCCTCGTCGACGAAGGCGTGCCCGCCGCGTCGCTGCGGCACTTGTCGATGGGCATGAGCCACGACTACGAGGCCGCCATCGAGGAAGGATCGACGATCGTTCGCGTCGGCACGGCCATCTTCGGCGCGCGGCCGCCGACGCATCGCGCGCCCGAGTAGCGCCCAACGCTCAGACCGGAAGCGAGGACCCATGTTCGACCGCACCAACACGCCGTCCAGCACCTCCGCTGCGAACGCCGGCTCGTCGCCGGCCGAGCGCGTGATGCGCATCGCGCCGCTCGATCTGAAGCAGCAGCGATTCCGCACCGCGCTGCGGGGCTTCGATCGCACCGAGGTCGTCGCCTTCCTCACCGAGGCGGCGGACGACTACGAGCACGCGCTGCGCGAAATCGATCGCCTGCGCCAGGATCTCCACCGACAGGAAGGGTTGCTCGCCGAGCATCGCGATCGCGAGGCGAACCTCCGCAACACGCTCCTCACGGCGCAGCGCCTGGCCGACGAGATCAAGGAGTCGGCGCAGACGGAAGCGAAGCTGATCATCCGCGAGGCGCAGGGGCGCGCCGACCTCCTGCTGCAGAAAGCGCAGGGCCGCCTCGAGGAAGTCGAGCGCGACATCAACGAGCTGCGCCTGCGGCGCCGCGACGTCGAGGGATCGCTCGAAGGATCGATCCAGGCGCTCTATCGCGCGCTCGAGTTCATCCGCGAACAGGATCGGTCGGACGACAAGGTCCTGCTCCATCGCCCCCGCCAGGCGGAACCGGCGCCGTCGGCGGCTCCCTCGCCCTGGCCGGCCGAGGCGTCGCGCGCGGCCGACGAGCGAGGGTAGTCGCTGGATCTGATCTTCCGCAACTGCCGGCAGCTCGTCACGTGCGCCGGACCCGCGCCCCGCCGCGGCGCCGATCAAGGCCGGATCGAGATCGTCGCCGACGGCGCGCTCGCCATTGCCGGAGGACGCGTCGCGTTCGCCGGCTCCACCGCCGAGCTCGATCGCAGCATCACACCCGGTCCATCGACCCGCGTCATCGACGCGCGCGACTGCTCCATCGTCCCCGGCTTCGTCGATCCCCACACGCATGCGATCTTCGCCGGCGACCGCCGCGACGAGCTGCGCCGGCGTCTCGCGGGCGAGTCGTATGCGAGCATCGCCGCGGCCGGCGGCGGGATCGTGTCGACCGTCGCCGCGACGCGCGACGCGAGCGAGGACGCGCTCGTCGAGATCGGACGCGCGCGCCTCGACGAAATGCTCGCGTCCGGGACGACCACCTGCGAGATCAAGAGCGGCTACGGATTGGAGCTCGAGTCCGAGCTGAAGATCCTGCGCGCCATCCGGCGGCTGGACGCGGAGCACCCGATCGACATCGTGCCGACGTTCATGGGCGCGCACGAGGTTCCCCTCGACTATCGAACGCGGCGCGCGGACTACGTGAACCTCGTCGTCGACGAGATGATCCCCGCGGTGGCCGAGGCGCGGCTCGCCGCGTGGTGCGACGTATTCTGCGAGGGCGGCGTGTTCACGCCGGAAGAATCGCGCCGCATTCTCGAAGCGGGACGGCGTGCCGGCCTCGAAGCTCGCATCCATGCCGACGAGCTCGGTCCGAGCGGCGGATCGCGCGTCGCGGCGGATGTCGGCGCGCGATCGGCGGACCACTTGATCTTCGTGCCGCCCGACGGCATTCACGCGATGGCGCGCGCGAACGTCGCGGCAACGCTCCTCCCTGCGGCGGCCTTCTATCTGAAGCTCGGCCGGTTCGCGCCGGCCCGCGATCTGATTGCGGCGGGCGTCCCGGTGGCGCTCGCCAGCGACGTCAATCCGGGCGGAGGGTTCTCGCCGTCGATGCCGTTCGCGATCGCGCTGGGCTCGTTCGCGATGAACATGACGTTCGAGGAGGCGATCGCGGCCGCGACGATCAACGCGGCGTGGACGCTCGACAAGGCCGGCGACGTCGGCAGCCTCGAGCCCGGCAAGCTCGCCGATGCGGTCATCGTCCGCGGCGAAGCGATCGATCTGATACGCGTCGGCGCACCGCCGATCGCCGCTGTCGTCAAACGAGGGAGAATCGTGGCTGGGGATCTCGACTCACATGCTCGCCACTAAGACGCTTTCCGCTCTGCTGGAAGACTTCCGCTCCTCCTCGCCGACACCGGGCGGCGGATCCGCGGCGGCGCTGGCCGGCGCGCTCGGCGCGTCGCTCCTGACGATGGCCGCGAGCCTGCCGAACCCGCGCGCGATGACCGACGACGAGTTGCGGCATCTGCGCGACGCGGCGGCGGATTGCGCGGGCCTCGCGAAACAGCTCGAGGAGCTGATCGATCGCGACGCCGCGGCGTACGAAGCGGTCGTCGGTGCCTATCGATTGCCGAAGGGGACCGACGAGGAAAAGGCGCGGCGTTCGGCGCGGATTCAAGAAGCGATTCGAGGCGCGATCGGCGTGCCGCTCAACGTCATGGCGTCGGCCGCCGCGGCGCTGACCGTCGCGCGCGTGATCGCCCCCCTCGCGAACCCGAACGCGTCGAGCGATGTGAACGTGGGGATCGAGCTGCTGCGCGCGGCACGGCGCGGCGCGCAGCTCAACGTGGAGATCAACCTCGGAAGCGTGAAGGACAACGCGTATGCCGCCGAGGTCCGGCGGACGGTGGACGATCTCCTCGCTCAGTGAATCTGGTGCAGCAGGCGATCCCAGCGCACGCGCGTGAAGATCGATCCGATCCCGTCGCCCTCGTAGGACCAATAGATCATCAGCGCCTTGCCCTTCACGTAGTGGCGAGGCAGATAGCCCCAGTAGCGGCTGTCCTGGGAGTTGTCGCGATTGTCGCCCATCATGAAGTACTGATCCGCGGGCACCGTGATCGGGCCGTAGTGCTCGAGCACGTCCTTCGACGTGACTTCTGATGCCTCCGAGACGGCCGTGAGGAAGTGCACGTACGGCTCGGTGAGCGGCTCGCCGTTGATGTAGACCTTCTTCGCGCGCACTTCCAGCTTGTCGCCAGGCAGCCCGATCACACGCTTGATGAAATCGCGCTGCGGCTCCTCGGGATACTTGAAGACGACAATGTCGCCGCGGCGGATGTCGCGCACGGGCAGGATCGCGCGATCGATCGCGGACATCGTCGGGCCGTAGAGGAACTTGTTGACGAGCAGGTGATCGCCGATGAGGAGGTTGTTTTCCATCGAGCCCGTCGGGATCTTGAAGGCCTGCACGACCCACGTCCGGACGAAGAGCGCGAGGATCACGGCGGTGACGATCGCCTCGAAGTACTCGCGCACGGTCGACTTGCGAAATGTCTGGGCCATGGCTCCTCGCTACTCCTGCCCGACCTTGAGCACGGCTAGAAACGCTTCCTGCGGAATCTCCACGCGCCCGACGCGCTTCATCCGCTTCTTGCCTTCTTTCTGCTTCTCGAGCAGCTTCCGCTTGCGCGAGATGTCGCCGCCGTAGCACTTCGCGAGGACGTTCTTGCGCAGCGCTTTGACCGACTCGCGCGCGATGATGCGGCTGCCAATCGCGGCCTGAATGGCCACCTCGAACATCTGGCGCGGGATGAGCTCGCGCATCTTCGACGCGAGCGCGCGCCCGCGCGCGTACGCCATCTCTCGATGGACGATCGTCGAGAGCGCGTCGACCGGCTCCTCGTTCACGAGGATGTCGAGCTTGACGAGCGGCGAGTCCCAGTAGCCCGTCACGTGATAGTCGAGCGACGCGTAGCCGCGCGACAGCGTCTTCAATCGATCGTAGAAGTCGAGGACGACCTCGTTGAACGGCAGCTCGTACGTGATGAGCACGCGGTCCGACGACAAGTACTCGATGCCCTTCTGCACGCCGCGCTTTTCCTGACAGAGCGAAAGGATGCCGCCCACGTGCTCGGACGGCGTCAGGATCATGGCCGTGATCACCGGCTCCTCGAATTTCTCGATCCGGCCCGTGTCGGGCAGCTTCGCCGGGCTGTCGATCTCCTGCACCTGCCCATCCGTCGTCGTCACGCGGTACAAGACGCCCGGCGCGGTGGTGACGAGATCCATGTCGAACTCGCGCTCGAGCCGTTCCTGCACGATTTCCATGTGCAGCAGCCCGAGGAATCCGCACCGGAACCCGAACCCGAGCGCGGCGGAGGTCTCCGGCTCGAAGAAGAACGACGCGTCGTTGAGCCTGAGCTTCTCGAGCGACTCGCGGAGCTGCGCGTACTCGCTGCCCTCGACGGGATAGAGCCCGGCGAAGACCATCGGCTTGCTCACCTTGAATCCGGGGAACGGCTCCGGCGTCGGATTCGACGCGTCCGTGATTGTGTCGCCGATCTGCGCGTCGGTAACGGTCTTGATCGCGGCGAACATGAAGCCGACCTCGCCCACGCCGAGCTCCGACGCGGCGGTCGGCTTCGGCGAGAACGTGCCGACCTGCTCGACCTCGTACTCCTGGCCCTTCGCCATCAGGCGGATCTTCATCCCGGGCCTGATCGCGCCGTCGATCACGCGCGTCAGGATGATCACGCCGCGGTACGCGTCGTACCACGAGTCGAAGATCAGGGCCTTGAGCGGCGCCTCGGGATTGCCTCCCGGCGGCGGCAGGCGATGGACGATCGCCTCGAGGATGTCGGCGACGCCGAGTCCCTCCTTCGCGCTCGCGAGGATCGCATGGCTGCTGTCGAGACCGATGATGTCCTCGATCTGCCGCTTGGCTTCGTCGGGCTGCGCGCCCGGCAGATCGATCTTGTTGATCACCGGAATGATCTCGAGGTTGTTCTCGACGGCGAGATATGCGTTCGCGAGCGTCTGCGCCTCGACGCCCTGCGACGCGTCGACCAGCAGCAGCGCGCCCTCGCAGGCGGCCAGCGAGCGCGTGACCTCGTACGAGAAGTCGACGTGGCCCGGCGTGTCGATCAGATTGAGGACGTAGTCCTGCCCGTCCTTCGCCTTGTAGTTCAAGCGCACCGCGTGCGCCTTGATCGTGATCCCGCGCTCGCGCTCGAGATCCATGCTGTCGAGCACCTGCGCTTCCATCTCGCGCGCCTGCAGCGCGCCGGTCATCTCGAGAAACCGGTCGGCCAGCGTCGACTTGCCGTGATCGATGTGCGCGATGACCGAGAAGTTGCGGATGTAGCGAGGGTCCACTATCTCTGGTCCAGAGGCACGAACCGCTGCGGGTACTGCGGACCGATGTAGTCGGTCCGGGGGCGAATGAGCCGGTTGTTCGAGTACTGCTCGAGGCAGTGCGCCGTCCAGCCCGAGATCCGGCTGACCGCGAAGATCGGCGTGAACAGATCGATCGGAATGCCGAGCGTGTAGTACGTCGACGCGGAATAGAAGTCGACGTTCGGATACAGCTTCTTCTCGCCCGTGACGAGCTGCTCGATCCGGCGCGACATCTCGAACCAGCGCGTGTTGCCGGCGCGCTTGCCGAGCTCCTCGGACATGCGGCGCAGATGCGTCGCGCGCGGATCCTCGGTGCGATACACGCGATGGCCGAACCCTGGAATCTTTTCCTTCCGCGCCAGCTTCGCGCGAATCGCGTCGTCGACCTTCTCCGGCGACGCGTCCTGCCCGATCTCGATCAGCAGACGCATCACGTCGGCGTTCGCGCCGCCGTGGAGCGGCCCTTTCAGCGCGCCGATCGCGCCGACGATCGCGGAGTGCAAATCGGTCAGCGTCGCGGCGGCGACGCGCCCGGCGAACGTCGACGCGTTGAGCTCGTGATCCGCGTGGAGCACGAGCGCGATGTCGAACGCGCGCGTCGAGAGCGCATCCGGCCGCTTCCCCGTGAGCATGTACAGGAAATTCGCCGCGTGGCCGAGCGCCGGATCCGGTTGAATCGGTCCCCCGCCCGCCTGCACCCGGCCGTACGTCGCCACGAGGCTCGCGATCTGCCCGGTCAACCTGATCGCTTTGCGATAGTTCGCTTGCTGAGAATTGGCGGAGGCCTCGGGATCGTAGTGCCCGAGGATGGAGGTCAACGTTCGCAGCGCATCCATCCCGTCGCCGGTTGGAAGCTGCTTCAGAAAGCGGAGCACCGGCTCGCCGAGCGGCCGCGCCGCCGCGAGCTCGGACTGCAGGTCGCCGAGCTCGGCGCGATTCGGCAGCCGCCCGTGCCACAGCAGGTAACAGACTTCTTCGAACGACGCGCCCTGCGCGAGGTCGTGGATGTCGTAGCCGTAGTACGCGAGGACACCGCGCGCGCCGTCGAGATAGCAAATGGCGGATGTCGCCGCAACGACGTCCTCCAGTCCTCCCTTGGGCTTCGCTTCGGTCGTCATGTCTCGATCATATCAGGCCGCGTCACGCCTTCCGCAGCGCCGGCGACGTCGGCTTGTACAGCAGACCCACGATGCTCCCGTAGAGCGCGAATTCGACGATGTTCTCGACCATCCACGAGATGAGCAGGGTCCCCGACACCGGCCAGACCATGTACTCCCAGATCTTGCCGAAGCAGCACAAGAGGATGCCGACGATCACGCCGAACCGCAGTCCTTCCTGGAGACCGCTCCCGCCCTCGTACCCCTTCGCGTACGCGTACGCGAACGCGAAGAACCCCACCAGCGCGAACACGAACCCGATCGGCAGAATCGCGTTCGCCTGATCTTCGGGCCGCATCACCGACCGGTGCGCCATGTAGACGTCCGCGAGGATGATCGTATGCACGACGAACGACACGCCCAGATACACCACCCAGGTCACGACCGCTGCAACCGCAACGCGCGCAAGATTCATGGGCTGCTCCTTGCTCGATGGAGCGGAACTATACCGCGATCCGCGGTCCGCCGCCCGCGGTCCGGACAGCGGAGAGCAAGCAGCGGACAGCGGATAGCGTTATTTCGCGACTTCTGGCGCCTGAATGATGTCTTCGTCCGTGAACTGCTGGAGGATGGAGAGCAGCCCCGTGTAGAGGAAGCCCACCTGGAACAGCATCAGGAAGGGCAGCGTGCCGTAGATCTGGTTCGACAGCGCGTAGAACACGGTCGCGGTGAAATACAAGCCGAGCGCGACCTCGACGATCGGCTGAATGCCGACGGACTGGTGGTACTTCTTCCCCGCCCATTCGTCGCCACTTCGCTCGATCCCGTACTTCGGCGTCCGCGCGAATTCGCTGTCCTTGCGGAACATCGCCTCGAGCACGGCGCGCGTGTTGTTCACGCAGAGGCCGATGCCAATCGACATCAGGAACGGCAAGTACTTCAAACGCTGACGCCAATCCGCGTACAGCTCGCGCTGCGAGACGATGTAGAAGTTGCCGACGGAAGCGGTCGCGGCGATGAAGAGCGGAACGTCGATCAGCATCATCTCCGACCACCCCATCGTGTAGCGCACGACCATCGCCGGGAACATCAGGAGCGACAGGAGCGACATCAACAGGTAGTTGAAATTCGCGGAGAGGTGAAAGAACGCTTCCGCCTTGACGCCGATCGGCTGCGACGATCGCAGGATCCGCGGCATCAGCTTGATGCACGTTTGAATCGAGCCCTTCGCCCAGCGATGCTGCTGCGACTTGAACGAATTCATCTCCACGGGGACTTCCGCCGGCGAGACGAGATCCGGCAGGAAGATGAACCGCCAGCCCTTCAGCTGCGCTCTGTAGCTGAGATCGAGATCCTCGGTGAGAGTGTCGTGCTGCCATCCGCCGGCGCTTGCAATGGCTTCACGGCGCCAGACGCCGGCTGTGCCGTTGAAGTTGAAGAAGCAGCCGGCACGATTGCGGCCGCCGTGCTCGAGCACGAAGTGCGCGTCGAGCAGGATCGATTGAATCCTCGTCAGCAGCGAGTAGTCGGGATTGAGGTGACCCCACCGCGCCTGGACCATGCCGACGCGCTCGTCCTGTTCGAAGTGGCCGAGCGTCCGCAGGAGAAAGTCCTTCGTGGGGACGAAGTCCGCGTCGAAGATCGCGATGAAGCGGCCCGACGCTTCCTTCAATCCGGCTTCGAGGGCGCCCGCCTTGAACCCGCGCCGATCGACGCGGTGCAGGTACTTGATATCGAATCCGCGCGCGGCATGACGCCGCACCGCGAGCTCGGCGATCTCCGTCGTCTCGTCCGTCGAGTCGTCCAGCACCTGGATCTCGAGCAGATCGCGCGGATAATCGAGCTCGCAGACCGCGTCGATCAAGCGGTCCGCGACGTACATCTCGTTGAAAATCGGGAGCTGGACGGTGACGGGCGGAAGCACGCGCGGCGGCGCCGCCGGACGCGGCACGTTGCCCTTGTGCTTCATGTAAAGATACACAAGGTAATACCTGTGCCACCCGTAAATGGCCAGGATGCTCAAGACGAAGAAGTACAGGACGAGAATCAGCGTCTCAGTTAGCGACATAGAGTAAAGAGCCCGTCAACCTGCACAATCCTTCATATTACTGTCGGGCTGACCGCGAAGTCAAAGAACCCGGCGCGGACCAAGCACTTGGAGACGAATGAAGCCCCACGTTCTTCGCTCGCTTCTGGCGGACGTTCACTCGGGCGCGACCACGCCTGAGGCAGCGCACGACCGCATTCTTCAATATTTGCGCCAGGCACCGTTCGAGGACCTCGGGTACGCGCGCGTCGATCACCATCGCACCGCGCGCCAGGGATTTCCGGAAGTCGTTTTCGGGCCGGGAAAAACGCCAAATCAAATCGCCGGCATCGCGGAACGCATCGTCGCGGCGGGTAACAGCCTCCTCGTGACACGCACCGATCGCGCCGCGTATGACGCCGTCGTCGCGCGTGTGGCTGAGGCAAAATTCCACGACCTGGCCAAAACCATTACGCTCCCGCTGGGAGACATGCCGGAGGGACGCGGGACGATTCTCGTCGCCGCCGCGGGGACCGCGGATTTGCCGGTTGCCGAAGAAGCGGCGATCTCCGCCGAGTTGATGGGCAACACCGTCGATCGTTTGTACGATGTCGGCGTCGCGGGGCTGCATCGCCTGCTCGCGGAGCACGCGCGATTGCTCGCCGCGCGGGTCATCGTCGTCGTTGCGGGCATGGAAGGCGCGCTCCCGAGCGTCGTGGGCGGACTCGTCGCGGTGCCCGTGATTGCGGTGCCGACGAGCGTCGGCTACGGCGCGAGCTTCGGCGGAATCACGGCGCTGCTCGCGATGCTCAATAGCTGCGCGAGCGGCGTATCGGTCGTGAACATCGACAATGGATTCGGCGCGGCGGCCGTCGCGAGCTCGATCAATCACCTGGACTGAGATCACCTGGACCGAGCACGAACCGTAAGCCTTGAGCAATGACCCGTTCGGAGATATAGTTGAGGATCGGCCTGTCGCCCGTAGGCTCACCACCCGCACAGAATCGACATGCAATCCGGCGCCCTGAGGGCTCTCGAATACGACCGCATCGTGGAAGCGGTTCGCCGACTCGCGCTGACGCCGCCGGGCGCGGCGCGGCTGTCGAAGCTCCAGCCCCTCGTCGACCCGCGCGACGTCGCCGCCGCGCTCGCGGCGACGTCCGAGACGGTGAGGTTCCTGCGGTCCGAGCACATCGGATTGCAGGCGCCCGAGGAGCTCGACGCGATCCTGACGTCGCTCGCGGTGGAAGGACGCGTGCTCGAGCCCCAGGCGCTCGTCGCGCTCGCCGCGTTCCTCGGTTCCGTCGATCAGACGTCTCAGACGATTCGCCGCGCACGAAGCACGTACCCTCTGCTCGGCGCGATCGCCGAGACCGTCGCCAGCTTCGAGCAGGAGATCGCGGACATCCGCCGCAAGATCGGTCCCGCGTTCGAGGTCGTGGACGACGCGAGCCCGGAGCTTGCGAGCTTGCGCGATCGTTTGCGGAAGCAGCGCGCGCGGCTGCGCGGAACGCTCGAGTCGTACCTTCGCGGGCGCGACACCGCGAAGTACCTTCAGCAGCAGATCGTCACGGATCGCAACGGACGCTACGTCCTCGTCGTCCGCAGCGAGCACCGCACCGCGATTCCCGGCATCGTGCACGGCAGCTCGGGCAGCGGCGCGAGCCTCTTTCTCGAGCCGCTCAGCACCGTCGAGATCAACAACGACATCGTCGCGCTCGAGCAGCAGGAGGCGGAGGAAGTCCGCCGCATCCTGCTTGCGCTCGCTGACGCGATCCGGCGACGTCCGATCGACGTGCAGCGAACCGTCGAGGCTTCGACCGAGCTCGACGGGCTGCAGGCGCGCGCGCGCTTCTCGATCCTCGTCGACGGGATGGCGCCGGCGATCGCCGCGGACGGCCGGCTGGAGCTCCGCGCAGCCAGGCATCCGCTCCTGATCGAAGCGGTGCGCCGTCATCTTGGAGATGAGAGCGAGGCGCCGGAATCCCAGACAACGGACCGGCGGCCGCGGCCGGCAAGTCCAGTGCCCGTCGACGTCCTCTTGATCCCTCCGGTTCGCGTCCTCGTGATTACCGGACCGAACACCGGAGGCAAGACCGTCGCGCTCAAGACCGCGGGGCTGCTTCCGCTGATGGCGCAGTCGGGTCTGCTCATTCCAGTGGCGGATGGAACGCAAGTGCCCGTGTTCCAATCCGTCTTCGCCGACATCGGCGACGAGCAATCGATCGCGGAAAGCCTCAGCACGTTCTCCGGCCACATCTCGAACGTCGTCGCGATGGACCGCGGCCTCGCGCTGCCGGCGCTCGTGCTGCTCGACGAAGCCGGCGCCGGCACCGATCCCGTCGAGGGCGGCGCGCTCGCAATGGCGATGATCGACCACTTCCGATCCCGCGGCGCGATGGTCGTGGCGACGACGCACTACGATGCGTTGAAGACGTATGCGGCGACGACGGAGGGCGTGACGCCAGCGGGATTTGGATTCGATCCCGCGACGTTCGCGCCGACGTATCGGCTGAACTACGGCGCGCCGGGCAGCAGCCTCGCGCTGGAGATCGCCACGCGCCTGGGACTTCCGGGATCGATCATCGAGCAGGCGCGCCAGTATCGAAGCGTGCGTGAAGCGCAGCTCGCGGAGCACCTCGCGAAAGTGGAGCGCGATCTTCAGGCGCTCGAGCACGAGCGCCGGCTGGCCGCGCGCGAGCGCGCCGGCCTCGAAGAGACGTCGCTGCGCATGCAGGCGCGGGAACAGGATCTCAAGAATCGCGAAGAGACGTTCCGCCGCCGCCTCGACGAGCGGCTCGAGGATCGCCTTCGCGATGCGCGCCGCGAGATCGACGCCGTCGTCGGCGCGCTGCGGACGCGGACCGAAGCGATGGCGGCGGACGCCGAGCGGCGCGCCGCACGCTTGATTCCCACGGGCGAGACCGGTGCCGCGCGCGCCGAAGCCCGAGCCGCTGTCGATGCCATCGCCGACCGCGTGCGCAGCGGCGACGCCGAGGGCGCGAAGGCTGTCGAGCCGCCGGTCATCGCGGGCCGGGCGCCGGCGATCGGCGATCGCGTCCGCGTCGGCGCGCTGGGCCTGGAGGGCATCGTTCAGGCGCTGCACGATCGCGAGGCGGAGGTCGACGTGCGCGGCAAGCGCCTTCGCGCGAAGGTGGACGAGCTGCGCGTGCTCGCGGGCGCTCCCTCGACGCCTGCGCAGCCGCCGAAGGTCCGCGTCAACGTCGATCTGCAGCCGCGCGAAGGATCGCTCACCGAGCTGAACGTGATCGGCTGCCACGTGGACGAAGCCGTCTCGCGCGCGGAAAAGTTTCTCGACGAAGCGCTGCTGTCGGAGCTGAAGAGCGTCCGGCTGATTCACGGCTACGGCACCGGCCAGCTCCGGCGCGCGCTCGCGGAGTTCCTGCAGCGCCATCCATTCGTGACGAGCTTCGCCGCGGCGCCGCCTGAACACGGAGGCGGCGGCGTGACGGTGGTGGAGTTGAAAGAATAAAGACCGCGGACAGCGGATCGCGGACTGCGGACTGCGGACTGCGGACAGCGGACAGCGGACTGCGGACAGCGGACAGCGGACTGCGGACAGCGGACAGCGGAATTAATGCCCTTATTCCCAACGAGCTTCGTCGAGGACCTGAAGTCGCACGCCGACATCGTGCAGGTGGTCCAGGAGCGCGTGCCGCTCAAGCGAAGCGGCGCGTCATGGAAAGGCCTGTGTCCTTTCCACGGAGAGAAGACGCCGTCGTTCCACGTGTACGACAAAGGGTTTTTCCACTGCTTCGGCTGTCACGTCGGCGGCGACGTGATCAAGTTCGTGCAGTTGTACGACAAGGTCCCGTTTCCCGATGCGGTGCGGCAGCTCGCCGATCGATTCGGCCTTCCCGTGCCGGAGCTCGAGGAGAGCCGCGAGGATCGCGAGGGCCAGCGCGATCGCGAAGCGATCCTGAAAGCGCACGAGATCGCCGCCGTCTGGTTTCGCGAGCAGCTCGCGACCGCGGCGGGCGCGCCGGCGCGGCGTCTCCTCGCGCGGCGCGGCATCGCCAACGACACGGTCGAGCAGCTCGGCATCGGATACGCGCCCGCGTCTCAGGATGGATTGAAGGCGCGGCTCGTTCGCGAGGGGTTTACGGCGGACTGGATCGTGCGCACCGGTCTCGTGCTCCAGCGCGAAGGCGGCGCGATCGTCGATCGATTCCGCGGACGGCTGATGATTCCCATCGCGCGCGACACCGGCACCATCATCGCGTTCGGCGGGCGCGCGATGGAGGAAGGCCAGGTCCCGAAATACCTGAATTCACCCGAGACCGCGATTTATGTCAAAGGCCGCACGCTGTACGGCCTCCATTTGAGCAAGGCCGCCATCGCAAAAGCGCGCCATGCCGTGATGGTCGAGGGGTACTTCGATGTGGCGCAGGCCCTGCAGGGCGGAATTCCGAACGTCGTCGCCTCCTCCGGCACGGCGCTGACCCCGGCGCAGGCCAAGCTGTTGAAACGTTTCGCGTCGAAAGTCGTTCTCAGTTTTGATCCGGACGCGGCGGGCAAAGGCGCGGCGGTCCGCTCGTCCGAGCTCCTCGTCGCCGAAGGCTTCAATGTGAACGTGGCGATGATGCCGGCGGGCGACGATCCGGATACCTTCATCCGCCGCGAGGGGGGCGCGGCGTACCTGGAACGGCTCCGCACGTCGCGTCCGTATCTCGAATATCTGCTGGATCAGGCGGCTGCCGGGCAGGACCTGACCCGCGACGAGGACCGGCGCGAGTTTGTGGGCCGGATGCTCGAAGTGGCGGCCCGGATTCCCGACGCGACAGCCCGTGACCAGTTTGCGGACAGGCTGGCGCACAAGGCGCGTATAACGGAAGAGGTGGTGCGCGCGGAAATCCGAAAAGCGGCGGCGCGGAAGGAGACCGCCGTGCCTGCCATCGAGCGCGCCCGGGTGGGGGTCGATCAGGTCAAAACCGCTGAAAAAGGCCTGATTTGGGCAATCGTCCGTGACCCGGCGGCGGCGATCGCCGCCTTGGCGCACGCCGATGCCGAGGATCTGGAAGGGCTCGCCACCAGAGCGATTCTCGATCAGGCTCGATCCCTGCAGGATTTGCCCGCAGGGTCCTTACCACAAACGCTGATCGAGCGTCTAAGTGAAGTGGAGGCCCAGTTGGTCGACAATATCGGCCGGCAGCCCCACCCGCCCGGCGACCCCCTCGATTGCGTTAAGGCCCTGAAGCGGCTTCGGTATACGCGCGAGCGTGCCGCCGTTCAACGCGAGATCGACCGGCTGCAGGAAGCGGGCGCCGCCGACCACGAAACCGAGATCGTCGCGCTCTGGGACAAGAAAAAGGCGTTACTACAGTTGATCGCGGATTCATAACCGGACATATTTTGCCAAGCGTGGGGCCAGGACGTTCAGGAGGACACGCCGTTGTCGATCGAAGAAAAATACGATGAAGTGAGGCAGCTCATCTCCATCGGCAAAGAAAAGGGATATCTGCTGTACGACGAGGTCAACGAGCTCCTCCCCGCCGACATCACGTCGTCGGACGAGCTCGACGATCTCTTCAGTACGTTCGGCAGCGCCGGCATCGAGGTCGTCGATTCCGAACAGAAATACCGCGAAGACAAGCTGCTCGACCGCACCGGCGAAGGCGCGGAGGAGCTCGAGCTCGATCTCACGCCGGGCGCCCTCGACAAGACGAACGATCCGGTCCGGATGTATCTCCGCGAGATGGGCACCGTTCCGCTCCTCACGCGCGAAGGGGAAGTCGAGATCGCCAAGCGCATCGAGCGCGGCAAGCTCGCCGTGATCAAGTCGATCTCGCGCACGCCGACCGTCGCGCGCGCGATCATGACGATGGGCGATCAGTTGAAGAACGACGAGCGGAGCATCCGCGAGCTCGTGACGTTCGTCGACGAAGAGCTCACCGACGACAAGATCGAGGATCGCAAGCGGCAGGTGCTCCGCCAGATCGACGCGGTGCGGAAGGCGTGGCAGGGTCTCGAGAAGTGCAAGGAGAAGCTCGAGAAGACGCCGCGCGGCACCACGACGCGCGACAAGCGGAAGTACCGCCGCGTGCGCTGGGAAGCGCTGCGCGCGCGCGTCGAGCTGTCGCAGCTCATTCGCCGGATCGAGTTCACCGAGGCCGTCAAGCGGCGGCTGATCGATCAGATCAAGGAATCGGTCGAAGCCGTGATGCGCGTCCGCCGCGAGATCGATCAGATCGAGCGGCAGCTCAATCCGAAGACGACGAAGAAGGCGAAGCTCAAAGAAGATGACAAGAAGAACCTCGTCAAGCGCCAGAAGGAGCAGAAGCTCCAAGTCAAGACGATGGCCGACGAGCTCGAGGAGACGCCGGACCAGTTGATGCGCACGCTCGAGACGATCTCGCGCGGCGAGATTCAAGCGGAGCAGGCGAAGAAGGAGCTCGTCGAAGCGAACCTGCGCCTCGTCGTGTCGATCGCGAAGAAGTACACGAACCGCGGCCTGCAGTTCCTCGATCTGATTCAGGAAGGCAACATCGGCTTGATGAAAGCGGTCGACAAGTTCGAGTACCGCCGCGGCTACAAGTTCTCGACGTATGCGACGTGGTGGATCCGCCAGGCGATCACCCGCGCGATCGCGGATCAGGCGCGCACGATCCGCATCCCGGTGCACATGATCGAGACGATCAACAAGCTGATTCGCACGTCGCGCGCGCTCGTGCAGGAGCTCGGCCGCGAGCCGACCTCGGAAGAGATCGCGAAGCGGATGGACATCCCGGTCTCGAAGGTCCGGAAGGTCCTCAAGATCGCGCAGGAGCCGATCTCGCTCGAGACCCCGATCGGCGAGGAAGAGGATTCACATCTTGGCGACTTCATCGAGGATCGGCAGGTGGTGTCGCCGTCCGACGCGGTCATCAACCTGAACCTGAAGGAACAGACCGACTCGGTGCTGAAGACGCTGACGCCGCGCGAGGAAAAGGTCATCAAGATGCGGTTCGGCGTAGGCGACGGCAGCGAGCACACCCTCGAAGAAGTCGGGCAGAACTTCGCGGTCACTCGCGAGCGCATCCGGCAGATCGAGGCCAAGGCGCTTCGCAAGCTGCGGCATCCATCGCGCAGCCGCAAACTCAAGGCGTTCCTCGAAGGCCGAACGTAGTTGGCTTGGCGCGGGCCCGCCCTCA
>DATBJJ010000116.1:0-24994 GCA_036556425.1 Vicinamibacterales bacterium
GTCGAGTCTGAGTTGAGTCTGAGTCGAGTCTGAGTCGAGTCTGAGTGAGTAAGATAGGAGGACGTGCTCAGCCGTTCTTGTGTCGCTGTGCTGGTTGCCACGGTCGTAGCCAGCGGATGTCTCCCTCTCCAGCCAAGGCGCGGCCTGCAGACGACGCCGCCGGCAGTCAATACGCTCACGCTCGTCGGACAATTCAGCATCCCGCCGCTCGGGCGCTATCCTGACGCGATCGGCTTGCCCTTCGGCGGCATCTCCGGCCTCGCGACGGATCCCCACGGCGATCTCTTGGGCATCTCCGACGCCCAGCGCGGCGGACGGATTTATCGCTTCATCATCGACGGCCTCGGCGGAGCGCTGCGCGTCGCACCCGTCGACTTCATCCCCCTCGCGAACGCCTCCCCCGAATCCGTGTCGGATCACGAGGCCCTCGTCGCGCTGCCGAACGGCAGCTATCTCGTCGCATCCGAGGGCACGGGACGCGAGCCGCGCCGGCCTCCAGCGATCGACGAATTCGATCGACACGGCACGCACCTCGGCCGCCTGCCGCTGCGCGATCGCTACGTCCCCGAACCGACCGGCCCCGTCACGCGCGGGGCACGCGGAAACGCCGGCTTCGAGAGCCTCACCCTGTCGCCGGATCTCGCGCGACTCTTCACCGCGACGGAAACCGCGCTGATTCAGGACGCGCCGCCGGCGACGTTCGACGCCGGCACACGGGCGCGCATCCTCGAGTACGCCGTACACGCGGGCTCGTATCGTCCCGCGCGCGAGTTCGTCTACAACATCGAGCCGATCGAGAAGCCCGCGTTCAAGCCCGCCCTGTTCATCAACGGACTCGTCGAGCTCCTCGCGTTGAATCGCACGACGCTTCTCGCGCTGGAGCGCGGATACGTCGAAGACGAGGCGAAGACCGGCGCGAGCACCAACACGATCAGGCTGTATCGCGTGTCGCTCGCCGGCGCGTCAGACGTCTCGTCGATGGACTCGTTGAAGGATCGCTCCGACGTCGTGCCGGTCACGAAAACGCTGCTGCTCGACCTCTCGCGCGTTCCCGGGCTCAGCCCGGATCTCGCGCCATCGCTCGACAATTTCGAGGGTATGGCGCTCGGACCCCGGCTGCCGGATGGACGAGCCTCGCTCGTCCTCGTCAGCGACGACAACTTCCGCGCGTCGCAGCGCACGTGGTTCTTGGTGTTTGCGATAGAGTAAAAGGTCCGGCCGAAGCCGGACCAATCAGAGGATTCGCCAATGAACGTTCCGGTCGTCGAAGCCATCAATCGTCAGATCAATTCCGAGTTGAGCGCGTCGTACTCGTATCTCGCGATGTCGGCGTGGTGCGAAGGGCGGAAGTTCACGGGCGCGGCCAAGTGGCTGCGGCTGCAGAGTCAGGAGGAATACCTCCACGCGATGAAGCTCTTCGACTTCATCCTCGCGCGCAACGCCCAGGTCGAACTGAAGCCGCTGTCGGAGCCGCGACAGACGTTCGGATCGCTCGCCGACATCTTCGAGCGCGCGCTCGAGCAGGAACAGGAAGTCAGCCGGCAGATCGACGCGCTCTACGAGACCGCCTTCAAGGAGAAGGCATTCGCCGCCGTGGCGGAGCTCCAGTGGTTCCTCACCGAGCAGGTCGAGGAGGAAAAAGTCGGCCGCGAGATCGTCGCGAAGTTCAAGTTGATCGGCAACGATCCGTCGTCGATCCTCGACATGGACCGCGAGCTCGGCGCGCGCACCGCGATCGACGCGCCGCCCGCGTCGGCGACGTAGGTAACAATCATGCGCAATCCGGGCACCGCGGCCGTGCTGAGCCTCCTCCTTCCCGGCCTCGGTCAGTTCTACAACGGCGATTTCCTCCGCGGCGTGTTCTGGTTGATCGTGACGCCGGGGTTGTGGATCGGATCCGGCGGAACGCTCGGATGGATCTGCCACGTGATCGCCGCGATCACGGCCTATCACCGCGCGACGAGAAAGAACGTCATTAAGGGGATTTCATGATGATCAAGTGCGCAACTGTACTCCTCGCGGCCGGGCTCGCCGCGTCCGCATGCTCGCGGGGCGCGGAACCGCCGGCGGCCGCGCCAGCGAACGCGTCCGCGAAGCTGCCGCTCGCGAGCTTCCCCAAAATCGAAGGGGCGGCGATTCTCGAGCACACCAAGGCGCTCTCGGCCGACGACCTCGAGGGACGCTTTCCGGGATCGCCCGGCGAGGAGAAGACGGTCAACTACATCACCGCGCAGTTTCAGAAGATCGGCCTCAAACCGGGCAACGCCGACGGCACCTACGTCCAGAAAGTTCCGCTCATCGGGATCACGGGCGCCGAGGCCAAGCCGCTCACGATCGCCGGCAAAGGCCGCACGACGCTCAAATGGAAAGATGACGTCGTGGCATGGACGAAGCACGTCGCCGACGGCGCCAGCATCGCCGATTCCGACATGGTCTTCGTCGGCTACGGCGTCGTCGCGCCCGAGTACAACTGGGACGACTTCAAGGGCGTCGACCTCAAAGGCAAGACGATGGTCGTGCTCGTCAACGACCCGCAGGTGCCGGACGCGTCCGATCCGAAGAAGCTCGATCCGAAGGTGTTCAACGGCACGGCGATGACTTACTACGGCCGCTGGACCTACAAGTACGAAGAAGCGGCTCGCCGCGGCGCGGCCGGCATATTCATCGTCCACGAGGAAGGACCCGCCGGATATCCATACGAAGTCGTGCAGGGCTTCCTCGGCGAGCGCTTCGATCTGGTGACGCCGAACAAGAACATGGATCGGTCGAGCATCGAAGGATGGTTCTCGCTGCCGGCGGCCAAGCGCGTGCTCAAGATGGCCGGGCAAGACCTCGATGCGCTGAAGAAGCTCGCGACGACGCGCGAGTTCAAGCCCGTGCCGCTCGGGCTGAAAGCGTCCATGGCGCTGCGCAATACGAACCGCACCGTGGATTCACGCAACGTCCTTGGAAAGATCGAGGGCAGCGATCCGGCGTTGAAGAACGAATACGTCGTGTATTCTGCGCACTGGGATCATCTCGGCATCTGCGATCCCGATCCCGACAACAAGTCGGACAAGATCTGCAACGGCGCGCTCGACAACGCATCGGGCGTCGCGTCGCTGCTCGAGATGGCGCGCGCGTTCACGCAGATCACGCCCGCGCCGAAGCGATCCGTACTGTTTCTGATGGTCACGGCTGAAGAACAAGGCCTGCTGGGGTCGCAGTACTACGCCGTCACGCCCATCTACCCGCTCGCGAAAACGCTCGCGAACATCAACGTCGACGGCGTGAACCAATGGGGGCGGACGAAGGACATCACCGTGATCGGCCTCGGCGCCTCCGATCTCGACGACTATCTCCGCGACGCCGCCGCCGAGCAGAGCCGCACGCTCCGTCCGGATCCGGAATCCGAGAAAGGCTTCTACTACCGCTCGGATCACTTCAACTTCGCGAAGCAGGGCGTGCCCGCGCTCTACGCCGACACGGGCGTCGAGTTCATCGGCAAGCCGCCAGGCTACAGCCAGGAGAAGCGCGACGAGTACACGAAGAAGGACTATCACCAGCCCTCGGACGAGGTGAAGCCCGACTGGGATCTCTCCGGCGCGGTCGAAGACACGACACTCTTGATGGCGGTCGGCTATCGCGTCGCCAACGCCGACAAGTATCCGGAGTGGAAGGCTGGGAACGAGTTCAGAGCGAAGCGGGAACAGACGCTGAAGCCGTAGCTCTCAGCTCTCAGCTGTCAGCTATCAGCTGTCAGCTGTCAGCTATCAGCTCTCAGCAAGATCGTACTAATCCCAGTCGGACGACCGTGATCTGAATGATCTAACTGAAAGCTGAAAGCTGAAAGCTGAGAGCTATCGTTCTTTTGGATCCTCGAGATACGTATACCCGTGCAGGCCTTCCTCGTAGAACTCGAGGAGGCGGCCTGATTCCTCGTAGCTGATTTTCCCTTCGCGCACGGCGAGCTCGACGTCGTTCCGCAGCTTGCGGACGAGCTCGTCGGCGCTGAACTCGACGTAGTCGAGCACTTCCTTGACCGTGTCTCCCTTGATCACGGCGTCGAGCACGACGTTGCCGCGATCGTCCAGGCTGACGTGCACGGCATGCGTGTCGCCGAAGAGATTGTGGAGGTCGCCCAGGATCTCCTGATACGCGCCGGTCAGGAACACGCCGAGGTAGTACGGATCGCCGTTCACGGTGTGCAGCGGCAGCGTGCGCTTCACGTCGCGCCGATCGATGAACTGATCGATCTTGCCGTCGGAGTCGCAGGTGATGTCGCCCAGCACCGCGCGATGCGTCGGCGGCGTGTTGAGCATATGGATCGGCATCACCGGGAACAACTGCTTGATCGCCCAGCTGTCGGGGCACGACTGGAACAGCGAGAAATTGCAGAAATACGTGTCCGCCATCGTGTCGTCGAGACCCTGCAAATCCTCGGGGATGTCGTCCATCTGCGCGACGAGGCGCTTCAACTTCGCGAGGATCGCCCAGTACAGATTCTCCGCCTGGCTGCGCTGATCGAGCGGGAGATAGCCGCCGCTGAACAGGTTCAGCGCCATGTCCATCGCCTGCTGCGCGTCGTGATAGCTCTCGAGCGCGTTGCGCACGGTGAGGTTCTGGTACGTCTCGAGCAGGTCGATGAGCGGCTGCTCGGCCTCCTCCGGCGAGATCGAGTCCGGAATCTTCTCTTCGCCGAACGCGGACACGCCCAGCACGTTGAAGATGAGCACGCTGTGATACGCCACGATCGCGCGCCCGCTCTCCGACACGATCGTCGGATGCTTCACGCTCGCATCGTCGCACACCGTTTGGATGTGGTAGACGACGTCGTTCGCGTACTCTTCCAGGGTGTAGTTGACGCTCGATTCGAAGTTGGTCTGCGACCCGTCGTAGTCCACGCCGAGCCCGCCGCCGACGTCGAGGTACTCGAGCCCAGCGCCCGCCTTCACGAGCTCGGTGTAGATCCGCGCCGCCTCGTTCAGCGCGCCCTTGACGATCCGGATGTTGGGGATCTGGCTGCCCAAGTGGAAGTGCAGGAGCTTGAAGCAGTCTTGCATCCCGTGGGCCTTGAGCTCTTCGAGGCCCCGCAGGACCTCGGTGACGGTCAGGCCGAATTTCGAGCGGTAGCCGCCCGAGCCCTGCCAGCGGCCGCTGCCGCGCGCCGCGAGCTTGACGCGCATGCCGATCTTCGGCCGCACGCCGACCTTCTCGGCGTACTTCAGAATCAGGCCGAGCTCCGTGTACTTCTCGACGACCGGAATGACCGTGCGCCCGATTTTCTGCGCGAGCATGGCCATCTCGATGAACTCGGCGTCCTTGAACCCGTTGCAGATGATCGGCGTGTCGTTGTACGCCTGCGCGGCGACGGCGAGGAGCTCGGGCTTCGAGCCCGCCTCGAGGCCGAAGCCGTATTCACGGCCGAAATCGAGGACCTCTTCGACGACCTGCCGCTGCTGGTTCACCTTGATCGGATAGACACACATGTAACCGCCTTCGTACTGGTGCTGCGTGATGGCGGTCTTGAAGGCGTTGTGGATGTCGCCGACGCGATGGCGGAGGATGTCGCGAAACCGGATGAGCACCGGCAATTGAATGCCGCGCAGCATGAGGTGATCGGTCAGCTGCTTGAGGTCGATGGCTTGCGACGGATCCTTCGTCGGATGGACCAGCACGTGCCCGGCCGACGAGATCGAGAAGTAGCCTTTGCCCCAGCGATCGACCTCGTAGAGCTCGGTGGCGTCGTTGACGGTGAAAACCTCTCCCGTCTGCCAGTTGCGATGCGCACGAGTCGCAGATGTACTCACGGGACCATGATACAGAGGTTGTGCGCAAGCGGATAGAGAAAATGCAGTCGACAGTCGCCTCTTCGATCGTGGAAGCGCTCGCCGCGCGTTCCAACGTTCTCTCGATCTGCGCCGTCTTGTTCGACGACCGATGTCAGCGAGACGCGACCGCGCGACGCGAGCTCCGCCTGATGACGAGAGACGTCGCGGACGTCGACGAGCGGCGAGGACTCTCGACGGTTCGGTGAACCACGGTCGCGTCCAAGGGCGACTGAGACTGTCTCTGAGACTGTCGACTGAGACTGTCGACCGTCGACTGCCGACTGCCGACTGTGGCTGTCGACCGTCGACTGCGGACTGTGACTGTCGACTGCCGACTGTGACTGCCGACTGAGACTGTCGACCCTCGACTGTCGACGGTCGTCTTCGCCACTGTCCGCTTCCGCCCATTCCGACCAAGGCCCGTGGGACGAACGCCATGCCCTGAGGGACGAATGGCTTGGATGGGTGGACGGAACTGCGGTTGCCGCGCGACTTGACCAAGGAAGTCCAATTTTTTTGCGGGTTTACGGAACGCGGTTGTCGTTTTTGACAAGACGAAAAGCCGGTTTCATACGTCTAACACCAAGCAATGTATTCCAGCACGGCCGAAGGTCTATTCGCCTTCGCGACCCGGTGATATGAAGCCACCCGCGGATCGAAAACTGGATTTGCACGGCGCCGGCACCGACGTCCCAGCCGTCGCTCCGCCCCGCTACGGGCTGCACTGGTCCATCGTCCTCATGGCGGCGACGCTGCTCGGGCTCTTCTCGTCGATCCTCGCGTATCAGTTCAGCGTTTCCGCCGGCTACCCGTACACGAACTGGCGCACCGTCCTCATCCTCAACACCTCCTACTGGTATCTCTGGGCGCTCTTCACGCCGGCGATCATCTGGCTCTCGCAACACTTCCGCTTCGAGCGCCAGGGCCTCTGGCGCGCGCTGCTCGTCCACCTGCCGTCCGTCCTCGTCTTTTCGCTCACGCACATCGCGACGATCACCTGCATCCAATGGTGGTTCGCGCGCGCGCAGGGCCATCCGTTCCCCCTGCTCTCGGAGCTGCGCCGCTCCGCGCTCCTGAATTTCGATTGGGAGATGATGACCTACTGGACGATCGTCGGCTTGAGCCACGCCGTCCTCTACTACCGCGAGTCGCGCGATCGCGCGCTGCGCACGTCGCAGCTCGAGACGCGGCTCGTCGAAGCGCAATTGAAGGCGCTGCAGCAGCAGCTCCATCCGCATTTCCTCTTCAATACGCTGCACGCGATCTCGGCGCTGATGCACCGCGACGTCGAGGCGGCCGACCGCACGCTGATGCGATTGAGCGACCTGCTGCGCCTCACGCTCGAGCACATCGGGCAGCAGGAGATCGCGCTCCAGGCCGAGCTCGATTTCCTCGCGAAGTACCTCCAAATCGAACAAACGCGATTCGCGGATCGCTTGATCGTCCGCTTCGACGTGCAGCCGGAGACCCTCGACACGCTCGTGCCGAATCTGATTCTGCAGCCGCTCGTCGAAAACGCGATCAAGCACGGCGTCGCGAAGAAGAGCGGGCTGGGCCATATCGACATCTCCGCCCGCCGCGACGGCGACAAGCTCCACATGGAGGTCAGAGACGACGGGGTGGGGCTGTCGGAGGATGCGCTGACCGCGCTGCAGAAAGGGATCGGCGTGTCGACGACGCGCGCGCGGCTGCAGCACTTGTTCGGC
Organism: Vicinamibacterales bacterium; assembly: GCA_036556425.1. Taxonomy (GTDB): domain Bacteria; phylum Acidobacteriota; class Vicinamibacteria; order Vicinamibacterales; family 2-12-FULL-66-21; genus DATBJJ01. The sequence continues at coordinate 7,517 of DATBJJ010000116.1, forward strand.
GCCGACCATCGCTTCGAGTTCCACCGCCAGACCACGGGGCTCGCGGTCATCGTCGCGATCCCGTGGCGCACCGAAACGACCGAGGACGCAGGCGAGGTCAAGGCGCCGGAGGAGAGCGGCGGCATGGCAGGCGTGTTCCGCTCGATTCGCGAGTTGGGCGAGCTTCCGCGTCTGCATTGAGGAACCGACAACGGCACATAACACGGATACGAGGCCATCATGGACACCAACCGATTGACCGCGCCACCGGCCGAAACCGCGATTCCGGGAAACATCCATCGGGCGACCGCCACGAAGAAGATCAAGACGCTCATCGTCGACGACGAGCCGCTCGCGCGAGAGCGGCTGGCCGCGCTGCTCGGCGGCGAAGCGGACATCGAAGTCGTCGGCCAGGCCCGCGACGGCGAGGAGGCCGTCACGGCGATTCAGGATCACTCCCCGCAGCTCGTCTTCCTCGACGTGCAGATGCCGCACATGAACGGCTTCGACGTGATCGAAGCGGTCGGCCCCGACCGCATGCCGCTCGTGATCTTCGTGACCGCGTACGATCAGCACGCGCTCAAGGCCTTCCAGGTCCGCGCCCTCGACTACATCCTGAAGCCGTTCGATCGCGAGCGCTTCACGGACGCGCTCCAGCGCGCGCGCCGGCAGATCGAGCGCGAGGAAACCGGCGACCTCGGACGCCGCCTCCTCGCGTTGGTGAAGGATCTCCGCCGCGATCAGCCGCGCACCGATCGGCTCGTCGTGAAGTCGGGCGGGCGTTTGTTCTTCCTCAGAATGGACGAGATCGACTGGATCGAGGCGGCCGGCAATTACGTTCGCCTCCACGTCGGCACGACCTCGCACCTGCTGCGCGAGACGATGAACGCGATCGAAGGCCGGCTCGATCCGGAGAAGTTCTTCCGCATCCACCGGTCGCGGATCGTCAATATGGAGCGCATCCAGGAAATGCAGCCGTGGCTGAACGGCGAATACGCCGTCGTGCTGCGCACGGGCACGCGCTTGACGTTGAGCCGCGGGTATCGGGAAAAGCTGCAGGAGAGGCTGGGACGAGGCCTCTAACCCCGCGGCCCGCTGCTCGCGGCTCGCGGTCCGTAAGATCCTCAGAGGATTTTCGGACAGCGGGCTGCGGACAGCGAGCCGCGATCTATTTCATCCGAAACAGTCCCTCGTCGAGCGGCAGGTTGAATTCGACCAGCTCGTACTGAACCTCGGCGGCCGGCTTGCCGTTGATCGTCTGGCGGATCGTGAACGGCACCATCATGCCGCTGACGGGCTTGTAGTTCGACAGCTCGGTCGCCAGCTCTGTCGTTCGTCCGGCCTGATCGACTTCCATCGTGATCCGATCCTCGAGGAACGTCTCGGGGTTGAGCTGGATCACCTGCACTGTGCCGTTCTTCTTCGTGACCTTCAACCGCGGAGCCGCCCCTTCGCCGGGCAGCAGCTCGACCTTGCTGCCCTTCTGCGCGTAGTCGAGGAGCGCGCTGTCGAAGTCGTCCGCATCCTGCCGGGTGCGATCGGCCGCCGGACCGGTGATTTCCTGCGGCCGTCCTCCCATCATCGGATTGATGCCCCAGAGCATCTTCCCGTCGAACGCGACAACCTGCGTCTGCCCGTCCGCCGTCACCTCGCGCCGCATCAAGTTGGGACGCATCGTCCAGACGATCACGGGCAAATCGCCGCGTGGACCTTTGATTCGTCCTTTGGTCTTGACCGACGTCACGCCGCGAAGCTTCTCGACGCCTCCCTTCGCCGCGAGATTTTTCGCGACGATCTCGTCGACCGAGGAGGACTGCGCGGCGGCGAGGGCGACCGCGCTCGCGGCAATGACGAGCACTCCGGACAGCACGCGATTGAATCGCATCGACATCGAACTCCGACTTATACGCTTCGTTTGCGCACGACGAGCCGGTACAGCGCGAGCAGGATTATCGCTCCGGCGATCGACATGAGATAGCCGGCCGATTCGTTCGCACCATAGAAGCCCATACTCCTGCCGATCAGACCGCCGACCAACGCGCCCGCAATACCCAACAGAATCGTGACGATGATGCCGCCCGGATCGTCGCCCGGCATCAGCAGCTTGGCGAGCGCGCCCACGACCAACCCGAAAACTATCCACGAGAGAATCGCAATCATGACCTTGCCTCCTGTGTCAGAGCCTGAATGCAAGCCGGCGACCAAAGGCAGACGGGGAAGGCGACTGAGGCTGAAGAGGTTCAGGTAACCGGACGGGCCGAATGGTCGAGCAGCGGCTCGACGTCGTCCTCGCCGGCAACGGCGACTTCGACTTCGCCTATGGCGGCGGACGCGGCGCGCGGCGGCCCGGCAACGGCGTCCGCACTGCCCTCCGATTGCCCGAGCAAAGCGACCATGGGGCTCGTTCCGGTCAGCACCACGCCGGCGGCGTAATACGCGGCAATCAGCATCACCGGCCACAGAAGGCGCGAGCCGGCGGCGGCGCTTCCAAACGCGATAATCGCGGCGACGGTGAGATCCGCGGCAGTGCCGAGATACCTGGCGCGGGACGGCGCGGCAATCGGCCACGCGGCGCTCGTGAGGCGCGCCCCCGCGAGGACACGCAGCTCCGCGGCGTCGAACCGGCCGTCCTGCGGCGGCGCTTCGGGCGCGGGCGGCTTGTATTGCTGCTCGAATCGGCGAAACACATCGTCCGGATCGAGGCCGACCGCCTCCGCGTACGAGCGGACGAATGCGCGGCGGAAGATTCCTCCGGGCCAGCGGGAGATATCGTCGGATTCGAGGCCCTCGAGGAGCGGGAGGGAAACCTTCGTGCTCTCGGAAATGGTTCTGAGCGTCAGCTCTCGGCGCTCGCGTTCGGCTCGAAGATAGCTTCCGAGCGTGGTGATCTCGTCCATCCGGTTGTCAGCAGGGTGCTCGAGCGGAGTATGCGCTACTGACGGGTTGTCTGCAAGCTGATCCTTCAGGCATAGTGCGTCGGTGCGAGCGCGTTTTCGGCTCATGACGGCACTCACTTTTCTCGCGGCGGCCGGCGTCTGGGCGGCGTCGCCGCCAGGCGAGGCGATTCAGACGCGCGAGGCGCCAGCGCGAGCGATGTCGAACGAGCTAGCGGCAATCGAATCGGTCGTCCGAGGATTCCGCGGACGCATGGGCGTCGCGGCGATCGATCTGCGATCGCGCGAGACGATCGCGATCGACGCCGACACTCGCTTTCCCACGGCGAGCACGATCAAGACCGCCGTCATGATCGAGGCGTGGCAGCAGGCGTCCGACGGACGCCTGCCCATGGACACGCCGATCGCGTTGAAGGCGTCGGACAAAGTCGGTGGCTCGGGCATTCTTCAACGAATGCACGACGGCCTCGCGCTGACGGTAGCCGACCTCGTGCATCTCATGATCGTCTTGAGCGACAACACGGCAACCAACATGCTCATCGAGCGGATCGGCACCGCTCGCGTGAACGCGACATTGGAGTCGTACGGCCTCCGATACACGAAGCTCTTTCGGCCCACGTTTCGCGACGGCCGCGCGGACGTGCTGCCGGAGCTCGAGCGCGAGTATGGATTGGGAATGACCACGCCGCGCGAGATGGCGAAGCTGATGGCGATCATCGCGGACGGCAAAGCGGTGAACCGTCAATCCTCGGATGCGATGATCGCAACGCTTCGCCGTCAGCAGGATCGCGCGATGATCCCGCGATCGCTGCCTCCGCTCGACGGCCTGCAGATCGGCAACAAGACGGGCACCGACGAAGAGAAGATCGCCGCCCCGAACGGCACGAAGCGGCACGTCCGCGCGGACGCGGCGATCGTGACGGCGCCGAACGTCGCGTACACGATCGCGATCTACGCGCGCGAAGTGGACGACACGCGATGGGGGATCGAGAACGACGCGCTCGTGACCGGCGCGCGCGTATCGCGGATGGTCTTCGACTATTTCAAGAAGAACAGGTAGGTCCGGTTGCCGGACAGCGAGCAGCGGACAGCGGACAGCGAGCAGCGGACAGCGGTTAAAAGAGCGTGCGCTTCACGCCTTCGTGATCGAGCAGCCATCGCTTGCGCTCGAGGCCGCCGCCGTAGCCGGTCAGGCTTCCGTTGCTGCCGATGATGCGGTGGCACGGCAGGATCACCGCGACGGGATTCGCGCCGTTCGCGGCGCCGACGGCGCGGACGGCCGACGGCGCGCCGACGCGCTCCGCCAACTGCGAATACGAGAGGGTCGTCCCCGCCTTGACGGACCGAAGCGCCGTCCAGACGGATCGCTGAAACGTCGTTCCGTGCAGATCGACTTCGATCTCGTCGAGGCTGTCGAGATCGCCGTCGAAGTACCTCTTCAGCACACTGACCGCTCCGCCCGGGTCCTCGCTCGCAGCAATCTCGCTCTCGGGGTACCACTGCGCGAGGGACGCCTTCACACGAGCGGTGGCCGGACCGAAATGGACGAGGCAAACCCCCTCCCCCTGCGCCGCGATGGTGAGCTTCCCCACCGGCGAATCGATGGTCCTGAGGTCGACGGTCCGGCGCATCGTTGCAGCCTATCGCAACCTTTCGGGAATTCCCATCGTCTGATACCTTGACTCTCTAGGCTTCCCTATGCCGCAACGACCTGGCTCGACGGATATGCTGCACGGCACGCTCGACGCGCTGATTCTCAAGACGCTGACGTGGGGCGTGCGCCACGGCTACGGCATCGCGCGGTGGATCGAGGAGACGACCGAGGCGGCGGTCGTCGTGGAAGAAGGGTCGCTGTATCCGGCGCTCTATCGCATGGAGCGCCGCGGATGGATCGACGCCGAGTGGGGCACCTCTGAATTGGGTCGCAAGGCGAAGTTCTATCGCATCACCCCGAAAGGCCGGCGGCAGCTCGCCGCGGACACCGAGCAGTGGACGCGCTTTGCCGCCGGCGTGTCGAAGATTCTTCTACCGACATGAAGTTCGGACGCCAGCTTCGCTCGCGGTTCTGGAGGCCTCGAGTCGACGAGGAAGTCGACGCCGAGCTCGAGTTCCACGTGGAGATGCGCGCGCGCGAGCTCGTCGAGCGAGGCATGAGTCCAAAGGCCGCGCGCGACGAAGCCATCGCGCGCTTCGTGAACATCGCGCGCGTCGGCGAGACCTGCCGCGCGCTCGGAAAGCAGAGGGACAACGAGATGCGGCGGACCGAATACTTCTCCGAGCTCTCGCAGGACGTGCGGTTCGCCTGCCGTCAGCTCCTGCGCAATCCGGGCTTCAGCGCGATTGCCGTGATCACGCTCGCGCTCGGCATCGGCGCGACGGCCGCCATCTTCAGCGCGGTCCATTCGGTCGTCCTTCGGCCGCTGCCGTTTCCCAACAGCAATCGACTCCTCTCGGTCTACGAGGTCTATCGCGGCGGCAACGGCAACGTGTCGGCGGGGAATTACACGGACGGCGTCGAGCCGGTCCGTGCGTTCGAAGCGGTGACGGCGGTCCAGTACTCCAGCTTCAACATCTCGGGGCGCGGCGACGCGGAGCGCGTGATCGGCGCGCGCGCGACCGCTGGCTTCTTCAACGTCTTTCCGATGGCGCCGGCGCGAGGGCGCGTGTTCACTCGCGACGAGGATCAGCCCGGACGCGAACGGGTCGTGGTGCTGAGCCATCGGCTGTGGACCAGGCGCTTCGGCGCCGACGCGTCGATCCTCGGCCGCGAGATCGTCCTCAACGACCGGACCTACGAGATCATCGGCGTCATGCCGCCCGCGTTCGATCTGACGGCGGACAACGAAGAGCTGTGGGTGCCGATCGCGTTCACGCCCGAGCGGAAGGCCATGCACGACGAGCACTACCTGCAGATCTACGCGAGCCTCGCGCCCGGCGCGACGGCGGCGCAGGCGCTCGCCGAGCTGGCGTCGAACGCCGAGCCGATTCGGAAGAACTTTCCGCGCGACGCGTCGAGCCTGTCGTTCACCGCGGTGCCGATGCTGCAGGATCTCGTGTTCAACTACTCGACGCGCCTCTACACCTTGCTCGGCGCCGTGGGGTTCGTGCTCTTGATCGCGTGCGGAAACGTGGCCAACCTTCTGCTGGCGCGCGGCGCCGCCCGATCGAGCGAGCTCGCGATCCGTTCCGCGCTCGGCGCGGGCCGTGCGCGCATCACGCGCCAGCTCCTGACCGAGAGCATCGTCCTCTCGATCGTTGCCGCGGCGCTTGGATTGGGGCTCGCGGCGTTCGGGATTCGCGCGCTCGTGGCGGCGGCGCCCGCGGGCGTGCCGAGGCTCGACCAAACCACGGTGGATCTGACCGTGCTCGCGTTCACGCTGCTGCTGTCGCTCGTCAGCGCGGTGCTCTTCGGCCTCGCGCCTGCGTGGCGCGCCGCGAGAGTGGACGTGCAGACGGCGATCAAGCAGGGCGGCCGCGGCGCGGCGATGGGCGGCGTGCGCGATCGGCTGCGAACGGGTTTGATCGTCGCCGAGATCGCCGTCGCGCTTCTCCTGCTCGTCGGCGCGGGCCTCCTCATTCGAAGCTCGCTCGCGATGCAGCGCCTCAATCCTGGATTCGATCCGCAGGGCGTGCTCTCGGCGCGCATCTCGCTGCCGGCCGCCACGTACTCCGATCGCGCGACGATCGTGGAAACGCTCCATCGTCTCGCCGAAGCCGCGGCGCGAATTCCTGGCGTGACGTCAGCGGCGATCTCGACCCAGGTGCCGATGGCGCCCGGCGGCAACGGCAACGGGCTCGTTCCCGAGGGGAAGACTCCCGAGCCGGCGAATCTGATCTCGAGCCGTCTGCGCATCATCACGCCCGGTTATCTCGAAGCGATGCGGATTCCGGTCCTGAAGGGCCGAGGCCTCACGGACGCGGACCGCAGGGGCGCGTTGAAGGTCATGGTGGTCAGCCAGGCGCTCGCCGAAGCCGCCTTCCCGGGCCAGGATCCGATCGGCAAACGAATCGGGTGCTGCGAGCGCGGGCCGGACAAGAACACGCCCGACTACAAGACGATCGTCGGCGTCACGGCGGATGTGCGGTCGCGCGGCATGGGCGAAGCGCCGTCGCCGGAGTTCTACCTGCCGACCGATCAGGTCCCGCCCGAAGCCTGGACGTGGATTCAAAACACCGTCTACATCGTCGTCCGCACGGATCTCGATCCGGCTGTGATGACGAATCCGATCCGCGGCGTCGTGCGCGACATTGCGCCAGGGGTTCCCGTCTTCAACGTCAGCACGATGGAGCAGCGGCTGCGCAACTCGATGGCGGCGGCGAAGTTCAACACGCTGCTGCTCTCGCTGCTCGGCGCCGTCGGCCTCGTGCTGTCGTCGGTCGGAATCTATGGGGTGATCGCGTACTTCGTCACGCGGCGGACTCAGGAGATAGGTGTCCGCATGGCGCTCGGCGCGTCACGGCGCGACGTCGTCCGCTTGGTTTTTCGTCAGGCCGCGTGGCCGATCGCGCTTGGGATCGCGCTGGGCCTCGTCGCGTCCGCGCTGCTGACGCGCGTCCTCTCGAACCAGCTCGTGGGCGTCTCGCCTTACGATCCGATGACGTTCGTCGGCATGGTGATCGCGTTGGCGCTCGTCGCGTTCGGCGCGAGCCTGATTCCCGCGAGCCGCGCCGCCGCGCTCGATCCGACGAAGGCGCTCAATCGATAGACGCGGATTACGCGGATCGCACGGATTACGCGGATCGGATCCGATCCGATCCGCGCAATCCGGGTAATCCGCGTCTATCCGTGTCTATCAGTGGGAGGCTGCGAGCCGCGCGTCGATGTCCGCCTTCGAGAGCCACCGTCCGTTGACCATCACGCCCGCGATCTTCGAGCTGTTCGCGATGGCCTGGAGCGGGTTCGCGTCGAGCAGCACGAGATCGGCTCTGCGGCCCGCGGCGACGACCCCGTCGGTCGTGCCGAAGTAGAGGCCGACGTTCGTGGTCCCCGTCTTGAGCGCCTGGTACGGCGTGAGGCCCGCGTCGATCATCGACTGCAGCTCTCGATGAATCGAGAATCCCGGCACGTTCCACATCTGCGGCGCGTCCGAGCCGAGGGCGAACGGCACGCCCGCGTCGTGCATGTCCTTGATCAGCCGCCTGCGGATGGTCAGCAGTCTCTTTCGCTCCGCTTGTGGGATCTTCTGAAACTGCTCCCGCTGCTTCATCCAGCTCTGGATGTCGGACTGCTGGATCACGTACTTCATCTCGGGCCGCGCCGCCAACGCGTCTGCCGTTTCGTCGTTGAGAAGATTGTCGAGGAGCACTTCGGTCGGGACCTGCCACACGCCGGCGGCGCGCGTCGCCTTCACGAGCGCGGGAATGCCGGACTCGTCCACCTGAGTCATCAGGTTCACGCCGAAGAATTGCGACGGTGTTCCCGGCTTCGCGAGCGCTTCGACGTAGCCGTCGAGGTGATCGATGCTCCGGTATCGCGCGTCGAGGGCGCGCTGCAGACCGACGTCGGCGGGCACGTGGCCGGCGAACGGAATCTTCAGCTCGTGCGCTTTCGCGGCAAGCGCGTCGAACGCGTCGCGCGGCACGCCCGGGTGAATCTTCAACAGATCGAAGCCCGCCTTTTTCTGCGCGATCACGGCTTCGACCGCCGCTTCTCTCGTCGGCGCCGTGTTGCCGTTGAACGACGGCCCTGTCGTGAAGATGCGCGGACCGAGCACGGCGCCGTTCGCGACGCTCGAACGATACGAGAGATGCCGCGGCTCGCCGAGCATGCCGCGGATCGTCGTCACGCCGTTCGCGACGTACAGGAAGAGCGTGCGATGGATGGCGGAATCGGGCGCTTTGCCGCCGGGGATGTGAGCGTGCATCTCCGCGAGGCCGGGCATCAGGAATTTGCCCTTGCCATCGACGCGGGCCGCGTTCGCCGGAATCGTCGCGGCGTCCGCGGATCCCATCCACGCAATCTTCTGCTCGCGAACGATGACCGTCTGATTTGGAACAACCGTTTCCTTGTCCATCGGCAGCACCGTCACGCCGACGAAGGCCGTGATGGCTTGATACGGGTCTGGCTGAGCGGGCGCTGCGGCGACTAAGCAGCCGGTGATGAGCGACGTGACGAACAGCCTGCCTGTGCGTGAAGCCATGCGGCGAATGCTACACGATCGGCGGCGAGCGGAGCGAGCACAGGCCTGCTTCGTTCACTGGAGAGCGATCACGATTTCATCGCTCGATGAACACTTCACTGAGAGATCTTCTCTGCGATCTCCTTCGCGACCTTCGTGATCTTCGTGTCCTTCGTGATCTTCGTGTCCTTCGTGATTGAGGCGTGACAGTGAAGGGCGCTACTTCACTATCACCTGTGCCCCAGCAACATTCCCTGCCTGATCGCGTGCGGTAATCGCGTGGGTGCCAGGAACGAGCGGCCACATCAGCGGTGATTCGGACGACGAGGAGCCGATGCTGCGGCCGTTGATCTCCCACTCGATCGTGCCGGGGTGAGCGGAGACCACGCGAAGTGGAAGGGTCTGGAATTCGCGGCGCAGCGTCGGGTCGATGAAGTACACGGCGCCGGACGGCGGATTCGAGATCTCGAGCGGCTCGTGATGCGTCGCGGGAACGCGCGCCGTGGTCGTTCGCGCCGACGCCAACGTCAGCATCGGGCGCGGCTCCGTGAGGAGGTTGTTCTGGCGCGCCCACTCGCGGTACTTCGGCGGCCAGATCACCAACAGTCCTTCGTCGCTCACGTGATGCCAACTGCACGGCGGACCCGCGGGACCGGCCATGCGCTCGCGGCCGCGCGACGGACACCAGCTGTTGGCCGGCATGCCCGACAACGCGCAGATCTCGCGCTCGACGAGCCCGTCAGGCGCCGCGACGATCGGCGACGTGTCGTGGCCTCCGCTCGCGCTGTGCAACCGGCGCGTCGCGGCAAGCATCACCGCGTGAAAGATCGGCGCGGCGCCCGTGACGCCCGTGGACGACTTCAGCGGCGTCCGATCGAAGTTCCCGACCCACACGCCGATGGTCACGTCGCGCGTGAAGCCGATCGTCCAGTTGTCGTGATACGCCTGCGAAGTTCCCGTCTTCACCGCAACCGAGAACGGGAACTCCAAGCTTCCGCCGCGGCCGAAGATGAATTCGCGCGCCGCGCCATCCGACAGAATGTCCGTGATCCAGTAGGCGGTCTGGTGCGTCATGACGCGCTGACGCGAGCGGTCGCGCGATCGCGCGCGCCCGAGTTCCCATGCCGGCTCGAGCCATTCACCGCCCCGCGCGAATGCGGCGTACGCGGCGACGAGCTCGTGCAGCTTGACCTCCGCGTTGCCGAGCGTCAGCCCGAGGCCATAGTACGCGGGCGTCCGATCGAAGCTCGACATCCCGGCGCGATTCAGGAATCGCAGGAGGGTGGGGACGCCGACATCCGACAACAGCGCCACGGCGGGAACGTTCTCGGAGCCCGCGAGCGCGCGGCGCGCGAGCAGCGGACCGCGATAACGCCCGTCGTAGTTGCGCGGACTGTAAAGCACTCCTTCTTCCGCGGTCGGAAAATGGGACGGCACGTCGGGCAACACCGTCGCGGGCGTGTAGCCCGATTCGAACGCGAGCGCATACGTGAACGGCTTCAGCGTCGATCCCGGCTGCCGCGGCGTGCGCGCGCCGTCGATCGCGCCGCCATGCTCGACGTCCGAATAGTCGCCCGATCCTTCCCACGCCAGCCACTCGCCGCTCGCGTTGTCGAGGACGACGACCGCCACGTTCGAGGCGCCGTGGCGATCGAGCGCGGGCCTGTGGCTCTGGATGATGCCCGCCACATCCGCCTGCAGCCTGGCATCGAGCGATGTCACGATTCGCGCCGGCCTGTCCGGTCCCGCCGAGGCCAGCACCATCTCGACGAAGTGCGGCGCGAGGAACGGCGAGGACGCCTTCGTGAAGCGAAGCCGCTCGTCGCGCGCCTCGCCGGCCTGCGCCGATGTGAGCGCGCCGGCGCTCTGCATTCTGCGCAGCACCGTCCGCTGGCGTGCGAGCGCCGGCTCGCGATTGCGGAACGGGTTGTAACCGCTCGGCCGCTGCGGCAATCCGGCGAGAAAGGCGGCTTGCGCGGCCGTGAGCATCGAAGGATCGCTGCCGAAATAGACGCGGCTCGCCTTGCCCGCGCCGACGATCTGGTTTCCGTACGCCGCCAGGTTCAAGTACAGCGCGAGCACTTCCTGCTTGCTGTAGCGGTGCTCGAGGCGGAGCGCCAGGACGGCTTCGCGGATCTTTTCGCGGAAGCCTCTCGATCGCTTCGGCGACTGCCGATTCAACAGCAGCTTCGCGACCTGCTGCGAGATCGTCGATCCTCCTTCGACGACCCGCCCTTCGGCGATGTTCTGACGCAACGCGCGCGCGACGGCGATCGGATCGACGCCGAAGTGCGATCGGAATCGCCGGTCCTCCGCGGCAATCGTCGCGGCGACGAGAACGGGAGGAAGCGCGTGGGCGTCCAGGTGCACGCTGCGCGTCCCGTCGCCGGATCGCGATTCGTACAGCGGCAGGCCATGACGATCGACGACGACCGTCGACGCCGCGTCGCGCAGATCGAGCAGCGCGGGATCGATCGGCCCGAGACGGATCCACGCGATCCCTGCCGCGAGCGCGACGAGCGCGAGCGCGGCCGTCCGTGTGATCTTCCGCCTGAAGTCGGAAGCCACGCGAATTCTCGCCACGCGCATTCTCGCGGAAGTCACGAGCGCTTGGAGTCTCACCGCTTGATCTCGAGCACGGCAGTTGCCGTGCGGCCGAACACTTCGGGCGTATACATCTCTTCCGCGCGGGCCGGCGCGGTCCTGAACGTTCCGGCCGTCGTCGCGCGGACGATGTACGTGAACTCGTGGCGTCCTTCGCTCAAGCGCGTGGCGAAGAGCTCCACGCGATCGTCGAAGCGCTCGACGCGGTCGAAGCCGCCGCGTATCCAGCGCGAGAACCAGTTGTCGCCTTCCTGCGCCTGCTGATCCTGTTGCCGCGCGAGCCCCGCGGCGGTGCTCGCGAACCACGACTCAACCGGCTCGAACCCCGCGGGCAGCGGATCGCTCACGGCGACGAAGCGGCGTTCCTTCGTCAGGTTGAACGTCAGCGTGACGCGCACGAGATCGCCCGCCTTGAACGTCGTCGCTGCCGGCCGCGCGCCGGACTCCGCAAACGGCGCATACGCACGCTGGATGCGGATGCCGTTGTCGAGGCCGTCCTGAAAGAGCTCGTCCGAGGCGTAGCGCAGCCTTGCCGTGTAGAAGAGGGTGCCGGTGCCCTCGCGCGTGAACGTCAGCGGCCGTGAGGCGCCGACTGGACCTTGCGCGAGCACTTTCGCCATCGGCATGTCCTTGGCCGTCGCCGTCGTCGTTCGTCCCTTGAACTGCTCGGCGGCGAAATCCTCCGTCCCGAGCTTGACGACCGCGCGGAAGTCCGGCGGCGCGCTCTCGTACTTGCGGTAGTACGCGACGAGCGCTTCCATCGCGAGCGCGTTCTCCTGCGTGTTCCCCCACCGTCCGTGCTTGCGTGACGACATCATCCAGCGAACCATCTGCCGGATGGGCGCGTCGGTGACGTCCGATTTGACGAGCGAGTTGAGGACGATCGACGTGCTGCGAACGTTGGAGCTCCAGAACCAGAGGAGGTATGGATCGCTCAGCTCCTCGACGTGCGCGCTGCCCGCCTCGGGCAGGATCGCGTTCCCCATGCGCCTGCGGAGATCGGCGATGCGCGCGGACGATTCCGCGGACGAGCCGCCGCGCGCGACGAGCGCGTCGTGCAGATACGCCAGCGCGAAGACCGGCATCTTCTCGCGATAGCCGTAGAGCCGCGTGAGATTCGAATCCTGATTGCGGCCGCCTTCGACGAGGACCTTGACCGCAAACGCCTGCCACGCGGTGTACGCCGGCCACCATGATTCGTTCTCCGGTGGCTTGCCGGACAGCTCGCGCTCGAGGTACGCGTACGCGCGCTGCCGCATGCCGGCATCCACGTCGTACTTGTGATCGACCGCCGTCTTGAACACGTGCAGCAGATACGCGGTGAGATACGGCGACGTGAACACGCAGTCGCCCGGCCAGTACGCGAAGCCGCCATTCGGACACTGGAACTTCTCCAGCTCCTTGAGGTTCTGCTGCGCGGACGGACGCATCTTCGCGGTGTTCATTCCCGGAAGCGAGAACGCGTCGCCGAGATCCGAGGCGAGCACGAGCGCGAGCGTTCGCGATCCGCGCTGCTCGGCGCATCCGTACGGATACTCGACGAGATAGCGCGCACCCTCGCCCAGGCCAACCATCGCCGTGGACGACAGCTCGACGTGAAGGCCGCCGACCGAGGGCACCACGCTCGCGGGAATCGTCAACGCCTCGGATGCGGTGGGATTCGCGTCCGTCGCTTCGCCGTAAGCGGCGACGGTTTCAGGCGACACCAGGAGCTCGACGGGAATCGCATCCTCGAACGCATCGGTCTCGGTCGCCGACTTCACCGTCATCTGCACGCGCGCGCGGCCGACGCGTTTCCCCGCAGCGTCGAAGCGCGCTTCGATCGATCCCCCGGCAGGCAGCTGCACGACCTGCTCCGCCGCCGACGTGAACTCGAGCACGTCCGGATCGAGGCTCTTGATCGTGACCGTCGCCGGTCCCGCGGTCTTCAATTGGCTAGTGACGACGGCGCCGAACGTGGCTTTGTCGCCGAGCGCGAGGAAGCGCGGGAACGTGGGCTTGAGCGTCAGCGGTTTGTTGATGCGGACTTCGGTGTCGCTCGATCCGAATCGCGATGCGCGGTCCGCCGCAACCGCCATGATGCGATACGTCGTCAGCGACTCGGGCAGCTTCACGTCGATCGATCCCTTGCCGTATTCGTCCGTGGCAACGGATCCGAGCCAGAACGCGAGCACGCGAAAATCCTTGCGCAGCGTCCCCGTTCCGGAATCCGCGCCGCCGCCGCCGCCCTCGGTTTCACCCTTCGGCGTGAGCACGCGGCGGCTGATGATGCGCTGGCGATTGTCGGCGTTCATCACCTGGAGCGCCTTCGGCACGTAGACCGAGCCGAGAACGTCCGGCGTGCGATACGCCGTCAACGAGAGGACGCCGTAGTCGACCGCCCACAGCGTCACCTCGCTCGGCGCGCCGCGGCCCGTCGCGTCTTTCACGTTGACCTGCACCTTCGCCGCGTTCGCGGGACGATACTCTTCCTTGTCCGCGCGAAGCGCGACCGCGAGGCGCTTCGACGCATCCTCGACCGAGAGCTGCACGTAGCCCAGCCGGAAGGCCGGCTTGCCCGGATCCGAGGGATCTTCCGTCACGTTCGGACCGCGATACATGCCGGGTTTCGACGCCGTCGGCTCCTCGTTCGCCGCCGCGGTCGTTTGGCTGCGCCCCTTGACCAGCAGCACGGACACGAAGAGGTTTGGAATGTCTTCCTCGCCGATCGGGATCGAGATCGACTGCTGCGTCGAGGTCAGCGCGAACTGACGGTGCGAGCGGATGCCTTCGCGCTCGGTGGTGACGAGCGCGGTTGCCTGTTCCCACGGCGACTGGATCATGATGCGCGCCGTGTCGCCCGGCTTGTAGGTTCGACGCTCCGGCACGAGATCGATGCGGTTGTGATCGAAGCGCGCCCACGCGGTGTAGCCATCCCCGAGCGCGTAGAACGACGTCCTCGTCTTCGTGAAGCGGCTGCCCGTGTCTTTTGCCGTCGCTTCGAGGACGAAGTAGCCGCCGTTTGGCAGCGCGGCCTCGAGCGGCACGGGCTCCGCCGCCGTCGTGACCGTCCACGTTCCGACCGGCACTTCCTTACGCTCGGTATCCCACGTGTAGAAGCCGTTGCTCTCGCCCCGCCGTACGCTGTTCCACTGGATCTGCGTCAGCTTCACCGTCACCGCGACGCCGGGAACGGGCTGACCGTCCGGAGCGGCCGCGACGATCTGCGTCTTCAGTCCGTCTTTCTGTTCGAGGAAGTACTTGGGCCGCAGCACGCCGATGTACCAGGGCGCCGGGTGCACGAGGATGCTCGCGCGATTCGCGATGTGTTGACGCGAGACGTCTTCGACGTCGCCCTCGAGCGTGTACATGTAGGGCAGCCCCGCGTTCGCTTGCGGCGTCAACGACAGCGGCAGCTCGCCGGTCTTCGTGAGCGTAGCGGTGTCGCCGCCGACCTGTCCCTCGCCCGTTCGGAATGACTCCTCGTTCCAGCCGACGAACTCCCATCGCTCGTCGGGGAACTTGTCGTAGACCGCGGCGGGCGCGGACCACATCGGCGATCGCGAGAACGTCCACTTGACGGGCCGGACGCCCATCGGCGCGCCGAACAAATAGCGAGCGGTCACGACGCCTTTGAGCGGCTCGCCCGCCAGCGTGCGATCGCCTTTCAACGTCACGTCGACGCGGAAGTCCGGCCGGCGATACGCGGCGACGAGAAACGACCCGGCGACCGCTTTCCCGTATGGAACGCGATCGTCGAGATAGGGGCTCGGATGTTCGCCCGGCTCGACGTCTTCGGGCTCTTTGGCCTTCGGCTTGTCGACCTCGAGCACCGCGCGGATCGAATAGTTTCCAAGCGCGCCTTCAGCCGGCAGCGTCGTCGTCCACTCGGCGCTGCTCCACTCGTTGATCGTGACGGTGCGCTCGTCGACGACGCGGTACTGGCTGTCGCGGAGCGAGATCCACACGGGCGTGCCGGCGCGAAGCAGGCGGATGCCCGTCGGCGTGTTCTGTCTGAGGATCGCCTTGAAGTGAATCTCCTCGCCGAGCCGATACACGCCGCGATCGCTGAATACCGTCCCGCGAAGCATCGGCTCCGCCTCCAGCCGCGAGAACGGCATGCCGAAATCCCACGACTCGATGCCTTCGTTCCAGTTGTTCCCGACGTACGCGACGTCGCCGTCCTTCTCGGCGATCACGAGGAAATCCGGACGCTGCCACTCGCGATGGTCGTTTTCTCCGGTGTAGCGCCGCTCGACGTAGGGGATGCCCGGCCCAATCGCGACGCCGTCCGCGCCGGTCGTTCCCGTCCAATGCAGGCTGTTGTCGCGGTTGACGATGGAGACCTTCGCGCCCGCAAGCGGCGCGGCATTATCGAGGCGCGTGACGAAGACCAGCGTGTTCTGCGGGCTGTCCTTGACCGTGATGCCAAGGTTCGTGATCTGCACGACCGACGCACGCGTCGGCTGCACCGATCGCCGCGCGTTCGGAATCGACGCGCCGTTCTCGACGGCGGTCCATACGATTCCCGTTCCCCGAGCGCCGAGCGCTTTCGCGACGTCGAGACCGTGCGATTGGATGCGATCGAATGTCAGCCCGAGCTTGCGATTGATCGGATCGACGTCGGGTGCCGTGGAGAACTCGGGTGTGAGCAGGCGGATCGTCGGCATCAGATCCGCGGTCGCGATCGGCGCCGCCCACTGCTTCACGTCAAAGAGGTTGCGCGCGTAGAACGGCAGCACGGTACCGCCGCTCGATTCCCACACGCCGTGGCCGTCGCCGAAGCTGGTGAAGGCAGTGCGATGCCAGTTCTCGATCGTGCCAATCCACGTGTAGCCGAGCGTCTGGCCGTCCGCGGCGGTGAGTCCCGCATCCAGCGTGAGCAGATACGTGCTCGCCGGCGGCTGCGAAGGGAATCCTGCGTCCTCGACCGTCAGCGTGGCGTTTCGATCGCCGCTCCACTGCGTCTGCGTCGGAACGGTCGCCGGTCTGGGAATGTCTTTGCCGGCTCCGGTCGAGATGTCCCTGACGCGAAGCGCCTTGCTGAAGTCAGCGACCTTGACGTCGTTGCGAAGGTTGACGGAATTTCGAATATCGGGATCGCACTGCGCCGTGCAGTAAATGCCCGATACAAAGAACGCGTGCTCGCCCTCGATGGTGTACTGCTGCGGCGTGGCGGGTGTCGCCGGACCTGCGAGTGATTTCACTCGCTCGCCCAGCGTCAGCTTGATCCACGACTCCGGCGGAACCTTCGTCGTGGTCTCGAACGCGACGAGGTTTTTTTCCGGCGGAAAGAGCTTTTTATCCCAGTCGTTGGTGAGCTGGAGCGAGACCGGGGTGGTCGCAGCCGCCGCGGATTTCGTCGCCGCCACTTTCGCGTTGAACTTCGCGAGCGCTCCGGGATCCTGCGCGGCGAGCCGCTTCTGCAACTCCGGCGTGAATGACGGCACGCTCCACGTATGCGGCTCGAACCTCGCGGTGAGGTGACGCGACACTTCCGCCGGATCGACCGGCTGATTGAATCGCATGAGCACGACGTATGGCGCGTCGGCGCGAAGCCCTCTTCGATACGCATCGGTGCGCAGGAGCTTGACGGTCGGCGTCGTGAAGCTGAACGAGTACGGCTCGGCGAGTTTGCGCCCGCTGATCGCGGTTGCCGTCGTGTCGACATCGACCGCGTACTCGGTCGCCAACGGCAGCGGCGGTTTCGCGTCGGGAGTGAAGATCAGGATCGTCGTTCCCGACCATCGGAAGCTGCCGGGGATCGCCGGCGTGATCCGCACGAACGGCGCGCGGACGACGGCCGGGATCTTTCCGAGCGTGACCATCGGCTCGGAGAAGACAATGCGGATCTCGTTTGCTTCGGCGAGACTCGCGACTTCTCCTTCAGGGCCGGCGCTGAC
>DATBJJ010000117.1:0-18526 GCA_036556425.1 Vicinamibacterales bacterium
GCGGTGCTCGACGCGATCGGGCCGCTGCGGTTCCGCGGCAACGATCTTGCGGTGTTCCACCTGCTCGATCCCGCGGAGCTCGATTTCTCGTTCCGCGAGCCCTCGGCGTTCGAGGACCTGGAGAGCGGCGAGCAGATTCCAATCGTGCCGGATGCGCTGGCCGATCAGTACAAAGCGCTCGTTCAAGCGCACGTGGAAGCGCTGCGCGAGCGATTCTCGGCGAACCGGATCGACTACACGCAGCTGAGCACCGCGTCACCCTTGGATCACGCGCTGTTCAGCTACTTGACGACCCGCGAGCGGCTGTCGAGGGTGCGATGAGCTTTCTCGCGCCGCTGTTCCTGCTCGGACTCGCCGGGCTCTCCATCCCGGTGATCCTGCATCTCATTCAGAAGGAGCGAAAGAACGTCGTCCACTTCCCGTCGCTGATGTTCCTGCGCCGCATTCCCTATCAGTCGGTTCAGCGGCGCCGCATCCGTCATTGGTTCCTGCTGTTCATGCGCCTCGCTGCGCTCGCGCTGATCGTGCTCGCGTTCGCGCGGCCGTTCCTGCGGCGCACGGAGATCGCGGCGGGCGCGTCCGGCGCGCGCGAGGTCGTCGTGCTCCTCGATCGCTCGTACAGCATGGGCTACGGCGGGAAGTGGGCGCAGGCACTCACCGCCGCGCAGAATGCAATCAACGGATTGGCGCCATCCGACAAGGCATCGGTCGTTCTGTTCTCGTCGGCGACGGAAGTCACGCTGCGATCGGCGGCGGACAAGGGCCGTCTGCTCGCCTCGATCAGCGGACTGCAGCCGAGCGCGGGCGCGACGCGCTACGGTCCCGCGCTGAAGCTCGCGGGGAGCATTCTCAGCGAGTCGGCGCTGCCGCGCCGCGAAGCCATCCTGATCAGCGACTTCCAGCGCGGCGGATGGCAGGGCAGCGAAGGCGTGCGGCTTCCGGACGGCGCCGTGCTCACGCCGGTGCCGATCAGCGACAGCGGCAAGCTGAATCTGTCGATCGCGCCGGTCGCGCTGCAGCAGAGCGAATTTCAAGGACAGCACCGGGTCATCGTGACGACAGGTGCGGTGAACCACTCGGACGGCGCCGTGCAGGATGTCGCGATTTCGCTCGAGATCGGCGGACGCTCCATTCAGACCAGACGCGTGAACATCGCCGCGAACGGCTCCGCGTCGACGACGTTCGATCCGGTCACGCTGGCCGAGCGGGACGTCCGCGCGACGGTGCGGCTGGGCGACGACGCGCTCGCGCGCGACAACGTCTTCCACTTCGTCGTCTCGCCGCAGGATCCGGTCAACGTCGTGATCGCCGAGCGCCCCGGCGCGCAGCGCAACAGCAGCTTGTATCTCGCGCGCGCCGTTGCCGTCAGCGAGGCGCCGCGCATCGACGCGAAGATGCGGCAGGCGGATTCGATCTCGAACGAGGATCTCGCGTCCGCCGCCGTCGTGATCCTCAACGACGCGCCCGTCGCGCAGAACACCGCGGATCGTTTGAAGGCGTTCGTTCAACGCGGCGGCGGGCTCTTCGTGGCGCTGGGCGAACGCGCGAGCTGGCCCTCGAGCACGTCTGCCGACATCCTTCCGGGCGTTCCCGGTCCGCCCGTGGATCGCACGCGCGGCGCCGCGGCGCGTCTGGGCGCGCTCGAATACGCGCACCCGCTGTTCGAGGTCTTCCGTGGTCCGCGCACCGGCGATTTCGCGTCGGCCCGCTTCTACGGATATCGAAGCATGACGACGAGCGCGGCGAACGCGGGCGTGCAGACGCTGGCGAGGTTCGACGATGGCCAGCCCGCGCTCCTCGAGCGGCGCGTCGGAACCGGACGCGTGCTCGTGTGGACGTCGACGCTCGACACGGGCTGGACCGATCTCGCGCTCAAGCCGGTGTTCGTTCCGTTCGTCCACCGCATCGTTCGCCATCTCGGCGCGTATCGCGAGCCGAAGCCGTGGCGCACGGTCGGCGACGTCGTCGATCCGGGACTGCAGGCGCCGGCGCGCGGCTCGGACGTCTCGCGTGTGGCGCTCACGCCGAGCGGTCAGCGCATCTCGCTCGACGGCGACGGCCCCGAAGTGCTGGAGCTTGCCGAGCAGGGGTTCTACGAGTTCCGCGCGCAAGGGCGCGAGGGCGACGTGCCCGTTGTCGTCGCGAGCAACGTCAATCTCACCGAGTCCGATCTGACGTCGCTCGATCCGCACGAGATCGTCGCGGCGGCCATGGGACGAGCGGGGGGAGGAACGGCGGACGGACAAGCGGCGCCGCCGACCGATGAAGCGCAGGAATCGGCGCAGCGCGTGTGGTGGTATCTGCTCTTTGCCGGGCTGGTCTTGCTCGGGGCGGAAACCGTCGTGGCCAATCGATTGACAGTGTAAGCTGGTATCAGGAGCGAACGCCTATGCGTATCCAGCGGCGGTCGGAGAACCCTTCGAATTTGGTTGGGGCGATCCATGAGGTGCGCCGGCGTTGGCGCTACAAGCTGATGCTGCGCGGGGCGGTCGGCGTGCTCGGATTGGGCGCGGTCGCGCTCGCGCTGTCCGCGTGGGGCCTCGAGTCGTGGCGTTTCACGCCGGGATCGATCGTGACCTTCCGAGTGCTGGTTGCCGCGGCGCTCGCCGCCCTCCTCGGCTGGTTCATCGTGCGGCCGCTCCTGTGGCGCGTGACCGACGAACAGGTCGCGTTGTATCTCGAGGAGCACGAGCCGTCGCTGCAGGCCGAGATCATCAGCGCGATCGAAGCCAGCCGCCTCGCGCAGTCGGATCGATCGCCGCACTCCGAGCTGCTCGTCAGCCGCCTCGTCGAATCCGCGATCCGCAAAGTCGAAGCGGTCGATTGGGGCCGCAACGTCGAGCGCTCGCCGATGCGCCGCTACGCGACGACGTTCGGCGTGATCGCGATTGCCGCGATCGCGCTCTTCGCGCTCGGCCCGCGCTTCCTTCGCCACGGTCTGTCCGCGCTGCTCGTCGTGTCGCGCAGCGTGCAGGCCGCCGCGCCGTATCGCATCGACGTCTCGCCCGGCGATGCCAGCGTTCCGCGCGGCGTGGATCAAACGATCACGGCGACGCTCGCGGGATTCGAAGCGTCGGAAGCGTCGCTGATGGTCCGCAAGACGCCGGACACGCCGTTCGAGCGGCTCCCGCTCGTGCGCAGCGAGAACAGCAACGAGGGCAACAAGTACGAGGGCATGCTGTTCGATCTCGCGCAGCCCATCGAGTACTTCGTCGAAGCCGAAGGCGTGAAGTCGCCGATCTTCCGATTGAAGGTCGTCGATCTTCCGTACGTGCAGAAGCTCGAGCTCGAGCTGCACTTCCCCGCGTACACCGGGCTCCCGCCGCGCAAGATTGAAGACGGCGGCGATCTCGCCGTGCTCAAGGGCACCGAAGTGCGCGTCAAGGTGACGCCGACGATGACGGCGCGCGGCGGACAGATCCTCTTTCAGGACAACGTGAAGGTTCCGCTCGCGGCCGCGGCCGACGGCACGCTGACCTCGAAGTTCACGGCGGACAAGGACGGCTTCTACAGGTTCGAGCTCGACGCGCCGACGGGCGAGCGCGTGTCCGCGTCGCCGCAGTACACGATCGACGTGCTCACCGATCAGGCGCCGACCGTTTCGATCTCGAAGCCCGGCCGCGATACGACGGCCTCGCCGATCGAAGAGGTGCTGGTCGAGGCGCGCGCCGAGGACGACTTCGGCGTCAAGGATCTCGAGCTCGTGTATTCCGTCAACGGCGCGGCGGAGAAGACCGTGCGGCTGTTCGACGGCAAGAGCCGACTCGCGGAGGTCACCGCCGGCCACACGTTCTATCTCGAGGAGCTCGATCTCAAGCCGGGCGACTTCGTGTCGTACTTCGCGCGCGCCGCGGACAACGACACGAGCGGCGGCAAGCGTCAGACGAGCGACATCTACTTCCTGCAGATCCGGCCGCTCAGAAAAGAATTCCGCCGCGCGGAATCGGATGCCGGCGCGGGCGGCGGGGGCGGCGGTGGCGGCGCCGGCCAGGTCGGCGCGCTCTCGCAGCAGCAGCGGCAGATCATTGCCGCGACGTTCAACGTCAATCGCGATCGCAAGACGATGTCGGCCGACAAGGTTCGCGAGAACTCGACCGTCATCGCGCTGTCGCAGGCCAAGCTGCGCGATCAGGTCGACGGGCTGCTCACGCGCATGAACAGCCGGCTCGTCCAGCAGGATCCGTCGTTCAAGAAGATCGCGGATCTCCTCCCGCAGGCCGTGACGGAGATGAAGAACGCCGAGGCCAAGCTGCAGAAAGCGGATCCGCAGGGCGCCCTCGAGCCCGAGCAGAAGGCGCTGCAGATTCTCCAGCGCGCCGAAGAGGAATACGAGGTTCAAGTGCAGATGGGCCGTCAGGGCGGCGGCGGTGGCGGCGGCGGTCAGAGCACGATGGCGCAGGATCTCGCCGATCTGTTCGAGCTCGAGCTCGACAAGATGGCGAATCAGTACGAGACGGCGCAGCGCGCGCAGCAGGAGCAGGCGGATCAGAAGCTCGACGAGCTGCTCGAGAAGCTGAAGGAGCTCGCGCGCCGGCAGGAGCAGGAGGCCGAGCGGCAGCGGCGCCGCGCGCAGGCGGGGCAGCAGGGCGGCAGCGGCAGCGGCCAGCAGCGCGAGCTGGCGGAG
Organism: Vicinamibacterales bacterium; assembly: GCA_036556425.1. Classification (GTDB taxonomy): domain Bacteria; phylum Acidobacteriota; class Vicinamibacteria; order Vicinamibacterales; family 2-12-FULL-66-21; genus DATBJJ01. The sequence continues at coordinate 4,625 of DATBJJ010000117.1, forward strand.
CTCGCCGAAGAAGCGGCGCGGCGACTGGAACAGCTGTCGCGCGAAGAGAATCGTCCCGAGCTGGCGGAGAGCGCGCGCCAATTGCGGCAGGCCGCGGATCAGATGCGCCAGGCCTCGGCAAACGGGCAGTCGGGCGCGGCGCAGGCCGCCACGGCGCTCGACAAGCTGCAGGAAGCGCAGCGCAAGCTGCAGCAGTCGCAGAGCGGCCGCGCGGAGCGCGATCTGAAAGACGCGATGCGCAAGGCGGATGAAATCGCGCGCGAGCAGCAGCAGATCGCGGAAGGCGTTCGCGGGCTCGACGCCGCCGGCTCGGCGCGGCAGGAGCGCGTGCAGCAGTTGAGCGAGCGGAAGGACGGCCTCGAGTCGAAGGTCGCCGAGCTCGAGAAGCAGGTCGAGCGCACCGCCAACGATCTCGCGCGCAGCGAGCGCGATGCCTCGCGCAAGCTGAACGAAGCGTCGACCTCGATGCGCGAGAACCGGCTGCGCGACAAGATCCGGTACTCGCGATCGATGATCCGCGCCGGCGTGCAGGGCAGCGACGCCGCGAACTTCGAGCAGGAGATCGGCAGCAACATCGGCGACATGCAGAAGAAGATCGCCGACGCCGCGGCGGCGCTCGGACGAACCAAGCCGGATGCACGCGCCAGCGCGCTCGACAAGGCGCGCGAGCTCGCGCGCGGCATGGAGTCGCTCGATCAGCGCATGCGCGAGCGAACCGGTCAGCAAGGCCAACAAGGCCAACAAGGCCAACCGGGTCAGCAGGGACGCCAGGGCCAAGAGGGCCAACAGGGCCAAGAGGGCCAACAGGGCCAACAGGGCCGCGAGGGCCAGCAGGGCCAGCAGCGGGGTCAGCAAGGCCAGCAGGGCCAGGGCCGCGAGGGTCAGCAGGGCCAGCAAGGTCAAGGCGGTCAGCAGGGCCAGCAAGGGCAGCAAGGTCAGGGTCAACAAGGTCAGGCCGGCCAGCAGGGCCAGCAGGGCCAGGGTCAGGGCCGCGGAGACGGGCAGCGCGACGCCAACGGCCAAGCGGGTCAGGCGCAGGGCGGACGCGACGCGCAGGGCATCACGTTCGGTCAGAGCCCGTTCACCGGCGGCGGCGCGGGCGATCGCCGGCCCGGCGGCTTCACCAACGAAGACATCCGCCAGTTCCGCAACGAAGTGCAGCGCTGGACGCGCGAAGCGGAACAGCTCCGCCGCCTGCTGCAGAACGAGAAGATCGATCCGAAAGAGATCGACGCGATGTTGAGAAACCTCCGGCAGCTCGCGGACACGCAGGCCTACAAGGATGTCGACGAGATCGCGCGGCTGCAGTCGCAGGTCACCGACAGCGCGAAGCGCGTGGAGTACGATCTCCGCCGCAAGCTCGAAGCCCGCGAGGGACAAGTACTGCTCTCCGGATCCGACGAAGTGCCGGAGCAGTTCCGCAAGGTGGTCGAACAGTACTATCGCTCGCTGTCGAAGGGCCCCGAAGGCGCGAAGACGCCCGACAAGGCTCCCGACAAAAAGCAGTAATGTGCGCCTCCGTCTTCTTGCCGTAGTCGTCGCGCTGACCGCGGCTGCCGCAGTCAGCGCGCAGGACTACTTCCAATGGTCGCGCGGCGCCCGCGTGATCCGCTTCGCCACCCCCGAGAGCTTCGACGGATCGTTCAATTTCTGCCGCCTGTTCTACCGGCAGGTCCGCAGGGCGTACGGCGGCCAGGGATGGTGGACCGATTATCCCGACGCCGACGTCAACTTCATGATTCGCTTCTCCGAGCTGACGAAGACGCGCGTCAGCCAGAATGCGGACGGCCATCCGAATCACCTCGTCGTGCGCGCGGACGACGACCTGCTGTTCAACTGCCCGATCGTCACGATCGAGGATGCCGGCACGGCGGAGTTCAGCGACGTCGAGATCAAGAACCTGCGCGAGTACCTGCTGAAGGGCGGGTTTCTCTGGGCGGATGACTTCTGGGGATCGGACAGTTGGTACTATTGGACCGAGGAGCTCGATCGCATCCTCCCGCGCGAGCAGTTTCCGATTGTCGATCTCGGGAACGATCATCCGATCTTCCGGATGATGTTCGAGTTCGATCGCATCCCGCAAATTCCCTCGATCAACCACTGGAACCGATCGGGCGGCGAGACGTCGGAGCTCGGCGCCGAGAGCGAGCACGTCAACTTGAAGGGAATCATGGATCCGCGCGGCCGTTTGATCGTGTTGATGACGCACAACACGGACATCGCGGATGCCTGGGAGCGCGAGGCCGCCGATCCACGGTACTTCTACTTGTTCTCGCCGAAAGGCTACGCGGTCGGGATCAACGTCTTCCTCTACGCGATGAGCCATTGAGAGTCGAGAGTCGTGGGTCGACTGTCGACAGTCGCAGTCGTCAGTCGCAGTCGTCAGTCGATAGTCAGTTTCGCGATCGACCCGCGTTCGCCGGCGGCGAAGCCCACCCTCCACCCCGGCGCGAGGCTGAACGTATGGAATCCCGGACCGCCAAGCGGCTTCCACGTCCGCCCGCCGTCGCTCGAATAATCCGATCCCGTCGGTCCGATCGCGATGGCGGATCGGCCGTCGCGCGACAGATACCGCACGACCGATCGAAATCCTGACAGCCCTTCGATCCGCGTCCACGACTTCCCGCCGTCGCTCGTGATCGCGGCGTTGTCGATCGCCGACGCTTCCGCTTTGTAGTCGCCGCCGACGACGAGGCCGTGATCGGCGTCGGCGAAGGCGATCGAGAAGATGCCGGCGGACGGCCCCGACGCGAGCGGCGTCTTCGCCGCGCTCCACGTGCGGCCGCCGTCGCTCGAGTGGAGCACGCGCGCTTCCGACGCGGCGCCCGTCGCGATCCAAACGTGATTGGGCCGTACGACGGCGACGTTCGTGCCGCTCGCGGCAAAGAATCCTTCGTTGGGCAGCGCCGGCGGAAACGCCGACGCGGGCACCCGCGTCCACGTCCGTCCGCCGTCGCTCGTTGTCAGCACGACGAACGCGCCGTCGACCGAGTCGCTCACCGCGATGCCGCGCGTCGCGTCCCAGAACGACATCGCGTCGAAGAACGCCTTTGGATCGCGGTTCACGAACTGCTGCCGCCACGTCGCGCCGGCGTCGGTCGTCTTGTAGATCCGCGACGCGTCGCCCGGCCCGATGCTGAGGACGTACGCCGTCTTCTCGTCGACCGCGTCGATGTCGCGAAAGTCGAGCTTCTCGCTTCCCGGGATCAGGAGCCGGCGCCACGTCGCGCCGCCGTTCGCGGTCCGCACGATGGTGCCGTTCGCGCCGCTGGCCCACGCGACGCGATCGTTCACCGCGCTGACGCCGCGCAGCCGCGCGGTCACGCCGCTCGCGAGCGGCGTCCACTTTGCGACGGAAACCGGAACGAGGACGAGGGCGATCAGAAGAGCGGCGGTGCGCATGGCAGAGTCGTCAATTATTGACGCAGTGCCCGCACTGTGGCTATACTGCCGATTCAATGATGTCGTGCACCACGCAGACTACCGGGCGAAAGCGGGGCAAGCGGTCCTGCAGGCTGGTGGTTTGAGTGCGCGCGTGATCTGACGAGAACACGAACGGACACACCCGAACCCGCCGGCCTTCAATCAGGCCGGCGGGTTTTTTCGTTTGGGCGTGGTTGTCCGTGAACGATGAAGGATGGACCAGTCATGACCTCACTCGATCCCGTGGGCGGTCGACCGCTCGACGTCGGCATCCTCGGCGCGACCGGCATGGTCGGCCAGCAGTTCGTGCGCCTCCTCGCCGGGCACCCGTGGTTCAGGACCGCGTGGCTCGCCGCGAGCGAGCGATCCGAAGGCCGCACGTATCGCGACGCGATGAAGTGGCGGCTCTCGTCGATTCCGCCGGCCGACGCGCTCGACATGACCGTCGAGGCGTGCACGCCCGGGCGCGCGCCGAAGATCGTATTCTCCGCGCTCGACGCCTCTGCCGCGAAGGACATCGAGCCCGCATTCGCCGCCGCCGGCCACATCGTCGTCAGCAACGCGCGGAGCTTTCGGATGGAGGCATCCGTGCCGCTCGTCATCCCCGAGGTCAATTCGGATCACCTCACGCTCATCACGCGTCAGCGCCGCGAGCGCGGATGGTCCGGCGCGATCGTGACGAATCCGAACTGCTCGACCGTCGTGCTGTCGATCGTGCTCGCGCCGCTGCGTCAGTTCGGGATCTCGCGCGTGATGGTCACGACGCTGCAGGCCGTCTCGGGCGCGGGCTATCCCGGCGTCGCGTCGCTCGACATTCTCGGCAACGTCGTGCCGTTCATCTCGGGCGAAGAAGAGAAGATGGAGAGCGAGACGCAGAAGATTCTCGGCAGCTTCGAGCGCGACGCGGTGACGCCGCATCCCGCGATCGTGAGCGCGACGACGACGCGCGTGCCGGTCGTGGACGGGCACAGCGAAGCGGTGTCGATCGATCTGGCGCAGAAGCCGCCGCTCGCAGACGTTCGCTCGGCGCTCGAGTCGTTCCGCGGGCGCCCGCAGGAACTGCGGCTTCCGATGGCGCCGCCGGCGCCGATCGTGTATCTCGAGCAGCCGGATCGCCCGCAGCCGCGACTCGACGTCGAGCGCGACAACGGGATGACGATCAGCGTCGGCCGCCTGCGTCCGTGCTCGATCCTCGGCGCGAAGCTCGTGGCGCTCGGCCACAACACCGTGCGCGGCGCCGCGGGGGCCGCGATCCTCAACGCGGAGATGATGGTTGCCGAAGGGATGCTGGATTGAGGAATTCGGGGTCTAAGCGATCAGGGTGCAAGGGTGCCAGGGTGCCAGGGTGCCAGGGTGCAAAGTGCCAAGGTGCTCCCAGAATGAGGTGAAAGCGGTTGTGCGAAACGTAGTGATGAAGTTCGGCGGAACATCGGTCGCGGACGCCGACGCGATCCGGCGTCTGATTGCGATCGTTCGATCCGAAGCGGAGCGGACGGGGCCGCCGGTGGTCGTCGTCTCGGCGATGTCGAAGATCACCGATCATCTGCTGCGCATGGCGGCGGACGCGTCGAAAGGCGAGCGTCAGGGCCTCGCGGGCGGCGTCGACGAGGTGCGGCGCCGGCACCTTGCGGCTGTCGACGGGCTGATCGCGCCCGAGCGCCGTGCTGACGTCGTGAACGAGATCGATCAGCAGATCGAAGAGCTGCGCGCGATGCTCACGGCGCTCTCGATCCTGCGCGAGGGATCGCCGCGCTCGATGGACGGCATCGCCGCCGCCGGCGAGCTGCTCAGCAGCCGAATCGTCGCGGCGGCCTTCGACTCGGCAGGCATTCGCGCGGCGTGGGTCGACGCGCGCCGTGCGATCGTGACCGACGATCACTACATGGCCGCCGTGCCGATTCTCGACGCCACGCACGAAGCGCTCGCGCGCGAGGTGGTGCCGCACATCGCGAAGGGCGACGTGCCGGTGCTCGGCGGCTACGTCGGCGCGACGAAGGACGGCGTGGCGACGACGCTCGGACGCGGCGGATCCGATTACTCCGCGGCGATCGTCGGCGAAGGCGTGAGCGCCTCGGAGATTCAGATCTGGACCGACGTCGACGGCATGTTGACCGCCGATCCCCGAGTCGTCGCGTCGCCGCGCGTCGTCTCGCATCTTTCGTTCGGCGAAGCATCGGAGCTCGCGTACTTCGGCGCGAAGGTTCTGCACCCCAGCACGATTCTGCCCGCGGTCGCCGCGGACATTCCGGTCCGTATTCTCAACAGCCGCCGTCCCGAGGCGCAGGGGACGATCATCACCGCGAAGCCGCCCGTCAACGATCGTCCGATTGCCGCGCTCGCCTGCAAGCGCAACGTCACGGTCGTCGAAGTGACGTCGACGCGCATGCTGATGGCGCACGGATTTCTCCGGCGCTTGTTCGAGGTCTTCGAGCGGTATCGCACGTCCGTGGACGTGGTCACGACTTCCGAAGTCAGCGTCTCGGTGACGATCGACGACAGCCGCAGGCTCGACGAGATTGCGGACGCGCTCCGTGAATTCGCCGAGGTTGCGATCGACACGGAGATGGCGATCGTATGCGCCGTCGGCGAGAACCTCCGCGCCGATCCGGCGTTCGCGATTCGCATGCTCGCCGGGCTCGAGGGCGTGCCGCTGCGCATGGTTTCGCAGGCGGCGTCGCGGCGGAACGTGACCGTCGTGATTCGCGATGCGGACGTGCCGCGCGCGATGACGCGCCTTCACGATGCGTGGTTCGCGGATCCGATCCGCGGCAGGGCGATCGAGGCCACCAGGTGAGCGAGCCGCCGACCCTCCGTCTCCTGATCGTCGGGCACGGGCGAATGGGTCGGCTCGTCGAAGCGCTCGCGAGCGCGCACGGCATGGAGGTCGCCGGCGCGATTACGAGCGCGAACGCCGATCGCGCCGACGATTGGCCGCAGGCGGACGTCGCCATTGATTTCTCGACGGCGGCGGCCGTCGCGCGCAACGCGCCCAGGCTCGCGGCGCGCGGCGTCGATTTGGTCATCGGCGCGACGGGGTGGCAGAACGAGGCGCCCGCGATCCGCGCCGAGCTGTCACGCTATCCGATCGGCGTCGTCGCGTCGCCGAACTTCGCCCTCGGCGTCAACATCTTCATCGCCTTGGCGGCGCGCGCGGCCGGGCTGATGGCCGCCAGGCCCGAGTTCGGCGCCTGGATCCACGAGCTGCACCACAAGGCCAAGCGGGACGCGCCCTCCGGAACGGCCATCGCGATTCGCCGCGCGATGGAGGAGGCCGGCTACACCTCGCCGATCGACGTCGCCTCGAGCCGCGTCGGATCGATTCCCGGTACACACACTGTTGGTTTCGACGGTCCTGCGGATACCATTACACTCACGCACACCGCTCGGGATCGATCGATCTTTGCGAGAGGAGCGCTCGAGGCGGCGCGTTGGGTGCGCGGTCGCCGCGGGTGGTTCTCGATGAATGACGTGTTGGGACTGTCGTAGGAAAGGAGCTGAAGATGCGAACTCCCTGGACCGGATGCGGAACCGCTCTCGTGACGCCGTTCACGCGCGATGGCGCGGTCGACGAGGCGGCCGTCACGCGGCTGGCCAAGCGTCAGATCGATGCGGGCATCCACTTCCTCGTGCCGTGCGGCACGACCGGGGAAAGCCCAACGCTCTCCGACGACGAGCGGGTGCGCATCGTCGAGCTGATCGTCGAGGAGGCGGCCGGGCGCGTGCCGGTCCTGGCCGGCGCGGGTGGATACGATACGCGCGAAGTGATTCATTCCGCGAAGCGGATGAAGCGCGTCGGAGCGGCCGGGATTCTCTCGGTCACGCCGTACTACAACAAGCCGACGCCCGAAGGACTCTTCCAGCATTACAGCGCGATCGCCGGCGAGGTCGGGCTGCCGATCATCGTCTACAACGTGCCGGGGCGAACGGGCTGCAACGTGGACGTCGCGACGCTCGTGCGCTTGAGCGGCGTGCCGGGGATCGCCGGCGTGAAGGAAGCGTCGGGCAACATCACGCAGATGGTCGAGATCTGCGGCGCGGTCCCGCGCGACTTCATCGTGCTGTCCGGAGACGACGCGCTGACGCTGCCGTTGATGGCGGTGGGCGGCCGCGGAATCGTGTCGGTCGCCGCCAACGAAGCGCCGGCGGAGATGGCGCAGCTCGTGGAGCATGCCGAGCGCAACGACTTCGCCGCCGCGCGGCGCGTTCACGCGGACCTGCTGCCGCTGATGATGGTCAACTTCATCGAGTCCAATCCCATTCCGGTCAAGAGCGCGATGGCGGAGATGGGTCTGCTCGAGGAAGTGTATCGGCTGCCGATGGTGGCGCCGCGCGAGGCGTCGCGCGCGAAGATCCGTCAAGTGCTCCAGGCCCGCAAGTCGGAGGGCGCGCTCGCGTCGAGCCTGTCGAGCGTTGGCGGCGGCCGCGCATGACGCTGGCGGAGGAGATCGAAGCGCTCGCCGCGGCGGGCCCCAACGCCGATCGCACATCCGCCCGTGACGCATTCGCGCGGCTTCGCGCGCAACTATCCGCTGGAGAGATCAGGGCCGCCGAGCCGGACGCGTCGGCGCCGAGCGGATGGCGCGTCAACACTTGGGTGAAGCAAGGCATCCTCCTCGGCTTCCGGTTCGGCGACAACTCGGACGTCTCCGCCGATCACGGCCGATGGCCGTTCTTCGACAAGGACACCCTTCCGCTCAAGCGCATCGATCCGTCGAGCAACGTGCGCATCGTTCCCGGCGGGTCGACCGTGCGCGACGGCGCGTACCTCGGACGCGCCGTGATCTGCATGCCGCCGATGTACGTCAACATCGGCGCGTGGGTCGGCGATGGCACGCTCGTCGATTCGCACGCGCTCGTGGGGTCGTGCGCGCAGATTGGCGCGCGCGTGCATTTGAGCGCGGCGGCGCAGATTGGCGGCGTGCTCGAGCCCGTCGGCGCGCTGCCGGTCATCATCGAAGATGACGTGCTCATCGGGGGAAACTGCGGCGTGTACGAGGGCGCGATCGTGAAGCGGCGCGCCGTGCTCGCCTCCGGCGTTGTCATCACCGGATCGACGCCCGTGTACGATTTGCCGAACGAGCGCGTCATCGAAGCGGCGCCGGGCCAGCCGCTGATCGTCCCGGAGGGCGCCGTCGTCGTTCCGGGGACGCGTCCGGTGACGTCCGGCAAGGGGCGCGAGTGGGGCCTCGCGGTGGCGACCCCCGTCATCGTGAAATACCGCGACGAGCGAACCGACGCGCGCACCGCGCTGGAACAATGGATTCGGTAGCGACCCTCGCGTTCGCGCGATCCCTCATCGACATCGATTCGACCACCGGCCGCGAAGCCGAGGCGGGCCGCTGGCTCGCGTCCGCGCTGCGAGGCTTGGGATATTCCGTCGCGGAGCAGCCGCTCGAGCGCGGGTGCGCGAACGTGCTCGCCACGATCGACGATCCCGCGGTCGTCTACTCGACGCATTTCGATTGCGTGCCGCCGTTCATTCCGAGCCGCGTCGCCGACGGACGGTTGTACGGACGAGGCGCGTGCGACGCGAAGGGTATCCTTGCCGCGCAAGTGGCGGCGGCGGAGCGTCTACGCGCGGCGGGCGAGCGGCGCGTGGGCCTGCTGTTCGTCGTCGGCGAAGAGCGCGGGAGCGACGGGGCGGCCGCGGCCAATACGATCGCGACGACCAGCCGGTTTCTGATCAACGGCGAGCCGACCGACAATCGCCTCGCGTCCGCGACCCGTGGGAATCTCCGCGTGCGGCTGCGCGCGCGCGGGCGCGCAGCTCATTCCGCCGCTCCGGATCAGGGGGAGTCCGCGATCGAGAAACTGCTCGACGCCCTCGTCGAGCTTCGCACGCTCGCGCTGCCGTCGGATCCGGATCTGGGATCGACGTTCTACACCGTCGGGTTGATTGACGGAGGCGTCGCGCCGAACGTGATTCCGGCCGACGCCTTCGCGGAAGTCATGTTCCGCACGATCGGTCCGGCGGACGATATCCTGCGCGTGCTTCGCGCGCTCGAGCCGCGCGTTGCGATCGAAGAGGTGCTGCGCGTGCCGCCGATCCGGATGCACACCGTCCCAGGATTCGAGACGCACGTGTTTCCGTTCACCACGGACGTCCCGTTCCTGGACCGCTGGGGCGTGCCGCTGCTGTTCGGCCCGGGATCGTTCCTCGTCGCGCACACCGACGGCGAATTCGTGGCGCTCGATGAGCTGACTGCCGCGGTGGATGCCTTCGAGCGGCTCGCGCGCAGCTGTCTGGCGTCCGCCTGAAGGCGGAAGAATCACTCACGTCAGCCGCAGGTCGCCCTTGAAGATGAGAAACACGAGCGCGACGTCGAGCATCGCGACGAACGACGAGAACGGTGCCAAGTCGCCGAGGATGAACGGAAGGCCGAAGAGCCCGCCAACCCACAAGATCAAGAACACCGCAGCGCCCCGTGCGCCGATTTCGTCCCACATCCATCCGTAGACGAGGAGCGTCCAGAACGCCGCGTGCGCGATCCACGACGCGATGAGAGCCGAGCCCATCGCCGCGAGTGTATACCCGCTCGGTCCACGACCACTCTGGTAGACTCCGTTACCCAACGAATGGCCGGAGACGATCGTCTATTGCGCTAGCGGGAGGCGTCCGGGTGCGACTGAGAGGGCAGGTTCCCATCGTGGCGGCGCTCGCCGCAGTGATGACGATCGGCACTCTCTCCGCCCGTCAGGCGCCGCCGAACGAGCCGTGCACGTTTCCGGCGTCGGAGATCGAGTGGCTGCAGCGCGCGCTCGTTGGATGGGAGCAGGTCAGCCGCGACGATCTCGAGATGGACCCCACGCCGCTGCCGTGGATCGTCCTCTACGACGCGGCCTGCGTGTGGCACCTCGCGGCCGGGTCCAGTCCCGCGATTGCGTTCCGCCCCATTCAGACGACGCTCACGTTCGGCGGAAAACCGGTCCCGGTCCGCGCGATCCCCCACACCGGCACGTTCATGCTGCCGAGCGGCACGACGCAGTCGGTGGAGGTCAAAGCGAGCACGTCGCTCTACAGGAACGGCACGGCGGCGTTCTTCGTGATGGCGATGCCGTCGGTCTGGCAGTCGCGCGAGGTGAGCGCGCCGACGCGCGCGGAATTCCTGCGCGGCGTCTTCAGCCACGAGATGACGCACGTGCGCCTGCTCCTGCCGATCAACCGCATCGTCCGCGATCTGGCGCGGACGCACGCTCTCGTCTATCCGATGAACGACGACATCGTGCAGATGGAGTTCGAGCGCGCGCCCGGGTTCGCGTCGGTGTTCGGCCGCGAGCGCGATCACTTCTATCGCGCCGCGTTCGAGACCGATCCCGTCAAGCGGCGCCACTTGACCGCCCGCGCGTTGGAGATCGTGCGCAAGCGCCACGCGCGGTACTTCACCGGCCCGAACGCGGTCTACAAGGAGATCGAGGGATTGTTCCTCGTGATGGAGGGCGTCGGTCAATGGGCCGCGTATCGTTCCAGCCTCGCGCGCCTCGGCAATCCGTCCGAAGCCATTCGTCTCGTGCGCGACACGCGCCGCTTCTGGTCGCAGGACGAAGGGCTCGCGCTGTTCCTGTTGATCGACGCGATGGTCCCGAACTGGCGCGCGCGCGTGTTCAACGACACGCCTGCCTCCCCCTTCACGCTCCTCGAAGAGGCGGCGAGGGGGACTGTCAGTCGGTAGTCGACTGTCGACAGTCGCAGTCGGACGTCGCAGTCGGACGTCGCAGTCGGACGTCGCAGTCGGAAGTCATCAGTCGGAAGTCATCGGTCGACAGTCGCAGTCGACAGTCACAATCGACAGTCGGAAGTCGAACGTCAGGTGCCGACTACCGACCGTCGACGGTCGACTGCCGAGTGCCGACTGCCGAGTGTCGAGTGTCGACTGTCGACTGCGACTGTCGACTGATGACTCACGACTGCGACTGTCGACCGCGACTGTCGACTGCGACTGTCGACTGATGACTCACGACTGCCGACTTATTGTCCTGCCGACGCGGTCGGCGTCGTCTTTGTCGCCGGCTCCAGCGCTTTCCACTCCGGCGGCTTCACGCCGAGCAGGTGCTGCACGAAATAGTCGTAGCGCTTGTGATCGCCGTACGCGCCGCCGGACGTGTGGAGCGCGTTCGGGATCACGAGCAGGTCGAAGTTCTTGTTGTGCTTGATCAGCTGATTGACGACCTGGAACGTCGACGCCGGATCGACGTTGTTGTCCATCTCGCCAACGACGAGCAGCACCTTGCCCTGCAGCCGGTACGCGTTGTCGACGTTCGACGAGGCGGCATATTCGGGGCCGAGGGGCCATCCCATCCACTGCTCGTTCCACCAGATCTTGTCCATGCGGTTGTCGTGGCAGCCGGCAGACGACACGGCGACGTCGTAAAAATCCGGATGGAAGAGGAGGCCGCCCAGCGAATTCTGACCGCCGGCGGACGTGCCATAGAGTCCGACGCGCGTGATGTCGTAGTACGGATACTTCGCCGCGGCGGCTTTGTGCCACGCGATGCGATCGGGGAACCCGGCATCGCCGAGGTTTTTCCACGCGACGTCGTGGAAGGCCTTCGACCGGTAGTTCGTGCCCATGCCGTCGATCTGGACGACGATGAACCCGAGCTCCGCGGTTGCCTGCATCGCGTTGAACGCGGTGAACGATTTCGGCACGAACGATCCCTGCGGCCCAGCATAGATGTTCTCGATCACCGGATATTTCTTCGCCGGATCGAAGTTCGTCGGACGGAAGATGACGCCCCAGATGTCCGTCTTTCCGTCGCGGCCCTTCGCGGTGAAGACTTCCGGCGGTTTCCATCCGGCTTTCTTCAGCTCGGCGATGTCCGCGGATTCCATTTGCGCGACGAGCGAGCCGTCCGCTCCGCGCCGCAGCTCCGACACGGGAGCTTGATCGACGCGTGAGTACGTGTCGACGTAGTAGGCGCGATCGGTGGAGAAGTTCACGACGTGATTCGCGTCCGTCTGGGTGAGCGTCACGAGGCCCGTGCCGTCGAAGTTGATCCGGTAGTAGTGCACGAAGTACGGATCCTTGCCCGGATACATGCCGTTCGCCGAGAACCAGATCTGCCGCTTCTCTTCGTCGACGCCGATGACGTTGCGCACGGCCCATTGGCCCTTCGTGATCTGCTGCTTCACGGAGCCCGACGCGCCGTCATAGAGGTAGAGATGGTTCCAGCCGTCGCGCTCGGACATCCAGATGACTTCCTTGCCGTCCGCGACGTCGAGCCGATAGCGCTTGCCCGAGTAGCAGAAGAAGGTCTTCGGCTCCTCGCTGATCACGGTCCGCGGTTTTCCCGTCGTCCCGTCGACTTCGATCACGCGATAGACCTGATGGCCGCGCTGGTTGTATTCGAACGTGATGGCGCTGCTGTCTTTCCGCCACGCGATCGGCAGCATGTCGTACGCGTTCGGGAACGACGCATCGTCGACGAAGATCTGCTTCTTCGTGTCCACGTGGAAGAGCACGGGCCGTTCGACGTCGAGGATGTCGCCAGGCTTCGCGTACTGAAGCGTCGAGTGCTTGGGCTGCAGCTGATCCTCGGGTGACGACTGCACGTAGTGCACGTACCGCCGGAAGCCCGGCTTGATCTTGTAGGCCGCGATCTTCGTCGAGTCGGGCGACCACACGACCGAGTTCGGATCGTAATAGCTGCCTTCGGATCCGTCCGTGCTGAGGAGCGTCACCGCGGTCTTGCCGACTTCGCGGATCGCGACGTTGTAGTTGTTGACGAGCGCCTCGAGCTTGCCGTCGGGCGACTTCCGCGCCTCGACGCCGTTGACATCGAACTCGGCGCGAACCGGACCGCCGAGGCCGCCGCCGCCGCGCCCGCCCCGCCCGCCGCGTCCGCCGCGCCCGCCCGGAGGATCCGTGCGGCATGCGTACTCGGAGAGATTGCACCGCCACGCGACGTTGTTCACGGTGATCTCGATCGCGCGCTCGCCATCGACGAGGTTGAACGTGTTGAACGGCAGCGTGACGCCCGTGTACGCCTTCTCGGGCTTGATCGATCCGTTCAGCGCCGCGGCCAGCTTCTCGTGATCGAACACCGGACGCTTCTGCTGCGTCGTGGCGTCGACGAGGATGAACTCATTCCCGCCTTTCACGGCGCGGCGATACCAGAAGCGCTGCGTCTTCTCGATCCACGTCGCCGGCTCGGGCACGTTGATCGCGAGCCCCTGATATTTCTCGCGCAGCCCCATCGCGCGCTGATAGTCCGCGATCGTGCCTTGAGCGGCGGCAAAACGCGGGAAAGCGAGAACCAGGGCGACGAGAGCGAGAGCCGTGAAGGCGGCGACGCGGCTGGTGCGCATGAATCTCCCCCAAAAAAGTGATGACGGTGTGCATTCTATCGGTCGCCGTCGGCCGCCGGAAAATCGGATTCTGTTATGCCCGTATAAGCAGGATCAGGGTGCCAGGGTGCAAGGGTGCCAGGGTGCCAAGGTGCAGGGTGCCGAGGTCCAGGGTGCCGAGGTCCAGGGTGCCA
>DATBJJ010000118.1:0-40889 GCA_036556425.1 Vicinamibacterales bacterium
CCCGCGCCTCATGCTCGAAGCGAGTCACCGCGTCCGGATCGCCAGCGCGGTGCGGCGAAATGATCTTGAGCGCGACATCCCGCTCGAGCCTGAGGTCGCGGGCGCGGTAGACCTCGCCCATGCCGCCGGCACCAATCAGCCGCCCGATCTCGTAGGGGCCGAGACGAGAACCCGGCGCGAGCATTGCAATTCGTCCTAGGCGGGTTGTGTGTCGGATGCGGCTCCGCGATCGAAAAAGATCACGGGCGCCCCGGGCTGCATCGTAACCTAGAGCCGTCCTGTCACGATGTCAAGCTGTCGCACTGGCATCGTCGCCGTGGCACAGGACTGCCTAATGAGGCTGTTATGCGCTTGGCGCGTCGCCATCGCACAACAGTAGCAATGCCAGTCTGCCCGGGGCCGGAACGGATTGAGTCGATTGCCCGATTCGGTCCCGCACCATTCACCCGAGGCTCAACCGGCGCGGCTTTTACCACGCGCCGCGCGACCCGCACGGGCGCTGCGCAGCACACGTGCGCCGCGTGCCGATCCTTCCTCGCGTGCCAGCCGCAGTAGTTCCCCCGACGTCACACCCTGACCGCCCGCCCGGTAACATTGGCGAAGGGCGACTGTGACGGCTTGGCGACGGGTGTCACGGCGTATAGGCGACCGTCCTGACGTCGGATCTGGACTTCTCCTTCACGAGACGCTTCCTCGAGCACCTCGGCGAGCCGCTGCCGTGCGGTTGAGTACGTATAGAGCTTCATTGTTCCAAATCCACCGAAGACAAGCCGATCTTCTTGGCGTTCCGTCGGATCGGACCATCCAGCGCGAGCAAGGGGAATCCAGACGACCGGGCGGCTTCTAGAATGTACGCATCGTACGCGTAGATGCTCAACTCCAGACCCAAGTCCACGGCACGCAGGAGGTCGATGGCGAGCTCTCGAATCGTCACCTGATCGAAGTCGGTGACCAGGTCCAAGGTCGACAAGCGGGCCTTCCCGATTGACCGCCGACATTTCACTCCAGCCGTCTGATGAGCAGGAAAGCGTGCGCTGTCCCTCAGGCACTGTGCAGCAAATTGTGCAGTAGTCGTGTCGGCACACGACGAATCGGGACAGGCGGGACGGAATCGCGATCGAGACGTTTTCGGTTGGAAACCGTGAAATTCCGCCGCGATCGGTGAGAAGGTGATCAGGCAGCGCTCGATTTAGCAAACCGCCGCCTTCAGCCTCTCGGCCACCTCACCGCGGCGAGATTTCTAAGTATAAACGACATCGCCACTTACGCGAACGCGATTGTCGCCACGATTGTCCCTGAGATTGTCCCTATCAGACCGCAATCGATACTGTCGCCGGTCACCGGCGGCTCTGCTCGCCGCTCGCGAGAAGAGCGGTTCTTTCGTTATCGAGACGTCCCCGAACTACCTGAGTGGTCGAATGTTGCGCGGCTGGTCAGCGTCCACTCTTGAGCAGATCAGCGCAGGTCGTCCGGTTGCTGCAACGACACAGCGTTGAGGCCAGTGATCGGCATGAACCCGGTTCTGAGAACCGCCGGCTGTCGTGGCGAGTGCAACTGCCGTGTTCACCGGCGCGTCCGGACTCTTCGTTTGTTTGGTGTTCATGGTCATCCCTCCAGTCGCGAGCTCACGGCCCGCCACTTGGACAGACGGAGAGCGCTGGCAGTGCACGCATGCGGGAGTGCGTGGGTTCGCCGCCCGAGTACGCTGAGTGCGTCGATTCGACATCCGCTCCCCCAACGCCTCATCCTCCCGGTTCTCGCTTCGGCCCAGCGGCGTACCGGAGCACACGCACCCGTTCGACCGTCACGAGGGCACCTCCAGTGATCATCTCGTCGAGGATCGGAAGGAGCCGATCGACATGAGCTTGGTCGTCGACAACCTCGACTACAACCGGCAAGTCCGTGGATAACTCGATTAGACCGGCGGTGTGGATGACGCTGTTGGCGCCAAAGCCAGCGACGCCGTGGACGACCGTGGCGCCCGCGAAACCTTCAGCCCTGAGTCGCTCGAGGAGCGCACGCGATAGCGGGGTGTGCCGCCATCGATCGGACTCCCCAAGAAAGATGCGAACGAGAAACTGGTCGCCGTCCAGTACGCGCATAGGCCTCCCCCCTCCTTCAGCGGCCGAGCACTTCGCGGGCGGCCACCAGGCCGAGCCATCCGGCCATCAGACCACCAACCATGGTGAGGCCAAGATTCAGGAACGCCGCGGCCGGCGCCCCCTCTTCGAACAGGCGCATCGTCTCGTAGTTGAAGCTTGAGTATGTGGTGAACCCGCCAATGAAACCGATGGTGGCGGCGGCGCGAACCGTTGGGGGCCAGCCCAGGGTCAACGCCGCATGCATCAGCGCGGCGATGGCGAAGCATCCGATCAGATTGACGATGAGCGTGCCGTGGGGGAACGCGCTACCGAGGCGCTGCGCCGCCCACAGCGCGATCAAATAACGGGCGCCGGTACCGGCGGCGCCTGCGAGGCAGATCCAGAGCAGTCGTTCCATGCCGTGTCGCCTTTCTTGGAGGCGCCGCGGCGTGGATGCATGCACTCCCACGGCTGCCCGTAGGAGTCATTGGCCGTCGGAAGACGGCGGTTCTCGGCGGACTCCACCGCCAAACGTCCGTTGCCGGCAGTTTGGCGGGCCGCGCACGGCGTGTCAAGCGTGGCGTTGCGGCGGGGCGTGGTGAGCGACCCCATCTTTCTGACCAGCGTGCTCGGCTGGAGTTCGTACTTGCCGCGATCGCTGCCGTCGTCGCGATGTTCTTCCTTCGGTTTCGGCAACCGCGGTGTCGTGGCCAATCCCGGCTATAGAATTACGCAACAAGCCGCGTTTGTTTCTGACGGGAGCTGTTGCGCCTGACCGGCTCGAAGCAACGGAGCGAGTGCCCAACACATCGTCGCGGGACCACTGCCGCGATCCATACTGGGGAAGTTCGAGCAATTGTCTTAAGGGTGCAGCGCGATCGCTGCAGGAATCGGGATGGTCGGGCCGCCATCTCATGGTCGATTGACCAGGAGACGGCGTGTCGCCAACCTCTCGACGAGCACTCGGACTTCGATCGGTCCTCTTCCTCTTCGTCCCCGCCATCGCGACACTGACCACGATCGCGTTCGCACAGACTCACGAAGCAACAGGCACACATGCGGACCCGGTTGCGCCGGTGGTCCTCGCATTGGCGATCATCCTGGCGGGCGCCAAGCTTGGTGGTCACCTCGCAGTTCGAATGGGTCAGCCGGCGGTGCTTGGCGAACTCCTCGCGGGTGTGGCTCTGGGGAGCGCTGACCTCGTGGGGATTGGCTGGTTCCACGCCATCGAAGGCGATCAGACCGTAGACATCCTTGCGCGACTTGGTGTGCTCATCCTGCTCTTCGAAGTGGGGCTAGAGTCGACGGTCCGCGACATGCTGAAAGTCGGTCTCCCTTCGTTCCTCGTGGCGATCCTCGGTGTCGCTGCGCCATTCGCCCTCGGTTGGGGCGTCAGTGCCCTGCTTCTTCCCGACAGAAGCGTCTACGTCCACGCGTTTCTCGGCGCGACGCTGACTGCGACGAGCGTCGGCATTACCGCCCGAGTGCTCCAAGACCTCGGGCGTTCACAATCATCCGAGGCGCGGGTGATTCTCGGCGCGGCGGTGATCGATGACGTGCTGGGCCTCGTCATTCTCGCCGTTGTCGGCGGCATCATCGCGGCAGCCAACCGAGGCGACTCGCTTTCGTATGCCGAGGTCGGATCTGTACTCGGGAAAGCCGTCGCGTTCCTGTTCGGAGCGCTCGCGATTGGCGTGTATCTCTCGCCGAGAGTCTTCGGTCTCGCCTCCCGCCTCAGTGGCAGTGGCGTACTGCTAGCAACGGCACTGGTCTTCTGCTTCGGGTTGGCGTATCTGTCCTCGATCATCGGCTTGGCGCCCATTGTGGGCGCCTATGCTGCTGGTCTCATTCTCGAGGACGTGCACTTCCGGGATTTCACGAACCGTGGCGAACAACAGCTCGAGCACCTCGTGCAGCCGATCTCCACGTTTCTCGTGCCGGTGTTCTTCGTCATCATGGGCATGCGCGTCGACCTTGTCGCCTTCGGTCGCGTGGACGTCTTGGGTCTCGCGGCACTCCTGACCGTCGCAGCGATCATCGGCAAACAGGCGTGCTCTCTCGGTGCGCTCGGCCAGAAGCTTGATCGGCTTTCCATTGGCATCGGGATGATTCCTCGCGGTGAGGTCGGTCTCATCTTCGCGAACATCGGCCTCGGCCTGACGGTTGCCGGCGAGCGGGTGATTGACGAAGGAATCTTCTCGGCGGTCGTAATCATGGTCATCGTGACGACGATGGCGACTCCGCCTGCGCTGAAATGGAGTCTCGCCCGCGCTCGTCGATAGAGTTCCGCGGTGTCGAGGGCTCGGCTCAGCCCGAAAAGGGCTCGTCGATCTGAGCCTCCGCTCGCTTACCTCAATCGGTCTCCAGCGCAGCCCGCGAACCTTTCGGCTCGGTCCACGACTACACGGATAGAGCCATCGTGCCGACGATCGATTCCAGATCCCTAGACGACGAATTGCTCACAATTCGATGCCAGCTCGGCGAGGCCGCCGGCTTCGAGGATCTGATCGCACGCTGGCACGGTCCGCTGTGGGCATTCGTGCGTCGACTGACGGGCGACGATGATGCGGCGCGAGAAATCCTCCAGGACGTCTGGCTACGCGTGATCCGAGGGATCCCGCGCCTCCGTGACGGCTCCAAGCTGCGTGCATGGCTGTTCGGCATAGCCCGACGAACACTCATGGACCGACTGCGCGACCAGTACGCGAGAACGCGCGCGCTGGATCTCGATGTCGACGTCGACGAGATCCCCACCGAGCCACCCGCCGACGAGATCGACGACTGGGATGGGCTCGAACGCGCGCTGCAGCAGCTGCCGCTGCTCGATCGCGAAGCTATTACGCTGTTCTACCTGCAGGAACTGTCGCTCAACGAGATTGCTGAAGCGCTGAAGGTGCCGGTCGGAACCGTGAAGTCACGTCTGTTTCGTGGCCGCCGATTGCTCCGGCAACGCATGAGCGAAGGAGGTTGACCACATGACACACCCGACTCCGCCCGCCACGCTCGCCGATGACCTGCGCCGGCTCACAGCGCTCGAGCTCTCGCTGCCGTCGCGCCTGGGTTATGTGGCACTGCTGCTCGCTGCGTCGGCCATGAGCGCGATCGTGATTGCACTGCTGGTTACTGAACCCGCGCTGCCAATGCGCACGTCGATGGCGCTCGGCGTCATGGCGGTCATTGGCGTGAGTTGGCTGATCTTCGCGGCGTGGGTGCTGACGCGCAAACGCGTCTTGCTTGGCAGCCATCGGATTGTTGCGGGCCGTCTCGCCGTCGCGTTCAGCGCCGTTTTTGTCATCGGAGCAGTCGCCGTTGGATGGACGACATCGAAGGCGTCGCCGTATGCCGCTGCGGCCATGGGTGCCGTGATGCTCTCGGTCGCGGTGACGATCTTGGCTCGTGCGAAGCGGCAGTTCGCACGGTTGTCGAAGCGGCGCGACGAACTCCAGCGGCTGCTCGGACAGGAGGAGGATCGATGAGTGTAAGGGCGTACACGATCGCGGTGCTCGCGATTATGGTGATGACCGTCGACAGTGCATCAGCGCAGAGCCAGTTGCTGGAGGCGACCACGTCGTCGGTCACCTCCGCGAACGGCGAATCGGTTGAAGTCACAACCGGCTTCGTTCGCGTGCCGGAGGTCAGAGCTGAGAAGGGCGCACGGCCAAGCACCATCGACCTTTCCATCATTCAGGTGCGGCGACCGGGAATCGTCGCGCAGCGCTCCGCCCACATCATTCTCGCCGGCGGCCCAGGCGACTCAGGTGTGAACCTGGTGATGGGTCTCGTTCGTCAGGGTGGCCCAGCCGTGTGGCAACTGTTCGATGGCGATGTGATTGGCATCGACCAGCGGGGCACGGGCCGTTCACGTCCGAACCTCGAGACGCCAGTCCGCTACGATCTACCGCTCGACAAACCGGGCTCGCTGGAAGACTGGCTGCCACGGATCCGTCAGGCGAGTCGGACGGTCGCCGAGGCGTTTCGGGCGCGTGGGATTCGCCTCGAGGCGTACAACACGCGGGAGAGCGCGGACGATGTGGCAGATGTGTGTCGCGCCCTTGGCTACGAGCGGATCACGCTTTGGGGCCGAAGCTATGGATCTCATCTGGCGCTCGCCACGCTCGCTCGCCATCCCGCGATCGTGGATCGACTCGTCCTCATCAGCCCGGAAGGACCGAACCATACGTGGAAGCGGCCGACGCTGGTCGATGCCGTCATCGACCAGTTGAGCGCACGAGGGGCGACCGATCTCAAGGCAAACATGCGAGCGGTCCTCGCGCGTCTGAGAGAACAGCCGGCGACAGTGATCGTGGCCGACCCGATGAGCGGAGCGCCAACCAAGGTCGTTCTCGGCCCGTTCGACGTGCAGTGGATCGCGGCGCAGGCACTGGGAGATCCAAGACTCGTCCCAACGCTGCCCGCCGCATTCCGTGAGATGGCGCAAGGCCGGTTCGAGCGGATGGCTCAGATCGCTCTGGTGCGGCGGTCGCGAGCGGGCGTGGAATCGGCGATGAAACAGATGATGGATCTGAGCTCCGGTGCCTCCGCTGACAGACAGCGGCTGATTCAAGATGAGGCGCGAGACGCGTTGCTCGGCAACGCCATCAATTTTCCAACAATGTTCCTCGCAGACGCATGGGCGCCTGTGACGGACTTGGGCGATGATTTTCGGAAGCCAATCCACAGCACGGTTCCGACGCTGATTCTCGTGGGTGATCTCGATCCGCGGACGCCGGTCGCGAACGCCCGGGAAATCGCCGGGACACTGTCCGCTGCGAAGGTCGTCGTCGTGGAGAACGCGACTCACCAATTCGACGTGTTCGGCTCATCCGAAATTCGTGACGTTCTGGGCCGCTTTCTTCGCCGCGACTCGGTCGTGGACAAAGTCACGTTGCCGCTCTTCGCGTTCCAGTAGACGCGGCTTCTCCTGGGCCACGCGCCGCGGTCGATGGAAACGAGCAACTCTTTCTCGTCAGCGTCCATCTTCATCGTCGCACTCGTCACCGAACCAGTTCAGGAACAGACCCAGCTCCTCGAGGAACCGGGACCAGGCGGGCTCCTCTTCCAACATCAGATGATTGGCGCTCGGAAGCGAGACGTACCGCGCACCCGGGATTGCGGCCGCGAGGTGCCGTCCCTCCTCCGCCACGACGGCTCGATCGCGATCGCAGTGCACGACGAGGGTCGGCGCCTGGACCTGTGACAAGAGCGGTCGCACGTCGATGTCGTCGTCGCGCTGCATCAGACGCGCTGCGTTTTCCGGCGATGTGGACACGCGCTGCAGCTCGTCGAGCCACCTTTCGTGCTCCGGCGTGGCTTCGGGAATGAACCTGACGGTGAACGTCTTGCAGAACGCGGGGTTGTTCAGCCCCCATCCGAGATGAATCAGGCTCGTGAGGGCGCGCCGCGCTTCGAGCTCCTGCGGCGTGCCGCGGTGGTTCAATCCGGCGGCAAACGCGCCGTACAGTACTAAGTGCGTCACGCGCTCGGGATGCTTGACTGCGTACGCGATCGCGATCGGTCCGCCGCGAGAGATGCCGAGGAGCGGAAACCGATCGAGCCCCGCCGCGTCGACGACGGTTTCCAGATCGCGGACCCACGTGTCGAAGCTCACGTCGTCGACGTCGCGCTGCGACATGCCGTTGCCGCGCTCGTCGTAGCGAACGAGGCGATGATGACGCGACAGCTCGGCGTACCAATGCCGCCAGATGGGGCTGCCCCATTCGAAGTCCAGATGGGTGAGCCAGTTCGACGCTTTGACGAGCGGCGGTCCGTTGCCTGTGGTCGCGTATGCGAGTCGAACACCATCGCTCGTCGTGCAGTACCGGATTTCCTGCCGCGCGTTGGCGGCCGGCGATGGCGACGCGGCGGCGCGCTGCGCGGATCCGGCGACGATCTCGACGGGCGCCGCGAACCGGTAGCCGACGCGCGGCACGGTCTCGATGTACTGCTGCCCGGTCGCACGATCGCCGAGCGCTTTCCGCAGCACCGAGACGTTGTGATTCAAGTTGTTTTCCTCGACGGTCGTCTCGGGCCACACCGCGTCGAGCAATTCCTGTTTGGTGACGAGCTGGCCGGCGTGCTCGACCAGCACACGAAGCGTGTCGAACACTTTCAGGCGCAGCGGGATTGGCGCGTCGCTGCGCGATAGGCGGCGCTCGCGGACATCGAGATGAAACGGCCCAAACCTATAACCTGGCGTTGTCAACGCGGAATTCCGACACGGCGCATGAGTGCCGCGTACCTGGGGTCGCTGCGAAGCCGAGCCATTCGGGGATCCACCCCGATCCACGGTATTCAAGTCGAGCGCTGAAGGTACGCCTCCTCGAGCGACTCGAACGCCTGTTCCGTATCGCCCAACGAGACATCAGCAGCGGCGACGTTGAACCGGCACACGAATCGTTCCTTCGCCAACGCCAACGCTCGACTCAAGAGCTGCCTCGCCTCGACACGTTGGCCTGCGCGCGCGAGCGCCGAGGCGGTGGTCGTGAGAATCGTAGGGCTGTTGGCGCCGAGCCGAACGGCGGTCTCCGCCGCTCGAATTGCTTGCGCCCGCTCGCCAAGATCGGCGTAAGCGAGGGCGAGCATCGAATGTGGCAGGCCCGCTGCAGGCTCGAGGTCGATAGTCCGTTGACACTGCTCGACGGTCTCGCGCAGACGGCCGGAGAAGTAATAGATCCACAGCGCTTCGTTCCGGCTCTCGAGCGCGAGCGGATCGAAACGGTAGGCTTGCGTCACGCGAGAGATCGCTTCATCGAAGCGTCCGAGCGTCGCGAGATACGCGGCATACCCTAGGTTCGCCGCCGGCAGATTCGGGTTAATCTCCAGCGCCTTCAAATACTCCCTCTCTGCGGACGACCAGTCCCAGTCGTACAGCAGGCGCACGTTGGCCAGCGTGACGTGGGCGGGCGCCAACTCGGGGTCCAATGCAAGCGCACGGAGCGCGGCGTCTCTCGCGAGCGGCATGACTTCGGTCGGGGAGCTGTAATACGTGGTCACTGCGGTGTACGCCTGAGCGAGGCCTGCGTGGATTCTGGCGTTCTCCGGATTCCTGGCGATCGCTTCCTTGAAGTACCCAATCGCCTTGTTCCCGCCCTCGCGCGTACCTTTCCCGATTTCGTGAAGCGCTAGAAGGTACTTGTCGTAGCTCTCGAGGTTTACTGGTCCGGCGGTGGATGTGTTGGCTCGCGCGGGCAGCAGCTGGATCGACAGGGAGCGGACCAAATGGTCGGCGATTTCTCTTTGAATCTGCAGAACGTCCCTGACAGGCCGTTCGTAGGTCTCGGACCACAACTGCGTCTGCTTCGACGCATCGACCAGCTGCGCGATGACCCTGACTCGTTCCCCGACGCGGCGGACGCTCCCGTCGAGGAGATAGTCGACGCCGAGCTCGTCGCCGATCTGAGACGCGCTCGCCTTCGATTGCTTGTACCGAGCAGTGGACGTCGTCGCTATGACTCCAAGCTTCGCCGGTCGCAGTTGACCGAGCTGCGCGGTCATCTCCGCGGTGAGACCGTCTGCGAAGTATTGCTGCCCTTGGTCCTCGCTGAGATTCTCGAACGGGAGCACCGCGAGCATCGCCCGCGTCTCGGAGGATTCCGTCGCTGCGCCCTTCGCTCGAAACGAGTACATCGCAGCGAGACTCGACATGAGTGCGACGACGGCGAGCGCGATCCAGGCCCGCCTGCCGACGTGGCCGGCATCCGACTCGCGCTGCAGGCGCAGAAGATCGGCGCGCATGTCGGCAACGCTTTGATACCGCAGCTCTCGGTCCTTCTCGAGCGCTTTCGTGATGAGGCGATCGAGCTCCATCGGGACCTTCGGGTTGATCCGAGTCGGCGCAGGTGGTGTCTGGCCGAGTATCTCCGCGAAGATGGCGGCGGGGCTCTCGCCGCCAAAGGGCCGCCGCCCGGTGACCATTTCGTAGAGGACCGCGCCCACGCTGAACACATCCGTCCGGGCGTCGACCGGTTCGGCGCGCGCCTGCTCGGGCGACATGTACGCGGGCGTCCCGGCGGCTTGTCCAGGATGCGTGAGGATGGTGGACGCGGCATCGCCGACGCGCGCGAGCTTCGCGAGCCCGAAGTCCACGACCTTGACATAGCCGTCGGGCCGCAGCATCACATTCTCGGGCTTGATGTCGCGATGGACGAGACCGCGCGCGTGCGCGGCCGCCAGCGCGCTCGTCACCTGCAACGAAATCTCGATCGCCTCGGGGATCGAGAGCGGCCCTTGCTCGAGCCGCTCGCGAAGCGTGACACCTTCGACCAGCTCCGTGACGATGAACGGCCGCTCTTCCAGCTCGCCGAAATCGTGAACGACGACGATGTTCGGGTGATTGAGGCTCGACGCGGCGTGCGCTTCCTGCCGAAAGCGCTGCAGTCGGTCCGCGTCGCGTGCGAGATCCTTCGCGATCAGTTTGACGGCGACGCGGCGATTGAGCTTCTCGTCGTGCGCCGCATACACCTCGCCCATCGCGCCCGCGCCGATGCGCGACAGCAGCCGGTAACTGCCGAGCGATTGACCTTCCAGATCTTCACCGGGACGCCGCAGCTCCAGCAGATTGCTCGCGCTGGCTTCCAGGAACGACGGACTCACGGCGTGCGACGAGAGCAGCGCGTCGACGCGCTGACGGAGGAGCGCGTCCGACCCGCACGCGGTCGCGAGAAACGCCGATCGATCGGGCTCGTCGAGGGCGAGCGCCTGCTCGAAGATCGCCTTCACCCGCTGCCAATCGTCGAGCATGTTCATCGCGTGGAGAGCTCGTGGTGCAGCCACGCCTTGGCGGTGGTCCAATCGCGCTTCACGGTCGCGGGTGAAATGCCGAGCGCTTCAGCCGTCTCCTCGATCGAAAGGCCGCCGAAGAATCGCAGCTCGACGATCCGGCCCTGCTGCGGATCCACGGCGGCCAGTCGCTGGAGCGCGTCGTCCAGAGCCTCGATGTCGACGCTCGGTGCGGCCGTGACGGCGTGGCCGTCGAGCGACGTCACCAACACGCCGCCGCCGCGCTTGGCGCGCCTCTGTCGCCGGGCGTAGTCGACCAGAACGCGGCGCATGAGCGTCCCTGCCATCGCGAAGAAGTGCGCGCGATCGCGCCACTGCAGCCCCTTGATGCCGGTCAGCCGCAAGTACACCTCGTTGACGAGGGCGGTGGTCTGCAGCGTATGGGCAGGGCGTTCGCCGTTCATGTGGTAATGGGCGAGCCGGCGCAGCTCGTCGTACACGATCGGCACGAGGCGGTCGAGGGCCTTGGGATCCTGAGCGGCCCAGTCCGCCAGCAACCGCGACACGCTCGCCGATCC
Source organism: Vicinamibacterales bacterium (assembly GCA_036556425.1). Lineage (GTDB taxonomy): Bacteria > Acidobacteriota > Vicinamibacteria > Vicinamibacterales > 2-12-FULL-66-21 > DATBJJ01. The sequence continues at coordinate 11,378 of DATBJJ010000118.1, forward strand.
GTCGGTTTCCGGGTCCGCTGTCATGCTGCGTGGCCGATTCGGTGAAGACAACGATTCTACCCCTGATCTCCAAGCCCAACCATTCGCGCCGCGTGCGCCCCGGCACGGCCCGTTCAGGCGCCTGAGCCAAATCGGATCGGAATGGCGCCTGTCTCCGCCAACGAAATGTCGGCGCGAATCGAACTTCAGAAATGTTTCAGGAATAGTCCAGCGCGCTCAAAGGACGCCGCCGACCGTCCGGTCATAGCCTCTGGATGTCGCGGGCCGAACCGCGAAATTACGACAGGCGATCGCCTAGTTCAGGAGGTTCTCATGAAAGTGAGTCGATTCACGTTGTCGATGGCCGGCGCTTTCGCGTTCGGCACGCTGTGGCTCTCGCTCCCACAATCGACGGCGATACACGCCCAGTCGCACGCGGCGCTGCACGACGGAGCTCAGGCCGGCCCGCTGGTCAAGGTCGTCCGTGAAGCCACCGAGCGCTTCCGCGACGTGAAGGTGGCCGAGGCGGAGGGGTATGCGCTCGCGTTCGGCTGTGTCAGCGGCGGCGAGTACGGCGCGATGGGCCTCCACTACGTGAACTTTCCTCTGGTTCTCGACGGCGTGCTGGATCCAACTCGTCCCGAGATCGTGATCTACGAGCCGCTCCCGAACGGACGCCTGCGGCTGACCGGTGCGGACTACTTGGTTCTGGCGAGCGATTGGCACGCAAAGAATCCGGCGCCCCCGGAGCTGATGGGACAGCTCCTGCACCTGTTCGAGAGTCCGAATCGCTTCGGGCTGCCGAACTTCTACACGCTGCACGTCTGGGCGTGGAAGGAGAATCCGACCGGAATGTTCTCGAACTGGCACGCCAAGGTTTCGTGCGAGGCGTTTGGCGGAGGAGAATGACCATGCCGAAACTTCTCCCGGATCAGACCTTCTACCCGTCGCCGACGATGGCGATGCAGGCGCCGGCCGAAACGCTCGCCTATGTGGCGCTGCTCAATCCGGATCCAACCGCGAGCGACACACTTGCCGTGCTCGATCTCGATCCCGCGTCGCCCGGCTACGGCGCTCAGATCGCGCGCGTGGACATGCCCGGCGCGGGCGACGAGCTGCACCACTTCGGATGGAACGCGTGCAGCTCGTGCCTCTGTCCGAACGCGCCGCACCCGCACATGCAGAGGCGATACCTCGTGGTGCCCGGCATGCGATCGTCGCGAATCCACATTCTCGACACCGCGCCCGATCCACGGCATCCCCGACTCGTGAAGGTGATCGAGGCCGACGAAGTCATTCGCAAAACCGGGTACAGCCGCCCTCACACCGTGCACTGCGGGCCAGACGGGATCTACGTCAACGCGCTCGGCGACGGCGCGGGCAACGGCCCCGGCGGCATCTTCGTGATGGATCCGGAGACGTTCGAGATCCGTGGTCGCTGGGAACGCGATCGCGGACCGCAGCAGCTCGCGTACGACTTCTGGTGGCACCTCGGGCACGACACGATGCTCACGAGCGAGTGGGGCACGCCGAACATGGTGGAGAACGGCGTGAATCCGGAGCTGCTCTTGGGCGGCAAGTACGGACATGCGTTGCACGTGTGGGATCTCAACTCCCGGCGTCACCTGCAACGGCTCGAGGTCGGCCCCGAATATCAGATGGTCCTCGAGCTGCGTCCCGCTCACGATCCGAACGAGACCTACGGGTTCGTCGGCGTCGTGACCAGCCTCAAAGATCTGTCGTCGTCAATCTGGATGTGGCACCGCGAAGGGAACGGCCGCAGCGGGACCTGGCACATCCGCAAAGCGATCGAGATTCCCGCGGAGCCGGCGGCCGCGGATAATCTTCCGCCGCTTCTCAAAGGTTTCGGCGCGGTTCCACCGCTCGTCACCGATATCAACCTCTCGCTCGACGATCGATTTCTGTACGTCTCATGCTGGGGCACGGGCGAGCTGAAGCAGTTCGACGTTTCCGATCCGTTCAATCCCGTCGAGACCGGATCGGTGAAGCTCGGTGGCATCGTTCGCCGGCAGCCGCATCCATCACGTCCGGGTCAACCGCTCAACGGCGCGCCGCAGATGGTCGAGATCAGCCGTGATGGCAAACGCGTCTACGTGACCAACTCGCTCTATCGCACCTGGGACGAGCAGTTCTATCCCGACGGGATCAAAGGATGGTTGGCCAAGATCGATGTGCGCCCGAACGGCGGCATCGAGCTCGATCGCTCAGGACTGATGGAATTCGACGGCATGCGTCCGCACCAGGTCCACCTGGAAGGCGGCGATGCCAGTTCTGATTCCTACTGCTTCGAGTGAGGGACGCATCGGCCGACTCGTTCTGCGACGCGTGAATCACGACGGGAGGATCGCATGGAGTGGCACGCGATGGTGTTTCTCGGGGCCTACCACGGCATCAATCCCGGCATGGGCTGGTTGTTCGCCGTCGCGTTGGGGATGCAGCAACGCAGCGCGCGCGGCGTGTGGCGCGCGCTGCCGCCGATTGCGCTCGGCCACGCGATTTCCGTCGGTGTCGTGCTTGCGGCCGCGTCGTTCGCGGGCCTCGTCGTCCCGCTCGACACGCTGAAGATCGTCGTCGCGTCGATGCTCGTGATGCTCGGGCTCTACCGGCTGTGGCGTCATCGGCATCCGCGCTTCGGCGGCATGCAGGTCGGGTTTCGTGACCTGACGGTCTGGTCGTTTCTCATGGCGTCGGCACACGGCGCTGGATTCATGGTGCTCCCGTTCGTGATGCCGATGGCGGGAACGCTGTCGGCCGCGAGCGATCACCACGGACACGTCGTGTCGGCTCAATCGGCGATGGCAGCTTCCGACGCGATGGCTGTCGTCGTTCACACGATGGCCTATCTGGTGGTGATGGCGCTGTCCGCATGGATCGTGTACCGCAGGCTCGGACTGAGCCTTCTGCGTACCGCCTGGATCAACTTGGACTGGATGTGGGCGGGTGCGCTGGTCATCGCCGGCGTCGTCGTGTTGTTGAAGTAGTCATCGCCTGGATCCTCGAAGGGCTCCTTGCGATCGGCGCTGAGACACTGAGCGGTTGCCGGAGTACACTCTGGCCGAGGAGGGCCCGATGCAGACGATTCGATGGACTGCGGCGATGGCGTTGGCAGCGCTCGTGGCAGTCGCGGCGGCACCCGCGGCACAGGACCAGGCAGCGAAGGAAAAGGAGGCCGTTCGGCAGGCGGCGCTCGATTACCTGGAGGGGATCTACAACGTCCAGCCCGAACGCATCGAGCGCAGCGTCCACACGACGCTGAACAAGCGGGGCTTCTACAAGAAAGACGCTTCGTCGCCGTACGTCGAGTCGCCGATGACCTACGAGCAGCTCGTGAAGCTCGCCGCGAGCTGGAACAAAGACGGGAAGCGCGACACCTCCATCCGCGAGATCACGGTTCTCGACGTGCTGGATCAGACCGCGGTCGTGAAGCTGAAGGCGTCGTGGGGCATCGACTACATGTTCGTCGGCAAGTTCGATGGCAAGTGGAAGATCACCCAGATCCTCTGGCAGAGCCACCCGCCGAAAACCTAGGCCGAGTCAACGACCGTGCGCGAGAAGATCGGCCGGCGGCGGTTCGTGGCGGGATCGATCCGGCTCGCTGCAGTCGCCCACCTGATTCACCTCGAACGACTCGAGGCGATCGCGCACACAGCGCCGCTGAGTGGACCCGAGCGTCGAACGCTGCGGGCCGCCGCGAACGCGATCGTTCCCGCGCACGGGCGCATGCCCGCCGCGTCGACGGTCGGAGCGGTGTCGTACATCGAGAAGGTCGCGTCCTCGGATCAGAAACTGAACGATCTCGTCGCGAGCGGCCTTCGCGAGATCGACGCACGCGCCTCCACGGCGCACGCCGCGCGCTTCGACGCGCTGACCATCGATCGGCAAACCGATGTTCTGCTGCATGTCGAGAAGGCTGACGCACCAGCCGGATTTTTCCCGGTGCTGCGAGATCTCGTGTATGAGGCGTACTACACGCATCCGCGAGTGATGAAGCTCGTTGGTTACGACTTCCGCTCCGGGCGATCGCGCACGGCGCGGCTGGAGCCATTCGACGCCGCGCGGCTCTCGCGCGTTCGCACCATGACGCCCTTCTACCGCGACGTCAAATCGTGAGCTCTCGAACACAACGAGCTCCCGACGATCCCCGCGCCGACGCCGTCGTGATCGGATCGGGCGCGGCCGGCGCCGCGGTCAGTTGGCGGTTGGCCACACGCGGAGCGTCCGTCGTGTGTCTTGAACAAGGCGACTGGCCAGGCGACTACGCATCGGAACGCCACGACTGCGAAGCGTCGCTGCGCCGTGGACCGTCGACATTGTCCCCGAACGATCGGAAACGCCCCGAGGACTATCCGGTGACGACAGCGGGCGACGGCCCGGCGTTCATCGTGATGTGGAACGGTGTCGGCGGCAGTACGGTCCATTGGGAAGGGCACTTCCCGCGCTTCCATCCGTCCGACTTCGCCGTCCGCAGGCTCGACGGTGTCGCGGAGGATTGGCCGATTTCATACGCCGATCTCGCGCCGTTCTACGACGCGAACGACGCGATCATCGGCGTATCCGGGCTCGCCGGCGATCCCGCGAATGCGCCGCGCGCTCCGCGTACCGCGCCGCCGCTTCCGCTCGGCCGATCCGGCGAGGCGCTCGTCCGCGGCTTCGAAAAGCTCGGCTGGCATTGGTGGCCGTCCGACAACGCAATCATCTCTCGCGACTACGACGGCCGCACCGGCTGCGACAATCGCGGACGCTGCAACTTCGGCTGCCCCCTGAAGGCCAAAGCTTCGGCCGACGTCGTCTACTGGCCGAAAGCGATTCGCGCCGGCGCAAGGCTGATTACGTCGGCGCGCGTGAAGGAGATCACCGTCGGGGACGACGGTCGCGCGACCGGGGTGCTGTATTTCGATCGCCGCGGGAACCTGCGAAGTCAGCGCGCGCGAGTTGTCGTCGTGTGCTGCAACGGCATCGGGACGCCGCGTCTGCTGCTCGCGTCGAAGTCGAAGCGATTTCCGGATGGCCTCGCGAACTCGACCGGCAACGTCGGCAAGTACTTCATGAATCACCCGAGCCGGTACATCGAGGGAATCTTCGAGGACGCGTTCGAGACGGAGTCGTTCACCGGCAATCCGTTTTTCAGCCAGCAGTTCTACGAGACCGATCGGGGCCGCGGCTTCGTGCGCGGCTACTCGTTGGCCGTCTACCGGCCGTTCGGTCCGGCGAGCGTCGCATGGGGCGACAGCGAGCCGGTGCCGTGGGGTCGCGCGCATCACGACGAAATGGCGCGGCGGTTCGGGCACAGCGTCGGGATCGCGATTCTCACAGACGATCTGCCGGAGGATGTGAATCGCATCGAGCTCGATCCGGACGCGAAGGACTCGCATGGAATTCCCGCGCCGCGCGTGACGTACCGCGCGGGCGACAACACTCGCGCGATGCTCGCGCATGGCGCATCGTCGGCTCGTCACGTGCTGGAGGCGGCCGGTGCGGTGCGCGTCCTGGATTCGGGACGCGTTGCGAACTTCGCGCATTACATGGGAACGGCGCGGATGGGCAGCGACCCGAGGACTTCAGTCGTCAACGCGTGGAATCAAGCCCACGACGTCCCCAACCTCTACGTCGTCGACGGCAGCTCGTTCACGACGGCTGCCGGCGTCAACCCGACGTCGACCATTGGCGCGCTGGCGCTTCGAGCGGCGGAGGGCATCTGGATGCGCCGCCGCGAGTGGACGTAGCGGCGGTCGCTTCGCGCCAATCAGGAGCACCGCGCTCGGCGGTCGCCCTGCGCGACGAATGACCGCTCGCGCAACGGCGACGGCAACGAGATAAGATCGGCGCGTGAGTCGGCGCGGCACACCGAAAGAGCCGCGCGGCGTCCGATGATCGGCGAAACACTCGGTCAGTACCGCATCGACGCGCGCCTCGGCAGTGGCGGCATGGGCGTGGTGTATCGCGCCCATGACGAGCGGCTCCATCGGATCGTCGCGCTCAAGCTGATAGGCACGGAGCAACGCGGCTCGACGCCCGACGAGCGCAATCGCCTGCTTGCCGAAGCGCGCGCCGCGTCACACCTGAATCATCCGCACATCTGCACCGTCTACGAGGTCGGCGAGATCGGCGGGCGGGCGTTCATCGCGATGGAGTTCGTCGAAGGGCGATCGCTCGCCGAGCTGATTCCCGACGATGGCCTCCCGGCGGAGACGACACGCCGCTATGGAGAGCAGATCGCGGCGGCGTTGGGACACGCGCACGAGCGCGGCGTCATTCACCGCGACCTGAAGACCGCCAACGTCGCGATCAATGCGAGCGGCAGCGCAAAGGTCCTGGACTTCGGGCTGGCGCGCCGCGCCGGTCAGGGCATCGTCGACGGCGCCACGCAATCGATCGACATGATCGAGCCAGGCATGCTCGCGGGAACGCTTGCGTACATCCCGCCGGAAGTACTGCTCGGGCAAGGCGCGGACGCGCGCGGCGACATCTGGGCGCTCGGCGTCGTGCTCTATGAGATGTCGACCGGCCGGCTGCCCTTCCAGGGACGCACTGAATTCGACTTGACGGCTGCGATCCTGCGATCCGCGCCGCAGCCATTTCCAGCGCACGTGCCTGCCGTGCTCAGATCGATCGTCCTGCGCTGCCTTGCGAAGGAACCGGCACAGCGGTATCAACGCGCGGGCGAAGTACGGGCCGCGCTCGAGGCCATCCACTCCGACCTCGCGCTCGCGCCTCCAATCGCGCCGGCTGACGTCGACCCACGCCGCCGCCACACATGGGCGATTGCCGCGGGAGCGATTGTGTTGACGGCAATCGTCATGGGCATCTGGGCGTCGATGTCGAATCGAGCGACGGTGCCGAGCGACGCGCCGTCCGGCGGAAAGCTAACGCGCGTACTCTCCTCACAAACGCGTGCGTACAGTCCGGCGATCTCGCCTGACGGCCGCATGATCGTGTATGTCGCCGAAGGCCCCAACGCGCAGTACGATCTCTACACGACGCGCGTGTCCGGCGGCGCGCGCATCCGTCTCACCGACGATCCCGCGCGCGAACAATCGCCGCGATTCTCACCGGACGGCGAGCTGATCGCGTTCACGGTCTTCGACGATCAGAGTGCGCCGTCCGTCCGCATCGTTTCGGCGCTCGGTGGACCGCCGCGCGTCACGATCCCTGACGCCGCCGACGCAAACTGGTCGCCTGACGGCAGGCGGCTCGTGTTCGTGCGTCCCACGCCCGACGGCAACCGCGAGCTCGCGATCGCCGGCGCGGATGGATCGAGTCCTCGCAGGGTCCTGCAGGCGGACGCGGCATATCCGTTCCTCCGTCACCCGGCGTGGTCGCCGGACGCTCGAACCATCGCGGTTGTGAGAGGCACCGGCGGCGTGGCGGCCGAGCTGTGGTTGGTATCACCGGACGGTGGAGCGCCGCGACTCGCGATCAAGGAACCTGAAACGGTTGGTTCCGAGTCGCCTTCGTTCACGAGCGACGGCCTCGCGATCGTCCACGCGTCGAATCGTGGCGGCGCGATGAACATCTGGCGGCTGCCGCTTTCGGGAGAGAAGCCGGTTCAACTGACGACAGGCGCCGGTCCGGATGAATCGCCGTCGATCGCGCGCGACGGCACGATCGCGTACAGCAACGCGCGCTTTCGCGACACCCTCGACGTCTACGATCTCCAACAGGGCTCCGTGCGCACGCTGCTCGCGCATACGCCGCACGTGTGGGGCCCGGCCGTTTCCGCAGACGGGAGCGAGATCGCCGTCAACCTCGGCGACGTCGATGGCTCGTGGCACATCTGGACGGTCTCGGTCAAAGACGGCGCCATGCGCCAACTGACCTCGGGCGAGGCGGGCGAAGTGCATCCGCGGTATGCGCCGGATGGCGCGTCGTTGTTGTTTCACACGTGGAATGCGCCGCGCCGGATCGGGCGGGTCGCACGCGCGCGCGGGTCGGTGGCGTGGCTCTCGTTCGGACAATCGGCGGGTGAAACGTTCGCCGACGTCTCGCCTGACGGCAAGACGATCGCGTTCGCGCGAGCGGACCGCGAGGCCGAACGAATCTACACGGCGCCGGCCAACGGCGGACCTGCGCGCCTCTTGACTTCGTCTCCTGGAGCCATTCCGCGCTGGTCGCCGGACGGAAGGACGATCGCGTTCTCCGCCGACCGCCGGCTCAACGGCGGGATCTTCCTCATCAGCGCCGACGGCACGCATCAGCGGCGGATCGCCCGCGATGGCGGATGGCCGGTGTGGTGGCCGGATGGAAAGCGCATCGGGTATCTCGCGCTCGGTTGGGACGGCAACGCGCGAATCCGCATTGTCACCATCAACGACGGCGCGATACGCACCCTCGACAGCATTCGTCTCGAGGGTCCCAACCGGCCCTTCGCCGTCTTCCCGGATGGAACTCGGATCGCCGCCGGCAACGCGATCCACGACCTGGATGAGATCTGGGTGCTGGAGCCCAAACGGTAGCGGCCTTACTTCGGGATCCGCGTCATCCAGATGTTGCCGGTGTGCTCGCCGAGGTTGAAGACGATCTTGTCCCGCGCGACCGCGATTTCCGGCGCGCCGAGGTACAGATTCGTCGAGGATAGCCCCTTGCCGTGGAAATGTTGAATGGCCAGCGGCCCGCCTGCCGGGCGCTTCGTGGACGGATCGAGCCGTTGCGCCCAAAGACATGGAGAGCCGTCCCGGTCAGACCAGAAGTACAAGATGGCTGCATCGGGCGACCAGTTCGGCGCCTCGCCGTCGCGGCTGACGGGGATCCAAACCTTTTCGACCGCGGCGGCGGACGCATGTAACCTCGCGATGAAGATCTGCGCCGGCGCCAGCCTGTCCGCCCGGCCGTTGAATGCAACCCAGCCGTCCGACGACACTCGGGCGTTGTAGATGCCGTAATCCGGATGCCGCAACCATTCGTCGTTTCGCGACGACCCAGACTTCACGATCCCCACGCCCGACGGATCGTGCGCCGTGAGATAGAGAATCTGACTCCCATCGGCCGACCAGCTTTCTACTTGGCCGCAATCATCGCAGACCAGGTCGCGCGTGCCGCCGCTCGCGGCGACGACGAAGATGGGCATCTTCCCGTTTTGCCGAAACGAGTACGCGACCTTCGTCCCGTCGGGACTGAGGGCTGCGTAGTGATCTTCGGGCACGCGCGTCAGCACGGTCTCTGCGCCGGTCTCGAGCTTCTTGAGAACGACGCCGAATCGACCTGACCGCCGCGATCGAAACAGCAGCGTCAGGCCGTCAGTGGACAGCGTCGGGTCGTAATCCTCCGCGGCATCCTGCGTCAGCCGCCGCAGCGGCCCCGTCGGCTTGCCCTGGTTTGCGTCGAGCGGCACGCTCCAGATGTCCGCTCCCATCGTCCGGCTGATGAACACCATCCGGCCGTCCGATGTCACCGAAGCAGCCGCTTCATCGGTCGTGCCGAATGTCACGCGCCGCGGCGTGCCGGAAACCCGCCAGGTGCCCGGAGTCATCGGCACCTGCCAAATGTTCGAAGAGTCGCCGACGTGACCGTGAAAGAGGATGCGATTCCCATCGTTCACCCATGCGTCCGGGTAGGGCAGGCCATGCACGGCCTCGAACCCTTCAGGCAGCAGCCGCCGGCGAGCCTCGGTTGCAACGGGTGATCCTCCCGGCACCGCTGCGATGTACCAGTCGATGTTGTTTTCCGGCGGAGCATCTCGATGACGCTGTGCCCAAAACAGCAAGTACCGGCCGTCCGGCGACCACACGTGCGACTGAGCGCGATAGAAACCCGCGGCGACCGCGGTCGAAGGACCCCCCGCGGCTGGGGCCACGTAAATCCTGGCGCCTCCCTGTTCCGTGACGCCGTAGGCGATCCACTGTCCATCAGGTGAAAAGCGGGGCGAATAGCCGCGCGCGGCGACCAGGCGCTCTTCGCCGCCGAGCGTTGACATCAGATAAACGCCTCCACCCTGTCGATTCGATCGAAACACGACCGTGCTTCCATCGGGCGAGATCGACGGCTCGAGGTCATCTGCCGCATTTCGAGTCAACCTGGACGCGGCGCCATCGTTGATCGGCTGAACATATATATCGAGGTTGCCTTCGCCGCTGCGGTCGGAGGCGTACGCGAGGAAATTTCCGTCGAGTGAAATCGCTGGATAGTCGGTCCAGGCGATGTCCGACGTAAGCCTCTTCAGAAAGGGTGGGCTGGCAACGTCGTCATCGGTTCGAGACATTCGCCATCCGCCGAACATCAGCACGCCGGCAGCTATCACGGCCAGGCCGGCCCACACAGCCCGCCTCACGCGGTGCGATGGCGCGGACGCGGCAGACTCGGTTCCTGTGCTGGACTCGAGTTCTTCGCGCAGGTCGTCGAGGGCGACCTTCAGGTCCGCCATCGATTGCCATCGTCGATCGGGATTCTTTCGCAGGCAGCGGAGGATCGTCTTTTCGAGATCGGGCGAGAGTCCCGCGACGACTTTGCTCGGTTGTGGAGGCTCGCCCGTCAGAACGGCGGCAAGCGTTGACACCGGCGAGTCGCCGCTGAATGCGCGGCGGTTGGTGACCATCTCGTAGAGTACTGCGCCGAACGAGAAGACATCGGATCGCGTATCCGCGGGTTTCCCTTCGGCCTGCTCCGGCGACATGTAGGCCGCAGTGCCGAGAATCGTTCCTTTCGCCGTCTGAAGATCGTCCTCCAGGTCGGTGGTAATGGCGGCAATCGGATCGTCGATTGGCCGGAACTCGACGGACTCGGTGAGCTTCGCCAGCCCGAAATCCAGCACCTTGATCGACCCCTTGTCGCTCACCATGATGTTGGCCGGCTTGAGATCGCGATGAAGGATTCCGGCGGCATGCGCCGCTGCGAGTGCATCGGCGATCTGCACTGCGTACTTCAGTGCATCTTCGATTCTCAGCCTGGAGCGCGACAGCACCTGTGCCAGCGACGACCCATCGACGAATTCCATCGCGATGAAATCGACACCGTGGTCCTGGCCGATGTCATAGATGGTAATGATGTGCGGGTGATTCAGCGACGAGGCGGCTCTCGCCTCATGGACGAACCGCTTCCGGCTTTCCTGATCGATCGCTCCGTCGGAGCGGAGCAGCTTGACCGCAACGGGCCGTCCGAGGCGGGTGTCGACGCCACGGTAGACGACGCCCATGCCGCCCTCACCAATGGACGTCAGAATCTCGTAATGAGAGATGTTCGTGATCATCGGCGAAGCCGCCAGCTAATCACCCATGACCCGATCCGCCGACGTCATCTGGCCAGCAGCTTTATCTCGGCCCTCATCCGTTCACGGCGGTCCAGGATCGCGCGAGTCGCGCTTTCGTCGATCCATTTGCGAAGTGCGGAATCGAGCTGTTTCTGCGTGAGATTCTCGATTCTCTTCCAAAAGCCGCTGTCGATTCTCGTCATTTTCCGAGGGAGGTCGGTGCCCGTGCCGAAGGCGCGCGAATGGTCGAGCAGGATCAGGTTCCAATTCGCGTCTCGAATCATGTTGCCGAAACTTCGGTCCCGGTTGCCAATCAGATTGTCGTACATCGTCATCCGGGCCAATTGGTTTTCCCACTCCGCTCGGTACGGTCCGTCGGGTGACTCGTCGGCACGTACGGACAGTACGTCCTCGACCCACTGTTGCGCCGCACCGGTGTTGCCCTGGATCCTCCGTTCGACGCTCGGCGGGACCATGTCCAACTTCAGCAGCTTGTCGAGCTCGTACGCGGCGATCTCGGTTTTGTATCTTTCGTGGAATCCCCGGATCGGTCCGTCAGGTGATCGCCAGGCCATCCTCGCGATCGGCCCGCCTGGCGGCAGCGTGCAGCGCCCGGCTTTCATCGGCTCGAGCGTCTGCATGCTCACGCACTCGGCGGTCCTCAGGTATTCCTCGAACTCCTGATAACGCCCTACCCATGTCTTCACGCTTGACTGGTTCGACGACGGCGGGGCCTGAGCTGCCATCACCGGCAGCGACACCGCGAGCAGAGCGACGCCGCGTAGCGTGATCATGCTCCTCACTATAGGCCCGGGTGGAACGCGATGTCCTCGCGGAATTCTCATGAAACGCTAATTTCTTTTGGGGTCAGACCCCATCCGCATTTTCGATACGCTAGAGTCGAGCAAATCTGTATGCGAGTGGTCTTTGGAGACTGCGAGTTCGATTCCGGCCGGCGGACGCTTCTTCGCCATGGACACGCGACGCCGCTATCACCAAAGGCCTTTCAGCTTCTGGAGTGTCTCCTCGATCGGCGGCCGGAAGCGGTGACGAAGGCCGAACTCGTCGGGCAACTGTGGCCGGAGACGTTCGTCTCCGATGCCAGTCTCCACAATTTGGTCGCGGAGGTCCGCGCCGCCCTCGGCGACTCGCCGCGGACACCGCGGTACATCCGAACCGTCACCCGATACGGCTACGCATTTCATGGAGACGCGCGGCCCGCAGGGCCGGTGGAGACGTCGCCAACGCCAACCTCTGGCCCGCGGCTGGTATCGAAGCGCGGCGAGTGGAGTCTTCTCGAGGGTGCGACGGTCGTCGGGCGCGATCGTGACTGCGCCGTGCGAATCGATTCGCCAATGGTTTCGCGGCGCCACGCCCGAATCGTCGTGAGTCCCGACAAGACGACCGTTGAAGACTTGGGGAGCAAGAACGGAACGCACGTAAACGGCTGCCGCATTGCACAACCGGTGACGTTGAACGACGGCGACCAGGTTCAGGTCGGCTCCTTGACGATGACCTACCGGACCCTGGGTGCTCTTCCATCTACGCGGACTCGGCGGCGATCCTGACGCCGGAGGTGGAAATAGAATACGAGTCGCGAAGATCAACGCGCGAGGTTCACATGAACCGGAGAGATTGGCTGTCGGCGTTGGCGGCTGCAGTGCCGTTGACTCGGACCGCGCTCGGGTACGAGGAACAGACACGAGGGGAAGTGAAGCCGGCTGTCCTCGATCTGAAGGACTTCCAGCCGCGCAGCATGCTCAAGGTGCCCGCGACGACGATCGCACGTGCGCGGTTTCCGGTGATCGACTTCCACACGCATCTCGGGTTCAGCGCCAAGTCCGTGTCGGGCGTGCCGCACGGCGAGGAGCGCAAGTTCCGCGCGACGCCGGCGGAGCTCCTCCCGGTCATGGATCGCGTGAACCTTCGAACGATGGTGAACTTGACGGGCGGCGTCGCCAGCGGACTGCGCGACAGCATCGCACAGTATCAGACCGCGCATCCCGGCCGCTTCCTGACGTTCACCGAGCCGAGATGGTCGGCAATCAACGACGCGAGCTACGCGCGGGATCAGGCGCAGGCGATCGAGGAGGCGAGCCGCGCCGGCGGGCGCGGTCTCAAGGTGCTCAAAACGCTCGGGCTCTATCTCCGCGCGCAGGTGACCTCCGGTCCGCTCGTCGCCGTCGACGATCGGCGATTCGATCCGATGTGGGAGGCGTGCGGCGGCGCGCGGATGCCGGTCGCGATTCACGTCGGCGATCCCGACGCGTTCTTCCTCCCGATCGATCGCTTCAACGAGCGATTCGAGGAGCTGAACAACCACCCGGACTGGTCGTTCCACGGCCGGGACTTTCCCACGCCGCGGCAGTTGTACGAAGCAAGGAATCGCGTCTTCGCGAGGCATCCGAAGACCGCGTTCGTCGCGCTGCACGTCGGGAACAACGCCGAGGATCTCGGCTACGTCTCGGAATGCCTGGATCGCCATCCGAACATGCACGTGGAGATCGGCGCGCGCATCGGCGAGCTCGGACGGCAGCCGCGGGCCGCGCGGCGGTTCTTCGATCGCTACCAGGATCGCATCCTCTTCGGAACGGACGCAGTGCCGCAAGGCGTGCAAACGCCGCAGCAGATCTTCGGCGAGGAGCTGTACCGCATCTACTTCCGCTTCCTCGAGACCGAAGACGAGTACTTCGATTACGCACCGTCGCCGACGCCGCCGCAGGGACGCTGGCAGATCTACGGTCTCGGTCTGCCGGAGGCGATCCTGAAAAAGGTGTATCAGGACAACGCGGCGCGGCTGCTGGGTTTGACCGCGTGACGTTCGACACCAAGAACAAGCCTTCCGTCACGCATTAGCGTCGCTTCGTCACTCGCGCGAGAGCGATCGCAAAATGGCCGCCGCGTCGCTGCGGAAACGAGTCAGGATCGTGCGGTGCACGATGCCGGCAAACCGGTCGTCAGCGATCTGCGCCCGAGGCTCCTCATCAGTCCGCTGCTCGGACCCGCGCTCGCCACCGCCACAGGCCTGATCGATCCCGCTCGGCATACGAACGTCGGGCTGGTGATGTCGTACGCGTACTTTTCAATCGTCGCGTTTCTGATTTGGACCGGCAACAGCTGGCTCTACATGCGGCTTCCCGGCCGGGAAGACTGGCTTCGCCGGCCGTCGAGCCGGATGCGCGCGCTGCTGACGTCGATCGTGCTGTTCACGATTCCGGCCGCGCTCCTCCTCGTGTGGATGTGGCGGCAGCTGACGGGCGATCGCGGCACGAACCCGTACGCGGTCGCGATCGCGCTCCTCGCGATCGTGGCCGTCGTCCTCATCATCACGCACGTGTACGAGACCGTGTTCCTGCTGCGCGAGTGGGAGAGCGACCGTCTGCGCAGTGCGCGCATCGAGCAGGCGCGGCTCGAAGCCGAGCTCGAGGCGCTCGGCCGCGAAGTGGATCCGCACTTTCTCTTCAACAACCTCAACGCGCTGGCGCATTTGATCGACGAGCGGCAGCGCGACGCCCACGCGTTCATCACCGCGCTCGGCGACATGTATCGCTACGTGCTCGACGCGCGAGGGTGCCGGCTCGTGCCGCTCGCGCGCGAGCTCGACGCGCTGCGGCGCCACGAGACGCTCGCGGCGATCCGGTTCGGCGCGGCGATCTCGCTGCACGTGAGCGTCGACGAGCGCGAGGCGCGGGAGCTGATGCTTCCACCAGTAACGCTCGGGGAGCTGTTTCAGAACGCCATCAAGCACAACGCCGCGAGCCTCACATGCCCGCTGCAGATCTCGGTCTCGGTCGAGCAGGACACGCTCGTCTTTCGGAACACGCTCGGCGACCGCCGGGCGGACCGTCCGTCGCTCGGGATCGGACTCGCGAATCTCTCCGAGCGTGTCAGGCTGGCGACCGGGCGCGACGCGACCTGGGGATCCGAGGGCTGCTGGTTCGTCGTTCGGGTGCCGCTCGTCGGCCACGCCTGAGCACGACGCACGCGTTCGCTACAATAGCCCCCTCCGAGTACCAATCGTGAAGCGAACCGTCCTTGTCTACGGCCTGCTCGGCGGCCTGCTCGTCGCGGTGCTCAAGCTGGTCGAGTACCGGTTTCTCGTCGTCGAGCATTCGCTCGAGATTTACGGCGGGATGGTCGCGCTGATTTTCTCGGCGCTAGGGATCTGGCTCGGGCTGAAGCTGACGCGGACGCGCGAGGTCGTCGTCGTGCGCGAGGTCCCGGTGCCGGCGGGCGGACCCTTCCAACGCAACGAGGCGCGCCGCGAGCAGCTCGGGATCACGGCGCGCGAGCTGGAGATTCTCGAGGCGATGGCCGCGGGGCTGAGCAACCGCGAGATCGCCGAACGCCTGTTCGTGAGCGAAAACACGGTGAAGACCCACGCGGCCCGCGTGTTCGACAAGCTTTCGGCGCGGCGGCGGACGCAGGCGATCCAGCTCGCGAAAGAGGCCGGTCTCATCCCCTGAAAGGATGAATTGTCGTCGTTGCGGCGAGAATCATCCGTTTGGATGACGCGGACCGTGGTGTCGGCAGGCGAGAGTGTCGAGGAAAAGGAGTTTCGACCATGAAGAAAACCGTCCTGACCTTCGGTCTCATCGCCGGCGCCGTCCTGTCCTTGATGATGCTGGCCACCCTGCCGTTCCTCGAGCGGATCGGTTTCGAGCGCGGGGAAGTCATCGGCTATACGTCGATGGTGCTCGCCTTCCTGCTGATCTTTTTCGGCGTGCGCTCGTATCGCGACAACGTGGCGGGCGGCACGGTCCGCTTCGGCCGCGCGTTTGCCGTCGGCGCTTTGATCTCCGTCGTCGCGTCGATGTGCTACGTCGCGACCTGGGAGGTGATCTATTTCAAGCTCTTGCCGGACTTCGGGCAGAAGTACCAGGCGCACCTGCTCGCGAAAGCACGGCAGAACGGCGAGAGCGACGAGGCGATCGCGCGGAGGAAGGCGGAGCTCGATCGGTTCGTGGAGCTGTACCGAAACCCCGCGATCAATGCGGCGATCACCTTCCTCGAACCGCTGCCCGTCGCGCTCGTGGTGTCGCTGGTTTCGGCCGGCGTCTTGAGCCGAAGGAAATAACGGCGGCGTTCACGCAGGGTCGCGCGCGGCGGCGCGCCGCAGCTCGACGAGGCCTTCGATCGTCCGCTCGGGTCCGGGCGCGCCTTCGGGCGGCGTCCATTCGACGGACGAACCCGCCGCGATCAGCTCGCGCGCGACCGCGACGTGATCGGCGCCTGGCTGTGCGTGCCCCCGGCCTTCGACGGCCCACACCAGCGCATTCGCCGCGAACATGCCGTCGAGCGCGTGGACGTCCGCTCCGTATCTCAACAGAACGCGAACCGCATTCGCGTGTCCTGACATCGCCGCGCGATGCAGTGAGGTGACGTTGTCCTTGTCTTTCGCGTTCGGATCGAATCCGCACGCGAGCATCGTCTCGAGCACAGGCGCGTCGCCGCTTTCGGCGGGGCGCTGCATCATGAGGTGATGCTCGACGCCGAGCTCGCGCGAGAGCGACGGGCGCGCGTCCAGCATCGCGCGCGCAGCCGCCCCGTCGCCGCGCGCGCAGGCGGCGACGAACCGATCGATCGGCGAGAGCTCGTCCTTCGCGCCGTGCGCGACGAGCCACGTCGCGATGTCGTGATTGCCGTGGAGCTCGGCGAGCGTGTGCGGCGTGCGGCCGTCGGCGCGCCGACGCACCGGATCGGCGCCGTGTCGCACGAGGAATTCGACCATCGGCACGTCCCAGCGCCTCGCCGCGACGTGCAATGGCGCCTCGCCCTCGTCGCCCCACGCGAGATTCGCGTCCGCGCCATGTTCGATCAGCCACCGTGGTCCAGCGGGATTCGTGGCCCACGTCATCATGTAGACGAGCGGCGGCACGCCGCCAGGAATTCCGTTCACGTCGACGCCGAAGCGATGCAGGAGCTCCAGCGCGGGCAGGTTTCCGCCGCCGCCGGCGATGTGAGTCGTCACGCCGTCGGTGGGATTGGCTCCAGCCTGAAGCAGCACTTCGGCGAGCGGCAGATGTCTGACGGCGCAGACCGCGGCCCATAACGCGGTGCGCGGAAGCTCCGGGTGCCAGTTCCAGTGATACTCCGCGTTCGGATTCGCGCCGAGCGCGCACAACCGCCGGACGATGGTCACCAATCCATCCACACGCTCCGGATGGCTGGTGTGCATGCTGGTGTGGCACGCATAGAGAAGCGGCTCCCAGTTCTGCGGCCCGCCTGCTTCGGTCGCGAGCTCGGGACGATCCCGCAGCCGCCCCTCGACGGCCTCCGCATCGCCCAGGACCAGCGCGGTATGAAGCGACGCCGACGCGATGCGAGGATGAAGCGCGAGCAGACGCTCCGCGCGGCCCGACGCGCCGCCGGTCGCGCATCGAATGAACTCGTCGACCGCAGCCTCGAACGTGAGCGTCCGCGCCTCGACTTCCTCGCGCAGCGCGTTCCAGGACGCGAATCCATGTTCGCGCGCGACGACCGATTGCGCGTCGTGCAGCGCGAGCTCCATCGCTCCGAGGTCGGCGGGCGATTTGTCCGCGAGCGCGGGCAGGATCGCAAATCGGCGGAGCGCGGCCGGATCCCGCGCCTGCGCCGCGTGCAGCAGCGACTTCGCTTGTTTCTTCAGTTGCTCGAGATTCGGGCGATCGGGAAGCGGGCTCGGCGTCATACGACCTCCATGCTCGAGCCTGTGGTTCGCAAACAGGCAGCACGGCGGTGTACGTGCCGTCGATCGATGAGATATGACAGTGGGCTTGGCCCTTCGCGCGAACCCGCTGGCGCCTTTTGTGCGCTCACGAACAAGGTAGGCCGCAGGCCGGCCGCGTGTCAAACGACACGCCGCCCCACGCGACGGCTCTCACCTTGACACTCTAGGTCACGCTGCGCGACGGATGAGCGGCTTATTCGCTTCTGAGCGCGTCGAGCGGATCGACGTGCGCGGCGCGGCGAGCGGGAATCCAGCTCGCGGCGAGCGCCACACTCGTCACGACACACGCGATCGGCACGACGAGCCAGACGACGCTGGGCTGAAAGTCCTCGCCGCGCGCGAGAGCCATCAAACGGACGACGATGATGCTGAACGTCAGCCCGAGCGCCAACCCCACGAGGCTCAAGCGCAGTCCGCGAAGGAGAAATAGCCGGACGATCTCCTGACGGCCGGCGCCGAGCGCCGTCCGAATGCCGATCTCCCGGACGCGCTGGCCGACGGCGAACGACACCACGGCATACAGCCCGATCGCCGACAGGAACAGCGCCAACGCGCCGCCGCCTCCGGCGGCGGTGATCGCTTGCACGATCGAGCGGCGCTGGCTCGCTTCGGTCGCCGCGAGCGTGCTCACGCGGACGAGCGGCAGCTCCGGCGCTTCGGTGTTCGCCACAGACCGTATCTCGGGAATTGCCGGCTGCGCGGGGCCGCGCGTTCGAATCAGAAGGTGACTCGTGACACGCACGGTCGGCAAGTAGATCCGGTTTGCGTCGCCGCCAGCGGTTCCGGCTCTCGAGTCGTCGACCACGCCGACGATCGTCAGCCCGCCGCGGCTTCGCCGGTTCGGGCTCGCAGTGCTGAAGCGGCGGCCGATCGGATCGGTTTGACCCCAAAGCCGGCGCGCGAGATCGGCGCCGATCACCACGGCGCCGCCGCCGTCGTCGATCGCGGCATCGAAGTCGCGGCCACGAACGATCGGGATTCCCATCAGCGAGAAGTACCCGGGCGGGGCTGCCTGCGCGCGGACGACCAGATTCAGATCGAAGTCGACGTCTCCGCCTGGAACGCGATCGGCTGGGTGCACGAGGATGTCGAAGTAATCGTCCGAGCGCTCTTGCGCGACGACCGCGACGACGCCAGCGAGCGATGCAAACCGCGCTTGCAGCCGCCGAAGAGTCTCCTCTCGATTCTGATCCATCGATCCATAACGCGGGTTCGTGTTGAACCCGACGTCGAGAATCCGATCGGCATGGACGGACGACGGCATCTCACCGAGATCCGCCGTCATCTCGAGGATGAGCGCTCCCATCCCGAGAAGCGCCGGCTGCGTCAACGCGATCTGCGCGATGACGAGCCCGGACTGCAGCCGGGAGCGGGCCGCGACAACCGAGCCAGCGGCGTTCTTCAACACATCCGAGAGGCCGAGCCTCGTCGCGTGGAGCGCGGGGGAGATCCCGAAAACGATCCCGGTGGCCAAGGCAAATCCTACTGTGTACAGCAGCACGCGCCAGTCGAGCACGATCTCCATGTCCGGAACGCTCGAATCGAACATCTTCAGCGAGATCCAGATGATGAACAGTCCGAGCGCTCCCGCCGCGAGCGCGAGGAGCGCGCTCTCCGTCAAGAGCTGCCGGACGATGCGGCGTCGTGCGGCGCCGAGCGAGAGACGCACCGCGATTTCCCGGCGTCGCGCGACGGCCAGACCCGCCAACAGCGTGCTCACGTTCGTGCACGTGATCGCCAGTACGAGCACCGGAATCAATAGCGTCGTGAATCGGCCGAGCATGTCCGGCGATTCGCCCGACGGCGGGAAGTAGTTGTCGCCGAGCAGCGTGACGACTTCCGTGGACTGCGCGTAGTTCGGCCGATCGGGCGTCGCCTGCTGGGCGGCGCGCGCCGCGATCGTCTCGACCGTTGGGATCGTCCGATCGATCTCGACGCCGGGTTGCAGACGCGCGACGATGCCGAAGATTGCCGAATCGTAGCTGCGCAAAAGCGACGGAGTCGTGCGCTGCAACTGCGGCCGTGCGCTCAGCGGAAGCCAGACGCGCACGCGAGAGCCGCCGGTTCTCGCGCCGTTGAAGCGGCGCGGCGCCACACCGACGATGGTGACCGGAAAGTCGTTGACCTTCAGCGTTCTGCCGACGACATCGGGCGCGCTGCCGAAGTGCTGCTCCCACACGACGTGGCTGATCACCGCAACGAGCGGCGGAGCCGCCGCGTCGTCAGCCCCGTCGGTCGGCAGTCCGACGCCCATGATCGGATGCACGCCGAGCACCTGAAAATAGCCTGCGGTTACGTACGTCGCGGCGGCGCTGTGCAGGTTCTCCTCGCGGGCGCCTACGTCGATGACAACATCCGACGAGGTCCACGCCGCCACCGCGCTGAAGAGATCGGAGTGAGCGGCGTACTCGCGGAATTCCGGATACGAGAACTCGCGGCCGATGACCGAGCCGGGCCGGCGCCGATCGATGCCGCGGATGCGAACGACGGACTCCTGCCGCGACATTCCGGGCAGCGGGCCGTTGACGAACGAGTTCAGGAGCACGAAGAGCGCGGTGTTGACGCCGATGCCGAGCGCGAACACGGCAATCATGGTCAGCGTCGCGACGGGCTTTCGGCCGAAGATCCGGATACCGAATCGCAGATCGGCGATGATCGATTCGAGTCCGCGGCCGCCGCGCGCGTCCCGCGCGTCTTCTTGGATAGCGCGCATGTTTCCAAACTCGCGGCGCGCCCTGCGCCGCGCCTCCTCCGGCGTGAGGCCGAGCGCGATCCACCGTTCGGTGTCCGCGGCGAGGTGCGCGGCCATTTCGTCGTGCAGCTCGCGCTCGAGCCGCCGGCGAAGCACCAGCGAGCGCAGCCACAGCCGGAACCTGCGCGGACTCATGGCGTCCCTCTAATGTGTGCTCTCGACATGTCGACTTTCGACAGCTGCAATGGTCGGGGATCGCCCCGCCCGCTGTCAAGCGCGAACGGCCCTGAGGTAGAGTGTCGGCACGCCGATGCAGTCGAACAAGAACGTCGTGAAGTCCTGCTCCCTCCCGATCGTCGTGTTAGCCGCCGCGATCGTACACGCCGCTCCAGCGCACGCGCAGACGGACCTCTCGCTCGCGGAGCTGCTTCCGGATCTCATCCTGCGTGGCATCACCCTTCCGAGGCCCACGACTTCTGAGCTCTCGCACGAAGCGCACTTCAGCCCGATCGATTCGAACGAGCTGAACAATCCAGCCGTCGGCATCGTCCGCGACTTCAACAAGCTGATGATCGTTCAGCTCTCGACGTTTCCGCTCGGCTCGTCGTCGGGTGGATTCACGTTCGCGTTCGACAAGTCGTTGGGAACGTTCCGGCGCGAGAGCGGGAGCTTCGGGCCGGCGTTCGCGGAACGCGCCGTCACGAACGGACGCGGCAAGTTGAACGCCGGGATCACGTATCAACACACGCCGTATCGAAGCTTCGAAGGACAGCTGCTGGACGATGGATCGATCAAGTTCTACCTTCGTCATCAGGAGTGCTGTTCGCCCGGCAGCGGTGGAGGCAGTGGCGGCGGTGGGGGCGGCGGCGGCGGAAGCGGGCCCGTCGTGCGGCCGAACGGCACGCGGTTCAGCCCACAATTCGAGGGCGATCTGATCGAAGCCGCGTTGTCGATGAACGCGGCGACCGACACTGTCGCGTTCTTCGGCAACTACGGGATCACGAGCCGATGGGACGTCGGTATCGTCGTGCCGATCACGCGCGTCGAGCTCGAGGCGAACGTGCAGGCCACGATCCTCCGTCTCGCGACGGCGGCGTCGCCGTTGACGCACACATTCGAGGCAGGCAACCCCCAAGCCACGCAAAAGACGTTTCGCGAGAGCGGATCGGCGACCGGTTTCGGCGATGTGCTTCTCCGAACGAAGTATCGCCTCATGTCGTTCGGCCAGGGCGGCGTCGCGGGCGCGCTCGACGTTCGGCTTCCAACGGGCAGTCAAGAAGATCTGCTCGGCGCGGGCAGCCAGATCAAGATGATGCTGATCGCATCCGGCGCGGCGGGACGTATCTCGCCGCACGTCAACGTCGGCTACGCGGCATCCGGAGGCAAGATCGGATCCGTTGGTCTCCTCTCGCAGTTAACGGCGAACGAATCCCTTCCAGATGAATTCACGTACGCGACTGGCGTCGAGTTCACCGCGAGTCCGCGCCTTACGCTCATCGGCGATATCGTGGGCCGCACCTTGCGCCGCGCTGGACGGCTCGAGCTCGCAGATAAGCCGTTCCAGTTCGTCGCGGAAGGCAGCTCGAACGTTCAAACCGCGTCATTCGAAGAGTTCGAGCCGCGCTCGGGAAGCCTGAATCTGCTGCTCGGCGCGGCAGGGATCAAGTACAGCCCCGTCGGCACGCTGCTCATTTCCGCCAACGTGCTGTTTCCGCTCACGGACGCCGGCCTTCGCAGCCGCGTCACGACCGTGATTGGCATAGACGTCGTGTTTTGACGGATCGCGGGTTTTTCAGCGTTTGCTCACGACTCGCGCGAACGGCTTCGCGTACGTTGCGATCATGAGCCAGCGCATCTCGAAGTCAACCGACCGTCCCGCAAACAGGACCTCTGGCGCCCGGCCGCGCGCTTCTCAGATCGTGGATCTTCAGGCTGTGACGCGGTCGTCAGCCATCGACGTCGCCGCGAGCCGCCCGGTGACCTGCTGCGAGGCCAGCGAGAAGACGCAGTACGCGGCAAACCAATAGAAGCCCGGGCCGAAGTGCGCCGAGAACGCGATCAGCGCGGGCGCCGCGTTCGGTCCCTGCGTCGGCGTGGCGCTGGCCTTCGCGGCGAGATACGCAATGAACAGCGCGACGACGAAGACGTCCGCCATCGACCATTTCGCGATCGTCTCGACGAACGCAAGCGTTCGCTGACGTTGACGGCTTCCCGCCACGAAGACGGCCCAACTCACGAGCGCCGCCTTGAAGAGCGGAACGATCACGCTGAACAGCAGAATGAGCGTCGCGGGGACCGGGCTCCCAACCTCGTACAAGCGGCGCACTGATCCGACGATGCTGCGGGTCTGCGAGTAGACTTCGACCTCGCCGACGTTCTTCTGAAGCGACGCCGTGATCTGCGGCGTGAGCTTGTCGAGCACCGTCTTCTTCATATCGCCGCCCGTCGCTTCGATGAACGCCACGATCGTCGGGTTCATCACCGACTTCAGCACGCCCATCGTCTCGTCGCTCAATCCTTGCTGGAGCATCGTCGGCGCGATCTGCGCGATGCCCTCGCGGGTCAGGACGCCGCGGATCGTGAGGACCGGCGCGAACAAGCCGGGAATGAGCAGGCCGATGGAGGCCACGAGCAGAAGAAGGACGACGAGCCGGGCGGACTTGGAAGTCATCGCTGTGGATTCTCTGAGTTGGCCTTCGGCCATCGGGCCAACAGTTTACTCGCTAGGCCGGGCCGGCTGTTTGGTTTGGGCCTGGGAAGCGTTACCGAGGTTCCGGGCACCCGAGCGGCTTGCCGATCGATTGTCTCCCCGCGGCGCGCTCGCCGTCCAAGAGGTCACGCTCGCGCGGCCGGCAGAAGCGATGGCCGGGGCACCAAACGCTCGGTGCGCAGCGTCACGGAATTCCGCGTGTCGTCGCCGGATCCCCTGCCCGTGCGCGCGCTCGATCCGGCGCTCGTCGTCGGCGGCACGCGCGTCAGCGACTACCGGTCGAGAATGGCGATCACGCGTGCGCCGCGGAAACGTCGCGCGGTCATCGTCCGCGCAGCGCGTCGACCACGCCGTTGAACGCGGGCTTCGGCTGATACGCCGCATCGAACAACAGCGGCGTATCGCCGCTGATCCAGGTATGCGCGTCCGTGAAGCCCCAGAACGTGATCGCTTCGCACCGGGGCTCGAGGACGCACACGCGGACGACGTCGTGGTAGGCGGCGCGCTGCGCATCGAGCCGCGTCTGTTGATTGCCGGGCACGTTGTTGACGCGCACGTCCATCTCGCTGATGTGGACGATGAGGCCGAGGTCGGCCAGCCGGCGCATGTTCGCCGCGATGCTGCCGTCGGAAGGACGGTTGTTGGCGGAGATGTGCATCTGCAGACCGACGCCATCGATTGGAACGCCGGCGGCGAGCAGCCCGCGAAGCAGATCGTAGATGCGGTCGGACTTCGCGCCCATGCCCTCGCCGTTGTAGTCGTTGTAGAACAGCTTCGCTTGCGGATCCGCCTGGCGCGCGATTCGAAACGCGTCGGCGATGTACGAGTCGCCGAGCTTCTGGCGGAACACGGTATCTCTCAAGTTCATCCCATCGTCTGCCACTGCTTCGTTCACGACGTCCCAGGCGTGCACGCGACCGCTGAAGTGCGCCGCGGTGTTCCGGATGTGGCGATCCATCGCGAGCCGCAAATCGGACGGCGACAACGCGTTCACCCATGACGGCGTCGCGCCGTGCCAGATGAATGTGTGGCCCTTGACGCGCATGCCCTGCGATAGCGCGAATCCAACGATCGCGTCGCCGGCGCCAAAGCTGTTCGAGCCCTGACTCGGCTCGATCACGTTCCACTTCATTTCGTACTCGGCCGTCAGGTACGTGAACTCGCGTCCGGCGACGGTGCTGTATTGGCCGCCGGCCAGAAGGCTCGACTGCACGGCGGTGCCGATGAGTTTTCCCTGTGAGTTGGCGGCGGCTTTGAGCGTGTCCGTCGGGCCGGCGGGCGGCGTCGGCTGGGTGGGAGGGGCCGGGGACTTGTCGCCGCCGCACGCGGCGCAAGCGATCGCAATCGCCACGACGAGCCTGGGCATAGTTCACCTCGAGAGGTAGATCGCGCCCTCCTCAATCGACAGCTCGACGCCGGCGGCACGCGCGGCTTCCTGCAGCGCGGCGTCGAGCATGACGATCGGATCGGCGCTGACGTCCAGACGCCGCAGCAGACCGTCACCCTTCGCGGTTCCCGCCGTCAACGTGATCCGCAGTCCGCGCCGCTTGCACTTGATCGCGGTGCCATCCTCGAGCTTCGTGTTCATCGGCTTGAGGTACGCGTCGACGTAGTGCACGCCGATACCGGACTTGTCGTCGGTATGCCGCGGCAGCTTCTGCAGCGCACCCTGATTCACGTCGCAAATCTTCATCTTCATGCGTGCGCACCTTGTGCCTTCGCGCGATACGCGTCCATCGCCTCGCGGAACGCGCGGATGTGCTCCGGCGTGCTCCCGCAGCACGCGCCCAGAATCTGCGCGCCCGCGTCGAGGATCGCCGCGACGCCCACGACCATCTGGTCCGGCGTCTCGTCGTAGACGACCTTCATGTTCACGAGCTTCGGCTGCCCGGCGTTCGGCTGCGCCATGATCGGCAGCGCGCTGACGCGCCGGTAGCGCTCGACGGCGTCGCGCGCGCGCGCCATGTCCATCCCGGTGCCGCAGTTGAGCGCGACGATGTGCGCGCCGTGCTCCTCCATGAACGCCGCCGCGCGCTCGGGATCGACGCCCATCATCGTGCGAAACGTCGATCCATCGAGCGTGACGTCATACGCCATCGATCCAATCACGCACGCCGCGCCGGCGTCGCGCGCCGCCTCGATCCCGATCTGCAGCTCCTCGAGCGACGTCTGCGTTTCGATGATGATCGCGTCCGCGCCGGCGTCGACGAGCGCCCGCGCCTGTTCGACGAACGCGGCCCGCACCTGCGCCTCGGTGAAATCGCCATACGGCTCCATCAACCCGCCGAACGGTCCGATGTCGCCGATCACGAACCCCGGTTTCCCGCCGAAGGCCTCGCGCGCGATTCCGACGCCAGCCTTGTTGATTTCCGCGACGTCCGAGGCGTGGCCGTGGCGATTCAGCATGATCCGCGACCCGCCGAACGTATTCGTCAGGATGCAATCCGATCCCGCGGCCGCGTAGCGGCGCTGAATCGCCAGCACGCGCTCGGGATGCGTCAGGTTCCACGCTTCGCCGCAGTTGCCCTGCTCGAGCCCGGCGATCATGAGCTGCGTGCCCATCGCGCCGTCCCCGAGGAGCGGCCGTTTCGAGAGTGCCTCGAGCAAAATCATCGTTCGAGATCCGTCATGTGTGAAAGCGCGTAGTGAATCGTTTCGAGCACGAGGCCCCACTTGTGCTGCCGTGCCGACGCCTCGCAGTAGCATCCCGGTCCGATCGCCGGACGACTCCAGGTCAGCACGTCATCGAGCGGCCGGCCGAGGAGCGGCTTCTCGCGCGCGATCGTCTCGACGAGCGCGTCTCCTTCGCGCAAGTACTCGCACATCGCTCGATGCCCGTCGTCGTCCGGCGCGGGCGTGCAGCGTTGCTCGCGAATCGGATATCCCTCTTCGCGCGGGCCGAGCGTCACGCGATAGTGAAACGTCAGCGGCCGGCCCATGTTGCTGCACGTCGTTCCATCGTAGCGGAAGAGCGCGTCGACCGAGCCGTCCGGCGTCGTCGCGAGCGACAGCCGCTCGGCAGCCCATCGGCGCAGCGCCTTGGTGCTGAGCGCGTATCTCGGAGCCGCCGCCGGCTGGCGCGATCGACCCCGCGTCGCGTCCCCGCCGCCCGCGCCTCGCGCGTACGGCACGCGTCGAAACTGGCAGCCCTCGAACGAACAGTTCTCGCACGGGATCAACTCGCTCAGCCGCCGAACACGTTCCGTGTGGCGCGTCACGCCGAACACCGCAATCAACGACTTCTTCGGTCGCAGCATGCCGGAGTCGAGGACGTCGAGCGCGCCGGGGATCTCATCCGGACCAATCAGCGAGAAGAGCGATTGCTGATCCGCGATGTCCCAATCGGGATAGCCGGGGCTGTAATGCGGCAGCACCGCCATCCGATCGTCGTCCGCCCACGCACAGAGGCGCGCACCGGTCATCGTCGTCAGATGTTCGACGACGGCGGATCCGAACATCTCGAGGAAGAAGTATTCATCCGGCCGCTCCTCGAGCCATGCGCGATGCGCTTCGCGTTCGATCTCCGGTCCTGCGCTGACGGCGACGAGGACGACGCTGTGTGCGTCCGCCTGCTCGAGCGTTCGGCGCAGGCGCTCGCTCTTGAACGGCACGCCGTCGACGCGAATCGACTCGGCGCCAATCGTCAGCTCGTCGGATTCGCGCGCGTAGACCCACGGCCGCCCGTGCGCCGCGTACCACGCGCGAGCCCCCTGCGCGAGCTCCAGCACTCGGCCGTCGAGCGTGTAGCCCGGCGGAAAGCCGAGCAGTCGCGCGTATTCTCGGTCGTCCACCCGAACAGTCGGCGCCGAATCGACGAGAAGGGCGGGGACACTCAACGTTGGGTGTCCCGATTGGGTGTCCCGATTGGCAGAAATTGACAACCGAAGACGAAGAAATCGAAGAAGTCGGGGTGCGTCTCGAGGCGGCAGTGCTCGACCCGTTTGACGGTGGCCTCGAGCTCTGCGCGTTTCCCTCGCGACAGCAGCGCCATCGACGCACCTTCGATCGCGGCGTTGCCGACGCGGACGATGCGGTCGTCCGGCAAGTTGGGAATGAGACCAATTCGCCTCGACGCGTCGATCTTCAAGTGACGGCCGAACCCACCCGCCAGATAGAACACGCCGATGTCGTCGAACCCGATACCGTAGTGGCTGAAGACGGTGCGCAGTCCCGCGACGTTGGCGCCTTTTGCCTGCGCCAGCTCGTTGACGTCGCGCTCGAGCAGATAGATGTCCCGGTAAGAATCCAGCACGACGCGATCCGCGCCATCCTCGAATCGTCCCAACTCGTTCATCCGGCCGGTGCGGCGAAGCTCGCTGAGCACGTCGATGAGACCGGATCCGCAGATCCCTTGCGGCGTGGAATCGCCGATCACGCCGAGCGTGAATTGCCCGTCGTCGTTCAGTTCGACGTCCTCGATGGCGCCGTCGAGCGCCGGCATGCCGCACGAGATCGCGCCCCCCTCGAACGCGGGTCCGGCGGGACACGACGCCGCGAGGATTCTGTGGCGATTGCCGACGATGAGCTCCGTGTTCGTGCCGATGTCCATGATCGCGACGACGCGATCCTCGTGAGCGATGTTCACGGCCAGCATGCACGCCGCCGCGTCGGCGCCGACGTGGCCGCTGACGATCGGCAAGCCGTACACGCGCGCCTTCGGATGGATCGGCAGCAGGCAGCGGCGCCCCGTCTCCACGAGGCTCGTAGACGATCGTTTGCCGTCCGCCATCTCGAGCTCGGTGATCGATCGATACGGCGTCTGGCCGATCGAGTACACGTTCTGCCGGAAGAACAGATCGCGCATCGTCGAGTTGCCGACGACGACCATCTCGTAGATCGTCGCGGGATCGACCGGGAACTCTTCGATCGCGTGCGTCACGTAGCCGGCAACCGTTCGACGCAGGAGCTTCCCTGGATGCTCGGTGTCGTAGCGGATGCGCGACATCACGTCGGATCCGCCGAAGCGCTGCGGGTTCTCGAACGAGGCGTCGGCGATCTGCTCGCCCGTCTCGAGGTTGAACAAGCGCAGCACGATCGTCGTCGTGCCGAGGTCCATCGCGAGCCCATGGATCGGCGCGCGCGATCGCGCGATCTCGGTACCGTCGACGAGAATCCGGTCGCTGTCCCGAGTGACGGCGGGATCGAGCGGCAGCGCGGCGCGCGTACCGGGGACGTGCAACGCGTGGCGCTCGATTCGCATCTGCCCGCGCCGCATGGTGTGACAGCGGATCGCTCCAGCATCCGACGCGATCGCCGTCTGGCACGACAAGCGGAACGGCGGTTTCAAATGTGATTCCGAACCGGTCGGCGGCGACAACAGCGGCAGGCCCTCCGCCACTTCGACGACGCACTCCTTGCACTTCCCGTTTTTCTGGCAGGACGTGGGAACGCGGATCCCGAGCGCTTCCGCGCATTCGAAGAGCGTGGGACCGGCCGGCACGGAGGTCGTTCGGCCGTTGACCGTGAGGGTGACCGGCACGTCGGGCTGTCTCCTACCAGTCAGCCTGTGATTCGAGCTCCCGGCAGATCGCCTCGGCGACGTCCTGCGCGGATCCTTCCCGCTCGTGGTCGTCGCTCCAGCGCCACTGCGCGAGGTAGTCATCGGACGCTTCGAGCCCCCGCGCGGCGGCGAGCGCGTCGATTCGCACCATGAATTTCTGCGGCAGCGGCAGACTCACCTCGCCGTCGTCGTCCTCGGCGCGAATCTGCGAGGGAACTTCCTGCCAGTAGAGAATGCGGTACGTCGCCACGTCAGGCCGACTTCCCCGCCAGGCGCAGAAACAAATCGACCGCCGCCGACGCGTTGGCGCCGTAGCCGTCCGCGCCGATCTCATCGGCGAACATCTGACTGATCGGCGCGCCGCCGACCGCCATCTTCACGTGGCCCTTGCCAGCCGCCTCGAAGCCGTCGACGACGGTCTTCATGTACGTCATCGTCGTCGTCAAGAGCGCGCTCATGCCGACGATCGTGGCGTTGACGCGATCGGCGGCGGCCATGAACTTCTCGACGCTCTGATCGACGCCGATGTCATGCACCTCAAATCCCGCGCCCTCGGCCATCATGCAGACGAGGTTTTTGCCGATGTCGTGAAGGTCGCCGCGGACTGTGCCCATGAGCAGCGTGCCGACGCGCTCCGTGCCGCTGTCCTTGGCGCTAAGCAGCGGCTTGAGGACGCTCATGCCCGCTTTCATCGCGCGGGCCGCGATCAACACTTCCGGGAC
>DATBJJ010000119.1:0-28792 GCA_036556425.1 Vicinamibacterales bacterium
ACCCGAGCCGTGAGGAAGCGCGCTTCCTCACGGCTTTCCTGTGTCGCTAGAATGGAGCTTTGGGGTCAGGGAGCAGCGACATGGGACACATCGAAACGCGCGGGTATGCTCATCCGGAAGTGCTGGTGTCCACCGACTGGGTCGCGGAACATCTCGACGACCCGTCGATACGCCTCATCGAATCGAACGAAGACACGCTGCTCTACGCGTCCGGCCACATTCCGGGATCCGTGAACGTCGACTGGACGGCCGATCTCAACGATCAGATCCGCCGCGACTACATCACGCGCGAGGGGTTCGAGCAGCTCATGTCGCGCATCGGCGCGACGAAAGACACGTCGGTCGTCTTCTACGGCGACAAGAACAACTGGTGGGCGTGCTACGCGTTCTGGGTCTTTCAGTTGTTCGGACACACGGACGCGCGCGTGATGGACGGCGGCCGCATCAAGTGGGAGAAGGAGAAGCGGCCGCTCTCGCGCGAGGTGCCCAGCTATGCGAAGACGAGCTACAAGGCGCAGGATCGCAGCGACGCCAAGGACCGCGCGTTTCGCGACGAAGTGCTGACGCACATGCAGGCGCGCCGCCAGCTCGTCGACGTCAGAAGCCCCGACGAATACTCCGGAGCGCGCATGCACATGCCCGACTACCCGAACGAGGGCGCGCTGCGAGGAGGCCACATTCCGGGAGCGAAGAGCATTCCTTGGGCGCGCGCGATCAATCCGGACGACGGCACGTTCAAGACCGCCGAGGAGCTGCGAAAGATCTATGTCGAGGAGAAGCAGCTCTCGCCATCCCAGCCGACGATCGCGTATTGCCGCATCGGCGAGCGCAGCAGCCACACGTGGTTCGCGCTGAAGTACCTGCTCGGCTTCGAGAACGTGAAGAACTACGACGGCTCGTGGACCGAGTGGGGCAACATGGTGAACGTTCCGATTGAAAAGTGAGATGGCTCTCGCCAAACTCACGTCCGCGTTGGAGATGTTCGACGAGCTCCCGGATCCCGCGGACCGCACCGATCTGCTTCTGAGCTTCGCGGATCAATTCAAAGAGGTGCCGCCGGAGATCGCGGCGCGGCCGTTTCCCGAGAGTCATCACGTGCCGCAGTGCGAATCCGACGCGTACGTGTGGGCGATCCGGAATCCTGACGGCACGCTGAAGTACTACTTCGCCGTCGAGAATCCTTCCGGCGTCTCTGCGAAGGCGCTCGCGTCGATCATCGACAAGTACGTCTCCGGACATCCCGCGCGGGAGATCGCGACGATCGATGCGGGCATCGTCGAGCGCATCTTCCGCCGGAACATCTCGATGGGAAAAGGGCTGGGCCTGATGTCGATGGTCAACGCGGTGAAGGCGTTGGCGAAGCAGGCCAGTACTGACGAAACGTCAGGTTGAATCTCCCCGGTCCGGTTCCTTCCGGCGCGGTGCCTGGAAGAATGCGCGTGACGCCGTGAAACCGGAGTCGCGACGGCCCGCCCATCACGACGACGTCACCCGAGCGCAGCATCAACGGACCCGTAGGATCCTTGCGCGACAAGCCGCCGACGACGAATCGGGCGGTATCGCCGATCGACAGAGACACGATCGGAATGCCGGCCGCGATGGTCTCCTTCGGCTCGTCCTTGTCCTGATGGACGCCCATGCGGCTGTCGCTGTCGTAGAAATTCATGATGCACGTGTCCGGGCGAATCTCGAATCCGGCGCGCGCCGCGGCGCCGGCGGCGAGCTCGCGCATCGCATCCGGAATCGGCGGCACGCGCAGGCGATCGTGATCGCTGCGGACCTCTTCGTACTCGTACCGCTGCCCGTTCCAGTGCAAACCGAGGCACAGCATGCCGACGCTCATCGTCTTGCCGCCGCGCACCGTCGGCTTGTACATCGGGACGGGACCGTCCGCGAGCGTGCGGCACATCGTCCAGAGCGTCCGCTGTTGGTCCGGCGTGAGAACGCTCTGAAAGAAGAACAGGCCCGGGTGGAGCTCCACGGCCCTAGCCGTCGTCGCGGCGGAGCGATCGGCGGAAGCGATGGCTGTCGATGACATGCTGGCCGAGCCGCTTGCTGAGGAACACTTTCGATTCGCCGGTGTCGGCGGGGTGCGGCACGAAGCGGATCACGTCGAACGCGAGCTGCGCCAGCGCGCTGCGCATCTCGTAGAAGCGGTTCTTCGTCTTGACGACGATCTCGTCGAAGCCGTTGTCGACCGCCCAGACTTCCTGCTCTTCGGTGAGCGCGCGGAAATGTCCCTGGCCGCGCCAGTCCTTGCGGGTGCCGCCAATCCACTGGTACAGAATCCGCCGGCCGTCGAATTCGACGACGTCCTCGAGCTGGAAGACGAGATCCGCGAGCTTTGGA
Organism: Vicinamibacterales bacterium; assembly: GCA_036556425.1. GTDB lineage: Bacteria > Acidobacteriota > Vicinamibacteria > Vicinamibacterales > 2-12-FULL-66-21 > DATBJJ01. The sequence goes on from DATBJJ010000119.1 coordinate 2,350, forward strand.
TCCGTTTCGGACGGCTTCAACTCGTGCGCGACCTTGAACGAGACAGGAACGAGCGTCGTGGGATCTTCGGGCAGCGCGGCTTCGGCCATGAGAATCTGATGATCCCGATCGGCGAGCCGCCTCACGACCTCCGTCGCCGACTTCTTTCGGGGGAAGTCGAGGAAGAACTCCTCGATGTACTGGATTTCGAGCGCCCCTTGTTGCAGCCCGTACTGCCGGATCAGGTATTCCACGGCCATTAACTATAGCGCCAACTCGCGTTGATCCTTGCGTAGAGGAGCTGATCGCGCGGTTCGCCGTACTTCACGCAGCTCGACGCGAGGACGCCCTCCCGGAAGTAGCCGGCTTTCTCGAGCACGCGGATCGACGCGTCGTTGTCGGCGAGCGGCAGCGCGTAGACGCGAAGCAGGCGCAAATCGTCAAACGCGTATCGCGTGAAGAGTTGAAGCGCCTCGGTGACGATGCCGCGGCCCCAGCATTCCTCGCCGAGCCAGTAGCCGACTTCCGCGGAAAAGCGCTCGACGTCGGTGCCCACGACGAAGCCGAGCCCTCCCACCGCGCCGTTGTGGACCTCGATCGCGAAGTTCGACACCGGCGTCGCGGTCGACGCCGTCTTCAGAAACGTCTGCGCGTCCTCTTTCGTGTAGGGATGAGGAAACCGATCGCGGAGATGCTTGGCGACGTTGATGTTGTTCGCGTGCCTCACGAGCGCGTCGGCGTCGCTCGTTCGCCACCGACGCAGCGAGCACCGCAGGCCCTGGAGAATCATGTCGTCAGAACAGCGTCTTGCCGGTCGTGCGCAGCCATCGCTCGGCATCCCTGAACGCAGGACACACGGTCTCGACCAGCCTCCAGAAGCGCCGCGAGTGATTCTGCTGCTTGATGTGCATCAGTTCGTGGAGCAGCACGTAGTCGCGAACCGCCGGCGGCATCTGCACGAGCCGGAAATTCAGGGCGATGTTCCCGTTGCGGGCGCACGATCCCCAACGCGACCGCTGGTTCCGGATCGAGATGGCGCCCGGCTCGACGTTGTGCTCGCTGCCCAGACGACGCAGGCGCGCGATGATCTCGTCCTCCGCGAGCGCCTTCAAATCCGTCTCGATCGCCGGCCGAATCTCGTCGATCGCGGCGACGGCGACTCGCCGCTCGCCGTAGCTGACCGTCAATCCGTCGTCCGCCCCGGCGACGGCGATCCGGACCGGAACGCCGCGCAGCAGGATCTCGCTGCCGTGCGTCCACTCGCGCGGCGCGCGCTCCACCTGCACGCGATCACGTTCGCGCCGGATCCAGCGCTGGTGCTTGCGAACGAATTGCTCCGCCTCGCGCCGCGATCCGCCTCGAGGAACGGTGACGCGCAGCGTGCCGTCCGGTCTGATCCGCAGGATGTAGCGGCGCGCGCGCCGCACGCGGACGAATTCGATGACCGGCGGCGGCTGAGGCTCCTTGTGGCTCAGCTCCACCGCATCCGGATTGGGTCCGGACAGGAATGGGAGGTCGAGCTGCACTGCGGACGATGATAACGCAGCATCACTCATTCCTCAGCGCAATGATTGGATCGACCGCCATCGCGCGGCGGGCCGGCACATAACTGGCGACGGTCGCCACGATCGTGAGGAACGCCGCGACGAGAGTGAAGCTGGCGGGATCGGTTGGCGTCACGTTGTACAGCAACGTCTTCACGAACTGCGTCACGCCGAGCGCGCCGACGACGCCGACGACGACGCCCACGGCGGCGAGCCGCACGCCCTGACCGACGACGAGACGCAGCACGTCCCGCCGTTCCGCGCCGAGCGCAAGACGCACGCCGATCTCTTGAACGCGCTGCGAGACCGAGTACGACAGGACGCCATACACGCCGACGGACGCGAGCAGCAGCGCGACCGCGCCGAACGCCGAGAACATCCAGCCGAACAGCTTGAATCGCCAGAAACTGAACTGACGCAAATCCTCCATCGTGCGTACCTGGAAGACCGGAAGCGTCGGATCCGACTGACGGATCTGCTCGCGCACAGCCGCCGCGAGCGTGGCCGGATCGCCGGACGTGCGCACGACGAGCCCCGTATTCAGCGTGGGTCCGAACGCGTACGGCACGTACGCCGACGGGCTGATCGGCCGTCGATTCGAGCCCTGGCCGTGGCGGAAGTCGGCCGTCACGCCGACGACCGTGAACCACTCCGGCGTCTCCTTGCTCGTGATCCGGAACCGGCGTCCGACCGCATCCTCCTTCGGCCAGAACTGCGCGGCCATCGTTTGATTGATCAGGGCGACCGGCGTACGAGTCGACTCTTCCGATTCCGACACGTCCCGCCCGCTGACCAGCGCGACGCCGAGCGTCTGCCGAATCCTAGGCGTCGTCGCGATGAAGAAGATGAACGGCTCTTCGGCGCGCGGCACCGTCTTGCCTTCGACGATCACGTTCCCGCCGCCGCCCCCTGCGCCGAGCGGAACGAGATTGGATGCGAAAGACGATTGCACTCCGGGCAAGCCGTCGACGCGCCGGAGGATGTCCTGCACGCGCTGCACTTTCGGCTCCTCCGGCTCGTAGATTGCTCCGGGAAGATAGAAGCGCATCGTCAGGAGCGGCGCGGTATCGAATCCGACCTGCGCGTTCTGGAGATTGAGAAAGCTGCGAACGAAGAGCGACGCGCCTATCAAGAGGATCAGCGCCAGCGAAATCTGCGTGACGACCAACGCGTTGCGCAGCCACGCGCGCCGGCCGCCCGTCGCTCCGCGCGCGCCTTCTTTCAGGCTGTCCTGCAGGTTGCGTCTCGCGGCCTGCAGCGCGGGCACGAGGCCGAAGACGAGCCCGGTCAGCAGCGAGATGCCGATCGTGTACGCGAGCGACCGCGCGTCGAGCGCCCAATGAATGAAGTACGGAACCGAGTCCGGAGGAATCCCGAGATCGAGCAGCCTCAAGCCTCCCCACGCGAGCACGATTCCCAGGGGAGCGCTGATCAGCCCGATCAAGACGGCCTCGGTGAGAAGCTGGCGGACGATTCGCAGCCGTCCCGCGCCGAGCGCCGCGCGAATCGAAATCTCGCGATGCCGGACCGACGCGCGGGCCAGCAGCAGATTCGCGACGTTGGAGCACGCGATCATCAAAACGAGCGTCACGGCGCCCATCATCGAGAGGATGGCGAGTTGAACCTCGTCCGGGATCATCCACGCGGCGAGCGGCCGCGTTTCGACGCTCCACCCTTCGTTCTCGGTTGGATACGCGGTCGCGAGCCGCGCGGCCACTGATTGCAGATCGCTGTCGGCTTGCTGAACGGACACGCCCGGCTTCATCCGCGCGAACACCTGCAGCGCGCGCACGTCGCGCGTCGTCGTCTCGAAGTACGGCGCGAGCGCGACCCACAGGCGCTGGCTCTCGGGGAACATGAATTTCGGAGGCATCACGCCAATGACGGTGTGGGGCAGTCCGTTGATCGAGATCGCACGTCCGATGATCGATCGATCTTCCGCGTAGCGTAGCTTCCACACTTCGTCGCTCAGCATCACGACGCGCTCGGCGCCGACGCGATCGTCGTCGGGCCGGAAGTCGCGGCCGAGCGCTGGCGGGGTTCCAAGCAGATTGAAGAGACCCGAGGTCACGACCGCGCCGAGATATCGTTCGGGCTCCGATCGTCCGTCCGCGATCGTCAGCGTTCGTCCGCTGAACGCCTCGATCGACGCCATCGTCGAATTCGCCTCGCGGATGTCGCGCAGATCGGCCCACGACACGCCCGTCCGTCCGCCCGCTTTGCGGTTGAACGAGTTCAACACGACGATCTGGTGGGCGTCGGGATACGGAAACGGTTGCAGCAGCACGCCGTCGACGATGCTGAAGATGGCGGCGTTCAGGCCGATGCCCAATGCAAGACAAACGATCGCGGTCACGGTGAACCCCGGGTTGCTGACGAGGGTTCGAATCGCGTAGCGAAGGTCTTGGAAGAGCATAGGTTTGTAGACGTTGCGTGACGGTAGAGGTTCCGGGTACCAGGGTTCCCAGGTTCCTGGGTTCGCTGAATAAACCTGGCGGCGCCGAATCCCGTCCAAGAAGCCCGAGGAGCCAGCACGATGATGACCAAACGCCTGATTTCCGCCCTTTTCTTGATGGCCGTTGCGGCCACGTCACTTTCCGCTCAAGGCACCACGCGCGACCGGCAGCGGGACACTCGGGACCGCCAGCAGTTCAATGCGAGCGACGACTGGTGCAGAAGCGAGCGTTGGGGCAACGATCGCGAGACCTATTGCGAGGTCCGGCCGGCCACGGTGACGGCCGCCGGCACGCTGAGCGTCGACGCCCAGCCGAACGGCGGCATCGAGGTCGAGGGGAGCCCGCGGAACGACGTTCAGATCTGGGCGAAGGTGACGGCGTCGGCGGAAACGATGCAGCGCGCGCGGCAGATCGCCGACAGCGTGCGCATCAACGCCAACGCGAGCAACGTTTCCGCCGATGGGCCGACCGGGTTGGGCCGGCGCGAAGGATGGTCCGTGAGCTATCGGCTCTCGGTGCCCGTGATCTCGTCGCTCGCGCTAAAAACGACGAACGGCGGCATCAGCATTCGCGACGTCGACGGCGAGATCGAATTCAAGACCGTCAACGGCGGCGTGAGGCTGAGCAACCTCGCGGGCGACGTCAAGGGGCGCACGAGCAATGGCGGCGTCGACGTCGATCTCGACGGGCCGAGCTGGAAGGGCGGAGGCCTCGACGTCGAGACGAGCAACGGCGGCGTGCACCTTCGGATCCCCGAACAGTACTCCGCGCATCTCGAGACGGGAACGGTGAACGGCGGCTTCAACATCGACTTCCCGATCACGGTGCGCGGCCGCATCGATCGCGAGATCAGCGCGGACCTTGGCGCCGGCGGCGCGCCGATTCGCGTCCGCACGCACAACGGTGGCGTCAAGGTGTCGAAGAAGTGAGACGCGGATTACGCGGATACACGCGGATTACGCGGATCTGATCTGCGTGATCAGCGTCTATCCGCGCGATCCGCGATTACCGATCCGCGGGATCAGCGTCTATCCGCGTGATCCGCGATTACCGAGTTGAACAGCACGCGCAGCGTGCCGAACGACTGTCCGCGCCACTGCGGGCGGAACCCGAGCAACACGATGTGGCCTTCGCCCAGCTCCACGTCGAGCGCCGCCGCCTTGCCCCATAGATGCGACTCGCCGATCAGATATCCGGATCGCAGCGGCGATCCGGATTCCTGATACTTCGCGAGCACGCGTCCCGCAAAACCCTCCAGCGTTTCGAAGACCGGACTGCCATCGACGAAGATCGCCGCCTTCTCCGGCATGCCGGCCATCACCGCGTGCGATGGATCCGTTGTCACCTCGACGATCGATCCGCGCAGAAAGAAATCTTCAGGTTTCAGGCCCGCGATCGCGTTTCGCACGGGCAGCTTGAACTGAGCGATCGCGAACGTGCTCGCGCCGCCGAGGCACACGAGGGTGCCGCCGTCTCTGATGAACTGCTCGAAGCGATCGAGGTCCGCGGCGGACACGGCGTCGGCGTATTCCGGCCGAACCGCGCGGCCGCCGCCGCCTCGCCCGCGGCCGGCGGCGCCTTCGACCGGAAGCCTTCCATCCTCGGTGATGATGACGACGTCGACCTTGGCCGAGAGCGGCGATCGGAAATCCGATGGACGCAGCGTGACGAGATCGAATCCGTACTGCTCCATCACCCAGCGCGTCCATCCCTCGTCCATGCTCGAGCCCCACGGACGAACGAGCCCGATTCGCGGACGCTTGAGCGCCGGCGCCGCCGCGCTCGGCTCCATTCGTTCCGCGGCGAGCGCCAGCGTGTTGACGAGTTCCGTCTGGACGGAAGCCGCGAGTCCTCGGATCGAATAGCGAGCGCCGCCGTCGGCCGACGCCGCGCGATAGACGGACGCGCCCTCTTTCCACGCACGGTTGATCGCGCGGAACGCATTGTTCTGCGCGGGATCGACGACGAAGTCCGATCCGCTGCCGGTGACGCGACCCGGCGGCGGCACGATCGCGGCGGCGTTCGGGTTCGAGTCGAACCCGATCCCAGGCACGCTGTCGAACGGAGACACATCGTTCGATGCGGTCATGTTGTACGGACGCGGCTGCGCTTTCGGATCCGGCAGCGGGCCGAGCAGCTTCATCTTGGCTCGCGCTTCGTCTGTCAGGGGCGCCGCCGCCGGTACGACGCGGACGCCCATCTGCAGTGGAAGCGTCCATCCGGCCGCGTCGTAGGGACGCAGCGGCGGACCGCCAGGGTACTGCCGCATGTCCGGGTATCGCTGCACGTTCAGGACCTGACGCGCCATCGCCGCGAATTCCTGATCCGTTGGAACGACCCACGTCCCGGCCGGAAATGTGTCGACGCCGATCGTGATCGGCGCGGTCAACTGCGACACGCGAACGCCGCCGAACGCGAGACGGCGCAGCAGCTCCACGGCGGCGACCGGATCGCGCTGCTCTTGCGGAACGAAATACGCGTACGGCGCTTCGCGCCTGCCGCGGGCGATCTGATCGCGCCCGGCGGCGTATCGATTGAAGAGCAGCGTCTCTCTGTATTTCGACGCGTAGTCGAGGACCGCCAGCGATGCCGTCTGCATGTACGCGACCGCGTCGCCGAGGCGCCACCATCCCGGCCGCCACGGGCTCGAGTACAGGCTCTGCGGACGCAGATCGCGATAGCTGTCGGGAAAGTCGGCAATCGTGTACTCGTGCGGCGTCGCGTATTGATAGAGCGCCGTCTCGGTCCAGAACGCGGGCACGTTCTTGAAGTTCGGCGCGTAGTCGATGTACCCCGGATACCAGGCGTCGAACGCCGTTCCCATGTGCACCGCGCCGACCTGCCCGCGCTCTTCGAGGCCCTTGGCGATCGCCATGCCGATCATGTTGACCTCGCGCGACATCAGATACGGCGCGTCGGTGCCGATCGGCTCCGAAAACGGCGGAAGCCAGATGCGCGTCGGGAACGGAGACGACTGATGGTGGATGTAGACGATCGACGGCTCCCAGTCGCGCCAACTCTGCTCGATCACGCGCGACTCGATCATGTTCAGCATGTACGCGTCGCGGTTGTTGTCGTGGCCGACGTACTCCTGATAGAGCTGCGGCAGCCCCGACAGCTCGTACGGCGTGCCGACGTTCGACATGTACCAATCGGCCACCATCTGCTGGCCGTCGGGATTGATCGTCGGCCACAGCATGACGATGACGTTGTCGAGGATCCGTTTGACGAGCGTGTCGCCGCTCTGCGCCCTGTCGATCAATTCGTGCGCGAGCGACAGCGTGTGCTGCGGACCCGCGACCTCGGTCGCATGGAGACCGCCGTCGATGTGGACGATCGGCTTGCCTTCACGCGCGAGCTCGCGCGCCGCTTCGTCCGTCAGCCCCGCAGGATGCGCGAGGCGCTGCGCGATCTGGCGATAGCGCTCGATGCGATCGAGATTCTTCGGCGTCGAGATGAGCGCGAAGATCATCGTCTTGCCCTGCGTCGTCCTGCCGGTTTCGACGATCCGTATGTATTTGCTCGAGGCCGCGAGACGGCGGAAGTACGCGACGGCTCGATCGTAGTTGGCGAGCTTGAAGTCGGCGCCGGGCTTGAAGCCCAACACCGACTCGGGCGCCGGCAGGCGCGATTGCGCCGCGATCACCGTCGAGACAGCAACGATCCAGATCAGAACGGCGCGTAACGATCGGCGCATGAGCGTCAGTCGAAGCTACCAGCGAATGAAAGGACGGGCGTTCGGCGTGCCGGGCCACGGCACCGATGCGAGGATGGCGATCATCGCCAGCGTGAAGAAGATTGCGGCCACTTTGTGGCGCCGCGCGTCCAGGCCGAGGCGCTTCACGCGCACGTGTCCGACGTGCGCCAGCGCGAGGCCGATGAGCATGCCGAAGACGTGCTCGACCGCCCAGAACCGCAAGGCGCTGTTCGCCATCGCGCCGCCGAAGTCGCGAAGCGCCGCGTGCGTGGTGGGACTGAGCGCGAGATAGAGCACCAGCCCGAGGAGGAACTGCACGTCGAGCGCGCGGGTGAACACGGCCCCGGCGGTGTCGTCGCCGCGCGCCCAGGACTTGCCGCCGAACCACCCGAGCCACGCGCGGCCGACGGCAACGAGCCCCGCCAGAATGACGACCCAGCGCACCCAGGAATGAAGCAGGAGGACGGTCGTATAAATCATCGTCAGCATTCTACGCTGGCGCACCTCAGCGGCGAGGTGTCCCATGGAACCTTCGGGCGCCAGCGGTGTCCATACCGGAGTGCTCGAAGCGCGCTCGCTGACGAAGTACTACTCGGCGATCCCGGCGGTTCGTGGTGTGTCGTTCACGCTGCAGCCGGGGGGCGTGCTCGGCCTCCTCGGGCCGAATGGCTCGGGAAAATCGACGACCGTCTCGATCCTCGCCGGCCTGCTCGAGCCCTCGGGCGGCACCATCGAGTTGAACGGCGCCGACATCCGCGACGATCTCCTCGGCTACAAGGCCAAGATCGGGTACGTCCCCGAAGAGGCGGTCCTTTACACGTACCTGACCGGACCGGAGTACCTGTCCCTCGTCGGACAGCTTCGCGGGATGTCGATGCGGCGGATTCGCTCGCGTATCGACGGCTTCCTCTCGCTGTTCACCCTCCGCGACGACGTTCACGCGCCGCTGTCCGCGTACTCGAAAGGCATGCGGCAGAAGATCCTGATCTCGGCGGCGCTGCTCCACGATCCGGCAATCGTCATCCTCGACGAGCCGAACTCCGGCCTCGACGTGACGACGACGCTCGTGCTGCGAAGCCTGGTGCAGGCGCTCGCGGCGGAGGGGCGGATGGTCATCTACAGCTCGCACGTGCTCGAAAGCGTCGAGCGCGTCGCGAGCGACGTCATCATCCTCAACGACGGCCGCGTCGTCGCGCACGATTCCGTCTCGCAGCTGCGCGAGCTGCTGGAGCTGCCCTCGCTCGAGCAGGTGTTCAGGCAGCTCGTCGTCGAAACAGACATCGATCGCGTCGCACGAGATCTGGTGGCGGTGATGAAGCTCTAGCCGGCATGTCCCGAACGCTCCTCCTGGCACGGACGTTCTTCGGCCGGCTCTTCGAGAGCGATCTCATGCCGCCGGGCCTGCCGCAGGCGCAGCTCGTCATCTGGAGCATGGCGTTTCTCGCGACGCCCGGATTGCTGCTGCCCGTCCGGTTCGCGGCGGTCTTCCTCGGCGCGCCGCGCAACCCTCGCGCTGTCGACGTCCTCCCGCTGCTGCTCCTTCATAGGCTGCTCTTCATCACGCTCAGCATGACCGCGATCGGACTCGTCGCGCTCGTGATCTGGGACGGGATGTTTCCGGATCGCCGCGACGCGCGCATTCTGGGCGGGCTCCCCGTGCCGGGCCGCACGATCATCGCCGGCAGATTGCTGGCGCTCGCCGCGCTGTGCGGGATCTTCGTGCTCGGCATCAACGCCGTTCCCACGGTGCTGAACGGACCGCTGCTGCCGATGGTCGACGGCGCGTCGAATTCGTTCCGCGGCGCGGCGGCGCACTTTCTCGCAACGTCGATGTCAGGCATCTTCGTCTTCAGCACGCTGCTGATGCTGCAAGGGATCGTGCTGAACATCGGCGGGCGCAAAGCGGCGGATCGCCTGTCGCTCGTGCTGCAAGTCGTATTCATCGCGGCGCTGCTGCAGATGATCTTCTTCATGCCGCGCATGGTTGCCGTCGTCAGAAGCGATCTCGGCGCCGGATGGATTCGCGCGCTTCCATCGCTGTGGTTCGTCGGCCTGTACGACGTCATCGCCGGCCGGCCCAGGCCGGCATCCGGCCCGCTCGCCGCCATGGCGCTCGCCGCGACGCTCGGAACCGTGTCCGCCGCCGTCGGGTTGTTCACATTCACACACGCGCGCCTCATGCGGCGCGCGATCGAGAGCGCCGAGTCGCCACGGCACAACAAGATTGCAGTGGCGCTGGTGAGACTGGTGACGCGCGGGCTGTGCTGGCACCCGGTGGCGCGCGCCACGTTCGAATTCACGCTCAAGACGATCGCTCGAAGCAGAAGCCACCGGCTGTTGATGGCGATGTACGTCGGCCTTGCGATTGCGATTGTCGCGTCGGCGGTCGTGCCGCTGATGATCGGCCGCGGGTTCGCCGCCTTTCTCGAGCCCGACATCGAGGTGTTGTCCGCGCCGCTCGTGATTGCGTTCTTCACGCTGATCGGCGCGCGCGTCGCGTTGGCGATTCCCGTCGAGCCGAAGGCCACGTGGGTGTTCAAGCTCGCGGAGCCCGCCAATCGCGGCGCGGCGATGGACGGCGTGCGCGCGGCGCTCGTCGTCACCGGCGTGTTGCCGACGACGGTCGTCGCCGCCGCGAGCGTGGGACTGCTTTGGGGTCCGCGGGCCGCCGCGATTCACGCGCTGGTCTGTTTCCTCATGGGGTGGGCGCTCGTGGAGATCCTCCTCATCAGAATGTTCAAGATTCCCTTCACGTGCACGTACTTCCCCGGCCGGTCGCGTTTCACCAAGCTGTGGCCGCTGTATCTCACCGCGTTCACGACGTATTGCTTCACGACCGCCAAACTCGTGAAAACGGTCTTCCTCGAAGCCAGGACGTGGGAGCCGCTCGCCTACTTCGTCTTGCTCACGACGATCTCGATCGCGCTGCTGACGTGGACGCGACGCCGCAGTCTTCGCCGCGAGGCCGGACTCAAGTTCGAGGAAGAGCCGCTCGACGAGATGTTCGCCGGATTCAACCTCAGCGAAGGCTTCGCCGCCGGCACGAAGGAATCCCGCCAGCTCAGATAGTGTCAATTTGACAGTAGTGTCGTTCTGATACTAGAGTCGGCGGACGATGTCCGCCGCTCCGTCTCGCGCGGCCGCCGCGCATGTGCCGCTGAAGCCGCTCGTCTTCCAGGTGCTCCTCGCGCTCGCCGGCGGCGATCGTCATGGCTGGAGCCTCGTTCGCGAAGTGCAACAGCGTGGCGGGTTCGAGCGCATCATGCCCGGCAACTTCTACCGCACGCTGCGAGCCATGCTCGCGGACGGGTTGATCGAGAGCTCTCCGCGCCGCACGCGCGAGGACGACGAGCGCCGGAGATATTTCCGGCTGACGGCGCTCGGAGCGCAGGTCGCGGCGGCCGAGGCGCGGCGCCTCGAGGCGGCCGTCATGGAGGCGCGCGCCAAGCGGTTGATCGCGCGGGTTCGATCGTGACCCTCTATCGGCTCCTGTTGCTCGCCTTCCCGAAGAAGTCCCGCCGCGAGTTCGGCGACGACATGGAGCAGATGTTCGCGGCCCAGGCGCGCGAGGCAAAGGCGTCAGGCGCGAGCATGGTTCGGTTCTGGGTGGATGCGTTTGCCGATGCGTTGTGGCACGGCGGGCTCGAACGCTCGACGGAGCTCGCCGCGGCTATCTCTCGGTTCGTCGACGCAGCTCGGCGCTGGAGGTGGTGGATGCAGGCCCTTCGCCAGGATCTCAGGTATGCCGCGCGGCTCATGATGCGCACGCCAGGCGCGACCTCGATCGCGCTTCTGACGTTGGCGATCGGAATCGGCGCGAACGCCGCGATCTTCTCCGCCGTCGACGCGCTGCTGCTCCGCCCGCTGCCGTACGAGGATCCCGATCGCCTCGTCATGATCTGGGAGAAACGAATCGCGGAAGGCGGCGTCACCAACGTCGTCGCGCCGGCCGACTATCTGGACTGGTCGCGCATGACGACCTCCTTCGAGTCGATGGCCGGCGTCGCATCTGGCACCGCGGATCTCACCGGCGCGGGTGAGCCCGTGCGCCTTTTCAGCGCCAGCGTCTCACCCGCGTTCTTCGACGTGCTTCGCGTGCGCATGAAGCTCGGGCGTACGTTTCGCGTCGACGAGGCGGCGATGGGCCGCAATCGCGTCGCGATTCTCGGCCACGGCCTCTGGCAGCGGCGCTTCGACGGCGATCCAGCCGCCATCGGCAGGAAGATCGTGCTCAGCGGAAATCCGCACGAGATCGTCGGCGTGCTGCCGCAAACGTTCGACTATCCCGACTCCGCGATCGAGATCTGGACGCCGCTGGCGCTCGAGGGAGGCTCGCAGCCGCCCAGCCGCGGCAATCACTTCTTGAGCGTCTACGCGCGGTTGAACGACGGTGTCACGCCGGACCAGGCCCGAGCCGAGATGGATCGGTTGTCGGCGATGCTCTCCGAGCAGTATCCCGAGTCGAATCGCACGCATCGCGCGGCGGTGGTGCCGCTCCGCGACGAGTTGGTTGGCCCTGTGCGAACGAGCCTTCTCCTCCTGCTGGCGGCTGTCGGGTTCGTGCTGCTCATCGCCTGCGTCAACGTCGCCAATCTCCTGCTCGCCCGCGCTGCCGCGCGCCGCCGCGAGATCGCCATTCGTGCGGCGTTGGGCGCGGGGCGCGCCCGTCTCGCGCGACAGGCCCTGACGGAAAGTCTTCTCCTCGCCGTGCTGGGAGGCGTTGCGGGTCTGCTCGTCGCGAGGTGGGGAACAGGCGTCCTTCAACAGATTGCCCCCCGCAACGTTCCGATCCTCGGTCTCCAGCGCATCGGGATCGATCCGCGCGTCCTGCTCTATTCGTTCGGCCTCTCGCTCGTGACGGGCGTCGTCTTTGGTCTGTTGCCGGCGTGGCACTTTGCGAGCCAGGGCCTCAGCGACGCACTGAAGGACGGCGCGCGATCGCGGGGCGGCCTTCGGCGCCGCCTTCGTGCGTCGCTCGTCGTTTCTGAAATCGCGCTTGCGTCGCTGCTGCTGGTTGGCGCCGGCCTCTCACTACGAAGCTTCCAGACCGTCCTCCGCACCGATGCCGGAATCTCGACGCACGGTTTGCTCACGACGCTCATCACGCTCCCGCAGGCGCGCTACCAGGGCGACGAAAGGCATGCGGCGACCTTTCAGCGGATCGAGGAGAGGTTCAAGGCGATTCCTGGCGTGAAATCGGTCGGGGCGACGATCGCGCTTCCGCTCACCAGTCAGGACGGCCGCCGCAGTCTCGAGATCGAAGGCGTTCCGTCGACCGCGGAGGCCCCGACGCGCGCGCACCCGCGCGGCGTCACCGTCGACTACTTTCGCACGATGAGCATGCAGCTCGTCTCGGGCCGCACGCTCGCCGTGACCGATCGCAGGGACGCTCCGCTCGTTGCCGTCGTGAACGAAACGATGGCGCGGCGGTACTGGCCGGGGACGTCGCCAATCGGCCGGCGCGTCAGACTCTTCGACAGCGGCTGGCGCGAGATCGTCGGCGTCGTCCGCGACGTGCGCCACTGGGGACTGGAGCGGCCCGTCAATCCCGAAATGTACTGTCCGATGGTGCAGCTCCCCTTTCCGTTCATGACGTTCGTGTTCGCGACCGATGGCGATCCCGCCTCGCTCACACCCGCCGTGCGAAACGCGCTTCACGAAATCGATCCGGACCTGCCGCTCTCGAACGTGAGGACGATGGATGAAGTGCTCGCGATCTCGATGGCGTCGCGCAGCGCGGCGATGTCGGTGCTCGCGACCTTCGGCGTCGTGGCGCTGATACTTGCCGCCGCCGGCATCTACGGCGTGATGTCGCACCTCGTCTCGCTGCGCACGGGCGAAATTGGCGTGCGTATGACGATGGGCGCCCGGCGTGCGGAGATCATGCGGTTGATACTCGGAGAGGGACTGCTGCAGGCGATCGTGGGGCTCGCGATCGGCCTCGCGGCCGCGGTGCTGCTGATGCGATCGTTCCAAGCGCTTCTCTACGAGGTCAGCCCCGCCGATCCGGTGACGCTCTCCGCGGTGGCCGGCGTGCTCATCGCGACCGCGCTCCTCGCCTGCGTCGTGCCGGCGCGCCGCGCGATGAACGTCGACCCCGTCACGGCCTTGCGGCAATGATCGTCCAGACGGAGATCGCGACGACGAACCCGGCGAACACATCCGCGAGGTAGTGATAGCGGCCGAGCACGGCGCCGGCGGCGACATTCAACGCCGCAATCATCATCAGCGCGACGATCGGCGCGGGGGCGTCGACGACCAGCAGCGCGGCCGCCAGTCCTTCCGCCGCGTGCCCGCTCGGAAACGTGTTTACCTGAATGCTCGTGGACCCGAGCAGGCGCAGGTTCAGCGCGCGAATCGACGACGTCCACGGCTCGGCGCGCTCGAGCGCGCGCGGCGGCCGCGTCTGCACCCACGGCAACACGCCAAAGCACACGAAGTCGGTGATGAGAATCACCGCCCAGAACTGCGGCGGATCCGGCGGCGTCGAGAACAGCAGGTGAATGACGAGCGCGATCGGCACCAGCGCATACACGCCGAGGTAGGACGCTTCGAGCAGCTCGGCGAGCGCGCGCGGCAGCCTGCGCGCGACGTGCAAGATGCTGAAGCGCTGGTCGAGCTCCTCGAGCGCGCGTTCCTGCGCCGCGATCGGCGCCACGAACAGCAGGCCGCTCGTCCAGTACGAGATCAAAAGCACGAGCGGCGGCAGGATGACGTCGGTAAAGAGCCACGGCGTGGCATCTGCCATCGCGAGGAACGTCGCCGCCACGCCGGCGAGCGATCCCACGAGCGCCCGCTGTCCTGCCGCGCGCGAGCCCGCGCCTCGCCACGCCAGGATGACGAGGATATACAGGAAAAACACGAAGCTGGCGGCCTGCCAAAGCAGCATCGAGCCCATCGGGACCGGCTACAGCCTACTGCGTCGGCGGGCGGGAAACGGGCTCACGCTGCGGTCCGCGGGCCGCGGTCCGCGGGCCGCTCGCCGCTGTCCGTGGTCCGCCTGTCCGCGGGCCGCGGTCCGCTGTCAACCTTTCTGCCGTGGTATGTATCTAAAGAGATAAACATGCGCGCAAAGCCACCGGCCGACGTGCCGCCGCTCGAGCCGCACTGGTTTCAGATTCTGCTCGCGCTGGCGGACAGGAACCTGCACGGGCTCGGGATCATGAACGAGGTGCTCGACCGCACCGGCGGCCGCATGCGGCTCTGGCCGGCGATGCTCTATCGCAACCTTGGGCGTCTCGCCGATCTTGGGCTGGTCGTCGAGATCGAGGCGCCCGCCGATGCGCAGCCTGGTGGAGGACGGCCGCGTTTCTATCGCATCACGGCGCTCGGCCGGCGCGCGTGCGCGGCCGAGGCGCAGCGCCTCGCAGGATTCGTGGAGGCGGCCAAACAGAAGCGCCTCCTGAAAGCGTAGCGAATGCGGCGCCCTCCCGCCTCCCTCGCGTTGCGCGTGTATCGGCTGCTGCTCCTGGCGCTCCCGTCAGCAGATCGCCATCGCGCCGCGCTCGATCTCGAGGCCGGCTTCACCGAATGCATGACGCGCGAGCGGGCGAGGCTCGGACGAATCGGCGTCGTCTACGCCGCGGTTCGCATTTTTTCCGACACGGCCGCGGCCGCCGTGGCGCTTCGGATGGACGCGCGCGCCAGGCGCCGCGTGCAGGCGCTTGCCGTGCAACCTTCCTCAGGAGATTCCGCCATGTCCACGCTCTGGCAAGACGTCCGCTATTCCGTTCGCGTGCTCGTGCGTGCCCCCGGCTTCAGCCTGTCGGTGGTCGCGATTCTCGCGCTCGCGATTGGCGCGAGCACCACCGTGTTCACGGTCGTGAACACAGTGCTCCTGCGATCGCTGCCGTTCCCCCAGCCGGATCGACTCGCGATGGTGTACGAAGCCATCCCGGGCGCGTTGTCCGGTCCGATCGGTTTCTCGGCGCCGGACTTCAAAGGCCTCGAGCAGCGCGCACGCAGCTTCGAGAGCGTAGCCGCGTTCGGCAACCGCAGCTTCGAGCTGTCGGGCATCGACCAGCCGGAGCGCGTCACGGCGCTGCGCACGTCGGCCGCGCTCTTCAGCGTGCTCGGCGTGCCGCCGGCGATCGGGCAGGTCTACACGCGCGAAGACGATGAAGGGCGTCGCCCGGTCGCGGTGTTGAGCGACGGATTGTGGCGCAGGAAGTTCGGCGCCGATCCTGCGATCATCGGACGAGCCGTCATCCTCGATCGCCGGCCGTACACCGTGCTCGGCGTCATGCCGCGCTCGTTCGTGTTTCCGAACAGGGGGCCGCTGCTCAACAATGCCCCCGCCGATCTCTTCATTCCCATCAGCTTCACCGACAGCGAGCTGAACGGATTCGGAAGCATGTACAACAACAGCGTCGTCGCACGGCTCGCGAGCGGTGTGACCGTTGCGCAGGCCGACGCGGAAGTCCGCGCGGTGGCGGCCAATCTCGTACGTGACATCTATCCCGCCTTCATGCGCGAGGGGGGGTTCGCTGTGTCGGCGTCCGCTGTGCCGCTTCGCGACGAGACCGTCGGCCGCGTCGAGCGGCTGCTGTACGTGCTGCTCGGCACGATCGGCGTGGTTCTCCTGATCGCCTGCGCTGATGTCGCCAACTTGATGCTGACCCGCGCTGCGGCGCGGGGCCGCGAGGTGTCGGTGCGCTGTGCGCTGGGCGCCGGTCGCGCGCAGCTCGCCCGTCAGGTGCTCGTCGAAGCGCTTCTCCTCGCGACAGTCGGCGGAGCGGCGGGGGTACTCGCGGCGTATTTGTCGCAGGCGTCGATCGCCGCGTTTGCGCCGCCGTCGATTCCGCGCCTGCACGAGCTCTCGCTCGACTGGCGCGTGCTCCTGTTCGCTGCCGGCGTGACGCTCTTGACGGCGACCGCGTGCGGCGTGCTGCCCGCGCTCGAGCTCTCGCGGCGGCAATTCAACGACTCGCTCAAGGAGGGAAACCGCGGTGCGACGCCCGGCGTCCGCCAACGGCGGATCTTCGGCGCGCTCGTCGCCGCGCAGTTCGCATTGGCCATCGTCCTGCTCGTGGGAGGCGGTCTCCTCATTCGAAGCTTCTCGCGCTTGCTGGCCGTCGATCCCGGTTTCCGCGCCGCGCGTGTGCTCACGCTCTCGACGAGCCTGCCGGCGGCGGCCTACGCGCGAGGCGAGGACATTCGTGAGTTCTATCGCCGCTTGTTGGAAGCGGTCAACGAGCTGCCCGGCGTCCGTGCCGCGGGGGCTTCGACGGACCTGCCGCTGTCGGTGCGCGAACGCCGTGCCTTCTCGATCGAGGCACAGCCGGCGGCGTCGGCGAGCCTGCCGCACGTCGTCGCGCAAGCGTGGGTCATCGGCTCGTACTTCGACGCCTTCGGGGTCGCGCTGAAGCGCGGCCGGTTCCTCGTCGACGCCGACAGCGCGCAGTCGGAGCCGGTCGCGGTCATCAACGAGACGATGGCGAGGCAGTTCTGGCCCGGCGCGGATCCCGTCGGCCAACGAATCAAGTGGGGAGGCGCGGGCAGCCGCGCCCCTTGGATGCGCATCGTCGGCGTCGTCGGCGACGTCAAGCAGGGCGCGCTGAACTCCGAGACGGTCCCTCAGACCTACACGCCATGGCGTCAGGTGTCGGACCAAATGGTCGCAGAGAACGTCGTCGCGATATTTCGATCGATGAAGCTGGCCGTTCGCACCGAGAACGATCCGCTGAGCGTCGCGAGCGCGATTCGCGATCGGGTCCACGCGCTGGATCCCTCGCTTCCCGTGGCGCAGATGCGAACGATGGAGATGATCGTGGACGAGTCCACGGCCCCGCAGCGATTCAACACGACGCTCCTCGGAGGGTTTGCTGGCGTCGCGCTCCTCCTCGCGGCGATCGGGATCGGCGGCGTGCTCGCGACTGGAGTGTCACGACGCACGCAGGAGATCGGCCTCCGCATGGCGCTCGGCGCGAGCCGTGCGGACGTGCTGACCATGATCCTCCGTCAAGGCATGACGCTGGTCGTGATCGGTGTGGCGATCGGTTTGCCAACAGCCTTCATCGCCGCGCGCTACATGTCGACACTGCTCTTCGGCGTCGGGCCTCACGACGCGATCACGTTCGCGAGCGCGACGATTCTCCTCGTGCTCGTTGCGCTCGTGGCCTGCTACGTTCCCGCGCGGCGCGCCACCCGGGTAGATCCGATGGTAGCGCTCAGGTGGGAATGAGACAGTCGAGAGTCGTCAGTCGGCGGTCGCAGTCGGCAGTCGCAGTCGACTGTCGGCAGTCGACTGTCGGCAGTCGAGAGTCGGCAGTCGAGTCGCGAAGATATGATCGCCTCCTGAATTGAACTGACTGTGGACTGTCGACTGTGACTGTAGACTGTCGACTGCGGACTGTCGACTGTGGACTGTCGACTGCTGACCGTCGACTGTGACTCCCGACTGTGACTCCCGACTGTGACTCCCGACTGCCGACTGACGACTGCCGACTTATAGAATGCTCCGTCTCCTCGTCTTCGATCTCGACGGCACGCTCGTCGATTCACATCGCGACCTCGCCGATGCAACCAACACGCTCCTCGTGGAGCTTGGAGGCGCGCCGCTTGCGCCAGAAACCGTCGCCAGCATGGTCGGCGACGGGGCGGCCGTCCTCGTCCGGCGGGCGCTGACGCGCGCGGGACTCGATCCCGACACACCCGGCGCGCTCGATCGTTTCCTTGCGCATTACGACGAGCGGCTCCTCGCGACGACGATGCCGTACGACGGGATGGTCGAGACGCTGGATCGGCTGCGGCCGGCGTATCGCCTGGCGGTGCTGACCAACAAGCCGTCGCGCGCAACGTCGCGCGTGCTGGCGGGGCTCGGGCTCGCGGATCGATTCGACGGCGTCATCGGCGGAGACACCGAGCACGGGCGCAAGCCGAACCCGGCGGGCATGCTCGCGCTCGTCGCGAGCGCCGGGGTTCGGCCGGATGAAACGATGCTCGTCGGGGATTCGCCGATCGATCTCGCGACGGCGCGCCGCGCCGGCGTCCATGTCTGCCTCGCGCGCTACGGCTTCGGGTATCGATTCGACGCCGGCGATTTCGATGGAACGGAATCGTTCATCGACCGGCCGGAGGACTTGATGTCCGAGGTCGCGCGCCGCTAGATTTCGCCGCGCAGGTATTTCTTTCGTTCCGCCTCAGGGAACTTCTCGATCGCGTAGCGGAGCATCGTGCGCGGCATCGTTTTGTAGCGCGTCCGCAGGAACCGCCGCTCCGCGGCGCCGTCGCGCTTACCGACTTCTCTGAGCAGCCAGCCGACCGCTTTGTGAATCAGATCGTGCGAGTCGCGCAGCAGCAGATCGGCGATGCGGAACGTCTCGTCGTACTCGCCGATGCGAATGCCGTCGAACGTCGCGATTATCGCGATGCGCCGCTCCCAGAGCGATTTCGATCGCGCGAGCTTCGTCAGCGGCGCCTTGCTCTTGCCGCGCAGCCAGCCGCCGACGATCTGACCGGCGGAGAGATCGACGAGATCCCAGTTGTTGATGTACTTCGTGTGTTCCAGGTAGAAGTCGTAGATCTTGCGCTGCTCGGCGGCGTCTGCGCGCGGGAACGCGTCGACGAGGATCATCAGCGCGAGCGCGCGCTCCTCGTGCACCGGCGATCGGAGCATCGTGCGGACCTGGCTGAGCGGAAGGCCGCGGCACTCGCGGCAGACCGCGCGAAGGCCAGGCACTTTCACGCCGATGAAGCGATCGCCTTCGCCGTACTCGCCCGGCCCCGTCTTGAAGAACCGCTGCAGATTTGCGGCATCGGCGGGAATCGCGAGCGCGTGGAGCTTCTTTCGAATCTCGCCGGCGGTCATCGTTCGTACGACTCGCGCCGCGCGGACGCCGACTGCCGGATCATGTAGCGCGCCGGATTCGCCCAGAAGAGCGACCGCAGCTCCGCCAGGCTCGCCGCGCCTCCGTAGCTGATCGACGAGCACAGGTGCTTGATCATCTCGCGGACGATGGTCCGCGCAGAGCCGCGCGCGGGGACGCTGATCTCCATGCCTTCGGCGCCAATCGCCTCGAGCTCCACCGTGTCGGCATCCTCGACGTCCAGCCGATCGCGAATCGCTTCGAGCGACGCCATCCCCCGCAGGACCTTGAACGGGACCTTGACGGTCTTCTGCGATTCCGGCAGCAGCACGGACTTGTGCACGATCTCCCCGGGCGCCTCCTCCGTGCCGGCGAACACGCTGCCGAGCATGGCGCAGTCGCCGCCGAAGACGAGCGCCTCGGCGAGCGAGCCGTGCCGCCGGATGCCGCCGTCGGCGATCAGAGCGACGCCGGAGTCGCCGAGCGCGAGCCGGCAGTCGACGAGCGCCTGCAGTTGCGGGACGCCGAAGCTCGTGGTCATCCGCGTCGTGCAGCCGCCGCCGGGCCCGATGCCGACCTTGATCCCATCGGCGCCGCGCTCGAGCAGGAACGCCGCGCCTTCGGCCGTCGCGACGTTGCCGGCAATCATGTCGACGTCGCTGAACATCTTGCGGAACTCCCGCATCGCGCGCTCCATCACGCTCGAATGCCCGTGCGCGATGTCGATCACGATGACATCCACCCCCGCCCGCACGAGCTCGGCCGCGCGCTCGAGATAATCACCGGTCGCGCCGATGGCGGCTCCGACGCGGAGACGTCCCTGATCGTCGCGCGTGGCGAACGGCAACCGCCGCTGCCGAATCAAGTCCTTCGCCGTGATCAGCCCCAGCAGAGTACCGTCCGCGGCAACGAGCGGCAGCTTCTTGATCTTCCGCTCCACCATGATCCGCTCGGCCTCTTCGAGCGACAGTGGACCGCGATGCGTGATCAGATTCTCGAGGCGCGTCATGCGATCCGAGACGCGTGCCGCGCTGTTGTCGACGAATCGAACGTCGCGCTCGGTCAGGAGTCCCTGCAGCCGGTTCGCGGAATCGACGACGACGAGCGTGCCGACGCGAGAGCGCGCCATGAGCGCGAGCGCGTCGCCGATCGTTGCGGACGAGTCGATGCTGTACGGATCGCCGATCACGCCGTGCTGCGTCCGCTTGACCTTCTCCACCTCGCGCACCTGCGGCTCGATCTCGCCAGGACGAAAGCCGCGATCGATGACGCCGATCCCGCCCTCTTCGGCTTGCACGATCGCCATCGGCGCGCGCGTCACGGTGTCCATGTTGGCCGAGACGATCGGCCGCTTGAGCGTGATGCGCCGCGTCAGCTTGCACGACAGATCGATGACGGACGGATCGCGGCGAACGAGCACGCTTCGCTGCGGCGAGAGGATGAAGTCGTCGAACGTGCGGCCCCGCACCTCGTCGAGGACGGCGCGGCCGGTGGCCGCAGGGATCGTGGGGAAACGGGACGCGTCGGACATCCGCTCTATGTTATTCCGCAAGGGGTTCCGGGGTCCGGGTTCCAGGCGCCTGGGTTCGAGGTTCCCAACCCGGAACCTGGCACCCGGAACCTGGAACCAGTACATTGCACGAGTGCTCGAGGATATCGAACGCGCGCTTCGCGTCCGGTTGGCTGGCACGCTGCCCGGCGTGCAGGCGCAGCTCAAGTTCGCGCCGTCGCCGATCCGTCCCGGCTGGCGCGCCGGCGTCTTCCCTGCCGACTCGCGTACCGCCGCCGGCCTGCTGCTGCTGTATCCGCGTGACAACGACGTCGCCGTGCCGCTCACGGTGCGCGCGAGCGGGCTCGCGCGGCACGCCGGTCAGGTCAGCCTGCCGGGCGGCGCGACCGATCCCGGCGAGACGCTCAGCGAAACCGCTCTTCGCGAAGCGTCGGAAGAGATTGGCGTCGATCCCTCAGCCGTGCGGGTACTGGGCGAGCTGACGCCCGTCCACGTCGTCGTCAGCGGCTTCACGCTGCATCCCGTGGTGGGCGTCACCGATCAGGCGCCGAGCTTCATCGCCGCGCCGGGCGAGGTCGACGAGATCCTCGAGGTGTCGCTCGACGATCTGCGAGACGCGTCCCGCATCGGACGAGGCACGCGCATTCGCGAAGGCGTGGCGGTCGAATATCCCTATTTCGATCTGATGGGGCACCAAGTGTGGGGCGCAACGGCTATGATCCTCGGCGAGTTCATCTGCCTGATATGAGAGCCATTCTCGCCGGCGCGTTCGTCTGCCTCCTCGCGCTCGCGCCGCTGCTGCGCGCAGCGGAGGAGAAGAACTGGCCGCAGTGGCGCGGGCCGGACGGACTCGGGATATCAACCGCGACGGACTACGCCGACGAGTGGTCTCCGACGCAGAACATCGCGTGGAAGACGTCAGTCGCGGGCCGCGGCCACTCTTCTCCGATCGTGTGGGGCAACCGCGTTTTTCTGACGACGTCGATCGAAGGCGCAAAGGCGCCCGCCGATCACGGTGCGCCCGACCACCTGGGGTTCGATCTGAAGCCCGGTTACCTCCATCCGGACAGCGTCGGCGTCGACCACCTCTACACGCTGAAGGTTCTCGCATTCGATGCGACGACGGGCAAGCCCGTTTGGGATCGCACGGTGTACGACGGGACGATGTACGACAACCGGCATCGCAAGAACACGTATGCCTCGTCCACGATGGCGACGGATGGAAAGTCGGTCTACGCGTTCTTCGAGTCCGCCGGCTTGTACGCATTCGACTTCGACGGCGGAGTGTTGTGGAAAAAGTCGTTTGGCGGAATCGCGAAGGCGGGCATGGGCCCTGGCACGTCGCCGGTGATTTACGAAGACTTGCTCATCCTGCAGTGCGACCAGGAAATGGGAACCGGATCGTTCATCGTCGCGCTGGATCGGAAGGACGGCCGTGAGGTGTGGCGGCAGGCGCGCACGACCCGGCGAAGTTGGGCGACGCCGCTCCTCGTGCGCACTTCGGAACGCGTCGAGCTGATTGCGGCAGGCGCCGAGATGGCAATCGCCTACGATCCGCGAACGGGCCGCGAACTGTGGCGCGCGAACGGCACCGAGAGCCATCCAATACCGAGCGCGGTCGCGGGACACGGACTCGTGTTTCTCTCGGCAGGCAGCCAGGCCAAGCGCGCCCTCGCCATCAAGTTGGGCGGCAGCGGAGATCTCACCAACTCTCCGTCGGTCGTGTGGAGGTATCGCAAGGGAACTGCATACGTGCCGTCGCCGATTCTCGTCGGTCCGCATCTGTATCTCATGACCGACGCCGGCATCATCACGTGCCTCGACGCGATCACCGGAGCCGTCGTCTACGAAGGTGGACGGCCGCCGGTGCCCGCGACGTTCACGGCATCGCTCGTCGCGTACGGCGATCGCCTGCTCGCGACGAGCGAGGACGGCGATACGTTCGTGATCAAGACCGGCGCGTCGCACGAGGTCGTGAGAACGAACTCGATCGGCGAGCCGGTCTATGCGTCGCTCGCGCTCGCGAACGGCGCCATCTACATTCGCGGCGAGCGAAATCTCTACAAGATTTGGAAGTGGAGCTCTTCGGGCTACTTCAAAGCAATCGCCGCCTCGATCCGCATCGCTCGCGCGGCGGGGATCGCGCCCGCCGCAAGCGCGACGGCGATCAACAGCGCGACGACGACCGCGTATGTCACCGGATCCGTCGGCGTCACGCCGAACAACTGCCCCGCGAGCACGCCGGTCAGCGCCGCCGACGCCGCGAGTCCCGCGACGATCCCGACGGCCGACAGCCAGAGCGCCTTGAACAGCACGAGGCGCAGGACATCGCTCCGCCGCGCGCCGAGCGCGGATCGGATCGCAATCTCGCGCGTGCGCTGCGCGACCGAGTACGCGATCACGCCGTAGATGCCGACAATCGCGAGCAGCAGCGCCAACGATCCGAACGCGCCAATCAACGTCGACATGAAGTGAGGACGCGCGAGCGATCGCTCCACGTGCTCCTCCATCGTGCTCGCGCGCGAAATCGGCTGCGTCGCGTCCAGCCGCGCGATTGCCGCGCGGATCGGCGGCACGAGGCTCCGCGGATCGCCGGGGGCGCGGACGACGAACGCCATCCACGAGAATGGGTTCTGGGTGAACGGTTGATAGAGCTCGGGTCGCGGAGCGGCTGCCGGTCCTTGGTGCCGAACGTCGCCGACGAGGCCGACGATGGTCATCCAAGGATTCGATTCGTCGCGGCCGACGCGGACGCGCTTGCCGATGGGATTCTCGCCCGGCCACTCGCGGCGCGCGAGCGATTCGCTGACGATCGCGACCGGCTGCGCGTCGCTCGTATCCGATGACTGAAAGTCCCGGCCATTCAGGAGCGGAATGCCCATCGTCGTGAAGTACGACGGCGTGACGATTTGAAAGCCCGCGGACGGCTGCTCCGCCGGCGACGGGACGGGCTGTCCCTCGACCGTGTACTGCAGGCCGTACTCGTCGCCGCCGATTGGAAGCGTCACCGCGGCGCCCGCATTGCGCACGCCCGGAAGCGCGCGGATCGCGTCGAGCGTGTCGTTATAGAACGCGATACGCGCGGGCGGCGCGGCGGCGCGCGGACCGCTCAACACCAGATCGAACGTCAGCAGGTTCCGCGTGTCGATGCCGACGTCGACGCGCGTCAGCGTCGTGAAGCTCCGCAGGAGGAGTCCCGCGCCAACGAGCAGCACGAGCGCGACGGCAATCTGCACCGCGACGAGCACGTCCCGCGCGCGGGCGCCGCGCGGACCCGACGATCCCCGCGTGTATCCATCGTTCAAATCTGAGGTCAGGGCGCCGGTCGAGACGTGCCACGCGGGCACGATCCCGAACGCGATCCCCGTCACGATGGTCACGCCGAGCGTGAAGGCCAGCACGGATCCGTCGATCCCGGCATCCCCGAGCCGAGGAACATTCGCGGGCGCGATCGCGACGAGCGTCGACCGCGCCCACCACGCAACCAGCAGCCCGGCTGCGGCGCCGCCGAGTGCGAGGACCATCGATTCCGTCAGCAGTTGACGCACGATCCGGCGGCGATTCGCGCCCAGCGCGAGCCGCACGGCGATCTCGCGCCGCCGCGCGGTCGCGCGTCCGAGGAGAAGGCCGGCGGCGTTCGCGCACGCAATCGCGAGCACGCATGCCACGGCTCCCATGAGAATCAAGAGCGGCCGCCGTAACGCGCCGAAGAGCTGTTCGCGAATCGGCTGCACGTACGCGCCAAGACCCTCGTCCTCGCGCGGATGCTCCGCGGCAAGCCGCAGCGCGAGCGCGTCGATCTCCGCTTGCGCCTGCGCAAGCGTGGCCCCGGCCTTCAATCTGCCGACCGCGCGCAAGAATCCCACGCGTCGATCCGCCGAGAGGTTCTGGTTCGGATCGTCGCTCGGCGTGCGAGGAATATCGTGGCTCGCGCCGGGAATCCACAGTTCCGGCGGCTGCGCATTGCTCGATCCCCGCGCGGTGATCGCCGGCCACGCGAAGTCGACCGGCATCACGCCCGTCACACGGCGCGAGCGGCCATTGATCG
Source organism: Vicinamibacterales bacterium (assembly GCA_036556425.1). Taxonomy (GTDB): domain Bacteria; phylum Acidobacteriota; class Vicinamibacteria; order Vicinamibacterales; family 2-12-FULL-66-21; genus DATBJJ01. The sequence goes on from DATBJJ010000119.1 coordinate 27,391, forward strand.
CGATCGTGCGGCCGGCGATCCCTCGATCCGATCCGAATCGCCGCGTCCACAAGCCATGGCTCAACACGACGGCGTCCGGGTCGGCGTGATTCGCGTGAAAGACGTCGCCGACGATCGGCCGCGCGCCGAGGACGTCGAAGAAATTGGAGGAGACGCTGGAACCCGCGACGCGCTCGGGCTCGGCTCCACCGGTCAGGTTTACGGACAGATGGGCGATGCCCGCGAGCCCATCGAGCGTCGTGAGCCGTTCGCGGAAATCGATGAGCCGTTGGGGCACGAGCGCGGTCGGCTGGCCGTGGGACGTCGACCACAGGAACACGAGCCGATCCGCATCCCGGTACGCGAGCGGCCTCAACATGACGGCGTTGATCACGCTGAAGATCGCCGCGTTCGCGCCGATGCCGAGCGCGAGCGTCACGAGCGCGACGGCGGTGAAGGCCGGCGCCCGGCGGAGCGAGCGGACGGCGTATGACAAATCCTGTGTGAGATCGCTGAACATGATGAGAGATTAGACGGGAAGATGCATCGGACAGATAGCCGGGGAAAGCGCTCGAGAATTCGCCTCGATCGCGCGTTGTCCAAGCTCGGCCTCGCGTCGCGCGCGGAGGCGAAGCGGTCGATCGCGTCGGGCCGCGTCACCGTCGGCGGGCGCGTCGTCACGGATCCCGCGCGGCTGGTGGTGCCCCAGGAGATTGCCGTCGAGGTCGCGATCGATGGCCGCGCGTCTCGGGCGTCGGCATGGCGGACGATCGCGTTCAGCAAACCTCGTGGAGTCGTCACGACGCGGCGCGATCCAGAGGGCCGCCGGACCGTGTTCGAGGTGCTCGGCGAGCGCGGCCGTTCGCTCGTGGCCGTCGGCCGTCTGGACATGGCGAGCACAGGGTTGCTGCTCTTGACCACGGACACCGAGCTCGCAGCGTGGCTGACGGATCCGGCGAACGCGATCGTGCGGCGGTACATCGTCACGGCACGAGGCGCCGTGTCGGACGACAACGTGCGCGCGATGCTTGCAGGGATCGGCGGGCTGCGCGCGCGCGCGGCCGAGGTGCTGAAGCGATCCGCGCGAGAGACGCACCTCGCGATCGAGCTGACGGAGGGCCGCAACCGAGAGATTCGGCGGTTGCTGAACGCCGTCGGCCACGGGGTGACGCGGTTGCTGCGCGTTGCGTTCGGCGGCATCGAGTTGGGGACGCTGCAGCCCGGCCAATCCCGCGAGATCACCGTCGCCGAGCTCGCGGCGGCGTTCCCGGCATGGGCTCAGACTCGACTCAGACTCAACTCAGACTCGACTCAGACTCGACTCAGACCTGATTCAGCCCTGACTCAGACACGCGTCACTCGGGTCAGACAAGGTCAGACACGAGCCTGACGGTGTCTGAGTTGAGTCTGGGTCGAGTCTGAG
>DATBJJ010000120.1:0-80539 GCA_036556425.1 Vicinamibacterales bacterium
TCGCGAGACAGTTCGGTCCCTATCTGTCATGGGCGGAGGAGATTTGAGTGGGGCTGTCCTTAGTACGAGAGGACCGGGATGGACGCACCTCTAGTGTACGAGTTGTCACGCCAGTGGCAGCGCTCGGTAGCTACGTGCGGAAGGGAGAAACGCTGAATGCATCTAAGCGTGAAACCCTCCACAAGATGAGATTTCCCAGGCCGCAAGGCCTCTAAAGGCTCCTGGAAGATGACCAGGTAATAGGTCGGGTGTGGAAGCGCAGCAATGCGTGGAGCTAACCGATACTAATCAGCCGTGCGGCTTGACCATTTCTCTCTTTCTCCTCGGAGAAAGAGTGCACATGTGGGACGAAGAAACTACCGTTTGCAGGATATTCAGTTGCAGTTGCCAGCTTCCAGCTGCCAGCCGCCAGTCGAAACCTGGAAGCTGGAAGCCGGAAGCTGGAAGCTCTTTGACATAGTCTGGGACGATTCCACCTTCGCGCCTCACGGCGCTTCGGTGGACAAGCTATATCGGCTTGTCCGCCGTAGCTCGCGCAAGCGAGCGGAGGCGGAAACCCCAGGCACCGATATCGAGTTTCCCGGTGGTCATAGGAGAGGGGTCACACCCGTTCCCATTCCGAACACGGAAGTTAAGCTCTCTACCGCCGATGGTACTGCGCGGGTAACTGCGTGGGAGAGTAGGTCACTGCCGGGATTATTCTTCGAAGCCCGCCTGAGTCTTCAGGCGGGCTTTCTTTTTGTACGCTCGGATTACAAATCCACGCTTTTTTACCCTACCCGATCCCCTCGGTCTAATCCATCGAGCGCCTCAGCCCGGAGGGACATCCAATGGCTCGCATGATGACTCGCGTGGCCGTCGCCGTCGTTGCCGCATCCTTGTGGCCGGCCGCGACCGTTGCCGCGCAGCCCCACCGCCGAATCACCCGCGATCGGCTCGAAGACGTTCGCGACCGGAACGAGGATCGCCGCGACCGTCGGGAAGACCGTCGCGATCGCCTCGAAGATCGACGCGACCGCCTCGAGGATCGGCGCGACGCGCGGCACGACGGCGGACTGCGCGATCGACTCGAAGACGTTCGCGATCGGCGTGAAGACCGTCGCGATCGCCTCGAGGATCGAAGAGATCGGCGCGAGGACGTGCGCGATCGCCGCGAGGATCGCCGCGACCGCCGTCGCTGAACGCTATCGCAGGCGGCTGGGCCGCGGCTTCTTCTCCGGGGGCGGCGGGAACGGGAGCGTGTCGGGCACGACGCGCACGCCGGTCGTCATCTTCAACGGATACTTGCCGGCGGCCGGAAACGTCAGCTCGACGAAGTAAGCGGTCCAGCCAGCGGACGGAGCGGGCACGCGCGCGATCCACGTATTCGGTCCTCGAGGCGTCAGCTCGGTGCTCGTGTACGCGGCGCCGACGACGTCGAATCGAAAATTGCGGGCGGAGGGATTCGACGCCTGCCACAGGAAGACGCGGTCGGGACGCTCGGTCGCGACGACCTTGATCGCGCCGTCCTTCTCGAAGCTCCAGCGGAAGCCCGGTCGCGGCTTGTTCGAGACGATCGCGCCATAGAAGGCCTGCACGGTCTCGAGCGCGTCGCTCTTCTCGAGCGAGTGCGAGGTGTTCGGCACGTAGCGCAAGTATTTCTCGCCGCGCAATTCATCGAAATAGAACTGCGACGAGTCCGGCAGAAAGAACTGATCGCCGGACGCGTTGAGGATCAACTTCGGCATCGTCAGCCGATCGCGGTATTCGAAGGGCTCTTCGATCTTCATCAGTGCCCGGAACTCGGGCGTGCCCATCCAGTCCATGATCCCGTGCTGTACGTAATCGTTCACCGCGTCGGACCATGCGCCATACGCGCGCCAGTGATGGACGAACGACGGCTCGACGTTGAGCATGTCGATGACCGCGGGAACGATCGCCACGACCCGCCGATCGACGGCGGCCGTCGTCCACGTCGTCCATCCGCGCTTCGAGGCGCCGGAGACGACGAAGCGCGCGACGGTGTGGCCGCCGCCCTCGGATGACTTCGCGAAGGCCGTGACCGCATCCATCGCGCGGACCGCGCTCTTCGTCATCGGCAGCCTCGCCGGCCACCGATCGTCTCCGGTGCGGAGGAACTTGTCCCACGTGTAGGCGATCATGTCGTCCTCCGATCGCGGCTTCTTCGCGGGATCGCTCTTGAACACGACGGGTTGATTCGGCACGAGCCGAAGCTCCGCGGTCACCGTCCCCGTATCGCGGGCCGCGTCGACGAGCCACGCCGGCGGACGCGTGGGCGCCGGCCGCTCGTTGCCGCCGCCGGTGATGAAGAGCAGCCCGACGTCGCTCGTGACCTGCGCGGGACGAATGACCGTGAGCCAGTGCGTCCACAGCGGACGTTCGACCTCCTCGTCGGTCAGCCACCGCTGCGATGTCATTTCGAGCAGCGTTGCGGTGACGCCCTCCGCGGGAAGATCGCGCACGGCCTTCCACGCGAAGCTCGAATCGGGCGCGGCGACGTATCTGTCGAGCGCCGTCTGACGCGATCGGTCGCTGTTCGGCGCCTGCGATCCGGAGACGAGCGCCAATGGAAGCACGAGGAGCGGCAACGCGAGTAGACGCACGATGAACTCCTTCCCGGCGAGATGATAGCGCACGGATGGCCTTGAACCTGAGCATTGGGTCGACCTGGCCCGACTGGTGCAACAAACGAGGCGCAGGAGGGCTCATGGAAGCGACGAAGCTCGGCATTGCGATCGCGACGGCGTGCCTCACCGCGACCCTCGCGGCCGCGCAGGACACCAAAACGCGCGTCATCGTCGAGGACGGCAAGGATATGACGGTTACCGGCTGCGTCCAGCGCAACAGCGACGGCGGCCTCACGCTGACGAACGCCGCCGGAAAGGACGGCACGGTCGGCAGCTACATTCTCGCCATGCTCGGCAACGATGAAGGCGACCGCCTCGACGACTTGAAGGATCACGTCGGGCACCGCGTGGAGATCGTCGGCAAGGCGGCCGACCGCGGCGCGGGACGTATCAAAGTGAAGACCGAGAGCGAAGTGCGCAAGGCGGACGGCGGCAAGGGAAAGACGGAGACGAAGGCGGAGCTCAAAGGCGACCTGAACGGTCTGCCGTTCCTCGGCGTGAAATCGTCGCGGATGCTCGCGAGCGTCTGCCCGTAGGACTAGCCGCCTATCTCGCGCTCGAACGCCTCGATGACTTGGGCAGCCATCCCGGAGTACGGCTGATTCGGGTTCGCGTACGACTTCAGCTCGGCGATGTCGGCGCGAAGATCTTCTTCGAGCTCGCGCGCCCTCGCCGCGTCTCGACCCGGGATGGCCATTCGCGCCTGCGTTCGCCTGATGCGTTCCATGATGCCGCTCATGCGGAGCAGCACGCGGCCCCTCGCCTGCGTGAGATCGGTTCGATCGAGACCGTAGACGTCGATCGAGACCTTTCCCATCGGGCTTTCGACTCCCCGCTGCACCTTCGCCCGAATGACACCCTCGGCAATGAACTCGAGGTGCTCTTCCGGACGATCGAGACACGGATGCAGCAGCAACCGCTGCTCGCGGGCTTCCTCTCCCGGCTTTTTCGCGCGCTGATTCGGGTTCGCGATCGGGAACCGGTTCGCCTTGCCGCGCAGCTCCGGGCCCGCCGCGGGAAAATCGTGGGTCCGCTTTCTGTTGCAGTCGATGCACGAGGGGAGCAGGTTGGTCCAGTCAGCGGCGAGCCAGTAGTAGCCGGGTTTCTCGAGCTGGCCCTCGACTTCCACGCCGCCCTTCGGACGGTAGTGCTCGATATCGGGCGGCGCGGTTTCCGCGTAGGAGCTCTCGCAATAGGCACACTTCGATCCGAACACGCGCTTCAGTCCCGCGACGACGTCGGTGCCTTTGTACGCCTTGAAGTCGTACGGCTTCTGACGGTTGACGACTCGTCTGAAGAACTTGACCGCCTCCGTGCGCTCGAGGTCGCCGGCTGATCCCGCACCGTTGAGCGACGCAGGAACCGGCCCCGCATCGATGTGAATCATGCGCCTGTCCGCCCTGCCGGCGACGCCGTAGCCGGCGTCGTCTTCCAGATCTCGACGAGCTTCTTCTTGGTCGCCTCGAGCGTCGGACGCCCGTCGGTGCCCGCGCGCTCCTCGGCGAGGTACGCGTCGATGGCTTCGAGCATCATCCTGTCGCGCTTGTTCGCGCCAAGCACGCGATAGGCGTCGAGCTCCCCCTTCAGCTGCGCGAGACGCGCCTCTTGCGCCGTATCGCGCTGCCGCAGCGCCAGCAGCTTGTAGTACTCCTCGAACAGGTTGTCGACGGCGGGATCGATCGTGCTGTTCAACCCGAAGTACTCGGAGGTGAGCAGTTGATCGACGCGCAGCCCGGCGAGCGGCGGCAGATCGGTGATCGCGATGACGCGGTTCACCGCGTCGCGGCGCATCACCGTGACTTCGCCGGACGTCAATCCGCGAAGGCAGAGCGGGTCGTGCGTCGACGCGAGGAACTGCAGCCGCGGGAATGCGCGCCGCATGGCGTCCACGATCCGCATGCGCCAGCGGGGATGGAGGTGCGAGCCGACCTCGTCGAGCACGACGATCCCTTCGGCCACTTCCATCGCGTCCCATCGCTTGAGCATCACGCGCATGATGTCGGTCGCGAGCGCGACGACCGATTGATAGCCGTCGCTCAGCTCCTCGAGCGTCACGCGGGCGCCGAAGATCTCCGCTTCGACGCCCTTCTTTTCCTGGATCAGGCGATCGTCTGGGCCGAGCTGCAGAATCGGCCGAAGCGCGCGAGCGACCGTGTCGAACTGGGCGGGATCGAGATCGCCGAGCCATGCGTTCGCGTCGTTGAGAGGCTCGAAGGGATCGAACAGATTGTCGATGCGCGCGAAATCGTACTGCTGCGGGCTCTTCACCTTTCCGCGCGGCAGCAGGCGCGTCGAGCCGTATCCGATGAGCAGCACCTTCGGTTCCTTCGGCTCCGACTCGAACTTGTCGGACGTCGTGGAGAACCTCAGCTCGATCGGCGTGCTCGATCCTGTGAGGTAGACGCGCACGGTTCCATCCCTCTCGCCGCGGCGCACGTATCTGCGCGCGTCGAGATCCAGCTTGTTGCGCCACTTCTCGCCGATGAGCGTCAGCGCTGCGGCCTGCAGCACGCTGCTCTTGCCGGAGCCGTTCTCGCCGAGCAGCATCAGCCACGGCGTCGACGTGGTGCCCTGCAGATCCTGCTGCGCGAGCGACTCCGCGTTCTGCTCGGAAAAACGCAGCGTCAGATCCTCGATCGCGCGGAAGTTCTTGATCTCGATGCGATCGATGACGCGCGTGCGCGCGTAGTAGTGCGCCTTGGCGGCTTCGTCCGCGATCGAATAGGCCTCCTGGACCTGCTCCGCTTGCTTGAAGTGCGCGACGGTCGCCGCGCGCTCCGGCTCGGACGCGGGCGCCGCGCTCTTGACGAACGTGACCTGCTGCTGCTCCTTGAGGAGCCATTCCCGCAGGGCCTGCTTGCGCGCGGCCGAAAAAGGCGTCGTCTCGTCGACGAGCTTCAGGAGGCGCTGCTGCGGGAGCGCCTTACCGCGCGACTTACGTTTGATGGCTTCGAGATCCGAGCGGAGCTCCTCGATCGCTCTCTTGCGTCCGTCGACGAGCGATTCGCGGTTGAGGCCGAGGATGTCGATCGTAACGCGCCCGCGCGGCATGCTGCTGGCGACTTGTCCGTCCTGCGAGAAGACGAGCTGCGTGTCGGGGTCGTCGATACAGGGATCGAGAAGCAGCGGCTTCTCCGCCGCGAGCGCGTCGCCGCGCGTTTCGGCCGCCGCCCTCTGACCTTCGACCGGAAAACGGCTGCCTTTCATCCGATTGCAATTGCCGCACGTCGGATACAGGTTCGACCATTCGTAGGCCAGCCACCAGTACGCTTCCGGCGACGTCGCCCCGTCGGCGTTGAGCGCGCGCTGCTTCGGGCGCAGTTGATCGACGTCGAGCGGCACCGTTCCGGTCAGCGGCGTCTCGCAGTAGCCGCACTTGCCGTGAAACAACTCCTTCAGCGCTTCGCGAACGTCGGAGTGCGCATACAGAGCTCGATTGAATGGCGGCTGCCGTTGGGCGTCCGGCGACGCTTCAGTTCCGAAGAACCGCCGCAGCGCGTCGTACGACGCGAGCACTTTGTCGGAGGTCAAGACGTCCGGCGCGGCGATCCGCGCGCGATCCACGAAAATCATGTGCGGCTCCGAATCGACGGAGGTTGTGATTGCGGCCTAGGATCCTCAGGCGACGAGCGGCGGTCCCGGCTGGCGCTTCACGTATCGTCCGCGCCCCCGCTTCCCCTTGAACTCGCCGTCGTCGACGATCACCTCGCCGCGCGAGAGGACCATCGACGGCGCGCCTTGAATCTGACGCCCCTCGTACGGGTTGTAGTCGACCTTCATGTGATGCGTGCGCGCGGAGAGCGTCACGGTTTTCTGCGGATCCCAGAGCACGAGATCTCCATCCGAGCCGACCGCGATCGTGCCCTTCTGCGGCCAGAGCCCGAACATCTTCGCGGGATTCGTCGAAACGATCTCCACGAAGCGGTGCGCGTCGATGCGCCCCGGCCTCACGCCGCCGTCCCAGAGGAGCATCAGCCGCGTCTCGATGCCGGGCGCCCCGTTCGGAATCTTCGAGAAATCATCGCTGCCGATCTGTTTCTGCGGCGGCTCGTTCATGCAGAACGGACAATGATCGGTCGAGACGACCTGGAGATCGTTCTTGAGGATTCCCTTCCACAGCACGTCCTGGTGCCACTTCTCGCGGAGCGGCGGCGACATCACGAACTTCGCGCCTTCGAAGCCCTCGCGCTCGTAGTCGTCGTACGACAAGAACAAGTACTGCGGGCACGTTTCGGCGTACGCCGGCAAGCCCATGTCCCGCGCTTGCTTGACCTTCTCGAGCGCGTCGGCGCACGACAAGTGGACGATGTAGATCGGCACGCCGGCCATCTCGGCGAGCGCAATCGCGCGGCCGGTCGCCTCCCCTTCCGCGCGCGTCGGCCGGGTGAGCGCGTGGTACTTCGGCGCCTTCTGTCCCTTACGCAGCGCTTCTTTGACGAGCGTGTCGATGACGCCGCCGTTCTCGGCGTGCATGCAGATCAACCCGCCATTCTCACGCGTCTTCAGCAGCGCTTTGAAGATGGTCGCGTCGTCCACCATGAAGACGCCGGGGTAGGCCATGAACAGCTTGAAGGACGTTACACCCTCGCGCCGCACGAGACGATCCATGTCGATCGACACTTGATCCGTGAGCTCGCGCACGATCATGTGGAACGCGTAGTCGATGACCGACTTGCCTTCCGCGCGTCCCATCCATCCTTCGAACGCGGGAAACAGTCCCGCGCCGAAATCCTGAATCGCGAAGTCGATGAGCGTCGTCGTGCCTCCGTGCGCCGCGGCGATCGTGCCGGTCTCGAAGTCGTCGGCCGACGTCGTGCCGCCGAATGGCATGTCGAGATGCGTGTGCACGTCGACGCCGCCCGGCATGACGAGGCAGCCCGACGCGTCGAGCATCGTCTCGGCCGGCACGGTGAGCCCTTTGCCGATCAGCGTGATGACGCCGCTGTCGATGTAGATGTCGGCGTCGTAGCGATCCGATGCCGTGACGATCGTGCCGTTGCGAACGAGAGTGGTGTGAGACATGACTCAGTCGGCAGTCGTTAGTCGGTAGTCTTCAGTCGCAGTCGGCAGTCACAGTCGGAAGTCGCCATTCGAGTCGACAGTCGTGAGTCGGTAGTCGTCAGTCGCAGTCGGCAGTCACGGTCGGGAGTCGTCAGTCAAGTCGGGAGTCAGTTGGACGGTCTGTCGCATTGCGAGCTGTTCGCTGTGACTGTCGACTCCCCGACTGCCGACTGTCGACTGCGACTGTCGACTGCGACTGACGACTTCCGACTGACGACTTCCGACTGACGACTACCGACTGTCTGGTCCCTCCGCATATCCTTCATGCTCATATCCGCCCCGATAGTCTGCGGATTCGGGACGGCGTATCTGCGAATGCGAGACGACGCGGTCGCGTGCGAGGCCGCGGATTCTGTCGAAGGTCCACTGGCGATCGGCGTGGCGCTCGAAGAACGATTTCGCGCCGTCGAGCAAACGCCGGATGATGTTGGGACCCACGGCGTGATCGAGCATTGCCGCCGTGCAGACTTGTACCGTGCCGCATCCGAGCAGGAAATAGTTCAGCGCGTGGCCGAAGTCGGAGATGCCGCCGATTCCCGAGAACGAGGCCGCAGGGAACGCGCGCGTCATCTGCGACATCATCGCGAGCGCTTGCGGAAGGATCGCGGGTCCACCCAAGCCCCCGCTCGAGACGCGGCCATCCACGTTCATCTCGAACTCCAGCGACTCCGGATCGATGAGCGGAATCGACGGGAACGTGTTGGACGAGCTGACGGCGTCGCCGCCGCCGCGGAACACCGCTCCGGCTTCGACGACGATGTCGCCGGTGGCCGGGGTGAGCTTGGCCCACACCGGCACGCGCGCGACGTCTTTGACGACCTGCGTGACGAACGAGCAGAGCGCCTGGTCTTTTCCGATGTTCGATCCCATGTCGGGACGATCCATGTGCGGGCACGACAGATTCAGCTCGAGGCCGTCGGCGCCGGCGTCCTGACAGGACGTCGCGAGCGTGCGCCAACGATCGAGCTCCTTGTCGTTGCCGGAGCCTGCCATGATCGACGCGATCAAGACGCGATTCGGATGCGCCTTCTTGATCCGCTCGATTCGCGGCAGCCACCAATCGAGCGGCTTGTCGGAGATGAGCTCCCAGTTCCAGGACGAGTGCAGCACGCCGCCGCGTCCTTTGTTCATCGACAGCACGCCGGGCTCGGGATGATACCGAAGGAACTTCGTCTTCGGCCCCGCGACGTTCACGACCGGGTGCATCCCGATCGTCTTCGTGACGACGCCGCCCCAGCCCGCTTCGAAGGCCTTGAGGATGTTGCTCTCCGATTCGGTCGGCGGAGCGGAAGCCAGGAGAAATGGATTTTCGAATCGAATCCCCGTGAACGTCACCGAGAGATCGATGCTCATGGCGAAACCAACGCTCCATACGCGTCGGGCCGGCGGTCCCTGTAGAACTGCCAGACCGATCGCACTTCTTCGATCATGTCGAGATTCAGGTCGGCGACGACGACGGCGTCGCGATCGCGCGGCGCTTCGGCAATGATGCGGCCGCGCGGATCGCAGAAGTAGCTGGACCCGTAGAACTCACCGATATTCCACGGCGCTTCCGTTCCGACGCGGTTGATCGCGCCGACGAAATAGCCGTTCGCGACGGCGTGCGCGGGCTGCTCGAGCTTCCAGAGGTACTCCGACAGCCCCGCGACCGTCGCCGACGGGTTGAACACGATCTCCGCGCCGTTCAAGCCGAGCGCGCGCGCGCCCTCGGGGAAATGGCGGTCGTAGCAGATGTAGACGCCGATCTTCGCGTATGCCGTCTCGAACACCGGGTATCCGAGATTGCCCGGGCGGAAATAGAACTTCTCCCAGAATCCGGGCTTGCAGTGCGGGATGTGCGTCTTGCGGTACTTGCCCAGGAATTGGCCGTCGGCGTCGACGATCGCGGCGGTGTTGTAGTAGACGCCCGGTTGTTCCTCTTCATAAATCGGCGCGACGATCACCATGCGGTGCTTCTTCGCGAGCTTCCGCACCAGCGTCGTCGTCGGGCCGTCGGGCACGCGCTCGGTGAGGTGGTACCAGCGCGTCTCCTGTTCGGCGCAGAAGTACGGACCGTAGAACAACTCCTGAAGGCAGAGGATTCTCACCTTCTTCCGCGCGGCCTCCGCGATCAACGTCACGTGGCGATCGATCATCGCCTTCTTGATGGCCGGCAGCTCGCGATCCGGCCCGAGGACATTGCGAGTCTGAATCAACCCGCAGCGCACCGTGCGCGCCATGACAAAGCTCCTTGGTGTGCTTGGCAGTCTAGCACTGGATAGACGCTGATCTCGCGGATAGCCCGGCTCCGATCCGCGTAATCCGCGTTTATCCGCATGATCTGCGTCTATCCGATCCGCGTGATCCGCGTTTATCCGCGTGAATCCGCGTCTATCCGATCCGCGTAATCCGCGTTTATCCGCATGATCTGCGTCTATCCGATCAGCGTGATCCGCGCTTATCCGCGTGATCCGCGTCTATCCGATCCGCGTTTATCGAGCGTCGCGGAGCCGGATGGATCGGCCGATTCGGTCGAACACGAGGCGATACTGATCAGCCTCGCGATCGGGCACGATGGTCGCGTAGTAGAAGAGGTTTCCGTCGGCCAGGAACGTCGTGTAGACGCCGATGCGTTCGGTCCCGCCGAGCGCGGATCGATTGAGCAGCGGGACGGCGAGCGCGCGCCGCTGCGCCATTTGAATCTCGCGCGGATCGCCGGCCTGACGCAGGTCGGGGTTGCTTCGCGCGAAGGCGACGATGAGCGACTGCGTCGCGTCGTTCAGATCGCGCGACGAGGCGCGCGACACGCCGAGCTCGACGCCGTGCGTGAACACCGTTTGTCCGTTTCCTACCGTTCCGTAGCCGTTCGGCGGAACGTACTTGATCGAGCTGTTCGCGGAGATCGCCTGCCAGTTGCCGGGCACGTCCGCCTGGAACAATCGGCCGCCCTGCACCGTTCGAAATTGCGCGGACGGCGGCGGCACCGGTTCGCCGATGCGTCCCGCCGTCGCGCCTTCCGACGGGCGTCCGGTGTTGGCGGGATCCTCGGCGCGCGCGAGCTCCGCCATCGACTTCGCCGGCGGCAGCGATGCGAATCGTCCGCGCGCTTGCTGGAAGTCCGCGGCGTTGGTCTGCCGCGATCCGATCTGCAGCAGATCCGCTTCTTTCGCGATGTAGGCCGATCGATTGCCGGGATTCGGATGCGAGTTCAGCCACTGCGGCGCGCCGCCGCCGCCTTGGCGCTGGATCGTCTCGAACATCCGGCCGAGATCGCGCGGATCGTAGCCGGCGCGCGCCATGATTTGCGCGCCGAGAAGATCCGCCTGCTTCTCGTATTCGCGGCTGTACTTCAGCAGCCACGTGCCGAGGCCGAACTGGCTCGACTGCGAGATCACTTCTCCCCACCCGCCGCCGACGACAGCGCCGGTGATCGCGCCGGCGAGCTGCCCGAGCTGAAAGCCTTGAGCCTTCGTCGCGTTCGCCGTTCCGTGGCGGAGCAGCACATGACCCAGTTCGTGCGCCATCACGCCGACGACCTCGCCTTCGCCGCCGGCCGCCTCGAACATGCCGCGATTGACGAACATCGGACCGCCGGGCAGCGCGAACGCGTTGATGTCCTTCAGATTGACCGGCGTGAACGAGTACTCGAACGCGGGATTGTTCAACTCCGCCGGAGCGGCGCCGACGAGCCGTTTGCCTAATCGATCAAGGTAGCCGGCGAGATACGAGTCGGTGATGAGCGGGTATTGCTTGCGCACCTCCGCCGCCGCCTCGCGGCCGATCTGCACGTCCTGTTCGGGCTTGTACTTGTTCTTCGGCGGCGTGATCTTCGTCTGCGCGGAGAGGAGCGCGCTCGCGGCGAGAACGGCGCTTGCGGCGAGAAGATGGCGCCGAGTCATGGACGATGATCCACGCGCTGCCCCAACTCGCGGCCCGTGTCCGATCGCGCATTCGAGGAGGAGCGGAACCACATCCGGGCCAGTCCGAGGATCGCGAGTCCGAGCGCGCCGCCCGCGACGAGCCGTCCCCGGCGAGGCGGAGGCGGATTGAGGATCTGTCTGTAAGCATCCACCTGTTCGCGGCGATCGCTCGGATCCTGCGGACGCGATTGACGCGGCGACGCCTCCGCGGTCACGGTGTCGGACGGCGTGACCCACCGCGTGAGAAAGGCGAACGATTCCGATCCGCAGACCGGACAGTGCTGATCGCCGTGAACTTCTTCGCAATCGAGACAGAGACGCGCGTTTACCAACCGCATAGGAAGCCCATTCCATACGTACTTTACGGCGTTTTGCACGCGGTTCGCAACGCGTCGAACGGCCGGCGCGCGTCTGGCTCATGCACTAAAATCGTCGTCTTCCGGCTGAAGCCGGAAGCCACGAGATCAAATGGGCCCTGCGACTTCCGGCTAAAGCCGGAAGCCACGAGATCAGATGGACACACGGAGGATCGTCATCGTCGCGGCGCTCGCGGCGTTGCCGGCGTGCTCGAAATCGCCGATCGCGCCACCGCCGCCCCCGGCGGGCGGCCTGCTGGCGATCACATGTCCGCCGCCGATCAGCATGGACTCCGCCGACGGAAACCCGGTCATGGTCTCGTACGAGGCGCCGCACACATCGAACGGCCGCGCACCGGTCTCGACGGCCTGCACGATTGCGTCCGGCACCACGTTCGCAGTCGGCGCGACGACAGTCTCGTGCGAAGCGAGAGATTCGGGCGGGCAATCCGCGTCGTGCAGCTTCACCGTCACCGTTCGTCCGCCGCCGAGCCTTAAGTACTCGAGATACATGGCTTTTGGCGACAGCCTCACCGAAGGCGTCGTGTCGTTGTCGGCGACGGTGCTCGCGCTCGATCTTCCCGCTTCGTATCCGACGGTCCTGCGGAACTCGCTGCGCGCCCGATATCCGACGCAGTCGTCGCTGACCGTGATCAACGCGGGCAGCGCTGGAGAGTTCGCGTCCGGCGAGGGGATCCGGCGCTTCGGCTCGACGCTCGCGGCGAACCAGCCGGATGTCGTGCTGCTGATGGAGGGGACGAACGATCTGCTGTTCCAGCTCCGCGGAATCGATCCGGCGCTTCAAGCGCTCGACAGCATGATGTCGGAAGCGGAAGCGAGGAACGTCCGCGTCTGCCTTGCAACGATTCCGCCGCAGCGCGGCGGCAGCATTCCCGATCGCTCGATCGTCGCGAGCATCGTTCCGGGATTCAACGATCAGATCCGCGCGTTGGCGATACGGCACGGCGCGGTGCTGGTCGACGTCTACGCGGGCATGAAGGACGATCTCTCGCTGATCGGGCGGGACAACCTTCACCCGACCTTGCACGGTTACGAGGTGATGGCGGGAATCTTCGAGGAGGCGATCGTGCGCGCGTTCGACTCGCGCGCGGCCGTGACGGGCTACGGCGCGTTGTTCGACACGAGCTCGCCCGCATCGCGGACGATGCGATCGATCGGCGCGAGCCGGTAGCGCAGCAGGACACGAATGGCGACGACGCCATCCTGCCATTTGATCTTCTTGCCTTCTTTCTTGGATCGCGGCTTGTACGAGATGGGAATCTCCCGGATGTCGTAGCCGCACCGGCGCAGCTTCGCGGTGATCTCCGGCTCGAAGTCGAAGCGCCTGCATTCGAGATGAAGGCGGTTGAAGACGTCGCGCCGCACCATCTTGTACGCCGTTTCCATGTCGGTGATGCGCGCGCCGTACAGCGCGTTGGTGATCGCGGTCAGCACGAAGTTCGCGATGCCGTTGACGCTCATCGTGCGCGGCCGTCCGAGGAAGCGGGAGCCGTAGACGACCGACGCGCCCTCGTCGAGGATCGGCCGGAGGAGGCGCGCGTGCTCGACGGGATCGACTTCGAGATCGGCGTCCTGGATGACGATGACGTCGCCCGTGGCCGCGCGCGCGCCGCGCGCGATGGCGGCGCCCTTCCCGGAGTTCCGCGGCATGTCGATCGCGATGAGCGCCGGATGCTTCGCGCGCGCCGCGGCGATCTGCGCGGCCGTCCCGTCCGTGGATCCGTCGTTGACGACGATCACCTCGCGGTCGATTGGAAGCGACACCGCGTGGACGCGATCCAGCACGGCCGCGATCGTCGATTCTTCGTTGTATACTGGCACCACAATCGACAATTTCATGGACAGGTCCGCGCATCTTAGCATGCGCATCGGCGGCTTCGAGGTGAGCGCGCGGCGCGTGACGCCGTGGCCGCCGCGCCGAACGACGCTCCTGCTGTCCGCGATTCTCCTCCTCAGCGCGATCCTCGGCATTCGCGGTCTCGACTGGGGTCTGCCGTATCAGTGGCACCCCGACGAGAAGATCATGGTCGCCGACACGATGATTCGCGAGCGGACGCTCGAGCCGCCGCACTTCATCAATCCGAGCCTCCACGCGTACGCGACATACGCGACGGTCCGCCTCGCGTACGCGCTCGCGCCGCGCGCGGCGATCAAGTACCGCACGATTGCCAACGTCGAGCTCACGAATCCCGACCATCCCGATCGCCCGCTGCAATTCCTGGCCTTCCGCCTCTCGCGCCTGCTCTCGGTCTTCTTTCAGCTCGTGACCGTCGGGCTGCTGTTCAAGATCGCGCGGCACTACTTCGACGACGCGACCGGGCTCTTCGCGGCGTGGCTCGGCGCCGTGACGATGGGCCTGGTCAACATGGCGCACTTCGCGACGGGCGAGAGCATGCTGTTCATGTTGTGCCTCTGGGCGCTCTGGCGTTTCTCGCACGTAGCCGAGCGCGGATCGATCCGCGACTACGCGCTTGCCGGGCTCGCGACTGGCCTCGCGTGTTCGACGAAGTACACGCCGTGGGTGCTTGCCGTGCCGTTTCTCGCCGCGCACGTCAGCGGCCGCGGGCTGAGGCACGCGTTCGCGCCGCGCGGGCTCGGCCTCATGGCGTTGACGATGGCGTGCACGATTGGCGGGTTCGTCGCCGGCTCGCCCTATGCGGTCCTCGCCTGGCCGATCTTCCGCAACGCGCTCGTCGTCACCTGGTTCACCGGCGCGCCGAGCGGAACGCTCGCGGGCGTCGAGCGATCGTGGATTCCGTACATTTCGATTCTGGCGAACGCGCTCGGGTGGCCGCTCTTTGCGCTGTCGCTCGTCGGCCTGGTGCTCGGGCTCCTGCGCGCGCTCACGCCGGGGATCGATCGGCGGCTGCGCAGCGGCTACCTCGTGCACATCACGTGGATCGCGGCGTTCTATGCCTTTTACGGGGTGACGTCGCACCGCGCGCTGCGGTTCATCATGCCGATCGGTCCGTCGCTCGTCGTGCTCGCGGCGGTTGCCGGGATGTCGTTCGTGAGATCGGCCCGCGCGCCCGCGCTGCGCGCTGCCGCAATTGCCGTGGCGGTCTTCGTGGGGCTGTACTCGACTGCGTACGCCACGCAAACGGCGCACATGTTCGCGGCGGACACGCGCTACGCCGCGGGCCGCTGGATTCAGTCGCTCGCGCTCCCGCAGGGAATGGCGGTGGACTACTTCACGATCGAATCCTATCTGCCGTACTTCGATCGTCCGTCGTTCCCGCTCCGGCACGTGCCGTTCGTGCTCGCGTCGCAGTATCGCGGCGGCGACTTCTGGAAGGAGATGATGCCGGAGCTCGAGAATCCCTCGAACGGCCTCATCGTCGATTCCGACGCGTTCTATCCGCGATTCTTCAACGTCGCGGTTCAGGCGCGCTTGCCGGAACGCGTCCACGTCTACAAGATGCTCTTCACGGGCCAGGGCTCTCCGTTCCGCCTCGTCGCGCGAATCACCTCGCACGGTCCGTGGTGGCTCGATCCGCGCCCCGAGCTCGTCTCGCCCGAGATGGTGATCTTCGCCACGCCCGCGGTCGTTCCCGATTCACGCGTGATGTCGCCGATGCCGCCGGAGAGAGAGGACGTGATGAGGCTGATGCCGAGGTGAAGACTGTCGGGATTCGGGATCCGGGACTCGGGATCCGGGACCCGGGATCCGGAAGATTTTCGGATCCTAATCGCGCCAGTTCTGACTTGAAATGATCTTCCGAGTCCCGACAGCGTCAGAACCCAATCAACACCCCCACCTTGAGCCCCACCGCTTCGATATCGGGATTGCGATCGCGTCCGGCGAACCCGCCGTTCGAGACGTGGATCCATTCGAGGCCGGCGAGGCCGTGGATGCTGCGGCGGAGGCGGACCGTGGCACCGGCGCCGCCGAGCGCGAGGTAGTTGAATCGCGTGCCGCGCGGCGGCACGAACGTGTCGGCGCCAGACACGCCGACTTTCAGCTCGAGAAACGCCGCCCAGCGCTGGCGATGGTAGACGCGGCAGCGAACGCCGAACGTGGCGCCCACGAGATACGCGTCCGTGCCGCGCTGCGAAACGAAGTACATCGGCCACGACGCAGTGAGTTGAAGGCCGTCGCGGAGGCCATACGTAAGGCCCGCGACGAGCGCCACCATCTCTTCGTGCGAGATGTTGTAGTTCCACGCCTCGAGCGCGCCGTGGCCGCCAAGCTCCAGGTGCCAACCGCGCCGCGCGAATGGATCGTCGGCGGGGACAGGCCCGGGCGCCCATTGCGCGAGGGCGTTGCGGGGGACGGCCAGAGCGACGACCGCAGCGAACGAGGACGCGATGACGAGGAGCGCGAGCGGACGGTGCGATATCGTAGGCGCCATGCGCATCGGCGCCTGGCATGTCTGCACAATGCTCATCGTGTTGGGAGGTGCGCCCGAAGCAGCCGCACAGGAGCATGTCACATTTCGGGCGGACGTTCTCTTCTACGGCGACAACACGGAGTTTCGAAATCCGTTCCGCGAGGGCGAGACGATTTTCGGCGTTGCCGCGCGCCCCTCGGTCGTGTTCGACGTCACCGATCGCGTCCGCCTGACGCTCGGCGCTTTCGGCAACATTCGCTTCGGCGATGACGACGCGTTCGAGCGCGCCCGGCCGGTCGTCACGCTGACGATCGCCGGCGCGCGATCGAAGTTCGTGCTCGGCACCCTGACGACGCCGAAGGCCGCGAAGCCGTCCGGTCCCGATCGCACCGGCCCGCACGGCCTGCTGCCGCCGATGCAGCGCGAGACTTTGGCCTTCGATCGCCCGTACGAGGCCGGGCTGGCGTGGACGTTCGAGGGCGAGCGACTTCGCCACGAACTGTGGATCGATTGGCAGCGTCTCAACACGGCCGAGCATCGAGAGCGCTTCGACGCCGGTGCCGCTGCCGACATTCGACTCTCACCGGCGATCGCGATTCCGTTTCAGCTCCATATCGTCCACGAAGGCGGCCAGTTGTTCCCGTCAGGCCCGGTCGCCGACAGCTCCGCGCTCGCAACCGGCCTCGTGCTCGACGGAAAGATCCATCGTCTCGATCGCGCGACTCTCGAGCTCTACGCGGCGGGCTCGCGCTTCGTGCCGGATCGATCCAGTCCGGATCGCACGCGCAACGGCGCCGCGTTCTTCGGACGGGCGTCCGCCGAACGCGGTCCCTGGCGCGGACACCTGATCGTGTGGCGCGGCAAGGACTTCATCAAGGATGAAGGGGATCCGAACTATCTCTCGATGAGACGCGATGGCACGCGCTACCGCGGCATGCGCGACTACGCGGAAACCGGTCTCACGCGCTCGTTCACGCCGGCCAAGGACGTGATTCTCGAAGCATCCGCGAGGCTCCATCGCATCGAAGATCGCTACGAGTACTCGTTCCGCATTCTGGCGGCTGTCGCCGTCGCGGTGAAGCTTCGTTAGTACCGGAAAACGACGCCGACGCTGGCGTTCCAGTAACTGAGCTGAACGCGGCCGAGCGCGATCTGTTCTTCGCTCGTGCTTGGCCTGAGGTTGCTGAAGTACCGCAGATCGAATCGCAGGCCGGCGCGATCCGTGAGGAAGCCGACGGCTCCGCCGCCGACGTTGTATCCCAGGAGATTCGTCTTCACCGGAAGCAGATTGAATTCGTCCTTCGACGAGGCGTTCAACAGGCCGAGGCCGCCGGACACGTACGGGCGCAGTCCGTATTCCGTCCACTTCCGCGGCGTCGCGAGGACGACGTTGCCCATGAGCGCGAACGCGCGGCTCGACACGACGTCCGGGCGGTCGGGCGGCGGATTGTCCTGCTGAAAGAATCCAGGCGTGTAGAGAGCCAGGCCTTCGACGCCGATCGGTCCGGCGCCCAGCATCGTGACCGCCGCGCCTACGCTCCAATCGGCCTTGCCGACCGCGCTCTCGTTGTCGAGCAGCGTCGTCTCGCCGTGAAACGTGATGCCGAGGAACGGAGCGATTTGCCAGTCCGCCGCAGCCCGCGCAGGGAGACCCGGAATCAGGATTCCGACACAGATCAGAATTCTGATTGACGCTCGCACGAGGGATCAGGTGTAGAGACGAAGGAAGAGCGTGGCGAACAGCGATTTGGTGACGTCGCCGGCATCGAGCTGGAACGGCGCGCTCAAGCCGTCGCTGTTGGCCAGGAGAATCAACGTGAGGTCGCGCTGCGGGAGCTTCACGATGAGCGACGAGTACGCGTTGGCGATCAATCCGAAGTGCCAGACCACCGGCTCGCCGCGATAGGTCTGCACGAACCACCCCAATCCCATGGGCATCGGCGCGCCGAGCGCGCTCGGGCTCGGCGTCCATGCCATCGCGAGCGTCTCGTCGTGCAGCAGGATCTCGCGATCGAGCGCCGCGTCGAACCGTGCGAGATCGCGGACCGTCGACACGAGACCGCTCGCGGCGTTGATGCCTTCCGGCTGGAGCTCCGTGCGCGTGAGGCGTCCGCGCTTGTCGACCTTGTACGGAATCGCCATCCGTTCGAGCACGCGACGATAGCGATCGAGGACCTCGTTCGCGAAGATGCGCTCGGGCAGGACGCTGGCGCTCGTGAGATCGCGTCCCGGCACCGAATCCTTCATCGCGAGACGCTCGAGCACGCTGACCGCGACGCTCTTGCGATACGGCTGCGGAACGCACGCCTCGACGACTTGCGTCAGGCGCGAATAGCGATCTGGATCGTAGTGGAACTCTTCGCCGTTGTTCGCGGACGTGTGATTCAACACCTGGCGGATCGTCGCGTTCTGCTCGGAGACGCTTCCGCCGTGGCGCCGAATCGGATCGTCGACGTCGAGGCGCCGCTGTTCGGCGCACTGCAGCAGCAGCACCGAAGCGATCGTCTGGCTGAGATCCGCAATGGGGTACGGCGTATCGGGCGTTGCGCGGATGCGCGATTCCTGGTTCTGAAAACCAAGCCCGCGCTCCCACACGATCTGTCCGTCCTGGACGAGCGCAGCGGACATTCCGGGAATCCCCGCTTGCACCCTGAGCGCTTCGAGATAGCTCTCGAACGGGATCAGGGCATTCGTCTGGGCCTGGCGTGCGAGGACGCCAGGTGCAGTGAGTGTCAAACAGGCGATGAGCAGGGCAAGTTTTGCACGCACGGCTGGCCGGAAGCCTCTAGTTTAACCTAGGTCGGCCGTTCGGCGGGGAGGCGGCTAATGGATGATTTCGGCGAGGGCGCCGCGGCCGCCGAGCGAGTCCAGATGGTGCTCGTCGATGGACTGCTCGAGCCGGGTGAAGGTGCGCTCGTAACGCATCCGGGCGCGCCGGGCCGAGTCGTGCTGGGCCGTTCGCTCGAGGAGCGTGGCGGTGACCGCTTCGATGCGCCAGGAGGCGAGCGGCGCCTCGATGCCGCGGGTCTCGCGGCGCGCCTGCCGCAGGTGGCGCTCGGCGTCGGCGAACGCGTCGCGCTCGATCGCGACTTGCGCGGCGGCAACGTGTACGCGCCCGCGCCAGGTCCGCTCCGGCATGCGCGTGGCTTCGCCCTGCGCGAGCTCTGCTTCGCGGGCCGCCCCCTCGAGGTCACCGCGCTTCATCGCGAGCTCCGAGAGATACATGTGGAGCTGCGCCTTCCAGAACCAATCGAGCACCAATCGCTCGCGGTTGTACCAATCCCTCAAGCGCCACAGATCGCGCTCGGCGTCGTCGAGGCGTCCTTGTCCCAACGCGGACGCGCCGCCGATGACGAGCGACATCTGCAGCGGATACGTGCAGCCGACGAAGCCGTCGATGAGCGCGCGATCGACGAGACTCAACCGGCGCGCCTCGTCCCAGCGCTGCCCTTCGAGCGCGATCCACGCTTGCAGCAGCCGCATGGACACCGCGTAGTGCGTGCGGCCGCTCTTGTCGCCGATCGCGGCGCCTTCGGCGGCGACGTCGATCGCGTCGCCCCATCGGCCGAGGTGCAGCGCGGCGAGACCGAGCAGGTAGTAGCAATGAATCGAGTCCGAGAGATTGCCGCTCCGCAGCGCCGACGGCAGGAGCCTGCGGCCCGTGGTCCACGCGTGTCCGTACGCGGACCGCCACACCTGCAGGAAGAGCAGACGGATCGCGAGCGAACGATAGTCGTCGGTTCCCGTTCGCGGCAGCGCGCGCCAGATGTCGAAGCAGCGATCCGCGATCGCGTCGGACCAGCCGTCGAAGGTCAGCTCGGTGATGCCCGCCGTGACAGCGGCGGATGCCGCCAGCGTTTCGTCGGTCGCGAGCGACGCGGCCTCGCTGATTTGCCGCGCGAGCGTGAGCGACTCGCTCTGTGAGATGCCGGCCTGCGCTTCGGACAACGCGAGCAGCGCGCGAATGCGATCGTTCGGCCGGCGCTCGTCTTCGGCGCGCCGGACGACGCGAGCGAACGTCTCGATCGCGAGCGGCGCGTCGCCGGAGGCGAGTTGCGCCTGACCGAGCTCGATGAGCAGCGGCATCTCGACGCGATGCCGCTCCTCGGCAGGGAGGTGCGCGGCATGCGCCACCGCGCCGTGCAGGAGCGCGGTCGCCTCCTGCGGCGTGTACCGCTTGCGCGCGTTGTCGGCGGCGAGCCGGAAGTACCGTGCCGCGCGCGCGTGATCGCCCGCGCCATGGAAATAGCAGGCGAGATCGCACGCGACTTCCTGCTCGCGCCCCTGGAACAACCGCTCCGTCGCGAGGCCGGCGCGGAGATGCGCGTTCGCGCGTGCCGCCGCGTCGCTGCGATCGAACACGATCTCCTGGAAGAGACCGTGCTTGAACCGGTACAACGGGCTGAACATGCCGTTGGCCAGCTCGATCACGCCTTCGCGCGTGATGAAGCGATCGCGCCGCGCGAGCGCCTCGAGGACCGGCTCGAGCGTCAGCTCGTTCGTGTTCGCGGCCTGCGCCGTCATCCACAGCGAGAACTCGACGCCGATCACGCTCGCCGCGGCAATTGCAGCGCGCTCGTCCGGGGCGAGCTCGTCGAGCTCGCGCGTCACGGCCGTCGCGAAGCTCGCCGGGATCGTGGCGTCCAGCGCCTCCGGCGAGATCTCGAGGCGCCATCCGTTGTCGCCCGCGGTGATGTGTCCACGGCGCACGAGATGAGCGACGGCGGTGGCGAGGAAGAGCGGATTGCCGTGCGTCGCGCGATACAGGATCGTCGACGCGCGGCTCGAAATCTCCTCGCCGAACCGCTCGTCGAGATATTGGTCGACGTCCTGCTGCGTGAATGGCTGCAGGCGGATGTGCGTCGCGCCCGCGTGCGCGGAGAGATCCGCTTGCGCACGCCGCAGCGCGCCAGCCGACGGCGTGGCATCGGGCGGACGGCTCGTCGCGAGGATCAGCAGCTTCGCGCGATCGGGCCGCTGGCCGAGCGTATTGATGATCTCGATCGTCGCGGGATCGGCCCAGTGGATGTCCTCGATCCACAGGACGAGCAGCGATTGCTCGGCAATGGCCTCGATCGCGGTGACGATCTCGCGCAGCATGCGCGAGGCAGGCACGACGTGCGCGGCGCCGATCGGTGCGCGCCAGCCGTCGCCGGCAATCTGTGGCAGCCGCGGCAGCCAGCTCGGCGCGTGCTTCGCGAGCACCGTTCTGATCGAGTCGTCGTCGACCGATCGCCCGAGACGATTCAGGATCTCCACGATCGGCGCGTAGGGTTCGGAGGGACCTGAGACTTTCGCGCAGTTCGCCCACGCCGCGCGCATCGCGTGACGCGTCGCGGCCGCGCGAAGGAACGCTTCGCACAGCGACGTCTTTCCGATTCCGCCTTCGCCGTTCACGAACACGACGCGCCTGTTCGACGCGGCGGCCGCGTCGAACGCCGTCAGCAGCAGCTCCATCTCTGCGTCCCGGCCGACGAAGATCGGCGGCGCCGCGGGCACGGGCAAATCGGTCGGCGCTTCGACGACGGGCGCGATGAAGATGTAGCCGCGCTTGACGATGCTGCGGATGTACTGCGGCCTCACCGGATCGTCGCCGAGCGCGCGGCGGATCTCGCCGACGAGCACCTTGACGTTGTCGGGATGGACGTAGGTGTCGGGCCAAACGGCGCCGAGCAGCGCGTCCTTCGACACGACGTGCCCGGCATGCTCGACGAGCACGCGCAGAATCTCGACGGCTTTGCGGGTGAGCGGCACGCGCGCGTCGCCGCACCAGAGGGAATGTCCCGAAACGTCTAGGCGGAAGGGAGCAAAATACTTCACGTCCGGTCCGTATTGTGAACGTACAGGTTCTACAAAAGGCCGGCCGGGCCGGGATTTTCCGCAAATCCTACCAAAATCCTACCGGCAATCGCCGGTACTCGCGCCGCGTCCACCAAGATCGTTAGTCCGCGACATAATGCGAAATCCGGGCGGCGGCGGCGCGCGTAGTTCAGACGAATGACCCGAATCAACCGAGCCATCCAAGCGGTCGTGGCGATTGCCATCGTCATGAGTGCGTCCGCGACGTGGCCGGCCGCCGCCGAAGCACGACAAGCAGCCATTCGTGGCGCGATCACCGATCCGAACGGCGGTCCGCTTCCTGGCGTCACGGTCGAGGCATACCGCGTGGGCGGCGATCAGCGTCGCTCCGTCGCCATGACGTCGCCCGACGGACGGTACGAACTGATCGGCCTTCACCCAGGGACGTATCAGCTCCGCGCGACGCTGTTGAACTTCGCGACGTTCTCCAGGCGCGCTGTGGTGAGCAGCGATGCGCCCATCACGATCGATGCAACGCTGACGCTCGCGATCAACGCGGACGTGACGGTCACGGCGCGCGGCTCGTTCGTCAATCTCGCGGACGTCCCAAACCCCGAAGCAAGCTTGATCGGCGTCGCCTTCGCGTCGTCGCAGGGCGCGGTCACCGCGGCGCAGCTCGAGGCGCGTCCGACGATGCGCACGGGAGAAGTGTTGGAGACCGTGCCGGGCGTCGTCATCAGTCAGCACAGCGGCGAGGGCAAGGCGAATCAGTACTACTTGCGCGGGTTCAACCTCGATCACGGCACCGACTTCGCGACGACGGTGGCTGGCGTGCCGGTCAACCTGCCGACGCACGCGCACGGGCACGGCTACTCGGACGCGAACTTCCTCATTCCGGAACTGGTCAGCGGCGTTCAGTACTCGAAGGGTCCGTACTTCGCCGATCAAGGAGATTTCTCCTCGGCGGGGTCGGCCAACATCAACTACACCGATTCGCTCAGTCGCATGTTGGTGCGCGTGAGCGGCGGCGAAGACGGATGGGCCCGTGCGCTCGTCGCGGATTCCCCGCGCGTCGGCGGGGGACGGTTGCTATACGCGTTCGAGTTGGGCCGCAACGACGGACCGTGGACGCGCCCCGATGACTACAGAAAGCTCAATGGCGTACTACGATACAGCCGCGGCGATTCGCGAAACGGCCTCTCGCTGACGGGAATGGCGTATCGGGCGCTGTGGAACTCGACGGATCAGATTCCGCAGCGTGCGATTGATGCCGGCGCGATCGATCGCTTTGGCGGAATCGACGGCACCGACGGCGGCGATACGGGTCGTTACTCACTCGCGTTCGATTGGCAGCGATCGGGCGTCGCCAGCGTGACGCGCGCGACCGCGTATGGATTCCGGTACGGCCTCGACCTCTTCTCGAACTTCACGTACTTCCTCGACGACGAAGACAACGGCGATCAGTTCGAGCAGAAGGACCGCCGGTTCGTCAGCGGCGGCCGTGTGACGCACCGCCGCCTCGGCACGTGGCGCGGACGAACGGTTCAGCAGACGTTTGGCGCGCAAATCAGGAACGACGACATCGGCACGGTCGGTCTCTATCACACACGCGCGAGAAACCGATTGTCCACGGTCCGCGAGGATGCGGTTCTGCAGACGAGCGGCGCGGTGTTCTATCAGAATCAGTATCAGTGGTCGCGATTTCTGCGGAGCGAGCTTGGCCTTCGCGCCGACGTCTATCGTTTCCGCGTTCGCAGCGACACGCCGGTCAACTCGGGATCGTCTGCGGCCGGGATACTCAGCCCAAAGGCGGGCGTCGTGCTTGGACCGTTCACGGGCACGGAGCTCTATCTGAACGCCGGCACCGGCTTTCACAGCAACGACGCGCGCGGCGCCACGATTGCGATCGATCCGGCGACCGGACTGCCGGCGTCACGAGTGACGCCGCTCGTGCGCGCGACCGGCTCGGAGATTGGGCTGCGAAGCGTCGCGCTCCGCCGCACGCAAGTGACGTTCGCGCTTTGGACGCTCGCTCTCGAGTCCGAGCTGTTGTTCATCGGCGATGCAGGGACCACGGAGGCGAGCCGGCCGAGCCGGCGGACCGGCATCGAGGCAACGGTGTATCACAGCCCTGCGACCTGGCTCACGTTCGATGCGGATCTCGCGTTGTCGCGAGCCCGATTCACCGATGGCGACGCGGCCGGCGATCGCATTCCGGGATCGGTCGAGACGGTGATCTCCGCCGGCGCTGCGGTGAAAAACGTCAGGGGATTGTTCGGGAGCGCACGGCTCCGATATCTCGGGCCGCGCGCGCTGACCGAGGGCAACACGGTCCGATCGCGGGGGACGAGCCTCGTCAACACACAAGCGGGTTATCGCATCACGGACCACGTGAGCGTCGTCCTCGACGTCTTCAACGTCGGAAACTCGCAGGTCAGCGACATCGACTATCTGTATGCGTCGCGCTTGCGCGGCGAGCCATCCGGCGGGATCGAAGACATCCATCTGCACCCCGCGCTTCCGCGCACGGCGCGCTTTAGCCTGCAGTTCGATTTCTGAGTTGTAGCCTCAGGCCTACGCCACGCAGTGTCAATCCATTCCCACTATCACCCAGACGCCAGATGACGACGCGCGAGCATGATGTCGCTCTCGTCGCCGACCAGATACAGCACGTCTCCTTCGTTCAATGTGAAGTCAGCGGATGGCGACGTGACGTGCCGGCCTCCGTGTTGGACGGCGATCACGAGCGCGCCGGTCTCCGCGCGGAGGTTGACGTCCGCGAGCGTGCGGCCGACGGCCCATTCCCCGGCGTGCAGTTGATGCGTCGCGACGGGCGTTTGGCTGATCGCGCTCGGCAGCGTGTCGAGCGGCTGCGTGGGCGCGCGCACCGGACGGATGCCGCTCGATTCGCGCCGGAAACTGTCGAGCAAGACCTCGATGATGTTGCCGGGAACGTCGAGGCGCGCGAACGCTTGCGCGAGCACTTCGAGCGAGGCCTCGAGCTCTTCGGCGACCGCGACCGTTGCGCCGGTTTCCAACAGCTGCTGTGCCTCGCTGCGGTACCGCGTCCTCACGATCACCGGCACCTCGGCATTCAACGATCGAATCGCGGTCACCGCGCGAACGGAGGCGTACGGATCGCTCAGGACCGCGACGACGGCGCGAGCGCGCTCGACGCCCGCGCCGCGCAGTGCGTCCTCGTTCGTCGCGTCGCCGAAGAAGATCGATTCTCCTTCCGAGCGCATGTGACGCACCGTTGCGCCGTTCATGTCGAGGATCACGTACGGGACGCCGAGCTGCCGCAGCGCGCGTCCGAGCAGCCGGCCGCCAACGCCGAACCCGAGGATCACGACGTGATCGGACAGCGCCGCATGCTCACCTTCGGCGATGGCCTCGCGTCGTTTCATTCGTTCCGCCGCCCACGTACCGGCGCGCGGCGCGATCGCGACCAGCGCCGGCGTCACCACCATGGTTGCGATGCTGGCCGCCAGCAGCACCTGCCACTGTCCCGACGTCAGCAGCCCGAAGTCGAGTCCCGAGCGCCCGAGGATGAACGAGAACTCGCCCACTTGCGCGAGGCCGATTCCCGCCGTGACCGCGACGCGAAGCGGCGTCCCCACGACCCACAGCGCGCCCGCCGCCACCCCCGCTTTGATGACGACGAGGACGAGCGTGACGGCGAGGATCATCGGGAGCTGCGCGAGGATTGCGTTGAAATCCGCCAACATCCCGAGCGAGATGAAGAACAACCCCGCGAGGATGTCGCGCAGCGGGCGAATCTCCGCGTGCGCCTGATGGCTGAATTCACCTTCCGCGAGGATCAAGCCGCCGAGAAACGCGCCGAGCGCCATCGAGATTCCAAGCAGCGAGCTGACCCACGCGGTTCCGATGCTCGCGAGGAGCACCGCCAGGGGAAAGGCTTCACGTCTTCCGCTTTGCGCCACGAGCCGGAAGAGCACGGGGAGCACCAGACGGCTGACGATCGCCACGGCGCCGATCGCGGCCGCCGCGCGCAGCAGCACGAGCGGCACCCCGCTCAGCGCCGTCTTGCCCGAGAGGATCGGCACGAGGAGGAGCAGACCGACGATCGCGAGATCCTGGAACAGCAGGACGCCGACCATCAGCCGGCCATGCGGCGCGTCGAGCTGATTGCGCGCGCCCAGCTCGCGCAGCACGATCGCCGTGCTCGACAGCGCGACGAAAAGGCCGATGAACAGGCCGACGCGCCCGGGCGCACGCAGGACCGCATACAGCACCGCCATCAACGCAAGCGCGGTCCCGCCGATCTGCAGGCTGCCGCCGAACAAGACCTGCTTCCAGATGCGCTCGATCTCGGAGAGCGAGAATTCCAAGCCGACCGTGAACAGCAGCAGCACGATCCCGAGATCCGCGAGCAGATTGACGTCCTCCTGGGTCTTCACGATGCCGATCCCCGTCGGCCCCGCGAACGCGCCCGCGATGATGAACGCGACGATCGGCGGAACGCGGATCCGCGCCAGCACGAGGATGAAGATCAGCGCGATCGCGTACGTCAGTACCAGCTCGGGAAGGAGGAGGCTATGCTCGGGCATGTCCGTGTAGTGTATGCGCGGTAACGGCGATCTCCCCCGGATCCAGGGGTGAAGTCCCCGTTCGCCTCTGCTACGATGCTGCTGGGCGCTGCGTGAACCACTTTCCACCCTTCCGGTTCGACGCGGATCAGCAAACGCTCTGGCGGGGATCGGACAAGATCCGCCTCACGCCGAAGGCCTCTGCGCTTCTGAGATGCCTCATCGCCGGACGCGGATCGTGGATTTCGAAGAGCGCGATCATGGCCGCGGTCTGGCCGAATACG
Source organism: Vicinamibacterales bacterium (assembly GCA_036556425.1). GTDB lineage: Bacteria > Acidobacteriota > Vicinamibacteria > Vicinamibacterales > 2-12-FULL-66-21 > DATBJJ01. The sequence goes on from DATBJJ010000120.1 coordinate 26,929, forward strand.
CACGTCCAGCCTGACAACATCAAGGTGCTGGTCCGCGAGATCCGTCAGGCGCTCGGCGACTCGACCCTCTTTCCCCGGTTCATCACGTCGTCGCCGCGGCGCGGATATGCGTTCGTCGCCCCGGTCAACGACGGCGGCCACGACGCGCGCGCGCAGGTCCCCGCGGCCGCGGCTGCCGGCCTGTTCGTCGGACGCGGGCAGGAGCTTGCCGCGCTCGCGGCGGCGCTGCACGCCGTCCGCGCGGGAGTGCCGCGGCTGGTGCTGATCTCGGGGGAGCAGGGGCTCGGGAAGACGGCGCTCTGCGACGCGTTCATCCGCGAGGCCCGCGCGCAAGCACCCCTCCGATGGTGTCTCGGCCAGTGCTTCGAGCGGGAATCGGCGAGCGAGCCGTACTCACCGCTTCTCGACGCGCTGCTGCGCCTGGATCGCCAGCACCTCGGCCTCGTTCCCGCGGCGCTGGCGCGGCACGCGCCATCCTGGCTTCCGTATTTTCCCCAGTGGACGGGCACCAATGCGGCGCCGAAGACGCCGACCGCGATGCTCGACGAGCTCGCGAGCGCATTCGCGGCGATCTCTCAGGACAAGCCGCTCGTGCTCGTCGTCGAGGATCTGCAGTGGGCCGATACGGCAACGCTCCACGCGTTGTCCCACCTCAGCGCCGCGCCGCGCGCCAGGGTCCTCCTCGTCGGCACGCACTGCGATGGCGAATGGGTCGCGAGCCGGCGCGCGCGGCAGCGCGTGACGGCGCCGAACGGGCGGACGTCGATTCTCCACCTGCGCCCGCTGACGATCGATCAAGTCCGGCGCTACGTGGATGCGCGATTCGGGTCAGAGCACGTGTCCGATATTGCGCCGGTCGTGCACCAGGCGGCCGCCGGCAATCCCTACATGATCCGCGTCGCACTCGATCGGGTGGTTGCGCGCGGGCTGGTCGCGATGGGGGAGAAGGGTTGGCGCCGCGAGGCGGGCCACGAGACGATCGCTCGCGCGCTGCCGGAGTCGCTCGCCGAAGCGGTCGCGGAGCACTTGGACCACCTCGATCCGCGCGAGCGCGAGCTGCTGGAGGCGGCTGCGGTCATCGGCCGCGAGTTCTCGCCGGCGCAAGTGGCGTTCGCGCTCGGCGCGCGGAGCGACGAGACGCGCCAGCTGCTCGCGGCGATGGCGCGACGCGGTCAGCTCATCGTCTCGTCGTCCGAAGCGTCGTCTCGAGTTTCGACGCCGGTCTATAGGTTCCGCCTCGCGCTCTATGCCGACGTGATCGCGCAGCGCGCGCCGATGATCCGGCAGATGCACACCATCGAGCGGCTCGGCGCGCGCCGCGCGCTCGAGCGCCGGCGCGCGTGATCGTTACTTGATCAGCTTCTCCATTTCATCCATCACGCGGTTCATCTTCTTGATCGTGAGCTCGAGCGGCTCGTCCGTCGTCATGTCGACGCCGGCATCCTTCAGCAGATCGATTGGATATTTCGATCCGCCCGACGCAAGGAACGTCAGGAACTTCTTCGTCGCCGCCTGATCGCCCGCGATCACCTTCTCGGCGAGCGCTTCCGCCGCGGTGAACGATGTCGCGTACTGGAAGACGTAGAAGTTGCGATAGAAGTGGGGAATGAACGCCCACTCGTGCGCGATGTAGTCGTCGACGATGCAGACGTTCTTGTCGTGGCCGTAGTACTTCTTGGTGATATCGGCGTAGAGCTTGTCGAACGCTTCGCCCGTCAAGGGCTCGCCCTTTTCGGCGGCCTCGTGCATCTTCAGCTCGAACTCCGCGAACTGCGTCTGACGGAACACCGTTGATTTGATTCCCTCGAGATAGTTTCCGAGCAGCGACAGCCTGACCGCGGGATCCTCGATCGTCTTGAGCATGCGATCGATCAAGAGCGCCTCGTTGAACGTCGACGCTACTTCGGCCACAAAGATCGGGTACGACGAAGTCGGGTACGGCTGCACCTTGTTCGAGAAGAAGCTGTGCATCGTGTGCCCGAGCTCGTGCGCGACCGTGCTCATGTCCGTGTACTTCCCGTTGTAGTTGAGCAGCATGTACGGGTGAACGTCGTAGGCGCCGCCGTTCGAGTACGCGCCGGCGCGCTTGCCCTCGGTGGGATGCCAGTCGGTCCAGCGTTCCGTGAACGCGCGGCGCGCCCCGGCAGCGTACTCGGGACCGAGCGGCGTGAGCGCCTCGAGCACGATCTTCTGCGCTTCGTCTATGGAGTAGTTCAGATCGACCGAGGAGACGAGCGGCGCGTAGAGATCGTAGTAATGCAGATCCTGGAGCTTCATCATGCGCTGGCGCAGCTTCAGGTATCGATGGAACGTGGGCAGGTGGCGATTGACGCCGTCGACGAGCCGCGTGTAGACCGAGGTCGGAACGTTGGGGCCGTCGAGCGCCGCTTCGAGCGCGTTGGAGTACTTGCGCGCGCGCGCGTAGAAGATGTCGCCCTGCACCTGGCCGTTCAGCGTCGCGCCGAACGTGCCGCCGAACTTCCCGAGAGCGCTGAAGAAGGTGGACATCACCTTCTGCCGATCGTCGCGATTCGGCCGCGCGCGGTGGAGACTGTAGCCCGAGCTGTCGAGCCGCACGCTCTTGCCGTCGCTCAACGTCACCGTCGGATACGGGAAGTCGGCATCGGAGAAGATGCCGTAGGTCGTCGAGGCGGTGCTCGCCATGACGCCGGCGCTCGCGAGCAATCGCTCCTCGCTGTCGGTGAGCGTGTGCGCGGCCCGGCGCTGGATGTCGTCGAGATATAGCTTGTAGTTCTTCAGCCGCGGCTCGCTCGCCACGAAGCCGTCGATCGTCGCGCGCGGGACTTTCAGAATCTCCGGTTCGACGTACGCCGCCTCAGCGGCCATCGTCGCGCTGAGCTGCACCATCTCCTGCTGCATGCCCTGATACTTGCTGACCCGCGTATCTGTATCCGACATCATGCTTGCGTAGACGTACGCGCGTGAGAGTTCTTTGGAGAGACGGCTCCCCAATTCGAGCGTGTCCGCGAGCGGCGCGGCCGACGTGCCGAGCTTCCCTTTGTGGTTCCCGAGTTTCGGAATCTCGGCGGCAATCTTTTCCTTCGCCTGCTTCCATGCGTCGTCGGTCGGATAGATGTGGGTCAGATCCCATTTGTATTTGTCGTCCACTTTGCTCCTGTCCCGCTCCTGCGCTGCCACGGCCGCGACACCCACGCACGCGCACAACGCAACCGCTCGCGCCATCCAGTATGGGGCACGCATCATACTCGGCTCCTTCGACGTCAATCCTTCGGGCTGAAGCATATCGAGCCGGCGCGCGAACACCAACATGCGGGGGACGAACGCCCACCGTTCAGGGGCCGAGTTCTGGTCAGCGCCGCGCCGCGCGAAGCGTGAGCCGGTGCTTCGTGCGGGCGTCGACGGCCTTTTGACTGAATGCGAGGGGAAAGTACTTGTTCTCGGCCCAGAGCGGCAGCAGGTTGCCGTAGAACGGACTCCCCGGCTGGCCGGATTGGCCGGGCGTATTCGTCGCGAGCGATCGATCCCAATCGGAGACGTCGAGGATCTCGCGATACGACGCGCCGTCGGCGGCGACGCTGCCCGCGCCGCCCGGACGCTCGACGGCCGGCAGGTCGAACGCGCGAATGAGCACGTGCGGAAACGCGCGTGCATGCATGCGTCCCCACCGCCACGAGGTCCACGCGCTGCCCTGGCTTGCTTCGAGCCTCGCGATCGCCGCCCGCAGCGACGCCGCGAGATCGAGATCCGCGGGCTGCGCGCGCCACGTTTCGTAGAGCGCCGCCTCGACGCTGTCACGTTTGTAAACTGCATCCCAGGCGGCCAGCAGCGCGCGCGCCTTTTCGACCGCCGGATCCGACGACGTCCAGTTGCGGAAGCGCGGGATGTCTGCGGCCGCGCGCAGCGAGAACGCGTCGTGCTGCATACGCTGGTGATCCTCGAGCGAGTACTTGCGGCCCGGGGCGATCATCTGCCGCAGCCGCGTGATGCGCTCGAACCGCGTGTCCGCGGTCTTGAACATGAACGGCGGCGAGTAGCCTTTCGGCTGGACGTTGTGGTTCGCGGTCGCGATGAAGCCGGACGCTGGGTTGTATTCGCTTGGGAGATCCGATCGGAATCCATGCCATTCGTAGGCGCCCGTCCCGGGCACGGGCAGCCGGCCGGTCCATCCTTTCCGGTTCGGCGTCAGCGCGGACGCGCGCCACGCAATGTTGCCCTGCACGTCGCCGCAGATCAGATTCTCGGAGGGCGCGTTCCAGTGGGCCGCCGCCGTGAGGAACTCGCGGCAATTCTTCGTTTGACTCAGGCGGAGCCCGGCGAGGTACGGCGCAGCGCCTGGCTCGTGCAGCGCCGATCGCAGCGCGTACGCACGGCGGCGCACCGGATCCTCGAAGAAGATCGGACCGTGCCGGCTGAACTTCAACTCGACCTGCACCGGCGTTGCGCCTTTGACGCGAATCTCCTCGCGAACGATCTTGAGCGGCTCCCATGCCTTGCCGAATCTGACTTCGTTCGCGTTCGAGGGATTCACGTCCTCGACGTACACGTCGTGCTGATCGGTGCCGACGATCGTCAGACCCCACGCGACGAAATCGTTGTGGCCGAGCGCGATGCCGAGGAACGGCGGCTCGGCCGCGCCGATCACGTTCCAGCCCGGCGCCGTCAAGTGCATGATGAACCGCAATGACGGGAGCGTGACTTCGCGATGGGGATCGTTGGCGACAACCGGTTTTCCGGTCGTGGACAGCGCGCCGCTCACGACCCAGTTGTTGCTGCCAGGATCGACCGCCTCGCTCGACGCGCCATCAGGAAACGGACTCGCGAAGGCGCGAAACGCGGGCAACAGCGGCGGCGCCGGGATGCGGCCTCCCGTGCGCGCCGCGCCCATCACGTCGTTGGTGATGGCCGCGACGTCGAGGCCGGCGGGGATCGTCAGATCGTCCCAGGGATCCGGATTGCGGCGGCGATTGGCTTCGGCGACGCCCAGCGTCGCGATGCTGCGCGCGAGCTGCAGCTCGTTCGTCGCGTCGCCGAACGTGACCTGACGCAGCGTGAGCGTGTCGATCGTCCAGGGCTCCGGCGTGATGCCCGTGAGGACGAATTCGATCGGCAGCCGCTGCTGGTGCTGTGCGATGAACGTGTTGACGCCGCTCACGAACGCGGCCATCAGCCGCCGTGCGTCGGGATGATACGGCGCGAGCTCGCGATCGTCGGACGGACCGCGGAACTTCAGCAGCCGCGCGAGACGATCCGTTGGAACGGCTTGCGGTCCCGAGATCTCGGCCAGGCGGCCTTCTGCGGTTCGCCGCCAGATCTCCATCTGCCAGAGCCGATCCTGCGCCGCGACATATCCCTGCGCGAAGAAGAGATCCTCGGGCGACGAGGCGGTGATGTGCGGAATGCCCCACTCGTCGCGCGCGACGCGGACGTTCGCGCGGAGGCCGCTCGCCTGCGGGATGTCGATCTCGCCGTCGATCCGCGCGAGCGCCTGCCTCGCGAGATCGTCCAGCGCCGCCTGCGACGGCATCAATGCGAACGCGCCGAGCGCGCACGCGGCGGCAGCGAGGACGAGGAGAGTTCGCGTCATCGTTTGTTCTGACGATCGAAGACGCCCGCCTGGCCGCGCTGCTCGATCATCGACACGATGATGTCGCGCCGCTTCAGCAGGGAATCGATCTCGAACGTCTGCAGGTACTGTCCGGTCGCGCGCCTGACCGTCGCGCGATCCAGCGTCTTCAAACGCTCGAGCACCTGACGATCGCAGCGCGCGATGTTCGCGGGATTCTTGAGCGTGGCGTGCGTCCGGAACGCGCGTGTGTGATCGATCGCCCAGATCGACCAGTCATTCGTGATCAGGAGATTGCCCAGGTTGCGATCGATGTTGTAGATGAGTTGATCGAACAGCCGTACGAGCTGCATCTCCTCGTTCCAGATCTGCGGCGACGGCGAGGTCAACTTCTTCTTCAGCCGTGCCGCTTCATCCATCTGCACGTCGTCGACCCACCACGTGAACGAGCCGAGCGTGGAACGCCACCGCCGCTCGACGGTGACCGGCACGAGATTCAATCCAATCAAGCGATCGATCTTGTAGGCCGCGAGGTTGAACATCCACGTATCGCGGAAGTTGAACTCGGTGCCCTGATCCGATCGGAACTCCCGCTTCGCTTCGTCGATCGTCTGGATGTGCGCGTCGTGCGTGATGGCGCCATCGGTCAGCGTCGCGCGTATGGATCCCGTGATCCCCTTGCCGGCGCCTCTCGTCCTGACGACTTTTGCGTTGAGGAGGAATGTTTCCTTGTCGGCATCGGATAGGCGCGCGATCGCCGGGTCGATCGATGCCGCTGCCTGATGTGGAGGTTCCGCGCGGATCGCCTCCCGCGCCGGAGGGAAGAGACACAAGAGCGACACGAGACCGAAGGCCGCCGGCGACGCTCGTCGACTCATCACGAACCTCCGGCGGAATTCTCGTCCGGATACCGCTGCCGCGCAAGAGGTCACCGGGCGCCGGTGTAGGATCCGGAGGCATGTCTACCGCACCTGCACCACCCGAAGTCTGGCTTCGCGGCCCGATAGACGGCGTTCATCCATCGCTCATGCCTGCGGCGCACGCGCTTCTCCAAACGCTCGAAGACGCCGAGCAGGCCGCCGCCGATCTCACGATCGAGGAGCTGTGGACGTCGCCCGGCGGGGCCGCCACGATTGGCTTTCACCTGCTGCACTTGAACGGAAGCACCGACCGGCTGCTCACATACGCGCGCGGCTCGACGTTGAACGACGCGCAGAAGGCGGCGATCGCTCTCGAGAAGAATCCTCCTCGAAGCGACGCGGCGACGCTCCTCGCGAGCCTGCGGCAGCGAATCGACGCGGCGCTCGAGCAGATTCGCGCCACGCCGCCGGACTCGATCCTCGACGCGCGTGCCGTCGGGCGCGCCGGGCTGCCGACAACGGTGCTCGGACTGATCTTTCACGCGGCCGAGCACGCCCAGCGCCACGCGGGGCAGTTGGTGACGACGGCGAAGGTTATTCGATCGCGGTGAGCTGGTGGCGTACGCCGGCGACGATGATCTCGATGAGGTCCGCGGCCGGCAGCACGCTCAACACGCTCGGCGGGTCGGCGCTCAAGCCGTGCGCGCGGATGATGTTCACGAGGTGCCACGGCGAGAACGCCGCGAGCTGGTTCCGAAGGATCCCCTCGCCTTTGCGATAGACGGAAAACGGATTCAGGATCGCGTCCGGCGTCGGATCGAGCAATTCTTCGATGTCAGCCGCCGGACCGTCGAAGATCGGCGGCGGAACGGAAGGGTCCGGAGCGATTCTCAGTGGCTTGAGCGCGCGCTGGAGCGAGCCCTCGAGGTAGACGTTCGTCAGTCCCGTCGCCCAGTACTCGACGTCGGTCCTGTTCGGCTGCGTGGTCTCGCGCGCCGAACGAAGAGCTTCGCTCCCGTCGGCGGAGAGGAACTCGATCCAGCCCTGCCAGAGTCCGTCAGGCATTGCCGCCCCGCACGCGCGTGCAGTGTAGAACCTTCCGTTCCCGTCATGTACGGGATCGGCAAACTGAACAAGTACCTCCGCCACGTTTCGCTCCTCCTCGCATCGCGCCGCGAGCACGGCCAGGTAGTGCCGTGTGTGCCCGTTCACTCTTGCAAAAGCTCCACCAGCCAGGCCGCCGCTCTTGATCTCGGACCGGACGGCTCGCCATGATTCACACATGGCAAATCCGATTGACGCGCGTGCCGGCATCGGACACGTGCATCTGAAGGTGTCCGATCTCGATCGCGCGGTCGCGTTCTATCAAGGCGTGCTCGGCTTCGAGCTGACGCAGCGGTACGGCGACGGCGCGGCGTTTCTCAGCGCAGGCGGCTACCACCACCATATAGGCCTCAACACGTGGGAGAGCCTCGGCGGCAGCGCGCCGCCGCCGGGCGCGACGGGCCTCTACCACTTCGCGATTCGTTATCCCGATCGCCCGGCGCTCGCCGATGCGCTCCAACGTCTCGATCGCGCCGGCATCGCTCTCGAAGGCGCGAGCGATCACGGCGTCAGCGAAGCGCTGTACCTGCGCGATCCCGACGGCAACGGCCTCGAGCTGTACTGGGATCGCCCGAGGGACGAATGGCCGCGCGCCGCGGACGGATCGCTCCGCATGTCCACCGAGCGTCTCGACGTGCGCAAGCTTCGCGCGGAAGCCGCGGCGCGAACAGTGCTAGCGGCCGCGCCTCAATCTCCTTATGCGCCGATGACCGACGAGGTCAGGAGCAAGCTGAAGGATCTGCGCGCGCGCCTGCTGCATCTGCACAAAGTTCTCCTGGACGATGCGCGCGTCGCGTACGAGATGGATCGAGGGCGCGTCGGTTCGCCCGGGATCTTTCTGCAGCTCGTCATCAACGATCCGTGGTTCGCGTGGCTTCACGCGCTCTCGGAGCTCATCGTGCGGATCGATCAAAACGTCGAGCGCGAAGGGCCCGCGACGGACGGCGACGGGGCGGCGCTCGTCGAGCAGGTCGGGCGTCTGTTGACGGCATCCGAGGACGGCGAGGGCTTCGCGCGCCGCTACTACGAAGCGCTGCAGCGCCAACCGGCCGTCGTGCTCGCGCACGCGGACGTACGCCGCGTCCTCAAGGGAATGAAATCGTGACCCTGCTATGATCCCAGTTCCGTGTCCCCGTCGAATTCAACGCCTGCATCCACGCCCGCGCCGTCCGCGAACGAGATTACATCGGCGCCGGACGTGACCGCACCGGCGGTTGCCCCCGGCGCGTCGGCGAGCCGTTCGGGCCGCAAGCTCGATCGGTCGCTCGTCGAAGGACCGCTTGCGGCGGCGGTGTGGAAGATGGCCTGGCCGACCGTCCTCCAGAACGCCATTGGCGGACTGCAGGGAATCATCGATCACGCGATGGTCGGCCACTTCGTCGGCTTCACCGGCAACGCCGCGATTGGCGTGAGCTGGCAGATCTTCCTCGTCGTCATCGTCTTCATCGCGTCGCTCTTCACGGGCATGGGCGTGATGGTCGCGCGGTTCGCCGGCGCGAACGAGGTCGAGAAAGTCAATCGGACGGTGTATCAGGCGTTCCTGACGGCGCTCGTGATCGCGCTGTTCGTGCTGGCGCCGGCCGGGTACTTCCTCTCTCCCACGCTGCTCGATCTCGTCAACGCCACGCCCGCCGTGAAAGCGGAGGCGCTTCCGTTCCTGCGGACGATGTTCGTCTTCAGCGTCGGGATGCTGCTGTTCTTCATGCTCGGCGGCGCGCTGCGCTCCGCGGGCGACGCGCGCACGCCGCTCCGCCTCGGCATCTGGATGACGGTCCTGAACATCGCGTTCAACGTCGTCCTGATACCGGGGTACGGACCCATTCCCGCGTTGGGCGTTCGAGGCGCCGCGATAGGCACGGTCTGCGCGAGCCTGATCGTGTCGTCGATCGCGTTGTGGATGCTGCTTCGCGGCAAGCTCGTCGTGCACTTCCCCTCGTCGATGTCGATGCGTCCCGATTGGGGCATCATCCGATCGCTCTTCCGCTTCGGCTTGCCGGCGGGTATCCAGGGTGTGGCGATGAACATCGCGGGCGTGTTGCTGCTTCGATTCATCGGATCGCTTCCGCAGAGCGCCGAGGCCCAAGCGGCGTATGCCGTCGGCTACACCGAGCTCTTCTCGTTGATCACGTGGACGTCGGTCGGGCTGATGGGAGCGGCGGCCGCGGTCGCGGGCCAGAATCTCGGCGCGGGACAGCCGGAGCGTGCGATGCGCGGCGTCGCGATCGCGTCGCGCCTCGGCATCTCCGTCGCCGCGACGGTCGGCGCGCTCTTCGTCTTGATCCCCGAGCAGCTCCTCGGGATATTCGGCCTCGAGGATCCGAGCGTCGTGGCGCTCGGCCGCCAGTTGCTGCGGTATCTTGCCGTATCGGGGTTCTTCATCACGGTTGCGCTGACGCACACCGGAGGACTGCAGGGCACGGGCGACACGCGAAGCCCGCTCTTCATTACACTCATCTCGCAAGTGCTCGTGCCGATCGGCTTGTGCGGGACGCTGCAAAGCATGGGGAAGCTGGACGCTGCCGGCGTCTGGTCGGCGATCGTCCTGGGGCATTTCACGCGCTGCTCTCTGTCGGTCATTCGTTTCAGACAGGGAAAGTGGCGACACATCGTCGTGGAATGATTGCTGCAGAGTAAAAAGCCATGAAGTGGACGCCCGGCAATCGCGAAAACGTCGAGGATGTTCGAGGAAGTTCCGGCGGCGCCATGCGAATGGGCGGCATGGGGATAGGCGGCTTGCTGCTCGTCCTCGTCCTCAGCTGGGCCACGGGAATCGATTTCTTCTCCTTGATTGGAACCGACGGAACCAGCCCGCCCCCGGCGGTGGGTACGACCGGAGGAGAGCTTCGAACGACGCCCGACGAGGAGAAGCTCGTCGATTTCGTCGATGCCGTCATGCGCGACGTGCATGAAACCTGGCAGTCGAAGCTCGGCGGGAGATATCAAGAGACAAAGGCCGTTATATTTCGCGACGTGATTCGGTCCGCCTGCGGCATGGCGGAATCCGCGACGGGACCGTTCTACTGTCCCGCGGATCGCCAGGTCTATCTCGATCTCGGGTTCTTCTCTGAACTGCGCTCACGCTTCGGCGCGCCGGGAGACTTCGCGCAGGCCTACGTGCTCGCGCACGAGATCGGGCATCACGTGCAGCACTTGACCGGCATCGAGGGGGAAGTGCGGCGTCTCCAGCAGGCGAGGCCAGGCCAACAGAACGAGTTGTCGGTGCGGCTCGAGCTGCAGGCAGACTGCCTTGCGGGCGTGTGGGGACACTCTGCGGCACAGGATGGCCGCGCGGCTCGGGGCAAGGTCGAGCTCGAGCCCGGCGATCTCCAAGAAGGCTTGAACGCCGCGGCATCCATCGGCGACGATCGTCTTCAGCGCATGGCCGGCGCGCGCGTCGCGCCGGAGCGCTTCACGCACGGATCGTCCGAGCAGCGGGTTCGCTGGTTCAAGCGCGGCTTCGACAGCGGCGACATGGAGGCCTGTCAGACGTTCCAATAAACCTGCGGTCGATTGACGGATTTGCTGATTGGGAGATCTAGAATCAGCAAATCGCATGGACAGCCGCTTCATAGGTCAATCGGTCTCGCGCCGCGAGGGGCGCGCCAAAGTCACGGGGCACGCGAGGTACGTCGACGATCTCGCGCTCCCTGGAATGCTTCACGGCATCACCGTGCGAAGCCCGGTCCCGCGCGGCCACATCAAGCGGATCGACTTCGGGCCCGCCGCCGCGGATCCCGACTTCACGATCGTCACCGCGCTCGACATTCCCGGGCAGAATCGCGTCACGCTGATCCTCGACGATCAGCCATACCTCGCGGAGAATCGCGTCAATCATCCGGAAGAGCCCGTGGCGCTGCTGGCGCATCACGATCGGCAGGCGCTCGAGGAAGCGCGGCGCCGCGTCGTCTTCGACATCGAGCCGGAGCCGGCCGTGTTCTCCATCGACGACGCGCTCGAGGGGCGCGCGATCGTGTGGGGCGGCGACAACATCTTCAAGCGGTACGAGGTCTCGCGAGGCGACGTGGACGCCGCGTTCGCGGCGGCGCCGATCGTCGTCGAAGGCGAGTACGAGACGGGCGCGCAGGAACAGCTCTATATCGAGCCGAACGGGATGCTGGCGACGGCGCGTCCCGACGGCGTCACTGTGTGGGGCTCGATGCAGTGCCCGTACTACGTTCACAAAGCGCTGATGGCGCTGTTCGATCTTCCCGCGGAGAAGATCCGCGTCGTGCAGATGGAGACGGGCGGCGGCTTCGGCGGGAAAGAAGAGTATCCGTCGATCATTGCCGGCCACGCCGCGCTCCTCGCGTGGAAATCCGGGAAGCCGGTGAAGCTCGTCTACGATCGCGCCGAGGACATGGCGGCGACCACCAAGCGCCATCCGTCGCGCACGCGTCATCGGACGGCGGTGTCGAGCGACGGCCGTCTGCTCGCGATGGACGTCGACTTCGTCATCGACGGCGGCGCGTACTGCACGCTCTCGCCCGTCGTGCTGTCGAGAGGCACGATTCACTCCGCCGGTCCATATTTCTGTCCGAACACGCGGCTGCGCGGCCGCGCCGTGGCGACCAACGCTCCGCCGCACGGCGCGTTCCGCGGCTTCGGCGCGCCGCAGAGCCTCTTCGCGCTCGAGCGTCACATGGATCGCATTGCCGCCGCCGTCGGTCTGCCGCCCGACGAGCTGCGGCGCCGTAATTTCATTCGCACGGGTCAGACGAGCGCGGTCGGCCAGGTGATGCGGGAGCCGATCGACATGGGCGCGCTCCTCGATCGCGCGCTCGCGATGTCGGACTATCACGCGAAGCGCGCGCGGTTCTCGGAGACCAACTCCGCGCTGCGCGTGCGGCGCGGCATCGGCCTCGCGGCGTTCATGCACGGCGCCGGGTTCACGGGATCGGGAGAGGATCATCTGCGATCGATCGTCGCGGTCGAAGCGGACGCGCGCGGGCGCGTGCGAATCCTTTCGTCGAACACGGAGATCGGTCAGGGCACGAACACCGTCTTCACGCAGATTGCGTGCGAGACGCTCGGCCTTCCACCGGAGATGATCGAAATCACGCAGCCCGACACGTCGATCGTTCCTGATAGCGGACCGACCGTCGCGTCGCGGACCTGCATGGTCGTCGGGAAATTGATCGAGACGGCGGCGCTCGAGCTGAGGAAGACGCTCGCGAAGGCGGGGCTTCCCGATGACGGCTTCGGTCCCGACGACTTTCAACGCGCGTGCGCCGCATACACGTCGCAATTCGGACCCGCGCGCGCCACGGCGCGCTATCAGCCGCCGCCCGGTCTGAAGTGGGATGACGCGACGTATCAGGGCGACGCGTACGGAACGTACGCGTGGGCCGCATACGTGGCGGAGGTCTCGGTCGATACGTCGACGTTCGAGACGCACGTGGAGGATTTCGTCGCGGTCCAGGAAGTGGGCCGCGTGATCAATCCGGTCCTCGCGACGGGTCAGATCGAGGGCGGCGTCGCGCAGGCGATCGGCTGGGCGCTCTACGAGCGCATCGTGTGGCGCGAAGGGCGGATGGCGAACGCGGAGATGACCAACTACATCATGCCGACGTCGATGGATCTGCCGCCGATTCGCGTGTTCTTCGAGGAGCGGCCGTACGCGCATGGGCCCGGCGGCGCGAAAGGCATCGGCGAGCTCCCAATGGATGGCCCCGCGCCGGCGATCGCGAACGCGATCGCGCACGCCACCGGCAGCGATCCCCGTCAGATTCCCGTGACGCCCGAGTCGCTGATGATCCTCATGGAGCCGGAGCGGGCGCATGCCTGAGCCGACGGAGATCGAGGTCGCCTGCCGCGTGAACGGTGAAGCCGTCACGCTGCAAGGGCATCCCATGATGCGCCTGCTCGACGCGCTGCGCGCTCAATTGCGGCTGACGGGCACGAAAGAAGGTTGCGGCGAAGGCGAGTGCGGCGCCTGCTCCGTCCTCGTCGACGGCGAGCTCGTGAACAGTTGTCTCGTGCCGTTGCTGCACGCGCGCGACACGGCGATCACGACAATCGAAGGTCTCGCCACGAACGATGATCGCCTGCACGCGGTGCAGAACGCCTTCATCACGTACGGCGGCGCGCAGTGCGGCATTTGCACGCCCGGCATGGTGCTCGCCGCCGCGGCGCTGCTCGCGCGGACGCCGGAGCCCACGCTCGACGAGACGCGAACCGCGCTCGCGGGAAACCTCTGTCGCTGCACCGGCTACACGCGGATCTTCGAAGCGGTGATGCAGGCGCTCCGCACATGAGATCGCACCTCGCGAGCTTCGATCTGCGCGCGCCGGAGAATCTCGCCGAGGCGCTCGAGATCCTCGCGCGCGAGCCGGGCGGATGGAAGCCGTTCGCCGGCGGTACAGATCTCATGGTGCTGCTCGAGGCAGGCCGGCTCCCGCCGTCCCGATATCTGAGCGTCTCGCAGCTTCCGGAGCTCCACGGCATCGAGGTGACCGACGACGACATCGTCCTCGGCGCGATGACGACGTACGCGGACGTGCTGCGATCGCGCGTGCTGCAGGTGGAGTGTCCGTTGTTGTGCCGCGCGGCGGCGGAGACCGGCGGCATCGCCACGCAGAACCGCGGCACGCTCGGCGGCAACATCGCGAACGCGTCGCCCGCGGCCGACTCGCCCCCCGCGCTGCTCGTCTACGACGCGGAGATCGAGGTGAGGTCGCTGCGCGGCGTCCGCCGCGTGCCGTACGATCGATTTCACCTCGGCTACAAGCAGATGGATCTCGCGCCGGACGAGATCATCGTGGCGATCCGCGTCGCGCGCGGACGCGGCGGATGGATGCAAGGGTGGCGGAAGATCGGGACGCGTCGCGCGCAAGCGATCTCCAAGGTCTGCTTTGCCGCCGCGCTCGACATGTCGCGCGGCGCAGTGCACGACGTCCGCATCGCGTACGGAAGCGTCGCGCCGATGGTCATCCGCGCCGCGCACGCCGAGGCCGCCATTCGCGGCCGCGCGCCGAACGGCGATGCGATAGCTGCTTGCTGCGCCGCATTGGAGCAGGACATCAAGCCGATCGACGATCTCCGTTCGACCGCCGCGTACCGCCTGCGCGTCGCGTCCAACGTCTTGCGCGACTTTCTGTGGACCGCGAATCCGGAGAGCGATCGGACGTAGTTCGGAGTCACGGCGGTCATCGCGGAGATCGCCGAGGGCACGAGGTACGCCGAGGCAGATCTCGGTCGCCGCCTTCAAACGAGCGGCAGCCTGGCCGTCGGCCAGGCTGGCAGGGTGCCGGAGAGGACGAATCAGAACGCCGCCGAATTTTGTGGCGCTCTGATTCGCGCTCTCCTGCACCCCTACCCGCGCCGGCGGCGCGGCCGCTCGCTCCACCCGTATCGACTGAGATTGCCTCTGCGCATCTCTTGCCCTCCGCGTGCTCCGCGATGAGCTCTTTCAGTGAACGTCGCCGTTCAAACGATAGGTGGTGGGGTCACACTCAATCACTCGCCACATTTAAGATCGAACGTCGTGCGCGACTTCTGTCGACCGCGAATCCGGACAGCGATCGGAGGTAGTTCGGAGTCACGGCGGTCATCGCGGAGATCGCCGAGGGCGTGAGGTACGCCGAGGCAGATCTCAATCGCGAAGCTCAAACGAGCGGCCGCGCCTGCGGCGCGGCCGCTCGCTCCACACGCGTCGAGTGAGATTGCCTCTGCGCATCTCTTGACGAGAGCGCTGTATTCTCCGCGAGCCTCTAGCCCTCCGCGTGCTCTGCGATGAAGACGCACGCGCCACGCGCGGACGTGATTATCACGGAGCGATCGTGATCACGATCTCATCGCAGAGGCCGCCGAAGGCACGAGAACACCGAGGCAGATCCGAATCGCTCGATTCCATCGAGCGGCAGCCTCGCGGAGCGAGGCTGGCAGGGGCACAGGAGAGCGTGAATCAGCGCGACCCAGAAGTCAGCGGTCGTTCTGATTCATGCTCTCCTGCGCCCCGGCCCGCGCCTCCCGCGCGGCCGCTCGTCACGACGTTGGACGAGAGCGCCGTATTCTCCGCGAGACTCTAGCCCTCCGCGTGCTCTGCGATGAAGACGCACGCGAAGACTGTTGCTATCGTGAAACGGAGGGCTTCGGCCGGATCTCCGCGACAATCCCGTTCAGGGCGTTCGCGACCGAGGCAGGCGAGGGCTTGGTGCGCAGCAGCTCCCCCGCCGCGCACAACACGCCGAGCGCTTTCGGAATCGCGCCGTTGCGCGAATCGTAGCCGGCGACCTGCGCGTCGAAGTGCACGGCGTTGCCGAGCAGGTCCGCATCCGCCGCGCCCAGATCCATGCGCAGCTGATTGCACGTCGATGCGACGTTCGCGACCGGCACGATCACTTCGTGGTCGACAGGCCCGAGCACGTTCCCCGCAGAATCCGCCATGGCGCCGACGATCTTCGCGACTGCCGTCAGCTCGCCGCTCCGGATCTCGAACCGCACAATCGTCATGTCGCCGCTGACGACGCCGAGGCCCGCGGTTCGATCCTGAAACGTACCGCGCACGCGCGCGGTGATCGTGCCGGCCTCGTCCGCCTCCTGCGCGCGGACCGTGCCGGCAAATCCGTGGACGGCGAGCGACAGCGCTGTCAAAGCGAAAAGCCGTGTCATCCTCACACGCTCCCTGCTCACTTGACGCGAATCGCGCGGATGGCGCTGATTGCGCGGATTCATCCGAGCCGCCTAATCCGTGTGATTCGCGTAATCCGTTCTCATTGGAACAGGCGCGACTGCGGAATGATCTGCGTCGCTTGTCCCGGATACGTCCACTGCAGCCGCGCGACCGCGTCGCCGCCGCGCTCGTAGAACTCCAGCGTGATCGTGTATTTCACGCCCGCCGTCAAACTGATCGCCGCGCTCGTGTTCGTCGTCGCGGCGTGATCGGTCCAGTTGTTGATCAACTGCTGCCCGTTGACCCACAGGCGGATCCCGTCGTCGGACACCGTGGAGAAACGGTACGAGCCGGACACCGGCGCCTGCACCGTCCCTGTCCAGCGCACCGAGAAGTTGTTGGTCGTGACGCCTGTTCCGGGCGAGCCCGTTCCCCAATTGAAGTTCACCGTCGGATCGACGCGCGTCAGCACGAGCGTGGTGAAGCGTGAACCGGTGCCCGGATCGTTGTAATAGCGAGCCGTGAGGCCGTTGCCCGACGCAGCGGTCACGACGATGGTGACGTCGTCGGCCGACGTCACCGCGCTGTCTGACGCGGTCAAGCGCAGCACGTAGGTGCCGGCGGCCGAGAACGTCGCGTTCGTGTTCAACGCGGACGCATTCGAGAACGTCACCGTACCCGGTCCGCTGACGCGGCTCCACGTGGTCGTGAGCTGCGACGGCGGCGAAGGCAGTCCATCGTCGCTTGCTGAGCCGGCAAGCGCGGTCGTCGCCGGCATCGCGATCGTTCGATCGGCGCCGGCATTCACGAGCGGCGCTCTGTTCGCAGGCGGATAGAGCTGCGTCTGCGGGATCGCGGTCTGCGCCTGGCTCGGATACGACCAATGCAGCTTCGCCGTGGCAAGTCCGGCGTGCTCGTAGTACTCCATGCGGATGTCATAGCGCGTGCCGGCGAGGAGCGCCACGGGCGCGCTGTTGCGAGCCGTCACCGCCTGATCGATCCAGTTGTCGATGACGAGCTGACTGTTCACCCACAGGCGAACACCGTCGTCGGCGACCGTCGTGAAGACGTAA
Source organism: Vicinamibacterales bacterium (assembly GCA_036556425.1). Taxonomy (GTDB): domain Bacteria; phylum Acidobacteriota; class Vicinamibacteria; order Vicinamibacterales; family 2-12-FULL-66-21; genus DATBJJ01. The sequence continues at coordinate 44,122 of DATBJJ010000120.1, forward strand.
TTGCCCGTCACCGGGGCCAGGACTTGCCCCGTCCAGCGCACAGCGAAGTTGTCAGCCGTCACGCCGGTCGCGGGCGCGCTCGACGCCCAATCGAAGTTGACCGACGGATCCAACCGGCCCCGAACGTAGGTGACGAAGTGCGACCCGTTGTTCGGATCGTTGAAGTACTCGCCGAGCAGACCGGTTCCTGTACCCACGATCGGCGGCGGATACACGGTGATCGTCACGTCATCGCTGACGGTCACCGCGCCGTCGCTCACCGTCAGGCGCAGCACGTAGATGCCGTCGGCGCCAAAGGTCGCCGTCGTGGACGGCGAATTCGGATTCGCGAACGTCACCGTACCGCCGGCGGAATCTTCGCGTCCGCTGATCTTGCTCCACGCGATCGCGAGGTTCGCGGGACTCGGCAACCCGTCGTCCGCCGCGCTGCCGTTCAACGTCGCCGCCGACGGCAGGAGAATCGTCTGATCGCCGCCCGCGTTCACCGCCGGCGGCTGGTTGACAGGCGGCGCCGGATACAGGAACCACTGCGGAACGATCTGCGTCGGCTGCCCCGGATAGGACCACGAGAGTCTCGCCGTCGCAAGCGATCCACGCTCGTAGAAGTCCATCCTGATGTCGTAGCGCTGTCCGGCGGTGAGTGACGCCGTTGCGCCGTTCAGCGTCAGCGTGTGATCGACCCAGTTGTCGATCAGGAGCTGTCCATTGAGATACAGCCGCACGCCTTCGTCAGTAGCGGTCGTGAATGTGTACGTTCCGGTGACGGGCGCCAGCACTTGGCCGCTCCACCGCGCCGAGAAGTTGTCCAACTGCACCGACGGATCCGGCGCGCCGGCGCCCCAATCGAAGTCGACGGTCGCATCCGTCCGCGTCAGCGCAAGGGCGGTGAAGTAGATACCGCTGCCCGCGTCGTTGAAGTACTGCGCGAGGAGACCGGTGCCCGATCCGGCCGGCGGATCGACGGTGACAACGACGTCGTCGGTCGCCGTGACTTCGCCGTCGAATGCGGACAGGCGAATCGTGTGCACGCCCGGCACGGCGAAGGTTGCCGTCGTCGTCGCAGCCGCCGGCGTGCCGAACGTGACGGGGCCCGGACCGGTCACCAGGCTCCACGTCGTCGTCACCTGGCTGGGTGGATCCGGATTGCCGTCGTCGCTGACGCTGCACGTCAGCGTGACCGTATCAGGTGATGGAATCGTTTGGTCGGCACCCGCGTCGACGATGGGCGCGGTGTTCCCCGCCGTGGGACCCAGCAGCCCGTACACGACGAGCTTGCTCGACAACGTCGCGACGAACACCTTGCCGTCGGCAATCGTCGGCGGGCTGAACTTCGAGAAGAGTCCGACCCCGTCGCGACCCGCGTTCTGTTGGCTGTTCCACAACTCGCGCGTCACGTTGCTCGCGTCGTACGCGCGCACGATGCCCGGCTGCGATGTATGGTTCGCGTCGCCCGATCGCGACATCGCTGCCCACAGGATGCCGCTGCCGATCGCGTTGCCGTTCGCCGAAAGCGACAGCATCGCGCCTGGCATTCCTGGCGCAGCGAGCACCGTGCTCTGCGCGGCGGCTGGCGTCTGGAACGTCCCATTCACGAGGCGGAACACCTTCAACGGATCACCGGCGGCCCAGAGATAGATCGACGGTCCGTAGGTCGGCGCGTTCCAGTACACGGGCGCGCCGTTCATGCGCGCCGCCGTCGACCCCTGAAAGCTCTGGACGATCTGCCCGTTGTTGCCGGATCGGACATGCCCCATGTTGTTGCGATCGACGACGTACATCACGCCTTCTTTGCCGCCGCCGATCACGAGGTTCGTATTCGGTACGAGCATCGCGTTCTGAATGCCGAGGTCTTCGTCCGTCGCATTGAGGAACGACCAGTTGTAGGGCGTGAACCAGTCGACTAGCGTGCCGGACGGGCTGATCTTGATGAAGCTGTTGCCGAAGTTGCGGCCTCCGGTGTCGCCATTGAACGATCCGTTGCCCGTCAGCGCATAGATGTTCCCCGCCGGATCCGCCGTCAGTCCGCCGCCCGACTGCCAGATGCCGCTCAATCCTCCGTCGGGCGAGGTGTTGTAGACCATCACCTGCTGCAGCGTGCCGGCGTCGTAGCCGAGAATCCACCCGTGATACGGCCCCTGATCGCAGTAAGACGCCCACGCGACGTAGACGACGCCGCGATCGAGAAGGAGCGCGGCTCGCTGGTTGTGCGTGCGCGAGTTGAACGCGATGTTGTTCTGCGCGTCGCGGCCGTCGCCGGTGCCGACGACGCTTGCCTGGATGACGAGAGGGCTGCCGGGCCGCGCGCTGCCGTCGCGGACGTCGAGCGCGTGCAGGCGCTGCACGAAGGCGCCGTTCTCCTTCGTGCGCGTGACGAAATAGATCGTCTGGGATGCCGTGTCGATCACGGGTGTGCCGCCGATGCCGATCCGGCCGGCGAAGTCGACGTACGTGCCGCATGCCTGGCCGACGTCCGTGCGCGAGACGGGCACGATCCCTGCCGCTGGATTCGTGTAGTTGTTCATCCAGATCGGCGTGATCGCCGCGGGGTCGTCCGCATCGAACGCGTAGACGCTGTCGTTGTTCGTCGCGACGAACACGACGTTGCGGACACCGAGACCGGGAATGTCGAGGCCGGGCACGTAGAGCGGCTGCCCGTAGATCTCGTCGTCAACCGTACGCTCGAACAGCTTGCCGAACTGGCTGACGTTGACGTTCGTCGTCGTCAGCAGCGTCTCGGTGAGATTCGCGCCCGTGCGCGCGACGTCGTTGTGCTGCGTCGTGACGCTGGTTTGCGCGAGCAATGAAACTCTGAGAAGCAGGAGGCCGAAGACGACGAGGGCCCAGGTGCGGATTCGTCGGCGCGAACGGAGCTCATCAGGTCGCGCGCGGCGTGGCATGGTGGGCGCGCGCAACAAGAAACAGGCCAAGCGCTGAATCACGGCGCGGCCGGCACGCACACGCGCACAGACGCCGCGCGCACGATCACTTGTGCCATGTCAATCGCAAAAGCGTAAGAGGCGCCGTGCGCACCGAGTCCTGTTGCTTTCCAAAAGGAGACGTGCCATCATCCTTTTGGCAACCAACAGGACCCGCCGCATGAAGACGAAGATGGACGTGCAGCAGGGAACGCTCGCGCTCATGGTGCTCAAGACCCTCGACGTGCTGGGGCCGCTGCACGGCTACGGGCTCGCGCGCCGCATCGAGCAGATCAGCGGCGATCTCCTCTCCGTCAACCAGGGGACGCTGTATCCCCTCCTCTTGAAGCTCGAGCACGAAGGCGCGATTGCCTCCGAGTGGGGCGCGTCCGAGAACAACCGGAAGGCGCGTTTCTACCGGCTCACACGGACCGGGCGCAAGCGGCTGCAAGCCGAAGCGCATGGCTGGGAACGGACCGCGGCGATGATCGGCCGGTTCTTCACGGCGAAGGCGGAGGATCTGCGATGAGCGCATCGAGGCTGCGGCGGCTGATCGTTCGGCTTGTCGCGTTCGGACGAGCGCGCCGCGACGAAGAACGGATGCGCGCCGAGATCGAAGAACATCTCGCGCTGCAGACCGAGGACAACATCCGCGCCGGCATGACGCCGCAGGAAGCAAAGCGGCGGGCCGTCCTCAAGTTCGGCGCGGTTGAAGCCGTGAAAGAAGAGTACCGCGACGAGCAGCGCCCTCGGCTTCTGGACGACCTCGTCCAGGACGTCCGATACACCTTCAGATGGCTTCGCGCGGCGCCGCTCTTCACGCTGACCGCGGCACTCTCACTCGCGTTGGGCATCGGCGCCAACACCGCCGTGTTCACAGTCGTCCATGGCCTGCTGCTGGCGCGGCTCCCTGTATCGAACCCCGAGGAGCTCGTCTTTCTGCAGGATCAACGCCGAGCCGAAGATCCGAGCCCGAGGTTCTCGTATCCGTTCTTCCTCGAGCTGCGCGGGAACAGCGTAATGAAGGGCACCGCCGGGCGCTTCAGCCTCGGCGTCAATGCGGCGGTCGACGGAAGTACCGCGCGGATCGCCGGCGAGCTCGTCTCCGGCAACTATTTCGACGTCACGGGCGCGGCAACTGCGCTCGGTCGGCCGCTGACGATGGCGGACGATTCGACACCGGGCGCAAGTGCAGTCTGCGTGATCAGCGATGCGATGTGGCGTCGAAGCTTCGCCGCCGATCCGTCGGTCGTCGGACGCACCGTGCGGATCAACGACGTGACGTTCACGATCGTCGGCGTCGCGGCCGGCGGGTTCATCGGGACCGACATCGGCCACCCAACGGACGTCTGGGTGCCAATGACGATGCAGCGAGAGCTGGGACGCGATTTTCTGACCGACGCGCGGACGAGCTGGGTAGAGATTCTGGGCCGCCTGCGGCCCGGCGCGACGGCGGAGCAATCAGGCGCCGAGCTGACCGCGTACCTCGAACGAACGGCGGCATCGAGCGGACGCCGTCTCGTGCTTCAACCCGGGGATCGCGGCAACTCCGGTGTACGGCAGGAGCTCCGATCCGCGCTCATGGTGATCCTTGCGCTCACGCTCCTCGCGCTGGTGCTCGCCTGCGTGAACGTCGCAAGCCTCATCGCGGTGCGGTCCGCCGCGCGTGTGAAAGAGATCGCGATCCGCCTTGCGCTCGGCGCGCGTCGATCGCGGTTGACGCAGCAGTTCGTGACGGAGTCAGCGGTACTTGCGGCGATTGGCGGATTCGGCGGGCTCCTCGTCGCTCCGTGGGCGGCCGCGCTCCTCGTCGCGCAGCAGCCGCATCACATTGCCATCGACACGAGCTTCGATCTACGTATGCTGTTCGTCACCGCTGCGGTGACGATCGTGTGCGCACTGCTGATCGCGCAGGCGCCAATTCTCTCGTCGAAGAAGGTTGGACTCGCGCGAGCCTTCGGCTCAGGGATTGCCGCTCCACGCGTCGCTCCCCGCATGACCGCGCACGATGCGATCGTCGCGTCGCAGATCGCGCTTTCACTCGCGATGCTGATCAGCGCCGCGCTCCTCGTGCAGAGCCTGCGCACGTTGACCGGCCTCGACCCGGGTTTTCGCGCCGAGAACCTGCTGGTAGTCTCGATCGATCCGAAGGCGGCCGGCTACGAGGGGACGCGGCTCGCGTCGTTCTGGCAGCAGGCGATCGATCGCGTCGTCTCCGTCCCTGGCGCGGAGAGCGTGTCGCTGGGACGGACGGTGCCGCTCGGGGGGGGACGACAACGTCAGCCAGTGTTCGATCCCACTCGCGGGGCGTTCGTCGAGCTCGATACGAACGTCGTGGCGCCAAAGTATTTCCACACGCTCGGCATTCCATTGATCGACGGGCGGGAGTTCGATGAACGCGATGGACCGGCGTCACGCCGCGTCGTCATCGTCAACGAGCGCTTTGCGCAAGCGTTCTGGCCGCAGCAGGGCGCCGTCGGAAAGAGCGTTCGCCTCGGCAAGGCTGCGGACGCGGTAGCTGAAGTCGTCGGCCTGGTGAAAGACGCCAAGTATCGGGATCTGCGTTCCGAGACGGGTCCGATGTTGTATCGGCCTGTCGCGCAAACGAGATCGAGCGATCCGATGACGCTGCACGTGCGCGCCGCGAACGATCCCAGCACGCTCGCCGCAGCGATCCGCCGCGAATTTCACGAACTCGATCCGCGAGTGGCGCTCTTCGGCATCACCACGCTCGACGATCAGTTGCGTGCGTCGTTCGGGAACACCCGGCAAGCTGCCCAACTCGCCGGGAGCTTTGGTGTGCTCGCGCTCGTGTTGAGCGGCATCGGCGTTTATGGTGTGACGGCGCTCGCGGTCACGCGCCGCACGCGCGACATCGGGATTCGCCTCGCGCTTGGCGCCGAGCGCGGGGACATCATCCGTGCATTCGGCCGCCGCGGCGTCTCGCTCGTCGCCTGCGGTGTGTGTGCCGGACTGATGGGCTCGGTGTGGTTCGCTCGCACGGCGGAGACGCTGCTCTACGGCGTGGCGGCGACAGACGCGCCGACATTTGCGATCATGGCCGCGGTCATCGCCGCGGTTTCGCTCGTCGCGATCCATGTTCCCCTCGCCGTCGCCGCCCGCCTCGACGCCGTAACGGCGATTCGTTGCGAATAGATCGACGCCTCGGTCAATCTAGTTCCACCTAAGGAGACCGAGATGCTGTATACGAGACGGGATTTCGCAAAGCTCGCGATCGCGGCGGTGCCGGCAGCACATCTGACGACCGCCACGACGCGGGTGTTTGCCCAGGCAAAGCCGAATTCGAAGGTGCGCGGCGTGACGATCGGCATGAACGTGCCTTACAACTTCGGCGGCCGGACCGCGCCCGTGGACGAGATCATCCAGAAGTGCGTCCAGCTCGGCGTCAGCGGCGTCGAGCTTCGCACGCAGCCTGTCGAAGGGTTTCTCGGCGTCCCAGAGAATCTGGTCGCCCCGCGACCCGGCGGCGGACGTGCGCCGCTCACGCCCGAGCAGGAAGCCGCGCAAAAGGCGAACGCGGAAGCGCTGCGCAAGTGGCGGCTTGCGGTGCCGATGGACAAGGTGAAGGCGCTACGCCGCAAGTTCGAGGATGCCGGCATCCTCATCGAGATCGTCAAAGTCGACGGGATTCTGACGATGCCGGACGAGATCGTCGACTACGAGTTCGCGCTCGCGAAGAACCTCGGCGCGCGGGCGATCTCGACCGAGATCGACGTACCCCAGACGAAACGCCTCGGGCAATTCGCGGACAAGCACAAGATGTGGGTCGGCTATCACGGGCACGCGACGACCGGACCCGCGGACTTCGAGACGGCGTTCGGCTACGCCGCGCACAACGGCGCGAACCTGGACATCGGCCATTTCATCGCGGGCCAGAACACGTCGCCGGTGCCGTTCATCAAGAAGCACCACGCGCGGATCACGCACTTGCACATCAAAGATCGAAAAATGAACAACGGTCCGAACGTGCCGTTCGGCCAGGGCGATACGCCGATCAGGGAAGTGCTGCAGCTCCTCCGCGACAACAAGTGGAACATCCAGGCGACGATCGAGTTCGAGTACCCGGTCCCCGAAGGATCGGACCGGATGATCGAAATGAAGAAGTGCGTCGACTACTGCCGCGACGCACTCCAGTCGTGACGCGCTACAACGTCTTGAGATACTCGACCAGCTCCGCTTTCTGCTTGCGCGTCAGCTTCAGCTCGAACAATCGATCGTAGTGATCCACGACGGCCGCGAGATCCTTCGCGCTGCCGTCGTGGAAGTACGGCGGATGCTGCAGCAGACCGCGAAGCGGGGTCGTCCGATACTTGCCCGTCGCGCTGCGCGCGGCATACGCCGGATCGGTGCCCACCTCGGATGGATCGTGGAGGAACGGCGCCCGGCGATCCGGACCGCTCAGAACGTCCGTGAAATTCGGGAGCTGATGGCACGTGTCGCATCCGGCTTTGCCGAAGAAGACTCGCTTTCCTCGCCGCGCGGCCTCCTCGTCGATCAGCCTCGCCGGAGCCTTTGGCGGCCGCAGGCTCAATTGATACGCCAGCAGCGCCGGCAGCTTGGGCGTCACGAGATCCGGCGATTGCTCGATGAACAGCCCGATGCGCGGATCGCTGAACGAGCCCTGCCCGCCCATCTGCCCCACGCCGACATAGCTGTTCCAGTACGAGATCGGACCATCGGCCGTGAACGTCTCGAAGCGCACGCCGCGGAGACCGTAGATCGGCGGAATGACGATCGGGATCGACGGTCTGTTCAGCGGGATGATGTTGGTGCCGTCGAACGCGTGATGGCGCGGATCGTATTTGCCCGGCCCCCACGCGCTGAACTCCGCTTTCGCCGCGGCCTCCAACGCGGGCGACAACGCGAGGATCGCGCCGACGTTCAGATCGACGTTCGCCCATCCGTCGAGACGTTTGCCGATTCCGGGCGCGATCGAATCGTCGACGGACGAATGGCACAACGCGCACGTGATGCCGATCTTGGTGAGCTCTCCCGCTGTCGCGAACGTTCCTTTCACGCCGACGACGGCGTTGAGCCGCAGGAGATCGAGCGTCACGTCGGGGCTCGAGAGATCGACCGCGTTCGCCTTCAGCGCCTTGATGAGATCCCTCGGCAGCGCGTCGGCGTCCACCTTGAGCCCGACGCTCAGCGCCGTCTTGGGATCGACGCCCGCGAGCGCTTCGGGCATGCGCAGCACATCCGTCCACAATTGCTCGTCGCGGAACGTATCGAACCTGAAGATCGCGCGGCCGTCGCGCAGCCGGCGGTCGCTCAGTTGCTCGGAGGCGGCCGATTCATGCTCCGCTGGAATCGCAGGCGAAACGGAGAGCGCCGATGTCAGCGCGAGAACGAAAATGCTCGAGACGGCACCGATGAGACGCATAGTGCGATCACTCCTTCCCCGGTGGATCAGAGTGCGCACTCGTAGAAAGGTGACGGGCGGGCGATCTAGACGGGCGCGATACGCGCGAGAACCAGCGCGACCACGCGATCGCAGCGCGGCCGATAGAAGCGGAACGCGTCCGGCGTGACCGCGCCGGTACGCTCGCGCAAGAGCCGGCGGAGTGCGGCCCGGCCGCGCGACAGCCGAGTCTTGACGACGTCCTCCGACACGCCGAGCGAATCGGCGACTTCCGATGTGCTGAGCCCTTCGACGTCGCGGAGCACGAATACCTCGCGCATGCCGTTCGGCAGCGCATCGATGGCGCATTCCAACAGGCCGCGAAGCTCGCCCGTGAACGCCTGTCGCTCGGGATTCGCGGACGGAGCCTGCGATCCGCCCGATCGCTCGTCGTCGAAGACCTCGTAGCGTCCGCGGCGGCGCACGCGCGCGAGGGATTCATGGATCGCGATCCGCGTCAGCCACGTGGAGAAGCGCGCCGATCCGTTGAACTGGCTCAGATGGGTGAAGGCGTTGACGTAGACCTGCTGCATGACGTCTTCGGCTTCCTGCTCGTCACGCACGATGGACCGAGCCGCCCTGTAGACGCGCTCGTTGTACCGGCGCATCAACAGCTCGAACATCGCAGTGTTTCCCGCGAGCACTTGCCGGATGATTTCGTCGTCGGGCTGTTCGATGGTGCCGAACGCCACGGCAGAGTCTCCGCCGCTGGGCATGGTCATGGTCAAGCAATATAGAGTCCCGACACGCGGAAACGTGACAGGGGCCTTACCACCCGCCCTTCTGGAGCAATTCTTTGTAGCGCTGAAGCTCTCGCAGCGGCTGGAACCGCGGATCGGCGTATAGAAAGATGACGTCGTACAACTGCCGCGTGACGGCGAGATCGAGCCACTTGATGGCTTCGTCGTACTCTCCGAGGCCCACGTAGGCGGCGGCGATGTGATACGCCTCGAACTCGACGTCGGGGCTGTTGAGCGCCTCGTCCACCAGGCGGCGCGCGTGATGTTTCTGGCCCGCGAGCGCGTACGTATATGCGGAGCGCAGCTTCGTGCCGGCGAGCGCGAACTCGGCGAAGGCCGCCTCGTACTCGCGGCGCTGTTCGAGGACGAAGCCTATCCGCATGTGCGACCACGTGTGCGTGGGATCGAGCGCAATCGCTTTCTTGAAGTATGGAAGCGCGCGATCGAACTCGCCGCAGTAGTAGTAGGTCGCGCCGGCTACGTGCGAGACGATCGCGGAGCGCGGATCGAGCGCGAGCGCCTGCTGCGCCTGTTCGATCGCCGGCGCGCAACGCCCGCGCGCCGACAGGAACTCGGAATAGAAATACCGCGTCGCGACGTGGCTTGGATCCAGCGCGATCGCCTTGCGGTATTCCTCTTCCGCCCAGTCCCAGCGCAGCATGTGCTCGAGCACGACCGCTTTTGCGGCGTGCGCTTCCGCCAAACGGGCGTCGAGCGCGATCGCGCGCTCCGCGGCTTCCAGCGCTTCCGCGCGGTGGGTGATCAAGATCGTTTGCGCGAGACCCGCCCACGCGGGCGCGAACGTCGGGTCGCGACGCGTCAGTTCCCGGAAGGCTTCTTCGGCTCGGCGAATCGCCGGACCGAACCGCGTATTCCAGTCATAGCGCGCGCGCAGGTAGAGATCGTAGACCGCCGGATCCACGGCGCGAGCGGGCGCCGCTGCCGTGCCGACGGGTCCGAGCGTCGAGAGGATCTGACGCGCGATCGAATCGCCGACTTCACGCTGGAGCTGAAGGATGTCGCGAACTTCTCCCTCGTAGATCTCCGCCCAGACGTGCGACTGATCGCTGACGCGAATCAACTGCGCGTTGATGCGCACGCGATCGCCAGAATGCCGCACGGTGCCCTCGACGAGGTGCTGCGCGCCGAGCTCTCGACCGATTTCGGCGGCGGTCTTCGACGAGCCCCGGTACGACAGCGTCGATGTTCGCGCGATGACGCGGAGCCGCTCGGGATCCGTTCGCCCGAGCTGCGCGATCAACTCCTCGGTGAAGCCGTCGCTGAAGTAGTCCTGCGCGCGATCACCGCTCAGATTGCCGAACGGCAGCACCGCGATCGTCGAGATCGAGGAAGTCGTCGACTGCCGCTGACCGCGAAACCACAGGACGGCGACGGTGACGGCGATCGCAGCGATGACCGCGGCGGCGGCCAATCCTGCCTTTGCGAATCGCGATGATTGCCGCGCCTCAGGAACGGCGGCGGCCGCCGGCGTCTCGATCGGCGGCTCGACGAGGGGCACGGCCGCGGCCACGGGATCAGTGCGCTCGACCGGCGCGATGAACTTGTAGCCGCGGCGCGGAACGGTCTCGACGAACCGCGGATTGTCCGCATCGTCGCCGAGCGCCGCGCGGATCTGCTTGATGCAGAAATTGAGGCCCTGCTCGAAGTCGACGAAGGTCTCCCCGCCCCACACGAGCGCCTTCAACTCGTCGCGCGTCACGACCTGGCCGGCGCGATCGACGAGGGCGGTGAGCACGCGTGTTGGCTGCGGCGCCAGGTGAACGGATCGCTCGCCGCGATGCAGCTCTCCAGTCGACGGGCGCAGCTCGAACACGCCGAACGTGAAGCGTGGTGACGAAGTTGGCTGGTGCGTCATTCGAGCCTACCGCAGCTCATTCAGACGCGCAACCCGTGCGGCTGCCGTAGTTGCGGGCTCATGAAAAACTCCGGCGCAGCGAGTCGCTTCTCCCTGGACCGTACGCGGGCCGCGCACGTAGCGTCTGGCAACAGGAATGATGCGGCTACGAACCGGTTACGTGGTCTGCGCGGCCATCGCCATCGGCGGGGTGGCAGCCGGGATATTCAACGTGGTTCACCAGCTTCGCGGAATTGCAGGCGGCCTTCAGCAGGTCGTCGTGCCGGGCGATCACGACATCGCGCTGACACACGTCGGCCGGCACACCATCTTCCACGAAGAACGAGCGGTCGTCGGCGGGCGGTATTTCGCGAGCGATCGTGAGTTGAGCGGAGTCAAGCTGCGCCTGCAATCGCTGCCGGCCGGACGCGAGATTGCGCTCGATGCGCCCGCCATGCGCACGCAGTACTCCCTTGCCGACCGCGCGGGATCGTCCATCGCCACGTTTCGGATCGAGACGCCAGGCACGTATCGCCTGAGCGCCTGGTATCCCGATTCCGATTCCAATCGCACTGCGGTCCTCGCGATCGGATACGGCATCGAGCACCGCCTGTTGCTGGCGACTGTCGGATCGTTCGGCATCGTCGGCCTCGCGACGATCGCGAGCGCCGCAATCGCCATCGCGACATACGTGCGCGGAAGGCGCCAGTCGCAACGGCACGCGGGGAATCACATCGCAGAGGAGGCGGACGTGAAGGCAAAGTTGGTGTGCGTGATGTTCGCGTTGCTCGTCGCCGGTCCGGCATTCGCGCAGGGGCAACCCGCGCAGCAGAAGCCGGTGCTCGCGAGCGTGGATTCGCGATGGGGAAATACATATTGCGATCTGACCGAGCTCGCTCGAACGGGGACCGCCGAGCTCAGCGTCCGCTACCGGTATCGCAACGTCGGGGAGGAATCGCTCACGATGCCGCACGTCAACCTCGTGCCGCGTACGCGAGTGTTCGATCCGGTCAGCCGCACGCTGTTCGGCGTGATGATGGACTCGTCAGGAAAGCCGGTCACCAGCACGATGTTGGACGGTCAGGCCGCGCGCCCGATTCCCGCTCATGCGACGCACGCACATTGGGCAAGGTTCCAGGCGCCGCCGGAGAACGTCACGTCGGTGACGGTGTTGATCGAAGGATGCCAGCCGTTCGACGACATTCCGATTGGCGGAAGTGCATCGGCAGCGCCGCGCGCGACTCCGACGCCGGCGATTGCCAGCCAAGACGGGGAAGCCGATGGGCTGGTCGTCGACGTGACGAGCGTGACCCGAACGTCCGGTGGATTCCTCAGCGTTGCCTTCCGGTATCGGTACACGGGCACTGACAGACACAATTTCCCGCATGCTCCGACGGTCAGAGGCGCGTATTACCTCGATAGCCAGAACCGCAAGAAGTACGAGGTCGCGCGCAACCAGAAAAAGGAGCCGCTGTGCAGCGAACCGCTCAGCCTCGCGTTCCCGGCCGGTGAAACCCTCGAACCGGGTGAATCCATGTCGTTCTGGGCCAAGTTCGGCGCGCCGCCGGCGTCGACGAAGACCGTGGCGCTGCACGTGCCGTTCGCGCCGCCGTTCGACGACGTACCGATCGCGGGCGCCGATACCGGCTCCGGGGGAACCAGCACCACGGTCGCGGGATCGACCATCGGCGTCGAAACAGCTTTGAAGGATCTGAACGCGAAGGTCACGCCGGCAGAAATTCGCATCGAGCTGTCGGCCGACGTGCTGTTCGACTTCGACAAGGCTGACATCAAGAAAGAGGCGGAGCCGAGCCTTCAGAAACTCGCGACCGTCCTCAACGCGAATCCTGGCGCGAAGGTCGAGATCGAGGGACATACCGACGGCAAAGGGGCCGACGACTACAACCAGACGCTGTCCGAGCTGCGCGCCGCGAGCGTGAAGCGTTGGCTCGTCGCCAACGCGAAGGTTCCCGCCGCGAGCGTCGCGACGCGCGGCTGGGGCAAGACGAAGCCAGTCGCGCACAACACGAAGCCCGATGGATCGGACGATCCCGACGGCCGCGCGAAGAACCGCCGCGTCGAGATCGTCGTGCGCAAGGGCGCGTAGCCGCCGTGTGGACTCGCGCACCGCTGCTGCTCGTGACGATCGCGATCGCTGCGGCCGCGTGCCACTCGGGTGACAGTGCGCCTGCCCCGCCAGCTTCGTCCGCCGAGCCATCGCCGGCCGCCGCGCCGGCGTCGAGCGCGGCGGATCGCGAGGGTGCGCCAGCCGATCCCGCTCGCTTTCGAGCCGCGATCAAGAGCGCGCCCGCCGGGCAATGGTCGGCGTTCGAGCAAGCCGTGCTCGCGCCCCGCGATCGCGGGACGTGGGACGACTATCGCGTCGGCTCGCCCGTCGTCATGAAGGACGCGGCAGAGTCCCGCTATCGCATGTGGTTCGTGGGCTGCCGCCTCGCCGCGGATCGCCACGACTGCGCCGTCGGCCATGCAACATCGGCGGACGGCATCGCGTGGACGAGAGCGGACTCGCCCGTGTTCGTGCCCCCAAACATGCCGGCTTCGTACTGGCTCAACGCGATCACCGTCGTCAAAGCCGGCGATCGCTATTTGCTGTGGTACTCGATCGACGGCGATTCGTTCGGCGATCGCCCGCGAGCGACGCTCCACTTGGCAACGTCCACCGACGGCACCGCGTGGCAGGAGACCGGACTCGTGCACACGACGATGCAGGACCGGTCGCGCGCGATACGGCACGCGACGCACTACGACGGAAAGCTGTTTCACCTCTGGTACTTCGATTTTCCCGACAGCGATCACGTCGAAGCGCTCGTTCATCTCACGTCGCCTGACGGCAGAGTCTGGACGATGGCCGGCAGCGACACGCTCGACGACGGCGCGGCACGCGTGGGCCGGCCTTTCATGACCTCGGCGTCGGATGGCCGCGGTGGATTCCGCGCGCTCCTCGTCGATCGCCGGAACCGTGGAGAGCGCCCGTCGCTCCGATGGTTGATGTCTGTTGACGGCACGATGTGGACGGACGGACCGAAGGAGCGCGAATCGCTCCTGGCGCCGGACCTCGCGATCGTCGATTTGAGCGCGGTCGATGATGCCGGGGGTCTCTGGATATGGACGACGATGGCGGCGCCGGAGAAGCGATCCGCGGAGAGCATCGGCGTCGCCTTCAAGAAAGGATCGGGATCATGAGACGCCGTGCGGTCTGGGCGATCGCGGCCATCGTGTCCGCCGCGGCGATCGCGGCCGCGCATCTCTCCGCGCAGGGGCCAACGCCGCGCGGGCGAAACCGGCGCGTGTGGACTGGAACGATTGACGATCGCGAGATTGGACTCGGCCTCACCGACGAGACGCCGGCGCGCCGGCCGGTGAGGTACTTCAAGGACGTCGACGTCAGCTTCAGGTTCGTGTCGGAAGACGATCCCAACCGTCCGGGCTTCACGCGGTGGACGTCGAGGCGCTTGACGTGGCGCGGATTCGCCACGTCGTCGAGCGCGATCACCGGCAACGACTGCGTGGGCAGCGGCAGTATCGATCTCGGTCCCTCCCCGTCGTACAGCGCGACGACGTCCGCGCAGGATGCGCAGATGAAGATTCCGTGCAAGTCGTGGGACAAGGTGACCAACTGGGCGATCATCCTGCTGCCCCACCCGACCGTCCACATGCCGCGGATCGACACGTCGATGACGAACTGCGAGAGCCGCCGATGGACGGTCGGCGGCGTCCGCTACACGCTCGCCGTCGCCGGCGGCGACGCGGAGGCAGCGTTCGTCGTCGAGAACCCGGAAGACGCGCCGAAGCCCGGCCAGCGGTACCGCATTCGCGCGAAGTCCAACGTGGCAGGGCGCTGGAAGTTCACAGTCGATTCCTCGCACTTTCGCGGGTACGCGACGAACGCCGACGTGGATACCGCGTACTTCGAGCTCTTCGCACTGCCGCAGCTCCGCGGAAAGTACGGCACGTACGATCCCGATTTGGTGTTCGATCCCGCGGAGGTCGAGTACGAGCGCACCGAGTGGAAACCGCCGTCGAGGGACAGCGGCGCCGACAAGTGGAGCGTGCTCGAGTCGCGCGACGACACATCGCTGACGCGCGTCGAAGCCGCGCTCACGGCGATGGACTTCGGCGCCTATGGAGAGCTGCGGGCGTACTTTGCGCCGACGTGCGGCGGCCAATGGATGCCCGCTACAGTCGAGAACACCGACGCGTGGACGGTGAAGATCCCGGACGACATCGATCACAACTCGATGGCTGACAGCTGCCCTGGATCGACCGGCGACGACTGCGCGTGGTATCGGACGCTGGACAGGATGGCCGACGGCGACTACCAGCCGGACAGCGCCGATGGGCGCGGCGACGGCCTCACCGCGTTCGAGGAATACCGCGGCTTCATGACGCAGGTTGGCGACAACTGCGACTCGGCGCTTGCCATCAAGCACGTCCGCACGAATCCGACAACGAAGGACCTCTTCATTCATTCTCCGGATCCGCTGCTCACGATCGAGTCGCGTCGGTTCACGCATCGATCCGAATTGGACGTCTGGACCGTCTGTCCGAAGTACTACCAGAGCAACGAGTCGCGCGCGGTGAACTTCACGATGTGGTATGCGCCGGCCGGCGGTCTCGAGGGCGAGCGGTTGTCGTACATCCTCCAGCACGGTCTCTACGTCGTCAACGAAGACCTGCCGGGACTCTACGGCCGGACGATTGGATTCGGACCGCCGTACTTCGTCGACAAAGTGATCATCGACGTTCGCGCGATCGAGAGCATGGTGTTCGACGATCCGAGGCTGTTCGAGGTGCTGCCTTACATCAAGCGGACGCTCGCGCACGAGCTCGGACACGCGCTCGGCATCAGGCATCACGGAGATGGCAATATCAACAGGCCGATCGTGCTCCTCAATCAGCCGAGATGCCCGCGCGGCACGACAGAAGGCACCGTCGAGGGAACAACCGGACCCGCGTGCAAGACCGAAAGCATCGCGGTGCGCGGCGCGCAGAACAGCGGCGACGCGAGATGTCCGATGAAGTACATCCGTTGGGCGTGGTACGTGCCGCCCGGCAATCCGCTCAGATCCGTCGGCACCGTCGACTTCAAACCGAAGGACGCGCATAGCTGGAGCCGCCCGCAAGAGCTGCCCGGCTACATCGGGCGGATCATGCGGTACGAAATCGCGCTCGACAAGCCTGGACTCGTCGGGTTCTGCACCAACGCGGACGGTACCGGGATCAACGATCTCCCCGCAGAGCGGAATCACGCGGGTGATGCGAGCGCCTACACCGACGACTACAACCGGCAGCGCGGTGGTGGAAACTGCAAGGCGCAGCTTCGGATCAAGGATCCGGAGTAGATGGCGGGCATCGTGCGACGCACAAGCCTCGCGCTCGGACTCGTGCTCGTGATTGCGGCGGCTGGCGCCGCAGCGTGGCTCTGGCCACGTGCGCGTTCGACCAACAGCACGTCAGCCGCGCCATCCGGAACCACGGCGTCGACCGCGCAGCCAAGTGCGAACGCATCGACCGCTCCAGCGCCGCTGATCGTTCTGCAACTGAACGGCGCGACGGCGGAGCGGGTGACGTCCGGCTCTCCGGTGTTCTTCACGCTTTCATTGACGGGATCGCCGGGACAGCCCGCGATTCGGCTAGGCGCGTCCGGATCACCATGGACCGCCTCCGTGCGCTTCGAAACGGCAACCGGCGCGCCGCTCCCGTTTCGCGTCGAATCTGTGGGGCGCGCTGTGAGCTATCCGGCCGGATCGCGAGAGCGTGGGGACGATCGCGCGATCGCCGGCGAAGACATCGCAGTCGTGGACGGCGCGCGGATCCATCGAGCGCAGTTCGGCGTGAGCCCGGACGAGGCGAGCCGAATTCCACGCGGCAAGCACGAGATCCGCGCCGTGCTCGCGCCTCAAGGCCAAACCGCGCCTTCATCGACCTCGAACGTCGTCGCGCTGACGGTCGAGCAGCCGTCGGGCGATGCCGCACAACTCGCCGTGGCTGAGAAATCACGCCTCGTCGCATCGGCGCGCTTTCACCTCCGCGCGTCGCGGTGGGACGATGCGCATCGTGTCGCGCTCGAGATCGCGAAGCGCTCCGATGCCGACACGGTCGCCTACATGCTTCTCGCCGACGCGCTCAACGGGCTCCGCCGCGACGAGGAAGCCCTCGCCGCCTACGAGGAAGCGCTCGGCGCGCTTCCGGCAAACACGACCGAATCGCCCGACTACATTCTCGCGCGCATGGAGGAAGTCCGCGGACGGCTCGAGGCAACGGCGGCGAAGCGAGAAGCGAAGTGAAGCTCCCGAGACGCGCGCAGCTCGTCCTCATCGCTGTCGCATTTCTGTTCGTCGGAGGGATCTGCGCGAGCATCGGCGCATCGATCGTGTGGCAGGACTACCGATACCGCTCGTCCGGCACTCGCGCGACGGCAGTGGCCATCGGAAAAACGCTACAGCGCGCGACCGAAGGGTCGGACACGGCGTACGAGATCTCGTATCGTGTTCAGCTCGCTGGCGGGCGATCCGTCGATCGAACCGAGCGCGTGCCGGTCCACACGTGGGAGCGCATCGAGCGAAACGCGCCGATCGAAGTCGAGATCCTGCCCGACGCGAACGAATCCACGCGCGTCGTGCGCGATACCTCCGGCGATGTGACACAAGCGCTGCTGTTCCTTGGCATCGGCATCGTCGTCCTGGCTATCGGCGTCAGCGTGGCAATCGCGGCAATCCGCGGACGGGCGCGCGTCGATCGCGTTCCATCCGAGCCAGCCATTCCCGTCGCGCCGCCGTTGCATCGATCGTTCTGGCAGGTCGCTCGCGGGTCTCCGCGGTTCTGGATCGGAGCCGTCTTCGCGCTGATCGCGCTGCCGTTCGCGCTCGTGGGAGCCGTCTTGTCGTACAACGCGGTCAGGTTCTCTCGCGGCGCGGTCTCGACGACCGGCATGGTGCTCACGAAGGAGACATCGACCCATCGCTCGGGGGAGAGGAAGTCGACGCGGTACGAAGTCAGCTACCGCTTCGCCGCGAACGGGCGAACTTTCGAGGGGCGCGACGACGTGTCGCGCGGCGAGTGGAATCAAATGATCGAGCGGGAGCCGGTCGGCGTGCGCTATCTACCGGACAATCCCGCGACCAACCATCTCGCCGTCCATAGCGGATGGATGTTGCCCGCGATCTTCACGGCGGTCGGATCGATCGTTCTCGCCGTCGGCGTTGCGCTGCTCGCCGGCGCGGCGAAAAAGATACGACTCGCGATGCGGCTCGAGCGGCATGGCGTGACCGTGCCGGGCACCGTCGTCGAGCTGGTTCCGCGCAACATCGAGATCAACGGAGAGTGGCTCGTCAGCCTGCGGTTCGAGTACGCAGACGCACTTGGTGTGCGCCGCACGAGCGCGAGCGACATGAGCCTCGGCGACGCCGAGCGCTGGAAGATCGGCGACACCGGCCGAGTCGCCTACGACCCGTCTCATCCCGACGAGGCGATGTGGTTAGGGCGTCCTTGAGGAAGTCCGGGAACTTTTGAGTCCTGTCAGCCGAATCCCATAAGCGGTCACTTAGTGCGGATTCGCGCACCTTGCGGAAAACCGCCAACTAACACTGGTTCTCTCTCGTCTATTTCTCAGTCAAAATGGGAAAGCTCCCTCCCGTAAACGTCTCCCTCCGCGCAAACGTCTTCCTTTGCGGCGAGGTCCCGATGCGTATTGTCTGGCTCCTGGTCTTGGCGTGCCTTCTCCCCACCGGCGTATTCGCGCAGCAGGATCGCAGCGCGACGCTGCTGGTGACGGTGCTCGACGAGACGCGCGGCGTTCTTCCCACGGCGACCGTCACGGTTGCCGGCATCGAGGCGTCCAACAAGGCGCTCACGATTGCGCCGGTGACGACGACGCCGCAGGGCCAAGCGAAGTTCGAGAACCTCGCGCCCGGCCGGTATTCGATCACGGCGGAGTTCTCCGGATTCCAGACGCGATCGCTGCCCGACGTGCGCATCCGAAGCGGCGAGAACAAGCAGGTCGTGGTTCTTCCGATCGATCGCGTGCAGTCGTCGGTGACCGTCGAGCGAGACAAGCAGCAGGCGGCCTCGGATCGCGAGATGACGTTCGGCACGGTGCTCACGCGCGAGCAGATCGATGCGCTGTCGGACGATCCCGACGAGCTCAAACGGCAGTTGATGGACATCGCCGGACCGGGCGCCAAGATTCTCGTCGACAGCTTCGAGGGCCGCGAGCTGCCGCCCAAAGCGATGATCAAGTCGATTCGGATCACACGGGATCAGTTCGCGCCGGAGGTGCACTTCGCCGGAGAGTTCAGGATCGAGGTATTGACGCAGCCCGGTATCGGGCCGGTGCGCGGCAACATGCGCATGGGCTTCTACGACAGCGCGACGGACGGCCGCAATCCGCTCGTCGGACAGCGAGGCCCGGCGCAGAGCGTGATGTACGGCATGGGCATGAGCGGCACGCTGGTGAGTCAGCGCGCGTCGTTTCAAGTGAACTTCAGCGGCCAGGACAGCTACACGACGCCCGTGCAATACGCCGCGACGTCGAGCGGCCAGATCAAAGGCAACCTCCCGCTGCGCAGCCCGTCCGACAACGCGTTCTATTCGGGCGGCTTCGACTACGCGCTCACGCGGGATCAGGTGCTGCGCGTGAACTTCAACGGGTCGAAGTTCACCCGCAACAACACGGGCATCGGCACGCACGATCTGATCGAGCGAGCCTACTCGACGGAAGACAGCTCGTTTGGCGTGTACATGCAGCAGAACGGCCCGGTCGGTCGGCGCTTCGTCCTCAACACACGGCTCTCGATCAGCGGCAACGACTCGGTGAGCCGTTCGGAAGTGGAAGCGCCGACGATTGTCGTCAACGACGCGTTCACGAGCGGCGGCGCGCAGCGGCGCGGCGGGACGCACAGCCGGAACTACTGGTTCAATTCCGATCTCGACTACGTCCGCGGCCGCCATTCGATGCGCGGCGGCATCGAGTTGCAATACTCGACCTATGACACGGACGCCGATTCGAACTACCTCGGCACGTACGTCTTCGAGAGCCTTGCCGCGTTCGATGCGGGCCGGCCGCGCAGCTACACGCGCCGCATCGGCGATCCCAACATCGAATACAACAACCTCCAGGGCGGTTTCTACATTCAGGACGACTTCAAGATCCGCAAGAACTTCACGCTCACGGGCGGCTTCCGCTACGAAGCGCAGACGCACGTCCCCGACCGTTTGAACTTCGCGCCGCGCGCGGGGTTCACCTGGGCGCCGTTCAAGAGTGGGAAGACCACGCTGCGCGGAAGCTGGGGCATCTTCTACGACTGGCTCTCGACGGGCATCTACCAGCAGACGCTCCAGATCGATGGGTTCCGTCAGCGCGAGCTGAACATCATGAACCCGTCCTATCCCGATCCCGGCTCGGTCGGCCTCACGCCGCCCACGAACCGCTATCTGCTCGACGGAGATCGGGAGATGGCGTACTCGCAGCGGCTGAGCGCCGGCCTCGCGCAAACGATCTCTCGCCGTTTGAGCATGAACGTGCTGTATAGCTACGGCTATCGCTATTCACTCCTGACCGGGCGCAACTTGAACGCGCCGGTGAACGGCGTGCGGCCGACTGCCGAGTTCGCGAACGTCATCCTGGCGTCGCCGGATGGCCGGGGCAGGCAGCATTTCATCAACACGTCGGTCAATCTCAACCTCGCGCCGCTTCCGCCAACGGGGGGCGGCGCACCCGGTGGAGGGCCCGGAGGAGGCGCCATCATGATGCCCGGCGGCGGCATCATGATCATGTCGATGGGACCGGGCGGACCCGGACAAAACACCGGTCCGCGATTCTCGTGGCGCCGCGGCCTATCGGTCAACGGTTTCTACACGTTCGGACGGACGTACGACAACACGAACGGGGCGTTCGCCATTCCCGCGAGCCTCAATCTCGAGGACGAGTGGGGCCCGTCGTCTCAGGATCGCCGCCACAACGGCTTCATCGCGATACAGAGCAATTTCCTTCGCAATCTCACCGCGCGCTTGTCGTTCAACGGCTCGTCGGCGCCGCCGCTCACGATCACGACCGGCATCGACGACAACGGCGATCTGGTGTTCAACGATCGTCCGGTCGGCGTCGGCCGCAACTCCGCGCGAACGCTCGCGACGTGGAACTCGTCCGCGAACTTCGGCTATTCGTTCACGCTCGGCAAGAAGCAAGTGACCTCCGGCGGCGGCGTTCAGATCATGGGCTCGCCCGCGGGCCTCACGGTCACGCCGACCGCGGCGCAGACGACGCCGCGCTACCGGTTGAACCTGTCGGTGACGATCCAGAACCTGCTGAATCAGGCCGTCTACTCCGGATTCAGCGGCGTGATGACGTCGCCGTTCTTCTTGCAGCCGACGCGCGCCGACGGGTATCGCCGCATCACGTTCAACACGAACGTGAGCTTCTGACTCGACTCAGACTCGACTCAGACTCAACTCAGACTCAACTCAGACTCGACTCAGACTGGTGCCAGAGTGGCCTTAGACCGGTGCCAGGCCGGCTAGGCGTGCCTGAGTCGAGTCTGAGTTGAGTCTGAGTCAGGTCTGAGTCAGGTCTGAGTCGAGTCTGAGAGCCCCGTTCGCGCTGCCAGCGCGATCGGGATGCCGATGAGCAGCATGTGGACGATGACGCTCAGCGTCACCCACAGCGGATCCGGCGCGCCTCCCGACGCCGCGGCCGACAGCGGCACGACGATGTAGTTCATCGCGATGTAGAGCCACAGGCCGTAGAGGGCGCCCATCGTCCACGGACGCCGCCAGAGCAGCGCCCATCGCCGCGCGACGAGGAAGTAAATCGCGGACATCGTGCACGCAATGAACAGGTGCAGCGCAAGGCCGAGGGCGGCGGTTTTCCATCCGCCGCTCGTGGCGCTCGCGCGGCCGAGGAGCCCTGCGGCGACGGACTGAAAGATCCGCTGCGCGGGCACCCCCGCTTTGACGGCCCAGAACAACCACGCGTACGTGATGTCGAGCGCGCCCGCGACGAGGCCGCCGGCCACCACGATCGGCCATGGATTGCGCGCGATGCCGGTCGATGCCACGCCTCTCTCGTATCCCGAAAGCTGGCTCCAGGAAAAGATCCAGAAATGGTACAGTCCATGGAGCCAGCATGTTGTTCGATCTCGACGGGCGCGGACCGCGCTACGCGCAGCTGACGCGCGCCATCCTCCGGGCGGTCTCGACCGGCGTCCTGCCGCCCGGCACGCGCCTTCCGCCAACCCGCCGCCTCGCCGCCGACCTCGAGTGCTCCCGCAACATCGTCCTGCTCGCGTACGAGCAGCTCGCGCTCGAAGGCTACTTGATCGCGCGCCCGCGAGCCGGCACGTTCGTGTCGGCCGATCTTGCGCCGCCGCCGCGCGACGCTCACGCCCGCCGCGCGGCATCTCGGACGCGATTGCCGACGCTGCCGCCGCAGGGCCGGCGGCTCGTCGACGCGGCGGAGCGCGCGTGGACGATCACGCGGCGCACCCGCCGGTACGCGATCGACTTCATGTACGGCCAGTGCGAGCCCGACGCGCGGATCGTCGCGCAACTGCGGCGCGGGTTCGCACGAGTGCTACGCGATCGGTTCGCGTTCGCGTACGGCCCGCCGGCGGGCGACGAGCGGCTTCGCGCCGAGGTCGCGCAGCGGTTGCGCGGGACGCGCGGCATCGTCCGCAGCGCGGATCAAATCGTGATCACGAACGGCGCGCAGCAGGCGCTCGACATCTGCGCGAGGCTCCTGCTGTCAGCGGGCGATCGCGCGCTCGTCGAGGATCCCGGCTATGAGGCCGCGCGCGCGGCGTTCCAGTCGGCGGGCGCGGACGTCATCCCGATTCGCGTCGATGCGGAGGGAATCGATCCCTCGGCGCTCCCGCGCGCCGCGAGCCGGGCCCGGATCGTGTACGTCACGCCGTCGCATCAATTCCCGACGGGCGCGATTCTCAGCGCCGCGCGACGTCACCGGCTGCGCGCGTGGGCGCGCACGCGCGGCGTCTACGTTCTCGAAGACGACTACGACGGCGAGCTGAGGTATCAAGGACAACCAATCAAAGCGCTCGCCGGGCTCGACGACGCCGGAGGCGACGACGACGGCGTCATCTACTGCGGCACGTTTGCGAAGTCGTTGTTCCCGTCGGTGCGCCTCGGCTACCTGGCGCTCCCGAAGCCGCTCGTGCGCGCGTTCGTCAACGCGAAATGGCTGACCGATCGCGGCTCGTCGCCGCTGGTGCAGCGGCTCGTCAGCGAGCTCATGGCGACCGGCGAATACGATCGGCACATCCGCCGCATGCTGCGGCGCTACGCGGCGCGGCGCGACACGCTCACGCGCGGGCTCGAGCGCCATTTAGGATCGCGCGTGCGAATTGCCGGCGACGGCAGCGGCATGCATCTGGTCGCATGGTTCCCGGCGCTCGGGCCTCGGACGATCGATCGCTTGGTGCAAGCCTGCGCCGATCTCGACGTCGGCGTGTACTCGATCGCGCGGCACGCGATCACGCCGCTCGAATCCGCGGGATTGATTCTGGGCTACGGCCTCGTCGACGAGGGCGCGATCGAAACGGGCGCGCGGAAGCTGGCAGACGCATACGCATCGATTCGTCGATGATCGATCGCATCGATCTTCGATCGGCATTCCAAATCAACGATGCGATCGCCCGAGCGTCCAGCTTGCATCGCTTCGGGAATGGAACCATAGTGAGATTTTGATCAACAGCTGACTGTCACTGTGACTGTCACGTACGAAACGGGAGGTTCCGATGGCAAAAGCAGCGAAGCCCGTGCCGGATGGATATCACACCATCACGCCTCAACTCGCGTTGGACAGCGCGGCGCAGACGATCGACTGGTACAAAAAGGCCCTCGGCGCCGACGAGATCAGCCGCAGCGTCGGCCCCGATGGCAAGATCATGCACGCCGAGCTCACAATCGGCGACTCGCGCTTCATGGTGAACGACGTCATGATGGGCAAGGGCCCGAGGGGGTACGGCGGATCGCCCGCGTCGTTCTGGGTGTACGTGGACAACTGCGACACGCTCTTCAATCGCGCGGTCGGCGCCGGCGCGGAAGTGACCATGCCGATGGCCGATCAGTTCTGGGGCGACCGCGGCGGCGCGTTGAAGGATCCCGAAGGCTACACGTGGTGGATCGCGACGCGGAAGGAAGATCTGACGCCGGGCGAGATAAAGAACCGCGCCGACGAGTTCTTCAAGCAAGCCGCGCATAGGGGATGAGAAGAAAGGGCGGAGGCGGGCTTGTCGCACGGCCGGGCTCGCCAATACGTCGAGTGGCGCCGCGATTGCACCCTCCAGGACGTGTCAACACTCGAGGAGGAACAACGATGAGCCGCAAACTCTTCGGATGCGTATCCGCGTCCATATTCGCCATGGCGATCTCCGCATCCGCGCAATACCCTCAGCCGAGCTCGCAGGGACAGAAGGACACGACGGCGAACGCCGTCACCGTCGAAGGATGTTTGATGCGAGAGGTTGACGTGCCCGGACGGCGTCCGCCGGATGCCGAGCGCGCGCGCGTCAGGGCGGACAACGAGTACGTCTTGACCGACACGAAAATGATCAAGGGATCCGCGCCTTCGCCAGCCGAGCCGTTGAAGGACGAGAAGCCGACCGGGACGTCCGGCTCTGCGAGCGCTCCGCTCTACAAGGTCGAACAGATAGACAAGGATCAGATGGCGCAGCACCGGGGCCATCGCGTGCAGGTCGACGGCGTGTTCGCGCATCTCGACCGCGCCACGAATCGTCCGTCGCCCGCGACCGATCTCGTCGAGATCCGAGCGACGGCGATCCGCGCCGTAGCCGGCGACTGCCCCTCGAAGTAGGCGGGTCGCGCCGCACGTCCGCCTCGCACGCTACAATGCGGCCGTCACGCGCATTCGCGTGGGAGGCGGACCATGACTGCACGATGCCGGCCGGTGTCGTTCATCTGCGCGGCTGTCGCGATCGCCGCCGCGGCGGCCGCGAGCGCGCGCGGAGCGGCGCCGCAGCAGCCCGCGGAAAAGACCATCCCCGACAGAGTCCGACTGTTCATCCCCTACAAGGACTACACGGCGGAAGAGAATCAGAAGATTCTCCAACTCTACAGGTACCTGCGCGTCGCCGATGTCTCCGACGGCATGGACGTCGTCGGCCTGCAGGACGTCGGCATCGTCGATCCCGAGATTCGCGCGTTGTGGAAGGACACCGATACGTTCGCGCACCGGGTCGTCGGCATCGCGGTGACCGCGCGCTACGTTCCGACGAACAAGCGCGAACCGAAGATGGACGACAAAACGATCGGCCGCTGGTACAGCACGATCACCACCGAAGCGTTCATGGCCGTCCTCGCGCCGGGATCGATCCTCGTGATCGACGCGATGGAGGATGGCGATACGCGAAGCATCGGCTCGTCGAACATCCAAGCGTGGCAGAAGCGCGGCATGGTTGGCCTGGTGACGAGCGGCGGCCTCGCCGACACGGACGAGATCATCCACCAGAAAGTCCCCACCTACTTCCGCCGGCTCGCGCGCGGATTCCGTCCGGGGCGCAACGAGCTCGAATCGGTGAACCGCCCCGTGACGATCGGCGGCGTCCTCGTGCGCCCGGGGGACGTCGTCATGGCGGACGGCGACGGTGTGATTGTCGTGCCGCGCGAACGCGCGGAGGAAGTCGCGGTTGCGGCCCTTCCCTTTCTCGACAATATCGCTCGCGAGCGCTACATCAAGGAGACCGGCAGGAATCCTTGGGCGAAGCCGAAAGGCGGCGGCGACTGAGCGGAGTTGGCGTCAAGCTTGCTGATGAGGTCTTCATGCGAGCTTGACGAGGAGGGTTTGTGGCAGAGGATGCCGCTACCGAGAAGGACGGGAGGAACGTGGAGAACGAACTGGAACAGTGCGAAGAGAAAGTCGAGGAGCTCAAAGAAGAAAACGCGCAGCTTCGCGAGTCCGCGCAGGCGTTCGGGGATTTGGCGGAGCGACTCAACCGCCAGCGCAAGGCGGCGGACGCGCGATCTCGACCTCACGAAACACCCGTGAAGCGGTGACCGCGTTCGTACGCGAACTCAGCGTCAAGCTCTTCCGGCAGAGCGTTTGCTCGCCGTCTGCGCCTCACTCCTTCCGGCGCTTGGCGACGAGATCCGCCCGGCGCTCGCCCATCGACAGTGTGCCTTTCACCTCGTCGCCGTCGAGCGTCAACTCGAGCCGGTATTCACGGCTATTCCGCTGATTCATGGCGACGATGACGATCTTGTTTCCCTCGATGGTGCCCTTGGTGATCTCGTGCTGATCGTTCTCGTTGCCGCCGATCGAGCCCGTAATCGTCGTGTCCTTTTGTTTGAGAATCAGCAGCGCCGTATCCTCGGCCTTCGATCCGTCAGGCCTCGTTCCGCTGATCGTGCCGTCCCACTTGCCGGTGACGTCCGCCGCCGGAGCGGCGCTGAGCGACAGCGCTAACGCTGCCACTGCAAACAACATGTGACCTCCTAGCCGCCCCGCGCCGGGGCGATCTCACACCTGAACGTAAGAGGCGAGGCGAATGTTCCCCGTAATTCTGCTAAGGTAGCCGCGGAACGAGCCGCGCGTGGCCACAATCTCTCGTCGATCGTGCTGCGGGGCGATCGTCCTCGCGCTGCTCGCGCTGCAAGGCCGCGCGGCGACCGAACAGGCCATCGTCGAAACCGGTCCGCCGTACTCGCCGGCCAGAGCGCTCGACACGTTCCGCATCGCCGACGGATTTCAGATCGAGCTCTTTGCCGCCGAGCCGCTCGTGGAATCACCCGTCGCGATGGAAATCGACGAGCGCGGACGCCTCTTCGTCGTCGAGATGCCGGGCTATCCGCTCGATGTCAGCGGATCCGGCCGCGTCACGCTGCTCGCGGATACGAATGCCGACGGAAAGCCGGACCGCCGAACGGTGTTCGCGGACGGTTTGCGGCTGCCGACCGGCGTCATGCGGTGGAAGCAAGGCGTGATCGTCACGGATTCCCCGCAGGTCTGGTATCTCGAGGACAGCGACGGCGACGGCCGTGCCGACGTGAAGCGCGAGCTGCTCACGGGATTCGCGCTGTCCAACCCGCAGCACACCACGAACACACCCATCTACGGGCTCGACAATTGGATCTACCTCGCGAACGAAGGCCCGGTACGCACCACACGCTATCAGGACGTGTTCGGCGATCCCGGCGCGGAGGTCCGATTTCCCGATCGTCCGAACGGTCCGCGGCTCCCGCCCGATGCCGATGGGCGGAACGTGCGCTTTCGTCCGGAGAGCGGCGAGCTGGAAATGCTCTCCTCGAGAAGCCAGTTCGGGCAGACGTTCGATCCGTGGGGCCATCACTTCCTCGTCACGAACAGCCGTCACCTGATCCACGAGGTCATTGCGGCGCGATACCTGACGCGCAATCCTTCGCTCGTCGTACCGAGCGTCGTCGAGCAGGTGCCCGACTATCGGCAGCCGGCGGCCCTCTTCCCGATCACGCAGAATCCGGAATTCCAACTGCTGACGGATGTCGGCGTGATGACGTCCGCCTGCGGGTTGACCTACTACCTCGCGGATCTGTTTCCGCCTGAATATCGTGCCGCGGCATTCGTGGCGGAAGGCGCGCACAATCTCGTGCACGTCGCGTCGGTCCGTGATCACGGCGCGTCGTTCCGAGCGAGGCGCATGTTCGACGGCCGCGAGTTTCTCGCGTCGACCGATGCGTGGTTCCGCCCGGTCAATTTCTATGTCGGCCCGGACGGCGCGCTGTACCTCATCGACTACTACCGAAAGATCCTCGAGCATCCCGAATGGATGGACGATGCGACCGCGAAGTCTCAGGAGGTCTATGCGGGACGCGATCGCGGGAGAATCTATCGAATCACGCCAAAGGGTACCGCGCCGCCGTCCTGGCTCGGACGCGTGATGCTCGCCACCGCGTCGTCGACCGAGCTCGTCAGCACGCTCGCGCATCCGAACATCTGGTGGCGGCGCCACGCGCAGCGGATGCTGCTGGATCGAAGACCCGATAAGATCGCCGGCGCTCTCGCCACGGTCGCCGCATCGTCCGAGTCCGCCGTCGGCCGCGTTCACGCGCTCTGGACGAGCGAGGGGCTCGGCGTCCTCGACAAGGAGACGTTGGGCCGCGCTCTGAAGGATGCGACGCCCGGCGTGCGCGAGAACGCGATCAGAATCGCGGAGCTGCGGCTGCCGGCGATGCCGTCGCTCGAAGCGGCGCTGGTCGGCATGGCAAAGGATCCAGATCCGAAAGTTCGCTTTCAGTTGCTGCTGACGCTGGGGAACCTGGACACCGCGCACGCTCGCGCCGCGCGGACCACGCTGCTCTTCGACAACGTCGAGGATGAATGGCTGCAGATCGCGGCGCTCTCGGCGAAGTCCGCGAATCACGGCGCGCTATTGCGGACGGCTGTGATGCGCTTCCAGAATCACGAGACGCCCGGCGCGCGGACGCTGTTCGCGAGGCTTGGAACGATGAGCGGCGCGGCGAGCGAACCTGCTGCCGCGCGCGAGGCAGTTCGCCTTACCGCGCCGTCGCGCGGCTCATCCGCCGACTGGTGGCGTGCGGCGGTGCTCGACGGACTTGCTACGGGAATCCGCGGCGATCGACGCCGGGCGCCAGACCTCGATCCCGAGCGCGCGCTCGTTGCAACGCTGCTCTTCGAGCGGGAGCGGCCGCCGGTCCGGCGCGCCGCTCTACATCTCCTCGAGACGATCGGGCTTCCTGCGGGCCCGGCCGCCGTCGAGATCGAGGAGAAAGCAAGGCAGATCGTCGCGAATCCGTTGTCGGATGCGGACGCGTCGGCCGACGCGATCCGGCTCCTCGCGCTGCGCGGCCTCGATCGGTATCAAACCGTGCTCGTGTCGATCCTTCGGCGTCCGGAGCCGGCCGCCGTGCAGATCGCGGCCATTCGCGCGCTCGCCGAACCGAAGGGCGATGAGATCGTCGCGGGCTTCATCGATCTCTGGGACGGATGGACGCCTGCCGTTCGCGGCGAAGCCGTGCGAGCGCTCGCGCGCGAGCCGGGCCGGATCCGCGTGCTGCTCGACGCGATCGCCGCCGGGAAGATCGGCGTCAGCGAGATCGAGTGGCCGCTGCGCGTCCGCATGATGATGCTGGACGACGAGCCGCTGCGCGCGAGGGCGCGGGCGATCTTCGGTCAGCCGGCATCCGCGGCGGCGGAAGCGATCGAGAAATATCGGGCCGCCGCGACCATGACGGGCAGCGTCGACCGCGGGCGCGGCGTGTTCGCGCGCGCCTGCGCTTCCTGTCATCAATATCGCGGCGCCAACGGATCGCGGTTCGGGCCGGATCTCGGCGAGGTCCGCGGTCGGCTGCCGATCGATCTCTTGCACGACATCCTTCAGCCGAATCGATCGATCGCGGACGGCTACGAGCTCTACGCCGTGGAGCTGACCGATGGCACCAGCACGAGCGGCGTCATCAGCGGTGAAACGCCGACGTCGGTGACCTTGCGTCTGCCGGGCGGCAGTGAGACGACAATCGCGCGCGGCCGAATCGCGTCGATGCGCATCGCGCCGCTGTCGGCGATGCCGGACGGTCTCGGCGCATCGCTCGACCTCCAGAGCATGGCCGACCTGATCGCGTTCATCAAGGGAGGCCAATGATCGCGCCTCGGTGGTCCTCACGAGCGCTGACGGCGATCGTTCTCTGTGCGGCCGGCGCGTGCGTGACGGCCGGACCGACTCGCCCATCGGCAACTCCAGTGGTTGTCGGCGTCGCGCAGATCGACATCACGCCAGAACAATCGATCCGCCTGACTGGATACGGCAGTCGATCGACGCCATCCGAGCGCGTCGCCGGACAACTGCGCGCGAAAGCGCTCGCATTCGGCGGGCCGCGCGAACGGCCCGCGGTGCTCATCACGGCGGATCTGATCGGAGTACCGCGCTACATGACGGATGTAGTGGCCGGACGGCTGCGCAGAGCGGGCGTCGATCCGGACCAGCTCGCGATCAGCGCGACGCACACCCACACCGGTCCGTCGCTGTCGAAGGTTCTGCCGTTCATCTTCAACACGCCGATGAGCGCCGACCAACAGCGCGTGGTCGATCGATACTCGGCCGATCTCGTCGACAAGCTCGAGCGCGTGGCGCTCGCTGCGCTCGCCGACAGGCGGCCATCGCGCGCCGAATGGGCCAGCGGCTCCGCGGGCTTCGCGGCAAACCGCCGCGTGATCAAGGACGGCAAGTGGGCCGGGTTCGGCGTGACACCGGACGGCGCGGTCGATCGCGATCTGCCAGTCCTTGCCGTGCGCGGCGCAGACGGATCGCTTCGCGCGCTCCTCGTCAACTATGCGTGCCACGCGACGACGCTCGAGGGAAAAGAGAACTTCGTGCACGGCGATTGGCCGGCGGCCGCGCAGGCGCTCATCGAAGAACGGCATCCCGGCGCCGTCGCGCTCGTCGCGATCGGCACCGGGGCCGACTCGAATCCCAATCCTCGCGGCGGCGGCCTGCCCGATGTCGATCGCCACGCGCGCGAGGTCGCCGACGAGGTCGATCGCCTGTTGAAGGGAACGATGAAGGCGATCGGCGCGCCGCCCCGCGGACGACTGCGGTCGATCGCGCTCCCGCTCGCGCCGATCCCGTCGCGCGCGGATTGGGAGGCGCAGGCGAAGCAGAAAGGCCCGGCCGGATTCTTCGCGCGATCCATCCTCGATCGAATCGATCGCGGCGAGCAGATAGCGACGAGCGCCCAGTACCCCGTCCAGACATGGACGTTCGGCAGCGATCTCGCGATGGTGTTTCTTGGAGGCGAGGTCGTCGCCGACTACGGGCTGCGGCTGAAGCGCGAGCTGGATTCCACGCGGCTGTGGGTGAACGCGTACTCGAACGACGTCGCGTTCTACGTCGCGTCGAAGCGCTTGATCCCTGAAGGGGGCTACGAAGTGGCGGGCTCGATGATCTACTACGGGCAGCCGTCGAGATTGGGCGACGAGACCGAGGATTTGATCGTGCGAACGGTTCGTGAGCTTCTCCCCGCAGGTTTCAGAACGCGGGGCGGAACGTAATCCCGAACGACCATCCAACCGCCGGCGGATCGGTCGCGCGAACCGCCGCCCATTCGAGCGGCAGCCCGAGCGCATTCACGCGCACGCCAATCCCGAAGCTGCGTACGAGACGCCGCTCGCTTCCCGCGGTCGAGAATTCCGGCGCGCGCGACCAGACGAGCCCGCCGTCCGCGAAGATGAATCCTTCGGCCGGCACCGGACCGTAGCGAAGATCGCGCGATCTGACGCCGAGGATCGGCGCACGGACTTCCAGGTTTCCAACGACGAGCCTGCTGCCGAGCAACTCGTCGTAGCCCGCGCACGCGCCTTCGGCGTTCTGCTGGCACTTGATCGATCCCCACCCGTATCCGTGCAGGAAGTAGCGCGATCCGAGAAACGACGGCAGCACGCGCACGTCGTCCGCATCACGCCCGTACTGACCGAGGTGCACGAGGCGCATCGCCACCGTGTACGGTTTGATCGGCATCAGATACCGCCGGTGATCCAGCAGCACGCGAGTCGCCGAGAGCTCTCCAAACGTCGTCGCAACTTCGATGCGGGATCGTCCTCCGAGGATCGGCCCCGTCGGTCCGAAGACGGACGTGTCGCGAACGTACGCGGCGCTTGCTTCTCCGGCGGTCGTCGGCGCGCCGGCGTCGCCGTCGGTCATCGTCCGGCTCAGAATGCGGCCGTTCGTCATCGATCGGACGACCGCGCTCACGGTTCGCCGATACGCGCTGTATCGCGCGCCCGCTTCCAGCTCGATGCGCTGCGCGCGATCGAAGGGATACGCGACGAGGGCGGCCATTCGAACCTGCGTGCGCTCGAAGTAGTGCGTCTCGCGCGTGAACGACGGCGTGGACTCCTCCGCGCTCGACCAGATTCGCGGAAGGCGCCGGAGCGACGGCTGCACTTCGCCAATGGCGCCCCAGTTCCAGCGGTGCTCGCGGTTCAGGAACTGCACACGCATCGCGAGATCGCGCATGCGATTGCCGCCCTGCGCAAAGACCGCCACTTTCCGCTCGCCGAGAAGATCGCTGAACAGGAACGAGCCGCCGCCTTGGATGTACGTTCCAAACGGTCCACCGCCGGAACTGATGTACGGCGTTCCGACCGCTTCGAGAAAAAACTTCGGCACGTACGGCCGCGCCTGATACGCAGAGCTCAGCGGAAGGCCGGTGATGTCGTCGGACAGGACCTGCGCGACGACGCTCTCGGTTCGCTCGGTCGGGGAAAGCGCCGTGACGTCCGCCGGCGGCGCATCGGTGCGAGCGGTCCCCGCGAGCGCGGCGCCGCGCAGAATCTCGATGTCGTATCGGCCCTTGCGGAACATGCTGAACGCAAGGACCGGCGCGCTCCTGGCCACCGACAGCGCCGGACTCGTCGGCGTCAAACCTCCTACGGCGCCGTCCGTCGTCGTGACCTGATACACGCGCTTCGAGTCGAGATCGATCCGGTGGACGTTGCTGACGCCGCCAGGGTCGGCGAGGAAGTAGACGCCGGTTCCGTCCGCTGACCACTGGGGATTGAAGTGCGCGGCGGTCTCGATCGCAGGCAGCCGCTCGATCGCGCCCGAGCGCACGTCCGCGAGCGCGAGCTCGGTCGGCCCGAAGCGCAGCGTGGTCAAATCCGTCGAGTAGCGATCCGTGATGAACGCGAGGCGGCGGCCGTCCGGCGACCATTCTGGATGCAAGTCCGAGTACGGATCGTTCGTGATCGCTCGCAGCGAGCGGCTCGCGAGATCGTAGACGTAGAGGTCGGTCAAGCCGCCCTCGAGCGCGGCAAACGCGATCGCGCGGCCGTCGGGCGACCACGCCGGCGTCAGGATCTGTCCGAACTGCGGCAGCGTGATGACGCGCTCCCGCTGTTCGCCCGTCATGTCGAGGATCACGAGCGCCGGCTCTCCTCTCTGGATCGCGGCGAACACGAACTGCGTGCCTTCGGGGCTCCACGATCCGGCGGATCGAATCGCTTGAAGGCTCTCGAACCGAACGGACGCGGCCGTGCTTGCGAGCTTGCGCGTAATCGCGCCGGTCGAGGTGTCGGCGAGAAAGAGATCAAGGGAGACGCGATCCTTCTCGGAGAAGAAAACCGCGCGGCTGCCGTCGGGACTGATCGACGGTCCGAGATACAGCCGTGCTGTCGATTTCGCCGAAAAGCGCGCCGATGCCGTCTGCGTATCCGGCGCTGGTCGTTCGACGCGATGCCGTTCGTACGCCGTCTTGCGCCAGTCGGCGAACAAATCGTCGAGCTCGACGCCCGTCACCGATTTGATCCGGCGCTCCACTGAACCGTCTTCCTTGGCTTTCAGGATCGCGGGGATCACGCGATCGCCGAATCGTCCGGCGATGTACGCCCAAAACGCGTGGCCGTACCGGTATGGAGAGAACTTTCGCGAGGCGTCCTGCTGCCGCTTCGGCAGCAGATCGTACGCGACCGCATCGCGGAGCCACAGCGCGGTCTCGCCGTCCGACGCCCCGAGAGACAGATACTGCGCGAGCCCTTCGACCGCCCACAACGGCCATGCGAGACCGCCGCGGTAGCGGCGCGCGATGTCGAATTGAAACGCGTGCGTCAGCTCGTGGCCGAGGATGCGATCCGTTTCCGACAGTGTCGGCGCGAACGGCATGACGATCCTGCGCCTCGCCGATTCGGTCACGCCGCCCACGCCCTCGCCGAGGAAGCCGCCGACGACGTTGGTCTGCGCGAATTCCGGCTGGCTGCCGTAAAGGATCAGCGGCTGCCGGCCCTCGAGGGTGTGCTCGAGCACGCGCGACAGCCTGGCGTACCACCGCTCCGCGAGCCGCGAGACGATGCGCGCGCCGGCTTCCTCGCGAGCGTAGTGGTAAACGGCGAAGTGCTCCGTCTCGAAGACTTTGAAATCGAAGTCGACGTATTCGACTTTGTTCTTTCCAAAGTGCTGCGCGCCGGCCGGTCGCGCGAACGCGACCGCGGCCACGCACACGGCGAGCAACTTCGCCACGCGTGATGGCATACCACCCCCGGGACTCGGTACCGGAATATGAGTGTGAGGGGTGGTTCTATCTCAGCGGCCGGAACGAGTCAAGAGGAGTTAGGGTTTCGGCCTGACCGCCCACGTTACGGCATTGACGAGGAGCGTCTTGAACGCGGCGTGATCGTGAACGCGTTCGTCGTGCCCGAGCGTGATGCCGACGATGCGAGCCGTGGCGTGCTTCGTCGTCCAGACCGCGGGGTGGGGCTTTTTGAATCGCACGCTCGGCGACGTCTCCGCGAGGACCTCCATCGGGGCGGCGCCGGCCGGCACCTTCTCCGGCTCGGCATTCAGATAGTAGAGCTCGTCCTCGACGTCGAACGACGCCGGGACGCCCTTCATGATGGGATGCTCCGGCTTCACGGCGTTCACGGAGAACTTCGCGATGCGATCGTGGCCGCGCGCGCCGCCGCCGACGATCGTGGCGTTCAGCTCGGGCCAGTCTGGAAAGCCGTACCACGTCCCCGGGTGGAGCATGACGATGCCCTTGCCCGCGGCGGCGAAATCGAACAGCGCTTTTCGATACGCCGGCGTATCGAAGAACTGGCGATTGACGCTGATGACCGCGACGTCGGCGTTCGGAAGCTCCATCGCCGCCTGATCGCGATCCTCGGTGTAGTTCACGCTGAAACCGGCGGCGCTGAGCGTCGCGCCATCCGTCTCGCCGAAGAACTTTCCGAAGTTGTGCGAGCTGCCGCCCGCAATGATGAGCACTTTTCGTTTGCCCGGCGCCCACACGATCGGCTTCGATTCCGGCAGCGGGCTGTCGCCGCGCCCGCCCTCCTTCGGTCCGGTTGCCGGAGCGGTCTGGACGCCGGCGGCCGGCTCGCTGCTCAGCGTGATCGCGAGCGTGCACGGCACGATGTCGTTGTCGTAGCTCTCGAGGACGATCTTCGACACCGCGGCGCGCTTCCCGAGATTCAGCGCGAAGTATCGCACCTGACCGCGCCGTGTGAAGTCGCCCGCGTCGACGCTGAGCGGCACGCTCGCGCGCGTGAACGCGTCGGCGATGTGCTCGCCGTTCTTGAGCACGTGCTCCTCGCTGGTGCCGTCCGCGAACTGGGCGATGAGCTTCATCGCCGGCATGCCGCGCGTGCGATCGCCGCCGACGGGCCACGCCCATCCGCCGACGCCGCCGAGAACGTGCACGCTTGCGGCGACCGAGCCCACCGGAATCTCTACGCGCTGCGGAAGATCGTCGGAGAGGTTGCCGGTTCCCGGACCGCCCTTCAACGCCACGAAGTTCATGCCGTTCGGCGCCCGCGCGGGATCCATGACGAAGAACGGAACGCCCGCGACGGTCACGTCGCCGAACCGGTGCAGCGTCACGGTCTCGTCGCGTTCATCTTCGCGCCGCAGGCCGCGCCGGCTGTCCGCGTTGTACGCGCTCCGCAGATCCGCGACGCGGAACCTGCCCGAGTCCCCTTCGATGAAGGTCAGGATGTCGCGAAGCGCTTCGGCGCCCAGGTTCTCGAGCCCCTCCGGCATGACGGAGAGCCGTGTGTTCTCGCGCGACGCGATCTCCTCTTTCTTGATCTCGACGTCGCCGCTCGGGCTGCGCAGCGTGAGGCTCGTCGCGTTCTCGGCCGCGACCGCGCCGGAGAGCGTCTCCCCCTTCTTCGTCGTCACGTTCCAGAGCCAGTAGCTCGGATCGACTTCGCGATTCGGATCGATGATCTGCGCGAGGAGCGCCGCGCGCCCGTGGGACCCCATGCCGTTGAGCGGCGGGCCGACCTCGCTCTTGCCCACGTCGCCGAGCTTGTGGCAGCTCGAGCACGTGCCCGTGAAGAGCGCCTTCCCTTTCGCGGCGTCGCCCGGCTTCTCGACTTCGGGCGTCAGCGCCGCGATGACGTCGCTCTTCTGCTTCGACGCGGGATTGAGCTTGTCGAGGAGCGCCGCCGCGCGCCGCGCGACGTCTCGATTCGGATGCGTCCGCAGCCGTGAGACGTTCGCCGGACCGAGATTAGCTGCCGTGATCTTCCCGGCCTCCAGCGCCGCAAGCAGCGCGGTCGTCGATTCCGGGCGCCTGACGATCTGATCGAACACGGGCGTCGATCGCGTCCTCGCGAGCACGCCGATCAACACCGCATTCGCGTCGGAGCTCGGGTTGTCGCCGAGCGCGGCAACGAGGCTCGTCTTGAGCGACGGCGACGCGTCCGGACTTGCCAGGATGCTCTCGATGGCCGAGAGCGTGTGAGTGCGGGTCGTCGGAACGGTGAGCAGGCTCGACGCGATGTCGGCGCGGCGTTGGTCGGTCGCGCTCGTGGACGCGAGCTCACCCCCAAGCTTGGCTGCGAGATTGGCCGCGCTCGTCGCGAGCGCGCCCTCGTTCGCCCATCGCGCGACGACGGCGACGGCAAACATGTTGGTGGCCGGGTCGTCGAGCAGCGCCGCGAGCGCGCGCCGCATCGGCTCGTCCACCGTCAAGGAGCCGTTTTCCATTCGCGCGACCGCGCGAA
>DATBJJ010000121.1:0-18342 GCA_036556425.1 Vicinamibacterales bacterium
GGGACCGTCGACTGCAGTTCGCGGTGGCCGTCCGAGAGGCGAATGCAATACTGCGTGACGCGCGGTGCGCGGCAGGTATCCGCTCGAACCGGGGAGCCATATAGCGGCACGGCGACATTGCGAGGATCTGAATCCCGCGGAGCTCGCCAACGGGTAGCGCACGATCAATGCTTGGTCTCCGTAAGGACGGGGCACGCGACTACTTCTCTGGTTTCGACAAGGTCAACTTTGTCACTCGCGAAGCTTGGCGCCGAGGCTTGTGAGCCGGCCAGCCGGAGCGTAAGATCTAATGGGATGAAGCCTCTGACCTCAGTCCTCGCCGATGCGTTGCGTCTCGACGATGAAGCCCGCGCGGAGTTGGCCGCCGAACTGCTCGCGAGTCTGGAGGGCCCTGCGGATCCCGACGCCGAAGACGCGTGGACCGCCGAAATCGAGCGACGGATCGCCGCCATTGAGGCCGGCGACGCGACGCTTGAATCCTGGGAGCAGGTCAGGCGGCGAATCGAGAAGGACATCCTCGGTCGGTGAAGCGGTTTCAATTCAGCGCCCCTGCGGCTGAGGAACTGGCCGAAGCCATTCGCTGGTACGAGAATCGCCGACGCGGGCTAGGCGGTGATTTCTACAACGCAATCGTGCGAGCCATCGACTTGATTCGCTCGCACCCCGAGGTCGGCACGCCTCGAACGGGACGCTTTCCGCATCGCCAGCTTCGCGTCACTCGATTTCCCTACAAGATCGTCTACCGAGTACGGGACCACGATATTCACGTCGTTGCTGTGGCGCACACGAGCCGTCGTCCTGGGTACTGGCGTACGCGCGGGTAATGGAGCAGCGCTGACGCGGCGGGCGGGCCGTTGACTCTCCGTTTTCAATCACGCCTTGTGCAATGTTGTGCAAAGAACTGCAGGACCCGGCCGCGCTTTTCGCTCGTTCGTTTCAGCTTGAGGGGCTGGCAGTAGCAATACCGTGAGAGTTCGAATCTCTCCTTTCGCACCAAATCTAATTGAGGAGGGCTCGCGCAAACCTATCCGCGCCATTCCTTCGTGAAGATCAATCCCTCCGCGAACGCTGGAGTGCCTCGATTTCGGCGACTTCCCAGACGCCGAGCGGCTTTCGCATGATGCGCGCGCGCCACCGGCTCGATGCCGACATCGCTGTCGAGAGCTCCGCCGACCATCGTGATGCATCGCGCGCATTGCCGCTCCGACGCGCACCCTCAAGGGCAAACACGAGCGTGTGCGCGTTCACGAGCCCGCCGTCCTGAGAGCAGGCCTCCGTCAGCAGCTTCGAACCTTCGCCGAGCCTTCCTGCGGCGACGAGCGCCGCACCCATCAGTCCGCACCGACGCATATAGTCGCCGGTGACGACTGGCGCGCGGCTCGCGAGATCGGCGAGCGTCGCCCACGGAAGCTGCTCACGAGACGCGGTGAGAAGACAGACACGGACAACCGTCGCTGCCAGATCGGGATTGCGCGTGGCGGCGTGCTGGTCGATGAGAGTCCTGCACAGCTCCGTGGCCCTCGCGCTCTCGCCCAGATGCACGCTCGCGATGGCCTCGACGTGAGCCAGTTCGGGCGCTGAATGCAGCGGCGCTCCGAGCTCGCGAATCAACGCACGCGCCGCTTGCCAGTTGCCGACGGCGCCATACGCGTTCAACAGCCGCATCGTGTCCGCCCACGGCAGCGGGCCGCGCCGGCGCGCCTGTTCCAGCGCCTCAATCACTCCGCGCCAGTTCTTCGTCGAGCTCGAGTCGTAGGCACGCGCGCGCAGCCAATGAAGAGGCGCGTCCTCGAACGGCGGCGGCTTCGAATGAAAACGCCGCCAGCGATCGAACAGATCGTCGGGCACGAGAGGGATCTCTTGCCCTGCGGTGCTGACCGTGCGGCCGGCGTGCAGCTCCGCGAGCAGCGTCAGCACGTCGGCAGGCCTCGGCTCCGAGCGCAGCGGCTGGATGAACGCGCCGAATCCGGCGTACGACCACGCGTCGCTCCCGGGTGCGAACATGGCGTGCCACACCAGACTTCGATTCCTGAGAGGAGGCGTGATCGCCGCGCCGGTCCATCCATCCCAGAGCCGCGCGGTCTGGTCGAAGCCCGCCGTGGCGATCCAGCGTCCGTCGGGGCTGAACCTCGTCTCGTACACCAGACCCTGATGCTTCATCACGCCGAGTGGAGAATCGGGGGATCTGAGATCGTGGATTCTGATCTCACCCGACTCCGCCGAGGCCACGACGCGGTATCCGTCGGGACTCAGCTCTCCTTTGTTCATGCTTCCACCGTACGTGGTCGACACGCCCAACGGCTCGAGATTCGCGGACCACATGCGGCCGCGCTGATCCCCGCCGATCGAGAAGATGCGGCCGTCGCGCATGAAGAACGCGTACCTCACGCCGCTCGGATGATTCGCGACCGCTACGCGGCGGCCGGATTGAAGATCCCAGAGCTGTAGCCCGACCGGATTGTCGCTCGCCGCGAGCAGCCGCCGGCCGTCGGCGCTGATCCCGATCGCGGTGGGACTGCCCGGCGCGTCGAGTGGTGGATACAACCGCTCGCCGGTCGCGACGCGGCGAACGAGCACCTGCCCAGGCAGGCCGAGCGAGCTTCGATCGACGGTCGCCGCGACAATCGTTCCGTCGGGCGAGAAGGTCTGATGCCGAATCTGACCGTCGCCCGCCGGATCGGTCACGGGTTCGCCGGTCTTCGCGTTCCACACTCGTGTCGACGACGACGCGACCCCGGCGGTCCCGACGGCGACGAGCGATCCATCAGGCGAGAAGACAACGGACCAGGGTCTTCCGCCCGCATCCATCGGCGGCGTCACCGGCGCGCCGGTCGCGCGGTCCCACACGCGCACCTGTCCGTGGCCGGGACCGGTATAGAGGCCCGCTCCAGTGGCCAGACGTTTACCGTCAGGTGAGAACACGGCCTGGTCGACCGTGTCCGCCGCATCGACGAGTGGCAACGGTGTCTCCATCGACGCAAGGTCCCAGACGCGCACGAAGCCGTCGGTCGATGCGGTGACCAGAAGACGGTCACTCTGCCCGAACATCGCGACCACGCATGCACCACCGTGAGGAAGAAGTGGAGACGCGCGTTCGCCTCTGGCCGTCCACACCTGCACCTCTCCTCCGGTCGCGCAACTGACGACGCGCTGGCCGTCCGCGCTGAATCGCGCGGATCCGCCGATGCTGTTGCTCACGAGCGGTGGCGCCGCCGCATTTCCGGTGGCCACGTCGTAGAGCCGAACGCTCGCGTCGTTGCCGGACACGACGAGCCGCGTTCCGTCCGAACTGATCCGAGCGCTCAGCGCGGGCTGTCCGCTCTCCATCGACGGGCCGATGCGTTCGCCCGTCTCGACATTCCACAATTGCACCGGGCCGCATGGCACGGCGATGCCGCGCGACGGTGTAAAGGCCACGACGTGGAGGCTGCTGGTCTGGGAACAGGGAATGAACCGCCGCGGTGGATTCGAATTCGGTGGATTGAGATCCGGTCGATTGAGATCCGGTCGATTGAGATCAAAGATGCGAACGCCTTGAGTCAGGACCGGAACCGCGAGACGTCCACCATCCGGACTGAATACCAGCTTCCCGGTCGGCCCGTTCGCATGAAGCTCGCTCTCGACGCGCCCGCTGTCGACGCGCCACAGCCGGACGACGCCATCCATCCCGCCGGTCGCCAGGTGCGATCCATCCGGCGAGAATGCGGCATCGGCTTCGCCGGCGCCGTGATGTGCCTCGATGACGACCCGCCGTTCGGGAAGCGCCCACACCACGACCGATCCGTCGAGGCTGGCTGCGGCGAGCCTGGCTCCGTCAGGACTGAAGCTCACCGACGAGATGTCCGCTCCCCGTTTCAGATCGGTGCCGATCTGCTCGCTCGTTGGCAGACTCCACAGACGCACCACCCCGTCCCACGATCCGCTCGCCACCAATCCGTCGCTCGTCATCGCGATCGCGGCGACGCCGGATTCGTGCCGCCACAGCCGGACCAGCCGGGGCATCCCGGCGAGCGCGTACGCAATTCGCGCCCTGTGGGATTCGATGCGCGACGCCTCTTCTTCGAGCGCGAGCGCACGCACCAGCCAGACGAGTCCGGCAGCCGTGTCGTGATCTTCGATTTTCTTTACACCTGTCGCGACCAGCGACGCGACGAGTTGACGACGTCCGTCGGCTCGCGCCCGCTCCGCGCGAAGCCACTGCGTGGCCGCGACGATCGCTCCGACGGTGACGGCGATGAATACCAGCGCCGCGGCCGCAAACGCCGCGCGGTGTCGGTGCACGGCCTTCCTCAACCGGTAGGTTGCGCTCGGCGGTCCGGCAATGATGGCTTCGTTTGCGAGGTGGCGCCGCACGTCCGCGGCAAGCTCGGACGCCGACGCGTAGCGCCTGGCGGGATCCTTCTCCAGCGCGCGCGTCGTGATCCACTCCAGATCGCCGCGCAGGCGGCGGACGAGCGACCGTGGATCCGTGCGCCGCTGTCGCGCGACGCCTTCGACACGCTCACCGAGCGACTGAACGCGTGCGGAGAGTCGGGGCGGTTCGTCGTGCCGTATGACCTTGTAAAGACCCGCGAGGCCTACCTCGCGGAGCTGTTCTCGATCGAACGGCAGCACGCCGCTGAGCAGTTCATAGAGGATGAGCCCGAGCGCGTAGAGGTCCGTGCGCGCGTCCACTTGCGCGACCGAGAATCCCGCTTGTTCCGGACTCATGTACTCCGGCGTCCCGAGCACGACCCCCTGTTGCGTGTACAGGGAATCGTCGGTGAGCTTCGGGCCGAGGACTTTGGCGATTCCGAAGTCGATGATTTTGACAACGATGCGATCGTCCTGACGCATCGCAAGGATGTTCGATGGTTTGAGGTCGCGGTGGATGATGCCCTTCTGGTGCGCGTGATGGACGCCGTCGCACACTTCGGCGAACAGCACCAGACGCTCGTCGATGTCCAGGCGTTCATCGTCGGCAAACTTCGTCAGCCAAGCCCCCGGAACGTATTCCATTGCCAGGTACGGCCGACCGCCGTCAGCGAACCCGGCGTCGAAAACCTTGGCGATCGCTTGATGGTTCAGGATCGCGAGCGCTTGCCGCTCGAACTCGAAGCGCGCCGCCCCCTGCCGGTCGATGGCGCCCGGCTTCAACACCTTGACAGCAACCGTGCGGCGGATCGGATGCTGCTGCTCGGCGAGAAACACCTCGCCCATGCCGCCTTCCCCGAGCCTCCGCAACACCCGGTAGGGTCCGATGTCGATTTCAGTCGAGGCCGCGCGGGGCGGGACGTCGTCGACGAGATCGGGAGCCGGATCGCTCAACCCGATCAACAACAGGCACGCCGGACAGCGAAGCCGGCCGTCGTCTGCGGGCGCGAGCGGCGCGCCGCACGTCTGGCAAAGTGGCTCCATCGGCATGGTCTGGGACGACGCGGTTGGCAGCATAATGCATTACCGCTTTCGGACTCGAAGGTTACGGAGATGAGCGAACGAGCGGC
Organism: Vicinamibacterales bacterium; assembly: GCA_036556425.1. Lineage (GTDB taxonomy): Bacteria > Acidobacteriota > Vicinamibacteria > Vicinamibacterales > 2-12-FULL-66-21 > DATBJJ01. The sequence continues at coordinate 5,484 of DATBJJ010000121.1, forward strand.
AGCGAGTGAGCCACGCGAACGGAGCGCGCCGGCGGAGCGGCGCGCGAGAGAGCGTGTCGGGGAGTCCGAGGGGCGAAGCCCCTCGTAATATGAAAGACCGTGATCGCTTCTCGACGACCCGATGGAGCCTGGTGCTGGCGGCCTCGAGTGGCTCATCGACAACTGCCCGCGAGGCGTTGTCGATGCTCTGTACCGCTTACTGGTACCCGCTCTATGTGTTCCTCCGCCGCCGCGGCCACGCGCCGCAGGATGCCGAAGATCTCACGCAGGGCTTCTTCGCCGTGTTCCTGGAGCGAGGAGCGATTCACAGCGCCGATCCAGGGCGCGGCCGCTTCCGATCGTTCCTCCTGACGTCGCTTCAGCACTACGTGATCAACGAACATCACCGGGGCACCGCGCTCAAGCGGGGCGGCGCGTCGGTTTATTACGGGTTGGAGCTCGAGACCGCCGAAGGACGCTATGCGATCGAGCCGCGCGACGAGGAAACCCCCGAACGCGCCTTCGACCGCCGATGGGCGCTGACGCTGCTCGATCGCGTGTTCACGCGATGCAAGAAAGAATACGAGCTGGCTGGCAAGGCCCGGCTGTTCGCCAGCCTGAGTCCGCTCCTGACCGAGGGAACAACGGAACGGCCCTATGCCGACCTCGCCCGGGACCTCGAGACCACCGAAGGCGCCATCAAGGTTGCGGCGCACCGCCTGAAAGACCGTTATCGCCGCCTGCTGCGCGATGAAGTGGCCGAAACCGTCTCCTCGCCGGACGAAGTCGACGCCGAAATCAAGCATCTCCTCGCCGCGGTCGGCGGCGCACGCTGACCTGTAACCTCGCGCTCGCCATCCTGTAGAAGGCCACGAGAGCAACGCCCGCGCGCGTCGCCCTTCGAAAAGAGGCCCTCATGCATCGAAGGCGTATCTTCAGCGTTCTCGGAGCAGCAGCGCTCGCAGCAGCGTCGATCGCCGAGACTAGGGCGACGCAGTTCCCCATTCGCGACATCGTTCCCGAAACGCGGATCGGATTCCCGCTGCTGAAAGCCGCCTATTACGGCGTCGTTCCGGCAGATTATGACGGTGATGGGCGAGCCGACCTCTCGCTGAAGCTGGACAGCGGCACCTGGAAAATCGACTACGCCGCGAACGGATTCGGCAGCTGGGATCTCAGCGTACCGTCACGTGGCGGCCCGTGGTCGATTCCGATACCGGCCGACTACGACGGCGACGGCAAAGCCGACCTCGCGGTCAGGGACGACGAAACCGGATTTTGGCGAATCGACTACTCCAAGGGGGGCTTCCTGGGTTGGCAGCGCGAAGTGTGGCTGCCGGGCAGCCGCTATGCCGTCCCGGTTCCAGCCGACTACGACGGCGACGGGCGGGCCGATCTCGCGCAGAAGGATCGCGACGGCTCGTGGCAGATCGATTTCGCCCTGGGAGGCTTCGGCGCGTGGGACGCGTCGTACTTCGGCTACGGCGGAACGACCGAACCTGCGCCCGCCGACTACGACAGCGACGGCAAGGCCGACATCGCAACCAAGGACGCCACCGGCCGGTGGCGGATTGACTATGCCGCCAACGGCTTCGGCTTCACTGATGCCACGCACACGGGATTCGGCGGTGCCGCCGCCCATGCCGTGCCCGCCGACTTCGACGGCGACGGCCGCGCGGATCTCGCCGTCAAGGACGACGGCGGCCAGTGGCGCATCGACTACTCTTCAGGCAACGGATTCGGACAGATCGATCGAACGATCGACCAGGCCGGGGGGATCACCGCGCGCGCCGTGCCGGCCGACTACGACGGCGACCATCGCGCCGATCTCGCGGTCCGCATCGATTGCGGCGGCTGGCTCACCGACTACTCGACGAACGGCCTCGGGAACTGGGAACGGCGCTTCGAGTACTTGAGCGCGAGCGCCACGAAAACCGTGACCTCCGCGTGGGACCTCGTCAGCACCCTCTACTCCGACTTCAGCGGCACGATCCTGGTCCCCGGCGAGATCGACTTGAGCAACTTCCTCGAGATCCCCATCCGATCGTGCATCCAGATCAAGAGCACCAGGCGCGGCCTCGACCAGGGCGGCATCATCTATACGAATTCGGTGACGAACGTGGACGGCGGCGAAGACGAGGCCTTCTCCCTGTTCGACGTCCGCGGACATGACGTCCGCCTCGAGGGGTTCCGCTTCCGTGGACCGTCCAACGGCAGCACGAGCGGCTCACAAGGCCGCGTCAGCGGCGTCAGGATCACCCAGAACTCGGTGCTGGGGCTCGGCGGCAACGTCGTCATCGAGAACGTCAACGCCTGGTTCTGGACGAAGGAAGCGTTCAGCGTCAACGGCCAGGTGTACGCGACGACCGTCGAAGAGGTCGCGGCGGACACACCGCTCGTCGGCGTCGATCGAGCCGGACTGGTGCGCGTCTCGCGCAACTTCATCCATCACAACTCGCGCGACGGCCTCGGCTACGGCGTGACGGTCAACAGCGGCGGCTACGCCGTGATTGAAGCCAACCTGTTCGATCACAACCGGCACGCGATCGCCAGCAACGGCGCGCCGTACACCGGATACATCGCGCGCTACAACTACGTGCTCGAAGGCGGCTACACCCAGGGCACGTTCGCGTACTGGAATCAGCATTTCGACGTGCATGGATCCGATGGCGGCTATGGCGGCGTGGCCGGAGAAACGTTCGATATCGCGTTCAACACGTTCCGCGGAGACCAGCACTACTACGGCGAGACGCGCCCGGCGTTCATGCTTCGAGGGACGCCGACCAACGGCGCGTTCTTCCACGACAACGTCCTCGTCCACGCCAATCAGGGCGAGGCGGTACGACTCAAGAGTCCCGACTGCTTCGTTGTCGACGACTACAGCAGCTACTATGACGAAGACCTCTGTCACCTCGTGGTCGGCCCGAACACCTACGATACCGACACGACGGGCAATTTGGCCGTCGGCGACTTCGACGGCGATGGCCGCGACGACGTGTTCCTCGCGAACGGGACCGGGTGGTGGTACTCGAGCGCGGGGCTGACCGAATGGCGTTTTCTCCAGGCCTCGACCCTGCTCGTTGGCTCGCTGCGGTTCGGCCGCTTCGACGCCGACCTCAAGACCGATGTTCTCGTCACCGACGGTACGCAGTGGGGAGTCTCGTCCGGCGGCACGACGCCGCCAGTTGCGCGGCCGGCGTACGACGGGCTCGCGTTCTCGAACTCAGTGTTCGGCGACTTCAACGGCAACGGCCGGACAGACCTCCTCTACATCGTCGGCTCTCAGTGGTACTTGTCGCCGGATCTGGGGGGGACGTGGTCGCTGGTTCGCGACGCAGTCGTAGATCCGTCGGCGCTGAGGGTTGGTGACTTCGACGGCGACGGCGGCGACGATGTCTTCCTGATCGAGAACGGCGGCTGGCGGTGGTGGAAGCCGGGCTGGCCGACGACGCAACTCCTCAATAACGCGCTCGCATCGAACGTCAACTCGCTGGTCATCGGCGACTTCGACGGCGACGGCTGCGACGACATCGTGCAGACGAGCGGCTATGGCTGGCGCTACAGCCGCAGCGGATCGTTGCCGTGGGCCGCGCTGCGCGGGTCCGGCGGGCAGCCATATTACGCCGACGTTCGCAAGGTAGTGATCGGTCACTTCACTCCCTACATGAACGTCGTCGCCCTGCGGTACGAGTTCTTGGTGGACGAACTGCCACCTCGCACGGGCGACCGATTCGCCGCGTGGTGGAACCAGGCGCCCGACGACAAGTTCTTCCGGTGGTCGGACGAGTACGTCCGTTGAGCCAGCAAAGGAGCACGCATCATGACTGGACTACGAGTGCTTCTCGCCGGAGCGATGATCTGTGGCGCGATCGAAGCCGCCACGGTGACACAGGAGATGCCGCAGGCGGACCTGTTCATCTCCCACATCGTCGGCAGGTACGGGCCGGTAACGGCGCCTACCGTCAATGCGACTGCCAACTACGCGCGTTTCCAGCTCGGAGTCTTTCAGGCTGGAACCAGCCTTCGTATCGGCACGTGCGGCATGTGGGAGGCGAGCTTCGAGCGAAACACGGTCCTTCGCCTGTTCGTGGCGAACACGACGACCGAGGTCGCTTCGAACGACGACAACTGCGCCGGTCGAGGATCGCAGATCAACTATGTCGTCCCCTATGACATGTCTCTGGAGCTGCACGCCGGGTGTTATGCCAACTCCGTCGGGTGCGGTGGAACGATCGCGCTGACGCGCGAGCTGGACGCGACGCCGCGGCCGCGGGGCATCGAGGCGGCGTTCGCGCGCATCCGCGACGAAGGTGTGCTCGCCATCTCGCCCGATCCACACACGTTGATTCGGGGGATGAACTATCGATATGCGGGTTGGGGCGAGAAGTACCACTTCCAGGGCATCGCCAGAACCTACAACCGCGCCGTCTACGACATCGCGTGGACGAGCTCGGTCAACCACGATGCCGATCCGGAATTCAACAATGTGTTCTTCACCAGGCTGGGAACGAAGACCAGCACCCGCGGGCAGCGCTTCGGCGGCAACACGTTCGACGTGACGATCCAGGACGGTATGTTTCCGACGACCACGCAGGACGGTTCGCCGCTCGACGCGGTGATCGCCGGCAGCAACGCGGGCGTCTACGACGGATTCGATCCCGGCGATCCCCGTGATTGGGACGGCATTCCGGCGGGGCGCAGACTCGATCACGCCGGAGGCATCCAGGCGATCGGCAACTACGTCGTCGCGGTCGCCGAATTCGTAGCGCTGCCCTGCACTCGATCGGGCTGGGATCCGCAGTGTCCCGAGCACGGTGACAGGAACATTCCACCGTCTGGCCAGACCAGCCAGGTCGTCGTCTACGACGTCACGGAGCCCACTCCGCGGCCGCGACTGCTCATGGCGAGACGCGGGCAGGGATCCGGGTGGGCGGCGATCGCGAAACTAAGCGAAGCCTGGACGCCGCCGGCGCTTCGCAACGGGTACCTGGTGATGGTGCCCGACGGCAATCGCCTCAGCCTCTATGCCATTCCCGCCGATCCGTGCACCGGCTACGTGTCGCTGAGCCACGTCAGACCCGCCCGGCCGACGGGGGGCGCGCTGATACCTCCGCTCAACGCGCTCGTGCCGCGCGAGTGCGCGGGTGCACGGACCGCAACGCAGCAAGCCTCGGCGGATGTCGGCCGCGTGTTCTACGCCGGATGCGTCAAGCGGGTCGAGCAGGACGACGACCCGCTGAGCGAGTCGTCCTGTCCACACCTGGTGTCGATGTACGAGGATGGTCAGCTTCATGACTTTCCGCCCCAGGCCGACGTTCAGAGCGCGAACTTCGTGACGCAGGCCGATGGACAGTTGTACCTGCTGGCCTTCGAAGGACTGCAGATCGAAGACGGACCGAACAGCGAGGTCCAGTTGTGGCGGGTTGTGTTCGGCGCGGCGTCCGGCGTGACGCGGTGGCTCCCGGATGGACGGCAATGCATGGCGTTTCTCTGTCTCGTGCGCGCGGGCACCGAGGCCGCGCGCGACAGCTTCAAGAACATGCACGTGGACCGCATCAACGGCGCGATGTTCCGCTTCGGCGGCGGCGCCTACATCGTGCCCAACCGCGATCCCAACCTCGAGACCTTCTTCATCTACGGAACCGAACACTATCTGCAGAAAACACCGCGCGCGGCGCGATTCAACGAGTTTTGATTGGAGGATTCCATGGACAACCATCTGCGCCGCCCACGAACCGTCCTCGCCTCGAGTGCGGCCGCGCTGTTGCTCCTTCTCAGCGCTCAGCCGGCCGGCGCACAGTCATTCTCGGGGGCGGCCGCATGGTCGAGCGCCGGCGCCACCGGCATCGCCGACGAGTCCAGCACGTCCATCGTTGCGTTCGACAACGCCGGCGGCGTCGGCATCAAACTCACGGCACCGGCTGGATCGGTGGCGGTCCTCCGCTTTCCGGTGAGTTTCCTTCCTTCGCTGTGGAACACTGGCCCCCTTCTCGAGCTCGACCATCTCAAACTCACCATGACGTTCCGGAAGCCCGACGATGCGTCCTATGCGTCAGCGACGCTGAAGCGGGTGCGCGTGTCCGACGGCGCGGTCTCCTCCATGGCGTCGGTCAACACGTTCGGATTCCTTCCGGCAGCGGCCGCTCAACAATCAGAGCGAGCCATCAATTGCGGCGAGGATGTCGTGTGCATCAATCCGTACGAGTACGCGTTCTACGTCGAGCTCGTACTATGGAAGCCCGAGACCACGAGCGACCCGCGGGTCGTCGCCCTGCGGATACACACATCGACGAACTGATGCAGGAAATGTTGACAGTCTCAATCGTGGGAGCAGTTTCGGCGTCGAATCGATCTCGCTCTCACGAAGTGGCTGCATCCTTCACGACTGCCGCTTGTATTCAGCATGCTTGTCGATGAATGCGTCGAGAGTTTTGCGAGCTTTGGCACGTCGCAAGAAGTCCAGCCGCCCGGATAGAAAGCCACTCACGCCGCCCAGGGCCATCCCTGCCCACTCCTGAGCGTTGCACGTATCCTGTTGGTCCACGATCGATCCGTTCTTCAGCAGAAATCGCGACTCAATTACGTTGTGGACCTTCCGGCCGCTGGATCTGAAGGTGTAGTCATCCACGACCTTGACGACGGCCATACGGTCGTCGACCTTGACGATGTCGAAGCTGGAGCGGATGTCACCTTCGCAGATCATGTGCCACATCGCGTGGATGCGTTTCTTTCCGCTGATCTCGAACGCGATGTCTTTGAACGTCGCGTCGTCGTCGTAGCAACTCGCCATGGCTTCGTGATCGTGCTTCTGCAGGGCCGTGAACAGTCGCGTGACTACTTCGGTGTGGGGGTGCATGTGCTCTGTCTCTTTTCTGGCGCATCACGCGCCGAACTCGGTCGGTCTCCGTCCACTTAGCGAGAATACGCTACCGGATTGATCGGTGAGCCGTCTGTGCCCGATCGAACAGGGCCGCCCTCGCCGTGCTCTATCAGGACTTTTGCGCTGAATGCCTCCCGCGACTGTGTCAACAGGAACGAAAGGTCATTATGGAAGAGGTACGTGACGCAGCCCTCGATCGTTTTCGTTAGCTTTCGATTCCTGTTGACCGGTCGCGCGAGGCGGCGTACAACGCGCAAGGCAAACAGTCCTCGCAGAGGACGCATGATCAGATCATCGCTCGGCGCGAGCGTCGGCGCCCTGACCGGCGTGCTCCTGTTCGCACAGAGTCCGACGCTGCGGACGCCATTCGCGGTCTGGGCCGTGCACGACGGCGTAAAAGTGAAGAGCGACGCGCGGGCGCATCCCGACCGTCTGCGCAATGCGGTGTGGGATGGTCGTACGATTCGGCTCGTCGCCGCCCGCAACGAGGTGATCGCGTTCCAGATCGTCGTCGAAGCCGGTCCGTCCGGGCTCGACGGGCTGTCGGCGGCGCTTCCCATTCTGTCGCGGCGCGGCGGCACGATCGCGTATCGTGCGCCAACGATCGATCCCACCGAGTACCGCGACCGTCCGATCCAGGTGTTCAGCGAGCACTACATGTCGGTGACTCGTGCGAGCCGTGCGACGTGGGTCTTCCGGCCGGAGTCTCCGACGGCGCCGAGGGATGCGCTTGGCTGGATGCCCGTTCAACTGGTGCCCGAGAACGCCAGGCCCGGCCGCGGCGGGTTTCCGATTCGCGTCGACGCGAACCAGAATCAGGCGATCTGGTTCGACATCTACGTGCCTCGTGCGATCGCGGCCGGCTCGTATCGTGGAGAGGTCGTGATCTCGGCGCGCGGCGGCACCCGGCGGATTCCGATCGAACTCGACGTCGTCGACGTGCAGCTGCCCGACGAGAACACCCTGCCCGCGATGGTGTACTACCAAGGGGATCAGCCGGAGCGCTACCACGGGCGCAACCTCGATCCCGCGTATCATCGCTTTGCGAAGCGCCATCGCGTGGAGTTCGTCCACGCGTACGATCCGGCGCGCGCGCGGGCGGCGCTCGACCGCCTGACGGGGCGCGACTTCACGCGCGATCATGGATACGAGGGCCCTGGCGAAGGCGTCCCGAACCGCATCGTCCCGCGCACGTTCTACGGACCGGGGAAGGATTTCGCGTCCCTCGAGGCCGTGTGGACAACGGCCGACGAATGGATGGAGTTCGTCGACCGGAACCTTCCCCACGCGCTCACGTTTCTCTACATGCCCGACGAGCCGCGCCCGCCGCGGTTTCCCGAGATCGTCGCGCTCGCCGAGCGCTTGAAGGCCAACCCCGGAAAGGGGCGCGGACTGCGCACGCTCGTGACGCGCGGCTACGCCCCCGAGCTCGCGACTGCGATCGACATCTGGTGCGCGGGGCCGCTGCATTACGACATCGACCGCGCGGCGCGCGAGCGCGCGGCCGGAAAGTCCTACTGGTTCTACAACGGTGGACGTCCGGCGGGCGGCTCGATCGTCATCGACAGCCCCGCGACCGACGCGCGCGTCGTTGGATGGGCCGCGTTCAAACACGACGCGGATGGCTACTTCTACTGGCATGGCGTGCACTGGCGGCACAACAATCAGAAGAAGTTCGGCGATCGCGACCAGGACGTCTGGGGGAATCCCATCACGTTCGACAACCGATCCGAGGGGAAGGACGACAACGGCTTCATAAACGGCGACGGCGTGCTCGTGTATCCGGGCGAGGAGCGGCTGCATCCCGATCAGGATCGCGGCATCGCCGGGCCGATCTCCACGATTCAGATGGCCAACCTGCGCCGGGGACTCCAGGACCACGCGCTGCTGACGATGGCGCGCCGGCTCGGGCTCGATCGGGAGGTCGCGGGCGCGCTCGCCAGGCTCGTGCCGCGGGTGTTCTCGGATGCCGTCGCGACGGAGATCGGGTTTTCCGAGAACGGGAACGACTACGAAGAAGAGCGCCAGCGTCTGCTTCGCGCGATGGCGCGGCTGTCGCGCGACGCCCACGCACGTTGACGGGTGCAGTCGTGTTCTTGTCCTTTCAACGGTCTCATCGTGCCGTCAGCTTGCGGATCAACGCAACTTCATCGGCGCGATACGGGGAGCCGTCGGCCCTGAAGACTTCGTGGAACCAGACCGGAGGCTCGCGGTCGGTGTAGGGCCGCTTCCATGAATCCCATGGCAGGTGGGTTTGCGCCTTGCCGATGACCAGGCCCCAGTTGTAGGCCGCGATGTTGTACTTCTTCGCGACCGGGAGCGAACCCTCGAACGTGCTGCCGTTCCCGCGCGCCATGTACTCGGTGCAGAGCAGCGGTCGCCGATAGCGCGTGAGCCACTGAATACGCCTTTCGAACTCGTCGGCCTTGTCGTAGTTGTGGAACGACACGACGTCCGAGAGAACAATCTGCCGTCTGGCCGTCTCGCTCATCTTCTCTTCAGTCGACCAGTCCCCCTGCCATACGCCGCTCGTCAGCGGCTGCTGCGGTCGCGCGCTGCGCGCCCACGCGAACGCCTGCGGCAGGAGCTTCAACACGAGCTCCACCTTGTTCGCCGGCTCCTGCGCGCGGTAGCTGGATCCGTTCATGTTGTCCGGCTCGTTCCACACGTCCCACGCGAGAACGCGAGCGTCCTTCGCCAAGAAGCCGACGACGCCCTTGACGTAGGCTTCAAGGCGCGCGGACTCCTTCTGGTCCTGCAACGCCTTGGCGCCAGGACTCTGGAGCCAACCCGAGTTGTGGACGCCGGGTTTGGGCGCCCGCTGGCGGCCCAACTGCGGATTCGGATCCCACACCGAGTCGAACAGCACGAACATCGTCTTGATGCCGTGCTTGTCGGCGATGTTCAGGAACTCGAGCAGCCGCTTCTTGAAGCCATCGGCGTCTTGCTGCCAGAGGAGGTCGTGGAGGAACACGCGCATCGTGTTCATCCCGATGCCCGCCGCCCAACCGAGCTCGGTGTCGATCCGCTTGGGGTCGAACGTGTCGGCCTGCCACATCTCGAGCTCGTTGATGGCGCTCGCGGGTACGTAGTTGGCGCCGACCAGCCACGGCTGCGCCTTGTACCAATCGTTGGCCTGCTGCTCGGACCAGCGACCTGGCGTCGTCGACGGCGACGGTGACTGTGCGAGCGCGGCCGCGCTCAGGGTCACGACGATCAGCTTCAACACTGTTTTCATCAATTCCTCGTCGCGCGCTGATCGCGGCCGGCCTGGTGCAGCACGACGGCCGTGGCGCGACCCTCGGCATCCACTTCGAACGTGAGCTGCGCGTTGACGATCTTGTAGAAGAACTCGCGCGGAGCGGACGCGAAGATCTCGGCGGCGCCCTGACCTGTAAGCTGGGCGAACAGGCGCGTATCCTGCCGCGTGATCGTCAGCGAAATCCCTGGAGTGAAGTCGTAGCGTCCGACGTAGGTTTCCAGCACCTTCACGTCCAGCGTAATCACCTTGGGAACGATCGGTTCACCTTCAATCCTCGGCGCCCGCTGATTGACGCCGTTCTGATGCAGGATCAACGCGACCGGCTTCCCTTGCGCATCGGTTTCGAACGTGATCTGCGCGTCGACGGCCTTGAGGAAAAAGGCCCTTTCGCCTTCCGCGAAGATGTCGAACGCCGGCTGACCGGTGAGCTGCACCAAGAACCGATCGCCGTTGCGCGAAATCGTGATCAGCGCCGCCGGGGCGAGCTGATAGCGGCCCACATAACGATCGAAGGCCTCATTGGCTATCGTGATTGCCGTTCGCTCTCGCGGCTGCGCGAGCGCAGGCGAGCCGGCCGCGAGCAGTGGGCTGTCCGGGTCGAGCAGGTGCCGCCCGATGTCGTCGGGACCCGCTGGTGTCGACGCGTTGGCGAGCACCACGACTCCAGCGCGCGCCTCGGGATCAAACCCCATGAAAGTGCGATAGCCGCCGGTGCCGCCGTTGTGCCAGATAATGCCTTTCCCCTTGCCGCTCACGACGTGCCATCCGAGGGCGATCTCCATACCTGGTCCGGCAGGACGGCGTGGTGCGAGCGTCGCCGCGATCGCCGGCGCCAGCGGCGAAGGGGTGTAGCCGAGAACGGCGGAGAGGAACGTCAGCATGTCGTTCGCCGTCGATCGCAGTCCGCCCGCGCCTGCGAGCGCGTCCAGATCCCAGTTCTTCGCTGGTTGCAGCGATCGATCGTGGCCGCGCACGAGCCGCGCCTGCATCGCCGGTGACAAGGTCATACCGGTGCTCGACATGCCCAGCGGCTCTGTCACTCGCGCCTTTACCAGCGCCTCGTAGCTCATGCCCGCACGCTGCGCGAGCAGGTGTCCGAGCAGGCCGACTCCGACGTTCGAGTACTCGTATTGCTCACCCGGGTCGCGCGTCAGTCGATAGCTCGTGAGGAACTCGTACAGACGCTCCGACGAGTAGTCGGCGTACGGATTACTGGCGTCCTTCGGCGCGAAGTTATCGGGCATGCGCGGCAGTCCCGATGTCTGCGTCGCGAGATCGAGGAGTGTAATCGGCCGGCCCCGTTCCGGCGCCTTCACACCGGACGGCAGATAGCGCTGAATCGGATCGGTCATTGCCACCTCTTTACGCTCGACCGCAGCCGCAAGCAGCAGAGACGTGAAGACCTTCGTGATCGATCCAATCTCGAACACGCTGTCGCCGTCGAGCGGCCGAGCGTCTCCCTTCGCGCCGCTGCCGTAGGTGACGATGCGCCGCCCCGATGCGTCGATCAGGCCGACCACGATGCCGACGGCCTGCCGGTGCGTGTCGACGCGTTCGACGAGGATTCGCCGGATGTCGGCGTCGGATCGTGGCGGCGAGGCGCTCGCCGGACGGACCGGCGGCTGTGCCGTTGCTGTCAGCGACAACGATACGGCGATCGTCGCCGCGAGCAATAGATGCAGGCGAGGTTGACAACGCATTGGTCATACATGCTAGATGAAATCGCGCGCGCTGATGTAACCTGTGGCGTTTTTTGCGGGCGCCGTTTCGCGCCGAATAGTGCGAGCGAGCCAGTAGGGGAGCCCGAGGGCGAAGCCCCTCGGTTGACAATCGATGCCTGCGTATCGGTGCCGCGTCAACGGTCGAGCGACTCAGCTCGAGAGCTGGGACCCCAAGCAGCCGCTCCTCTACGCGCTGCGAGCGCGCGGCATGCATGGCGCGAAGATCGGGTGCGGGCTCGGGCAGTGCGGCAGCTGCACGGTCCTCGTCGGCGGCGAGGCCGTCCGATCGTGCTTCGTGCCGGTCGAGTCCATCGCTGGAAAGGCGATCGTCACGATCGAAGGCGTGGGCACGCCCGAGAAACCTGATTCGGTGCAGGCGGCGTTCATCGCGGAGCAGGCGGCGCAGTGCGGGTACTGCACGCCGGGGATGATCCTCTCCGTGAAAGCGCTGCTCGCGCGAACGCCGAAACCGACCGTTCCTCAGATCAAGGACGCGCTCGCAGGAAATCTCTGCCGCTGCGGCGCGCACACACGGATCGTTCGCGCGGTGCTGCGCGCGTCGGGCCAACTGCCCGCACATCCATGAAGCGCCGACAGCTGCTCAAAGCGACCGGCGGTCTGGTCGTCGGCTTCACGCTGCGCGACGCATTTCAGCTGCTGGCGCAGCAACCGGCGCGAGGCGCGCCTGGAGTCGAAGGGCCGGCCCTGAGCCAAGTCGAAGGGCGCACGCTCGACCCGAAAGAGGTCGATAGCGCGCTGGCGATCCATGCGGATGGCTCGGTGACGGTGTTCACCAGCAAGGTGGATGTCGGAACCGGGATGCGGATTGCGATCGCGCAAATGGCGGCGGAAGAACTGGGCGTGCGTACGAACAGCGTGACCGTCGTCGATGGAGATACGGCGACGTGTCCGAACACGGGCGGCACCGGCGGCAGCACCGGGTTGACGCGCGGCGGCACGGCCGTGCGTCAGGCGGCGGCGACCGCGCGGCAGGCGCTGCTGGCGCTCGGCGGCAGC